>CAYPFP010000102.1:1210-7314 GCA_964409935.1 uncultured Planctomycetota bacterium | reverse complement strand
ACGGCCTGACGGCGGGCGATCTTTACGGTAAGCTTTCGGTCGGGGGCGTCGCGGCCTCCGGCAGGATTCACATTGACGGCGGAGTGGCTTCCAACGGCAGCATCGCGGTCTCGAAGAACTTTGCCGGCGTCCTGGATATCGAATACCAACTCGAAGGAAAGATCGCCATCGGGGGCGCCGTCCTCAACGGCGGCGCCGTCTCGATCCTCGGCGACAACGGCATCTTCGCCAAAGGTGTGTTGTCCGTCGGCAAGGACATGAGCGGCGTGATCCGCGTCGCGGGCGGCGTCTCGACCGGCGGCTCGATCACCGTGGGCGGAAGCGTCAACGGCACCGACGGGGACTCGATCCTCGTCGGCGGCAGCATGGACGGAACCATCGCCATCAAGGGCGCGCAGACCGCCTCCAGCCCCGGTATCAACATGCTGCATTTCGTCAATGCCGTAAGAGGTACGGTGTCGGCAAGGCAGTTTGGCGATGTTCTTATCGAGGACGACTGGGCCGGCGCCTTCAAGGCCTCGCTGGCCGGCAACGGGAACACCCTCACCTTCCTGTCGCGCTCCACCGGCTCGGTCGCGCCCAGGGACGCCTTTGCGACCTTCACGCAGGGCCAGGTCTGGCATTACGTCCTCGATCCGGACAACACCACGGCGTCCTTCACGGACCTCGACGGCGACCTCGTCGGCGCGACCTACGGCGGCGCGGCCGGAAGCCGCGTGGACATCACCGTCGTCGGCGAGGGTACTCGCGGCAACATCCAGCGGATGCGCTACTACAACTCCAGCGCCGATTCCTCGCTCACGATACGCGCCGACGGCGCCGGCAACGGCTGGACGCCGGCGGGCCAGGTCAACGCCGCCGGCCAGGTCTTCGGTTCTCTCGACGTCCAGGGTTCCATTGACTCTTTGTCGGCGGCCTCGCTGCCGGCCTCCGAGGTCATCTCGACGACGGCCGGCGGCGCAAACGGCGCGATCCGCGCCATGACCTTCAGCGGCAACGTGGACGGCGGTATCCACGCCGCTGCGGGGATCACGGGCGCTATTTCCGTGGCGGGCAACGCCAACGGCGTCCTGCGGGTCGCCAGCGGCAACATGGCCGGCAGCCTTTCGGCAACGAACATTGGCGGGACGATCTACATCTCCGGCGACCTGATGGGCGCGATCCTGGCGACGAACAATCTCAGCGCGGGCGTCGCCATCGGCGGGAACCTGCGCGGTCGGATATGGGCGCAAAACGCCATCACCGGCGGCGACATCGTCGTGGGCCAGGACCTCAGCGGCGTCATCGGCACGGTGGCGGGGAGCATCGCCGCCCCCATCCGGATCAACGGCGCCGGCGGCATTGCTCAAACGGGCAAAATCCTCTCCGCGCACTCGCTGCTGGGCGACATCTTCATTGCCCAGGGCAGCCTGGCCGGCCTGATCCGCGCCGCGTACGACCTGGGCGGCGATATTGTCATTGCCGGCGACATCAAGAGCACGGGCTTCATTGACATCGGTCGGGATATCACCAGCGTCGGCAGCGTCGAGGTCCTGGGCAGCGTCCAGAGTCGCCGCTCAGGGGGCTGGGGCCTGCTTGCTCCTCTGCCCTCGACGGCGGGCAATCCCACCGGCATGGCCCTCGGCGACCTCAACGGCGACGAGCGCGCCGACGTCGTGACGGTCTCGAAGGACCTGGGCTACTACCAGGTCCTTCGGGGTCTTGGCTCCGGACGGTTCCAGGCCGGCGCAACGGTCGGCGTGGGCATCAAGCCGTCCTTCGTCGCGGCCTACGACCTGAACAACGACTCGAAGCTCGACCTGATCATGGCCAACGGCGCGCATTCCGGCGGCGTCAGCATCCTGATGGGCAACGGCGACGAGACCTTTGCTGCGCCCGTCCACTACGCCGCGGGCTTGTCCTCCGGCGCCGTTGTGGTCGGACGCTTCAACGCCGACGAGCATCTGGATCTGGCCGTCGTGAACGAAGGCTCCAATAACGTCTCCATTCTTCTCGGCAACGGGAACGGTTCCTTCGGCGCGCCGTGGAACATCGCGGCGGGCAGCCTCCCCCGCGCCCTCGCGTCCGCCGACTTCAACGGCGACGCTTTCGCTGACCTGGCCGTCGCCAACTTTGGCTCCGGCAATGTCTCCATCCTCTTCGGGAACGGCGACGGCACATTCGCGACGTCCGGAACCTACGTGACCGGCGCCGGCCCGAACTCCCTGGCCGTGGGCGATCTCAACAATGACGGCACGCCGGACATCATCGTCACCAATCGCAACGCCCATACAATGTCGGTGCTCTTCGGCAACGGGAACGGGACGTTCCGGCCGGCGGCCAACTTCCGCACGATGGCCGAACCCGGCACGGCGTTGGCGCTGGACATTAACGGCGACGGTCTGGGCGACCTCATTATCTCCAGCGGCACCTACGGCTACGCGGAGGTGTTCCTGGGCAACGGCGATGGGACCTTCATGTCGCAAACCGGCTATCGGGCGGCCTCGCGAATCTCCGCCCTCGCCGTCGCCGACGCCAACCGCGACGGCAACCCCGACCTCGTCGCCGCCGACCCCTACTCCGGCCTCGTCAACGTCCTCTTCGGCAACGGCGACGGGACGTTCACGCTCATGTCCGGAATGGCCGCAGGCGCAGGCCCCATGAAGGTCGCCGTCGCCGACCTGAACGGCGACGGTGTGCCCGACATGGTCGCGGCGAACTTCCTGTCCAGGAACTTCACCGTCTTCCTCAGCGGGAGCAACAACACCTACTCCGCCCGCAATTACACCACCTCCGCCGCCCCCACGAGCGTCGTCATCGGCGACGTGGACCGCGACGGCGACAACGACCTGGTCGTCCGCGAGGATTACAGGTACGAGGTCTTCCGCAACAACGGGTCGGGCGTCTTCGAGTGGCCGGGCCGCGGCGAGGCCGTGGGCGGGCAGGGCGAGGACCTCGCCCTGGGCGACGTCAACCGCGACGGCATCCCCGACCTGGTCATCCCCAACACCGACGCCGTCGTCCTCGGTATCCCCGGCAACCGCTGGGTGACCGTCCTGCTGGGGCGCGGCGACGGCACCTTTGAGCCTCCCCTCCTCTTCTTCGACACGGCGGGCGCCTATCCCTCGGCGGCCGTGATCGCCGATTTCAACAACGACGGTTTTGCCGACATCGCGGTCACTAACGAAGCCTCCAACACCATCTCGGTCCTGCGCGGCAACGGCCTGGGCGGCTTCGAGTTCTTTGTCTCCTACACCACCCCCGCCGCCCCGCATCGTCTCGTGGTCGCCGACATGAACGGCGACGGCCGGCCCGACCTGGTCGTCTCGACCAAGTCCACTTCCGGCGTGGCTGTCTTCCTCGGCAACGGCGACGCCACCTTCGCCGCCGCCCTCACTTTCCCCGTCGGCGGGCTGTACCCCGAATCGCTCGCCGTGGCCGACATGAACGGCGACGGCAAGCTGGACGTCATCACGGCCAACGGGAACCACCCCACCATCTCCGTCCTGCTCGGCAACGGCAACGGGCGGCTCATGGCGCCTTTGAGCTGGTACGCCGGCAATACGCCGTTGTCGGTCGCGGCCGCCGACTTCGACGGCGACGGCAACCTCGACCTCGCCGCGGCCAACTTCTACGACTACGGCGTGTCGGTCATGTTCGGCGCCGGTGCAACGAACGTCCTCAATCCGTCCATCCGGGTGGGCCGCAATGTCCTGACCAGCGCCGCCGCGCATGGGGAGGCCATCAAGGTGGCGGGGAACCTGGGCGGCCAGATACAGATTGTGGGCGACCACATCGGGACCGCGAAGCTGGAGATCGGCGGGACGCTGAGCGGACGGCTGGTCGCGCACCTGTTCGGCGACATACGCGTCGGTATGCTGGTCCCCGGCAGCAACGGCAGCCTCACCGGCGTCATCCAGACCGGCTCCGGCGCCGGCAACGGGACCATAGAGATCGGCGGCAACACGACCGGCGGCGCCGTCCTGCCCTCGCCGTCGGCGTTCGCGAGCGTCATCGTCCACAACAATTCCTGAGCGGAACGCCCTCAACGGTCTTCAAACACCTTCGCTATTCCGGTCAGGTCCGGCGATTCTAGATTGGGCGGCTTGCCGCCGGGCGGGAAAGCCCTCCCGTTTCTGTTGACCCAAAGCACCGGAATCCCCAGCGCCTGTGCGCCGCGAACGTCGTTGACGATCGAGTCGCCGACGTGCAGTACTTCGCCCTCCGCCAGGCCCAGCAGCGCCAGCGCCCGCCTGAACAATTCCGGCCTCGGCTTGTACCCCCGGCAGTCCTCGCTGGTGACCGTCGCACAGAAAGAAAGCCCGTGATACTCCATGGCCGCGAACAGTTCGGCGTTGTCAATGTTCGACACGAGGCACACGGGTACGGGGCATCGCGCCAGCGTTTCGCGCGTCTCGGGAAAAAGGAGCGGGCGGCGCCAGTACTCTATGATCGTCTGCGCCATCGCAAGAGCGTCCAGGTCCGCCTCGAAATGCGCGACCAGGCGCGCCATGGCCGTTTTCTCGATGTCCTTTTGCAGCCGGTAACGCGGCCCCCAACTCTCGTTGCACAGGCCGTCGTAGACCCGCGTGTAATAGTCCGCGACCTCCCGCGCCGCGACTTTCCCCCGCGAGGCGGCGGCCACCTGCTCGACGACGCGCTGCAAAGGCTCGTCGTCCTCCGCGACCACGGTCCCGTAGAAGTCCAGGAGGATGGCGCGAGGTTGTCTGATACCGAGAGCGTCCTTCATGTCTCCGCGATTCCGTTCGCCGCCGCTTCTTCTAGGCCCGCTCCCAAACGTCCCGGAGGAACCGGACGGACTTGGGGATGCCCTCGGCCGGATTGGGGCCGGCGCTGCATTCCATGCCCAGATAGTACTTGTACTTCGCCTTCTTCAACGCCGCAAAGCCGGGCGCGAAGTCGGTGTGGCCCGTGCCGGGCAGACAGCGGTTGGAGTCGGCCAGGTGGACGTTGGCCAGGTGTTTGCCCGCCTTCCCGATGGCCGCCGCGACATCGGTCTCCTCGATGTGCATGTGGAAAAAGTCCGCCATGAGCTTCACGTTCGGATGCCCGACCTTCGCCGCCATCTCCATGCCCTGCTCAAGCGTGTTCAGCACCGGCGTCTCGTAGCGGTTGAGGGGTTCGAGGATGACGAGCACGCCCGCCTTCTCCGCCGCCTTTGCCAAAATCTCGGCGACCTTGACGTTGGCGTCGTACATCAGTTGCCGGGGCGAACACAGCGGCGACAGGTCCGGCACGAGCGGCTCCTTCGGCATGAACGCAAACGAGGGCGTCACGAGGATGCCCACCGCCCCCAGTTCGCCCGCCGCCTCCACCGCCTCCGTCATCGCGGCGACGACGCTGCTCAGCTTTTCTTTCGCCGCCGTGAAGACGGCGCCGCCCCCGCACATGCTGATCTTCATGCCGGTCGCGGCCATGGCCTTCTTCACCTCCGGCATCCGCGCCCGCTGGTTGGGGCCGGTCAACTCGACGGCGCAAAATCCGTCCTTGCGCGCGTTCGCGAACTTCTCTTCCAGCGTCTTCCCGTACATCATCCATTCGCGGATCGCAAGATTCATGGCTTCTCCCTCGGCAGAATTCCGTGAAACGCACGGCTCATCTTAGGGCGAACACGGCGCAAAGTCAACGGGCGTTAAACAGAGCGGGGCGAAGCGCCTGCGAAAGCGCTTCGCCCCTGCTCATCCGCCTGAAACGCGTTCGCGCTTATTCCGGAGGCTTCTGGCCTCTGCCGCCCTGCTTGCCCTGGCCGCCCGGACCGCCGGGGCCGCCCGGACCGCCCGGGCCTTTCTGCTGAGACATGAGCTGCTGGAATTTCTGCTTCTGCTCCGGCGTCAGGACCGCCTGCACCTTGGTCACGAACTCCTGCATGATCGGCCTCATGGCCTCCGGGTTGCCCTGGGCCTTCTGCCTCTCGGCATGCATCTCCTCGCGCAGCTTCTTTATCTCCGCCTGCTGCTTCTCAACGAGGTTGAGCTGGTTCAGAACGGCCTCCAGCCCTCCGCCGCGCTTGCCTTCCGGACCGCGGGGGCCTTTCTGTCCGCCTTCTCCTCCTGCGCCGCGCTTGCCTTCCGGCCCGCGCGGACCCTTCTGTTCGCCTTCCGCCA
>CAYPFP010000102.1:0-1110 GCA_964409935.1 uncultured Planctomycetota bacterium | reverse complement strand
CCACTTCGCCGACGAAGTAAAGACCGGGCCGTCGCCGGGATTCCATCGTCTTGGAGGACAGCTCGCGCGTGTCAACGCCGCCGGCTGTGACCTCGGCCTTTGCGTAGCCCTCCGTGCCGGCGGGCACGAGGGTCCAGCGCTGAAGCTCGGTCGCGATGCGGTCCAGTTCTTTGGCGGAATACTGGTTCATGGGTCTGGTGAGAGCGCGGTGTTCGCACCACTTGTCTGCAAGACGTTTGGGCAGATGGCGGGCAAGGGCCGATCTCAGTTCCACGCGCTGCGCGCGGCGCTCGCCAAAGACGCGGCCGAAGTCCGTCTCAGGGCTGAGGGCGAGCGAGATCGGGTCGCCCGCGCGCCAGTACGACGAGGCCTGAAGCGCCGCCGGTCCGCTGAGGCCGCGATGGGTGAACAGAACGCTCCCGCGAAACCGGCGTCCGTTGCACTCGACGACGGCGTCCACGGAAAGGCCCGCCAGTTCGCCCCAATGCAGGGAATGCCGGTCGAAGGTCAGGGGGACCAGCGCGGGCCGGGGCGGCACGACGGTCAGACCGAACTGCCTTGCGAGGCGGAAGCCGAGATCCGTCGCTCCGAGGTTCGGATACGAAAGCCCGCCGGTCGCCACCACGAGCGACCTCGACCGGAGTTCGCCGCGACTCGTTCCGACGCGAAAGGCCTCGTCCACATGATGCACCCGACAGTCCAGCAGGATTCGCACGCCCGCGTCTGAACATTCCCGGACGAGCATGTTCAGAATCCGGCGCGAGCTTCCGGCGCAGAACAACTGGCCGCGCTCCTCCTCGGCCCACGGCACGCCGTGTCTTTCGAGCAGGGCGACGAAATCCGCCGGTCCGAAACGCGCAAGGGACGACCTGCAGAAGTCCGGATTCTCGGAGAGGTAGTTCTCGGCCGACGCGCCGAGGTTGGTGAAGTTGCACCGACCACCCCCCGAGACGAGGAGCTTGCGGCCCGGGGCCGGCCCGTGCTCGACGACGAGCACGCGGCGGCCGCGCCTGCCGGCCTCGGCGGCGCACATCAGCCCTGCCGCCCCGCCGCCCAAGACAATGACGTCGGCCTGTTCGTGGATTTTCTGCGCCATGCCGGACATTCTAG
>CAYPFP010000101.1:0-19288 GCA_964409935.1 uncultured Planctomycetota bacterium | reverse complement strand
CCGACCTCCAAAGCCCATTTTGATTACTCCGGTTGTTCCGGGGATATATCACTCATCTTGACGCTGCATTCTGCGCCGCCATTTACAGCCGCAGCACGGCGTTGATGCGGGTTCGGTAGCCCCTGCCTTTGGCCTTCTCACTCCCTCAATCCTATTCCCCGTATACCCTCTTGAAAGCCCTTCCTAACCCATTCGTCCCGATACGCCCGCGTGAACTGCCGAGGCAGCCGCCGCCCGAGGCCGATCTCCTGGAGGATTTCTTCGAGGGAGAGCGCCTGATCGCTCCGGCGCAACGCACCCAGAACGCGAAAGACGATCTTGTCAGCCGAGCATATTTTGCATTCCGGGCCTGCGCCCAACAGGTACGCCAGCGACTCCGTCTCGCCAGGGTCCATTTGCTCAAGATAGGTGATGCCGAAGTTCTCCTTGAAGCGGTCCATCTGCCCGGTTTCCAGGTCGAATCGGGTTATTTTCTTCCCTGCCACATAAGGCTCCAGATCAATCTCCTGGCGGTCGCCTTCCGCGTCAATGTAGTCGCTGGCCTCCCCTATAACGGTGCCGGCCAAGTGGACATCACACCTTTGGATCACATCCTCCCAAATGCCCAGTTCAAACAGATGAATAACGACATTGGCATCAAGCAGGAGCAATCTGAATTTCTTCACTCTCAGGTTTCTCCTGCTCGATGTATTTCATGGCCTCTTGCCTTCCTATCTGCAGGTACTCGGCGAATCGGCCTATGGATATCTCGCCCCGGCGCAATGCCTTCACGGCAAGGGCGCGATAGCGGTCTGGCCATTTCGGAGGCATGGTATTCTCTCGCTTTTCCAGGACCGATGCGAGCTCGTCTGCTCTCTTGATCTCGCTCTGGGTGGCCTCCTTCTTGTCCCGTCCCAGGCCGTATAGAATGTGAATTCTCCACAAGAGGGATTCGACGGAGACATCAAACTGGCGCGCAATGTCGAAAAGCGATTCCATCGAGATTTTGCCATCCCTGCTCCGAAGGTCTACGGCCCTCCTTGTTTCTTCTGGAGGCATCAGCAGATTGCTCGCGAAACACGTAGCCCACTTCTCTTCTCTCTCGGTTGCGATGGCGCTCACGGCCTTTGTTCCGGACCGGAAGACACTCCAAGTGAGCAGGTGAAAGAGCTCGTGAGCCAAGTCATGGTTCCGCCTCCATCGGACGTTGCCGGAGTTCAGCAATATCGCAGGGCCGAAAGTGGTGCTTCTGGTGGATGCAGCCGGGCCGCTCGGCTCGAATTCCTTATGAAAGACTTTCACGCCGCAGACTTCCTCCAGGACTCGAAGCAGCTCATGGCCGGGTCTGTCGCCCAAACGTAACACGGCCCGAACGTCCGCCGCCAGTCTTTCTGCCTGGGCATAATCGTAAGACTCCCCATCCGCCTTGAAATCCGGCATGCGTCCCGACGGCTTCTCGTTACACCAAATCTCCAGGTTGTGGTATTGTTCGCACCACCGGAGAAAGGCGTTCTCCATGTCCTCAGGAGCATCTGTTGGTCGCTGGCGCCAGAGAACGACCTCCTGCGGTATGGATTCCTCACTGAAGAAAAATGCGAGTGAGCGCCAATACAATT
Organism: uncultured Planctomycetota bacterium; assembly: GCA_964409935.1. Lineage (GTDB taxonomy): Bacteria > Planctomycetota > Brocadiia > JAADGH01 > CAYPFP01 > CAYPFP01. The sequence continues at coordinate 17,693 of CAYPFP010000101.1, read as the reverse complement.
TCGCTAGAGTCTGGAGCTGGTTCAGCTTAGGCTCGCGCTTGTCGTGCTCAAACTCCGACAGTGAAGATTCTCCAATCCCGGTCTTCTGGCTGACCTGCACACCCGTCAGATTCGCCTTTTCCCGGGCATATCTCAGCCTCTCCCCTAGTGTCATGCCAACTGCCTTTCTGGTGGATAGTTTCCATCCAATAGAAAAGCATATGCATAATATCGCATATAGTCAAGAATAATCTTCTGTATTACAGAATATATGTCGTAACGTCCAATAAGCGAAGTGGTTACGAATGATCAATGCGCCAAGCCCGTTGCAAAGCCGTCGAGAACACATATTATATGTGCCATGAACGTCTTATGACAATACAGCCAAGTGGTCTATTAATAACCTTTCCGCGCTTAGTCCTCGAAAGCCTCTTTCCAAAACGAACCCATTCTCCCCATCGTCTATAACGAGGCGCCATTCCGTGCCCGCTGCCCTCCAGCCTCTACTCCTGCTTGGGGATGATTTTCACCGCCTGAACGCCGACATCAATGTACTGCCCGCCGACGGTCTGGCGGCAGTGGACGGCGAGGGTGTTCGCGCCGGGCTTGAGGGCGGGGCGGAGCTTTTGGGTGACGTCGCTGAGGATGTAGTCGGTGGTGTATTGGGCGAAGGTGGCGATGAGGGTTCCGTTGACGTAGATCTCGGCGTCTTCGTCGTGGTGGATGCAGAGATAGAGGTTGTCGGCATCAAGGTTCTGAAGCTCGAAGGTGCGGCGGAGCCAGATGTCGGCGGTGTTCCACACGGTGCGGACCACGGCGCCGGGGGTCTTTTCGGTGCCGAAGCCGCCGGGGCCTTGCTTCCAGGCGCTGTCGTCGAAGTCGGGCGCGAACCAATCGCCGTAGGCCCTTCGACCAGGCTCAGGGCCGCCCTGACGGGCGGGCTTCTCGAAGGTGTAGCGCCAGGTCTGCGGGGCGGTCTTGGAGCTGGGAAGAATCTCCTGCGTCTCGATGCGGCCGATGCGCGGGGGCTGGGTCTCGTAGGCGGCGGGTCGGGCGTTGATTTCCTTCAGCCGCGCGGGGTCGTACTTCGGGGAACGGTCGTAAAAATACACGCCGTTCTGCTCCTGCTCGATGTCGGTGAGTTGGGTGTAGCAGAAACCGAAGCAGTTGGGGTTGTCGAGCAGGACGTCGGTGAGACCCTTGTAACGCTTCATAAAGGCGTCCACGTCCTGGGCGGAGTCGCCGTAGCCCCACGCCTTCTTCCTGTCCTCCTGCTCGCCGGCGAGTTTGAGCTTGGCGCCGCCGTATTCGCTGACGAAGTAGGGCTGGCCGGCGTATTCGTTTTCCTTGCCCCGGAAGTTCTGGAAGGGCTGTGCGCCGGTGAGGGCGAAGACGGCGAACTGGGCCTTGAAGGTGTCGGGGTTCTGGTTGTAGTTGTGGGAGTCGAAGACGTCGGTGTCCGCGTAGAGATGGTGATAACCGCTGGTGTCGAGGAAGGGGCGGGTGGGGTCAATCATCTGGGTAACCGCCAGGAGCCGCTGGGCGCGGGCGACGTCGTCGGAGCCGCCGGTTTCGTTGAGGGGACACCAGCCGATGATGGAAGGGTGGTTGCGGTCGCGGCGAAGGCATTCCTGCCACTCCAGGAGGACTTGCGCGAGGGCTTCGGGCCTGGAAAGGTTGACGCCCCAGTTGGGGTACTCGCCCCAGATGAGGTAGCCGAGCTTGTCGGCCCAGTAGAGCAGGCGCGGCTCGAAGACCTTTTGGTGGAGGCGGGCGCCGTTGAAGCCGGCGGCCAGGGCAAGCTCGATGTCGCGGCGGAGGGCGTCGTCGGAGGGGGCGGTGTAGATGCCGTCGGGGTAGAAGCCCTGGTCGAGGACCATGCGCTGGAAGACGGGGCGGTCGTTGATGAGGAAGCGGTTGCCCTCGATGGAGACCTTGCGCATGCCGAAGTAGGACTTGACGGTGTCGAGGGGCTTTCCGTCGCGGAGGAGCGTAATCGTCAGGTCGTAGAGGAACGGCGCGCCGATTTCCCACTTGCGGGGATTGGGGATAGACAGGCAGCCGAGCGTGGAGCGCCAGGCGGCGGGGACTTCCTCGCGGGCGACGAGCTTGCCGTCGGCGAAGGCTTCGAGGCGGACCGAGACGCCCTTGCACGGGCCGGCCACCCAGGCATGGAAGAAGAGACGCCCGCCGTCGAGGTCGGGGGTGAGGGCGAACTCGCGGAGCCAGGTCTGGCCGGCGGCCTCCAGCCAGACGGTCTGCCAGATGCCGGTGGTGCGGGTGTAGACGCAGCCGTAACTCTCGCGCTTTTGCGACTGCTTGCCGGTGGCCTGGAGACCGGAGGCGGTGTCGTCGTAGACGGAGAGGAATATTTCATTCTCGCCGTCCCTGAGAGCGTCGGTGATGTCGAACTGGAAGGGGGTGTAGCCGCCCTTGTGGGCGCCGACGGGCCGGCCGTTGACGAAGACGGCGGCGTCCCAATCCACGGCGCCGAAGTTGAGGAGGATGCGGCGGCCCTTGAAGGCGTCCGGGAGCGTGAACTTCTTGCGGTACATGACGTGCTTCATGAAGTCCGTCTCGGCGATGCCGGAGAGGGCGCTCTCAGGGCAGAAAGGGACGGTGATGGCGCGGGTCAGGGGCATGTCGGGCTTGACGTCGGCGGGTTTGAGGGAGGCGTCTTTGTCTATATCGAACTCCCAGGCACCGTTGAGGTTGAGCCAGAGGTCGCGCTGGAAGTCGGGGCGGGGGTGTTCGGGACGGGGGATGCTCTGAGCATTCGCGGCGGCAAGACCAAACGCGGCGAGAAGGGCGGTCATGATGGCGGCCTTTCTGAACATGGGCATTTCCCGGCAAGGAACAAACTACAGAGGACGCTGAGAACAGGCGGCATGATATACAATATTCAATGCGCAACGTCCAATAATCAAGTACCTGAACGGAGAGATGAGCACGGTGTTGGGGCAGGTTACGCCGGCACGCTCTCCAACAGTTCCAGGATCAGCTTTGCGCGTCCCTGCGTGGGCACGCCGCGATATTTGGCATGCGTCACTTCTTCTTTGTCGGTGATGACAATCTTCGGGAGCGGCAGGTTGAGCACGTCGGCGTACGTCCGGGCCGCTTGCTCTATGTTGCGCACCACCACGGCGATCTGCGCGATGGTTGTCGTGCCTATGCCCTGGTCGCTCATCGGGTTATCCTTCCATTCGGGGATTTCCGGGCGTTTCTATTCCTTGCCGGGCGGTTGCGCCGTGATGTCCTGACCGAGCCAGCAGAGGCGCGTGCCCTCGATCAGCGCAGCGGCGGCGAGCTTGCCGTCGCGCACGGAGACGACGGCGAAGCGGCCAGTCATCTCCAGCGGGCCGGCGGATGTTTCAAGCTTCACCGGACGCGGTTCGAGGCAGGACACAAGGTAGTCGGCGCCCGCGTCGGTCTCTACCGCGAAGGCCACCGTGTTGTCGGACTCGGCGGAGGGAACGTCAATGGGTTTGAGGGCCTTGACGATCGCCTTGCCCGGCGCGAAGCCCTCGAAGAGACTGACGAAGACGGTCGGGCGGTCGGAAGCGGGGCGGCGGCGGATGATGTAAGGAAGCGTGGCGCCCACGTCGGAGTTGCGATAGTCGCGCTGACCCCAGCCGTCGCCGAGTAGAAAGGTCTCTCCCTGGACGCCCGTCCAGTGGGCGGCGAAAGACACCTCGTCGTCCATCTTCCATGTCAGCGCGCAGGGGACGGCCTCCTCCGAGCTGCGCACGTTCTCCAGGTGGACAGGGGACGGCAAGGTGAATTCGCCGGCGTACGCCGTCCACTCCGCGCGGGGGGCGATGGTGGTAAGGTCCTTTACCTCTGTATAGCTGCGGTTCGCGGCGCTGGAGGGATCGTCGGGCCAATAGAGGACGTTAACGGTCAGCGCCGGCGCCTTACCGCGTATTCGGAACCGAACCTTGTAGGTTGCGCCGAGTTCTCCCACGAAGGCGCGCGGGCCGGTGTAGCCGTCGGCGTCGCCGGCGATCAGGGCCACGTTCACAAGCTGCGCGCCCGGCGTCAGGGCCTTCAAGAAGACGCAATGGCCGCCTTCGGGGCCTTGCTCGCTGCGGCCCCAGTCGCCCTTGCCGTCGCCCTGGTAGTACCCCCAGCTCTGGGGTTTGCCGGTCTGCGGATCAAGGCTGGCGGCGGAGGGATTGGGCATGATGTTCCGGCCGTCAGGGCCTTCGATGGACAAGTCGCAGAGGTATATTTCGCTGCCGGCATGCGCAACGTGAAAGCGGATGCAGAATCGCACTTGCTGTCCCTGGTCCTTCCAGTTCCGCAACGCCGGCCCCTGAATATGAACGTCGTTGTTGGGGCCATGAAAGACGTACTCGTGCCTGCCTCCGCCTCGCACGCGGAAGATGTCCGCCACGTACCGGCGGCCCGAAGGGTGCTCGACCTGCGCGACGGTGCGGCGGTAGAGCGAACACTGCGAATAGGCCTGGGACTCGGCCTCCATGACCTTGATGCCGCCCGACACGTTGTCGGCCGACACGTTGAAGAGCGTGAACTTGCCGCCGCGCCCCTTCGTGATCTGCTCGGCGCCGTCCACCATGACCGTGTTATGGGCGAAGGTGCGGCGCGTCATCGCACTCATGGGGTGGTCCCAGAGATAGCCCAGATCAGAGAGGAGTTCGCGCTTGGACTGCCAGTAGTAGAGGCTGAGGCTGTCGAGGTGGTGATGGCCGCCCCAGTCGCTGGCGCTGAGGACGAGCAGGCTGTCGCGCCCGTGCGGGCCGCTGCGCAGATGCCCGATCTGCAAGTCGGGAAAGACGTAGTCGGGGAAGGCCAGAGGAGGCGACGGTTTCTTCTCGAAGTCAGGCTCGCGGTAGTAGAGGGCGTATCTTGAATAGCCGCGGGCGAGGTCGTCGCCGGCCAGCGCCTTGAGAAGCGCGAGGTATTGGGGCGTCTCAGGATAGTTGACGGCCATGAGTTCCGCGAACTGACTGCCCATCCCGCTGGAGCGATGGCCGTCGGCAAGCGGCGGGTAAAGCAGGTCGCCTTGCAGGCCGTTGAACATGGCCGCCCAGACCTTCTTGTAGGCGGTGTCGCGGTAGAGATTGAGGTTCTCGATGCGCTTGCCGGCAGCGTCGAGATAGCCGGGAGGGTCGGTGTAGCCGCGAAACGCCTGGCCGAGGGCCTCGATGCCGCCGAGCGTCATGTTCGCGTAGCTCCACGACTCGGAGGTGCCGCCGTCGGGCAGGAACCAGCCGTCCACGGTCTTCATGAACACGTCGAGACCGAAGCGAACCATCTCCGGATGGCCTAAGGACATGCCGACCAGGGCGACGGCGGCCGCGTTGCCGACGGACTTGTTGTTGACCTGTTTGTCGGACACCAGAAGGACGGTGCTCTCAAGGAGGAGGTCTTTTTCGATCTTGAGGCGGTCGGCCTCGGCGTAGAGGGGCTTGTCTCCGTCGCGGGCCTCGCACGTAAACTCGTAGGCCTCCACGACGTCGCGGACAAAGCCGGCCTCCATGCCCACGCCGCGCGCACGACCCGCAGACCAGTAGCCGGTGTGCAGACGGCGGTCTGGATTCGCCGGCGGCGGACACAGTTCGTCCTGGGGGAGCGAGTTGATGTTGAGCGCGGCGATGTGGGGGTGCATATCGGCATATTCGCCGTAACCGACGTGAACCAGCCAGTTGGGGTATGCCTCCGCGAAGCGCAGGAGGATGGAACGGGTCGCGCGGGCATAGTCGGTCTTGCCCGTGAGCGCGAAGGCCTCCGCCAGGCGCCGGCAAAGGCCGAGCATAAAGTTGACCTTGTGGGCGCGTATCGCGCCCGTAAAGCTCGGCCGGCCGATATAGCTGAATATCCTGAACGGCTCGCCACCGCAGTACGAGAACGTCTGTCCGCCGCCGTAGGCGGCGCGCAGAACGATGCTTTCGGGGTATTTTTCGTTGGGGAATACCGTGCCGCAGACGACGCATGTCAGCTTCTCGGGGTCCAGATACGCCCACTTCCACTGGCCGTGCGGATGAGCGGGCTTGCCCAGGTCGCGACAGGCGGGGCAGGGCGTAAAAAGTGTGTCGCCGGGCGTGGTCGCGGGGATCATGCTGGCCAGGAACTCCGGCGTAAGCTTTTCGGGCCAGTCCTTCACGCCGCGCTCCAGGCCGTCGCGGAATCGTTGCGCCCATTCGTAACGCTCCAGGTTGGCGCGGGCGCGGACCAGATCGGCGGGCTTGATCATGGCCGCCGGATGCGCGACCGAGGCGCGGTGCTTCTGCCAAAGCGACCAGTCGAGGAGCGGTTCGTCCTGCGGTTTGCGTTGGGGTTCCATGGCGGACACCGTTAATGTCTGAAGCAGCAGGAAGACGGCGAAAACGCGTGGCATTCGGGGACCTCCCTATACATTTTTCCCGGCCTCGTCAACCATTGCGAGCATGTTCTCCAGCGGCACGTCGGCCTGCAGGGTGATGCCGGGTTCGAGGATGTAGCCGCCGCCCTGTCCCATCTCGCGTTTGAGGCGGCGAACCTCAGCACGGACTTCGTCCGGCGCGCCGCGCGGCAGCAGGTCCTGCGTGCGCACACCGCCGCAGAAAGTCAGATCGCGGCCGAAGTCGCGTTTGAGTTGAAGGATGTTCATCGCTTCGGGCTGTATAGGATGCAGGATGTCCAGGCCGATGTCAATCATGTCGGCGATGATGGGGTGGATGTTCCCGCAACTGTGGTGGAAGACGGAGCGGCCGTTCCTCTTCGCAAGGGCGTAGATTTCGGCGAGGAGAGGCCTGATGAGACGGCGCCAATCGGACGGCGAGATGAGCAGCGACCTCTGCGCGCCGTAATCGTCGCTGACGGCGACGCCGTCGAACCGGAACCGCTCGAAGAGAATTTTCACGGTGGCGAGGATATGGTCGGCCAGAGAGCGCAGAAGCTGTTCGACGAAGCGGGGGGCCGAGGAAAGATCAAGAAGCAGGTCCTCCATCCCGCGCATGAAGGTCGCGCGCTCCCAGAGGTCGCCGACCCAGATGATGGTGTAGTGGTCGCAGTTCTGCGCGCACCATTCGCCGATGTGCTCGAAGCGGTATGGGGCGGCGGGGTCGGGGAAGCGGTAGTTCGAAAGGTCCGGAGCGGCCAGACACGGCCCGACGGGCGAGCCGCGGTCAATCGGACTGGTCGTCCACACGACGCCGAACTCGTCCTTGAGATTGGCGCCGAACTCTTCGGGGGAGGCGTAGAGCGGTTTGATCGTCTTTGTGCCGGTCATGCGGATGGGAAAGCCGAGCGCGTTTTCGAGGTTCGCCGTCCCGTAGTGTTTCTCCAGGAGTCGGCGGGCGGGCGGAGAGAACATGAAATTGTACGGGACCGCGCCCGCCTCAGGCGGGTGCGCAAGCGTATCCTGAATCCACTGACGGTTGTTCTTCATGCGCCATCCCGATTTGATGGAAGGATGATACTCCGGAACGCGGGGCGGTTCAAGGGGCCGCCCTTGACGCCGGAAGGGCTGCGCAATACACTCATGCGCAAAGGAGAGAGAACATGACCGGCCGCGAGCGCCTGATTGCCGCGTACACGCGAAAGCCCAAGGACCGCGCGCCCTGGACGCCGATCATCTGGACGGAGACCATCTCCCGGTATGCGCCTGAAGAACGCGCGGCCGGGCCTATGGCATTCACGCGAAACATCGGCGCAGATATCCTCTGGCGGTGGGGCGACTTCCTGAAGACACAGACCACGGTCGAGCGGGTTGACAAGCGGGACGGCGACCTTGTCATCCGCCAGTGGCAAACGCCCGCCGGAACACTGCGCGAGGTATACCGCGGGAGCCGGATTGTGGAGCACAAACTCAAATCCCGCACAGACATCCTTGCGTTCCGCCGCCTGATCGAACAGACCCGCTACGCGCCCAATCCGGGGCGATACGAAGAACTCCTGACACAAGTGGGCGAGGACGGCATTGTCGCTCCGCATATCGGGCCGTCGGCCGTACAGCGCCTCATCCAGATGGAGGCGGGGGTGTCCGGGTTCGCGTACCTGTGCGCCGATCATGGCGGCGAGATGGAGGCCTTGATCGAGGCGATGCACCAGCGCGACCTCGATCGGTTTCGCATCGCGGCCCAGACGCCGGCCGAGGTCCTGATCCTCGTGGAGAACACCTCCACGCTGCTCCTGTCTCCCGCGATGTACCGGCGGTGGAGCCGGCGACACGTCTCCGACTTCTGCCGGATCGCGCATGAGAACGGCAAGACGGCCATGGTCCACATGTGCGGACACGTGAAGGGCCTGCTCAACGACATCGCCGCCACCGGACTCGACGGCATTGACTGTCTCACACCGCCCCCGACCGGCAACACGACGCCCGAAGACGCCTGGGCCGCAAGCGGTCCCGAACTCATCGTTCACGGAATTCTTGATCCCACGGCGTGGATTCAGCGTACGGCCGACGAAATCATGCGCGCCATGGACCGCGCCCTGCCGGCCGGGACAAGAGAAAAGCAATTCCTCCTCTGCACCGCCGCCGACGGCCTGCCCGACATCCCGCGCCAGACATGGGACATCCTGGCGGAAGCCCACGCACGCTTCTCTGCCCGGTGACGGCGGGCGGCGGGCAGGACAGGATTTTGCTTGACAACATAATTTTTGGCGATATGTTGTTTGCTTAAAAGCGGGGCCGCCCTGCGATTCGACCGCTATTGTTTCAAGGTCCCGTTATGGCCGGAATTCGGGAATCAGGGGCGCAAACGCCGCGGGAAAGCCCGGAAACCTTGAGGAAATATCGCAATATTGATTATGTGCCTGGGTGCACGGGTGCGGGATGCGCATTACATCAGCAAGGCGTCTGCGGGTTGCGGCGTTTGGTCGTTACGGCGCGCTTGCCGCAGTGGCGATCCTCATTATTGGAGGATGTAACGTGGTCGAGCCGAAAAAGGCGCTGAGAAACGGTCTGTACGTCGAACGGTTTCGGTCGGAGAGGGAAAAGATCGAGAAGACGTGGAAACTCCTCGGGGCATGGGAGCAGTGCGAAGTCGCGGAACCCCGGCCAGGCCCCAATATCGCGGTCGCCGTGGAGGACAAGATAAACCACGTCGCGTTCCCCGGCATCTGCAAGACGGCCAAAGGCTCGCTGATCATTGTGTACCGCGAGGGGCGCGCGCACGTGGACAACTTTGCGCGCGTGATGCTCGTGCGCTCCGAGGACGGAGGCCAGACGTGGGGCGAGCCGGAACTGATCTTCGACGACCCCAACTACGACGACCGCAACGCAGCCGTCACAAGCCTGAGCGACGGGCGGATCGTCGTGGTGTTCGACATTTACAATCAAGGGGAAGACCGGTACTCGTACTTCGTGACCAGCGAGGACGAAGGACGCACGTGGTCGAAGCCGCGCCAGGTCGGAGAGAACAAACACTACCGCACGCGCTCGCCGCTGCTGGAACTTCCCCCCGACCGCTGGCTCATACCCGTGTACGACTGTTCCGGCCCCGCCGAAGGCCGCGGATCGTACGTCGAGATTTACGACCTGAAGAGCGACCGCTTCACGACCGCCGTCATCACCAAGAAGAAGGGCCTGACCGACGAGACGTGCCTTGTGCCCCTGGGGGGAGAGAAAGTGCTGGCCCTCATCCGCCACGAAGGCGATGCCACCGTGCCGCCGTACCACCACACCTCATTTTCGGAGGACGGGGGCAAGACATGGTCCGAGGCCGTCCCGACGGATATCCCGGCCGTGCGGTCGCCGTGCGACGCCGTGCGGCTGCCGACGGGCGAGATCGCCTGCGCCTTTTCCTTCGTCAACCGGCGGAGCGAACGCATGGCGCTCTCGCGCGACGGCGGCAAGACCTGGGACATCGAGAACAGCATCGAGATACTCCGCGGGCATCGGGCCATCGGCGGCGACCGCGCGTACACGGCGGTGGCGCTGCTCGACCCGCAGACGATCGGCGCCGTGCTGTACGAGACACTGCCTCACCCGAAGGGCGGGCGCATCTACTTCACCCGCACGCCGCTGGCGGAGTTCGACCAACTGCGCGTCCGGGCGCTGTGCTCGAAGGTCGAGAGCGACCCGTCACCCACGGCGCTGTTGCCCGGGCCGTACAAGGATTATCGGATAGACATCCGTTTCCGTTTTACGGGACGGTTCGGCAATATGCCCGGAACGGTGCGCCTGTTCGGGAATTTCACGGGCCACGACAATTGCCTGCGGATGTCGTTCGCCATCGCGCCGCTGTATCTGAAAGGCGCAAACAACCTCGTGGAACTCGCGTTGCTCTCGCCGGGGCAGGAGAAGAAGGCGCTCGTGTCGAGGGAGGCTTCGCCGGAGTGGTTCGCCGACGGGCAGGTGCACGCGCTGTCGTTCGAAAAGCGCGGGAACCTGGTCATCGGTTCCATTGACGGTCAGGAGCAGTTCCGTACCAAAGTGCCGGACCTCCCCCTGGGCGCCATCGGTTTCGGCAGCGATCAGGCGGCGGTGGCGGTGTATTCGTGCACGGTGGTGAAGGCGGAGTGACGGAGTGCGGAAGACAATGGAGACCGGCAGACGGGTTCGGGTGGCTCTGGCGCTCATCGTCCTGCTATCGTGGCGCGCGCTCCACGGCGAGACGTTGATCATGCTCGATGACTGCGAGGGCCGCAGCGGCGCATGGCCCCAGGCGCGCTTTGTGTCCGAAGGCGCGCACGCGGGTCAGTGGGCCTTGAAGTGGGACGTGGAGGCCGCGCCGAGCATCAACTCCCCTCACTATCTGTCCGACTGGACCGCCTTTGACGAGTTGCGGTTCTGGGCGCACGTAGAATCGCCGGCGGACTTCAATATTCCCATCGTGTTCGTCAGCGACGGCGGCTACTACATCACCGACTGGCGGCTGGACTGGCGTGGGTGGAAAGAGCACCGGATACGTCTGACCGCCTGCCGCAAGGCCCACAGCCCCGAAGGATGGCACAAGATCCGGGCGTTCGGTTTCCGGGCGCACGGCTACGGACAAGGCCCGCCGCCCAAAGGGATCAGCATCCTTTTCGACGATTTCGCGCTGCACTCCACAAAAGACCTGCCGGAAAAACAGATCGGCGAACTGGTTTTGAAGGAGCGTCGCCAGGAAATGGAACAACTCAAGGCCCGCGGCAACCCGTATCTTCTCAACGCCCTCGAAAGCTTGAAAGACCTGAAGCCGGAACCCGCGTTGCCGGAGAAGTTGACCTCGTCGTGGCAGTTTTCAGGGCTGGCGAACGACGCCTTCGTTGCGGCGTGGGGCGCCGGTTGGGAGGACTCGCCGCGCAAAGGAGACGAGACGCTCATCGCCCATGCCTCGGCGCTGATAGACTTCTGCCTTGCCCATCAGAAAGACGGAAGCTGGTTCTATTCGCGGAAGTGGGAATCCGGCGATCCCAACAGCGACCGCTTCGCGCTCGGCCCGCTCATGGACGCCGCGTACTGGCTTCGGCGCACCGCGCAGGGCCAGGCGGCATGGAAGCGCTGGGAGGGGGCGTTCAAGGAACTGGTCGAATTTCAGTACACGCGATGGGGACGCTACAAGGCGATGGGGTTCACGAAGAACGAGGCGTGGGGAAGCTCCGCCGGCGCCTACCCCAACCAGGACGTGTTTCACCTGATGGAGATGGCGCTGGCGCACGAGTTCTGGGGCGATTCGAAGTACCTCGACAGCGCCCGCGAGACACTGGACGGCCTTGAGGCCCACCTGCTGCCCGACGGCGGCTTCAACTACATCGGCCCTGAGACGGAGATCCCGTGCTACCACGACCTCAACGTCCTCTGGATCGCGCGCTACTTCCAGTTCACAAAGGATGAACGCGCCCGCTCACTCCTGGCCAGGACGGTCAACTACTATCCGCTCGCCTATTCGAACGAAGGACGGCCGGAGTACTACACCGACTGCTGGTGGAAACACTGCTGGGCGGACGGCAAGGCGGCCTGTCCGGAGATCATCGCGGGCATCACGGGCGACGGGCGGAACAAGTGGCTGGCCGATCGCCTGAACGAACGCCTGGGCATCGGCAAACGCCGGGCGTACACGGACGTTTACGCCGGCATGTTCTACCGGCATGACGTGAAGCCGACGCCGCTGCCCGACAATTACGTCATGCTCGATCGGAATATCGGCGGCCCGCGCGGGCGTTTCGGGCGCTGGTACTTCGCGGCGACCGCGGGAGGCGGCGCGCGCGACACGTTCGTCGGCGCCATGATCTCCGAGCCGGGGCAGGTTCAGGCCCTCAACGGCGCCTTTCTCGCCGCCAACATCGAGGTGGCCGTGGGCGACAAGGGGCAACGGCATCAGACGCACCTGTACGTATCGGGGCCGGACGACATCTCGGACGCCGTCATCGGGCCGGAGTGCGCCGCGCTCGGAGCCAGGTACTCGCCCCGCAAACCGTACATCAACAGCATTCGGAACCCGGAGATTCCCAGGACGGCATGGGAGGCCACGCAGACATGGCTCCTGACCCGACACGGCCTGGTGGGATTGGCGGAACTCGAGGCGACACAGGAACAGGAGGTGTTCCACCTGGGCGGCGAACTGCGCTTCGGCCCGGCCCAGCCTCTGTCGCGCGATACCGGCGCCGGGATCTTCCGCTGCGGGGCCATCGCGATGCAGCTTTTGGAGCACAATTTCGCGAGCGTTGAGTTCGGGCCTGCGCGCCCCGGCTACGCCCAGACCGCCACGCCGCACTCCGCCGTCGTGCTGAAGACCGCCGGCCAAAGGCACACCGCGCGACCCGGGTCGCCGGTGCGCTACGCGGCGTTCATCGCGCCGCAAGACGCGCCGGCCGTGCAGGAATATGCGCGCATCGAGAGGGGCGGAATATGGGGCTTCACCGCGAGACTCGGCGGCAAGAAAACAGCCGTGCTGTTCAACCCAGGACCGCAGGCGGTGAGAGCCGCCTTGCCGTGGCCCGCCGGCGAAGCGACGGCGTACCGCGCGCGGGCGGCGGCGGAGCGGGTTCGGGCCGACGGCGGAAGCCTGCACGTGACGGTTCATGCCCGAAGCACGGCGCTTGTCGTCTGCGGCGAATGAACCGGCCGCGCGTCACGTCAGCCGCCGGAATCCCGTATGTGCGACAGGCCCGCGAAGGCGTTTCTCGACGTCGTTCTTCTCCGCCGCCTCGACAAGGACGGGAAAGACTTTGTCCGCGGCGCGCAAAAAGGCGGCGATGTGCCCTTCCTTGTGGGCGTAGGTGAGGTAGATGACGCGCGAGGCGAGAAACCCCCGGGCGAGCATCTCCTGGACGTAGAGGGTGTAAAGGGCCTGCGACCGGTCGCCGTAGTCAAACGCGAGAAGGGGTTCCGGCGGATGGCCCGCGACGGCGAGCTTGAGACCGTGCCGCTTCGCACATTCCCCGAGGCCGGATTGAAGCAGCGTCCCGATCTTTTTGAGATGGGCGGGGACGTTCCTGCGCCGGAGTTCGCGAAGCGTGGCGAGCGCGGCGGCAGGACCGACGCCCTCGGTCCAGTAGGTGCTGCTGATGAAGGAACGCTGCGCGGATTGCATGACCTCGCTGCGGCCGATGACGGCGGCCATGGGGTAGCCGTTGGAGACGGCCTTGCCGAAGACGGCCATGTCGGGCGCGATCCCGTAGACCATGTGCGCGCCGCCGACACAGAGCCGGAAGCCGATGGTCACCTCGTCGAAGATGAGCGCCGCGCCGTGCTCGTCGGCCAGCGAGCGCACGCGTTCGAGAAACCCCGGCGCGGGCGGGGCCGAGCGGGTGGGTTCCATCATGATGGCGGCGACTTTGCCTTTGTTGTCGGCGAGAATTTTTTCGAGCGCGGGGAGGTCGTTGAACTTGAAGGGGAGCGCAGACCCTTTGAGGCCGCGCGGGACGCCGGCGGGTTCGAGGCCCGGGAGCAGATGACCGTCCAGGGCCTGGTCGTCGGCGAGGTTGGCGGCCAGATACCAGTCGTGCCAGCCGTGATAGCCGCAGAAGGCGACGACCTCGCGCCCGGTGTGGGCGCGGGCGATGCGCACCGCGATAGCAAGGGCTTCGCCCGCGGCGCGCGCAAAACGCGCCATGCCGGCCCAGGGGTGGAGCTTGCATAGAAGCTCGGCGAGGGCCACCTCCTCAGGGCAGTTCAGGGTGCACATGCTGCCTAGAGCAATGCGGCGGCGCACGGCGGCATCCACGACGGGGTCGGCGTAACCGAGGGGACAGGTGCCCACGCCGCTGATGGACATGTCCACAAGACGGCGTCCGTCCATGTCCCAGATGTGACAGCCTTTGGCCCTGGAATAGTAGGCGGGCCACTGGTCCGGCAGGAACATCTCTGCGCGCTTGCTCAAGAGCTGCGAGCCGCCGGGGATCAGACGCTTGGCCTTTTCCCAAAGGCGCTGGCCGGTCATGGCAGACTTGTTCGGCATTGGGATCTCCTGATTGGCCGAGGTTTTCGGACTGGGGGTTATGGTATCCTATCTGTCTGTCGGAAGAAAGAGTCCAGCGTTGGGCGCGACGAGGACCGGGATTTCCGGGTGAGAAGATGGACGACGAGAAGCGGTTTCCGGGCAAGAAGGCGGCATACCACGGTTACGACCGGTACGACTACGTCGTAGGCCGCGCGCCCGTCATCGTCGTGATGCCGAAGCGCATTGCGGCGGGCAAGCCGTGGATATGGCGCGCGGAGTTTTTCGACCATCGGCCCGAGACCGACCTCGCGCTGCTGGCCCGGGGGTGGCGCCTGGCATACATGAACGTGGGGAACACGTTCGGCTGCCCGTCGGCCATGGCGCAGTTCGACGACTTCTACAGACACCTGGTCGAGGAGTACGGTCTTGCGAGGAAGGTCGTGCTGGAGGGGCTGAGCCGCGGCGGGCTGTACTGCTACAACTGGGCCGCCGCCAACACGGACAAGGTGGCGTGCATCTACGGCGATGCTCCCGTGTGCGACTTCAAGTCCTGGCCCGCAGGCAAGGGCAGACGCCAGGGCAGCCCCGCCGACTGGGCGAAGCTTATCAAGGATTATGGATTCAAGTCGGAGGCGGAGGCGCTGGCCTACGACAAGAACCCCATTGACAATCTGAAGCCGCTGGCCGACGCCGGGATTCCGTTGATCCACGTGTGCGGCGACGCCCCCGACGTCGGGGGCGCCGACGTCGCGGTGCCGTTTGAGGAAAATACGGTTATTCTCAAGAAGCGTTACGAGGAGCTTGGCGGCCACATCGAGGTCATCGTCAAGAAGGGCGGCGGCCATCATCCGCACGGGCTGGACGCCCCGACGCCCATCGTGGAGTTCATCCTGAAGCACACGATGGCAGGCAGTTAGGCGGGCAACAGCACATCAGACGGAAGACGGGAGCGGCGGACTTGTACCGCCCCCAATGCTTTTCTCATTCGCGGTACGCATTTCTGCGATGGCCCACTTTGACGATCCACACGCTTTGCTCGGCGTCCTGAATCGAGTAGACGATCCGGTAGCGGCCTTGGCGAATGCGGTATCGCTCCTTTGCGGAGAGTTTCTGAACGCCAGGGGGGCGCGGTTCCTCTGCGAGCGATTGGATGGACTCGATGAGCCGCTTAACGTCGGCTTTAGGAATCCCGCGCAAGTCTTTTTTCAGGGCCGATTCCCTGAACAGGACCTTATATCTTGCCATGTCGCTTCAGGTCCTTGAGGGCTTCCTCAAAGGTGATGAGCGGTTCGCGGGCGCGCTCCTCAAAAGCGGCAAGGTCTTCGGCATCCTCGGCCAGCGCCGCCGCCACCGCCTCATTCACCAGTTTCGACATGGACTGTGACGTCTCGATGGCCTTGATCCGCAGTGCCCTATGTAGCTTTGGCTCCAGGTATACCGTCGCTCTCTTGATCGTTGCAGGCATCGCACACCTCCTTATCTCTGGAACTATAGCATTAAAACGTCAGGACGTCAAGATGTCCTCCCCAATCCACAACCGGTGAGGCACAGCAGGAGACAGGGCCATGCGGTGAGGGCGTGACGAGTTGTAACGTGGAACTTGAAACTCGCCGCGTGCCGTTTGCACAGCAGAGAACGCAGGCGGCGGACGGCAAAAGGCAGGGACGGAGCGTGGAACGAGGCGGAACAACACATCCGCCAAGGACGGCCGGCAGGCCGAGAAGAACAAGCGCCAAAGCAGATTCTCCAATCCGAGGCCTCACTTCCCGGGCGGCGCGCAGGAAACATCCCCCCTGTCGAGTTGACGCCGGCGGCAAGTGCGGGATAGAATATTGGTAGGAGGTTGATTGGTCTGTCCAAGACGGAAAGGCCCGAACTTTCGTTGAGAACACGATGAGCAAGAAGGAACGGATACTGGTTGTTGACGACGATCCCGCCAATCTGGAACTCACAGTCCATGTGCTGAAGGCGGCGGGCTACGAGGTGGACACGGCCACTACCGGCCAGGAGGCGATAGGGGCGCTGGACGGCGCGAAACCCGCCTTGATCTTGCTGGATGTGGTGCTCCCGGACATAAACGGGATTGACCTGTGCAGACGGATCAAGACCACGCCCGGACTATCCGATGTCTTCGTGGTGCTGTTTTCCGGTTGGAAGACGGAGTCGGAAATCCAGGCCGAGGGCCTGGAAGCCGGGGCGGACGGGTACATCACGCGGTCGGTGACCAACAGGGAACTGCTGGCCCGCGTGCACGCAATGCTGCGCATCCGCAACGCCGAGGAGAGGCTCCGCCAGTCAAGGGAGGAGGTCGTCGGTATCTTGGACAGCATCAGCGACGGCTTCTTCGCGCTCGACAACGATATGGCCGTGACGTACTTCAACAAGGCCGCCGAACGGTTGACGGGGCGGCCAAGCCAGGCGGTCGTGGGGCGGAAACTGTTCGAGGTCTTCCCGGAGATCCAAGGGTCCGTCTTCGAAGAGAAGTATGTGTGGGCGATGCGGGAGAGAAGAGCGCTGTCCTTTGAGACGTACTTCGCCGCCGGCCTCAACGCAGAGTGGTATGACGTGCGGGTCTTCCCGCACGAGAACGGGCTGACCGTGTATTTCCGGATAACGACCGAGCACAAGAAATCCGAAGCAAGGCTCAAGGCCGCCATTGACGAGATCGCCCAGTACAACCGGCAGCTCCAGCAGTATGCGTACGCCGTTTCGCACGACCTGCAGGAACCCCTGGGAACGATCCTGAGCCACTTGGGGTCTCTGGAACTCGAATGCGCGGAACAACTCGATGCCGAGGCTCGAAAGCACATCGAGAGCGCCGCCGAGGGGTCAAAGCGTTTGAAAAAGATGATCGGCGACCTGCTGACCTATTCCCGCATAGACACGGAGGGAGGCCCCGCCAAGCCCGTCAACGCCAAGGTCGCCGTGGACCGTGCGCTCGCCAACCTCAAGGTGGCCATCGAGACGGGCAATGCGACGGTTACATGCGAGCCGCTGCCGGTCGTGTCGGCCGATGGGACGCAGCTTGTCCAGGTGTTTCAGAACCTGATCGGCAATGCGATCAAGTTCAGGGGGAAAGAGCCGCCGCGTATCCATGTCTCGGCAGAGGCGCGGAATGGAAACTGCGTGTTCGCGGTGCGGGACAACGGAATGGGCATCGAGCCGCAGTATCTCGACCGCATTTTCGACGTGTTCCAGCGCCTCGACACTTCGCCGGAGAACCCCGGCACCGGGATCGGGCTGGCCGTGTGCAAGAAGATCGTCGAGCGCCACGGGGGAAAGATGTGGGTGGAATCTGCGCCGGGAAAGGGGTCGGCCTTCTTCTTCAGCATTCCGGCGGGGCGATAAGAAAGCGGGGGGGGCGAAAAGCGCCGAAGACCACCCCCCCACCTCATCTCG
>CAYPFP010000100.1:5510-19509 GCA_964409935.1 uncultured Planctomycetota bacterium | reverse complement strand
CGCCAGTTCAACGGCGGCCGCCGAAGGCCCACGCGCCGACGCCGCCACCGGCAGGCCGGCCCGCAGCGCCTTGGCGCATACTTCCAGCGTGATCCGCCCAGTCGTCAACAGCAGTTTATCTTCAAGCCGAATGCCCCGAAGCGCGCAGGCTCCAACCACCTTGTCCACGGCATTGTGACGGCCCACGTCCTCTGCAAACACGAGTATCTCAGAACCGCACGCGATGGCCGCCGCATGGATGCTCCGCGCCCGCCCCGGATGTGAGCTTCTGGCCCGGAACCTCCGCATGGCCTCCGTCAGCGTCTCAGCCTTCACACGGAACTGCATATTGATCTTCCGCCGGCAGTCCAACGGATCAAACATCGTCCCGCTCGACAACCCACGCCCGCATGACGACCCAGATACCAGTGCCTCCCGGAATTCCGCCAGTCGCTTCTCTTTGACCTTGAGTTTTAGGTCAATTTCCTTCGCATCCACACGCCGCTGGACAGACAGCATCTCTTGTGGCGAAGAAATCAGACCCTCCGTTATCACAAACCCAACCGCAAGTTCTTCGAGCATCTCCGGAATGCATTGAAAACTCAGGATTCGTTCCCCATTCGCGGACAGGGAGAAAGTCTCCTCCACAACCAGTTCTTCAGAGACCTGCGTCTGCTCCCTCCCGCGGAGGCGCGTCACCTCGAATTTCTTTACTCTCATGGACTCGGGGCGCTCCATAGACGCCACTTTATTTCGCGACGCGGACACTTACCGCGCAAACCTTGAGTTCGCGTATCCGCGTAAGAGAACTTTCGCAGGAAAAAGGAGGCCCGAAGACCGTGCAGAACAAATTGGGCTACAGGTCGCCCCTACTATTCACAGACCCTACTCCAATTTTCTTACCTGTACTGCACATACCTTCGTTTCCGGAGTCTTGGCAATCGGGTCGAGGGCGTGGCTGGTAATCAAATTGGTGGGTATCTCGGAAAAGTGGAAGTTCATGGCGACAACGCCTTGCGGACAGGCAGGCGACACCTTAGCCGTAACTTTGACTTGCCCACGCCGCGAAATCACCTGCACGAGTTCCTTGTCAGCGATTCCCAACTTGGCTGCATCTTCCGGGCTAATCTCAAGGAAGCATTGGTTCAGTAAACGGTTAAGCCCCTCTACCTTCTGTGAAAGAACCGTGTGAAAATGGAACAGCGAGCGATCAGTGGTCAGGAGGAAAGGATACTCTCCGTCCGCCGATTCCCTTGAAGGCCTGTACTCCAATGGGGAGAACCGCCCTTTACCTTGGGGACTGCGAAATCGCCCAACGTGAAGGATGGGCGTGCCCGGGTGACCGGAATCCGGACAAGGCCATTGTAGGCCGCCATCTTTCAGGCGGTCATAGGATATTCCCGCATAGATGGGGGTCACCGAGGCAATCTCTTTCATGATTTCCTGAGGATGCTTATAGTCAAAGCCCTTCGCACCCATTCTCTTGGCCAATTCGCATATTATCTGCCAATCTGGGCGGGAATCACCAACGGGATCTATCGCCTTGCGGACCCGCTGAACGCGGCGCTCGGTGTTGACAAAAACGCCATCTTTCTCGGCAAAACTTGCAGCCGGCAGGAGTACATGCGCGAATCTATTCGTTTCAGTAAGGAACAGATCCTGGCAAACGACAAAGTCTGCCTTCTTGATGGCGTCCTGGACCTTTTCCGATCCGGCAACGGTAAGCAGCGGATCGGCGCCAACTATATAAAGGGCCTTCACATCGCCTTTGGAGATGCCCTCCCACATCTCCATGACTGTAAGACCCGACTGGGTGTTGAGCTTCGTCTCCCACGCGGCTTCAAATTTCTCTACTACCTTGGAATCCCCCAGTGATTGGTAACCGGACAAAACGTTCGGAAGGCAGCCCATATCACAGGCGCCTTGCACATTATTCTGACCCCGCAGCGGGTTAACTCCGCTTGCGGGTTTTCCGATATTTCCCGTAAGCATCACCATATTGATCAGGGCCAGGACATTTTCGGTGCCATGACTATGCTGTGTAATGCCCATAGACCAGAGCACCGTTGCGGGTTTGCTTCCAGCGTAAATTCTTGCCGCCTCAATCACTTGCTCTTTGGGAACACCGGTGACTTTTTGGACGAAGTCCAGATCAAAAAGCTCCAGCGATTTCTTGAATTCCTGGAATCCCTCGCAACGTTCTCCAATGAAGCCCGCATCCAACAGGTTTTCATCTACGATCACTCGGCACATGCCCATAATTAGGGCCACATCTGTGCCGGGACGAATCTGCAAAAATACGTCGGCAAAACGGCACAACTCGATTCTCTTCGGGTTAGCGACAATGAGCGCCGCTCCCTTCTTCACGGCCTTCTTCACGCGAAGGCCGACCACCGGATGGGTTTCGGTAGTGTTGGTTCCGATAGCAAGAATACATTTCGCCTGCTCGATTTCAGCGATGGGGTTTGTCATCGCGCCGCTCCCGATAACGCCAAGCAAGCCCAGCAGCGAAGGCGCATGGCAGAGGCGAGCGCAATGGTCTATATTGTTCGTACCCATCACCGAGCGGGTGAATTTCTGGAAAAGATAATTTTCCTCGTTCGTGCACTTTGCCGAGGCGATGAACGCGAATTGGTCGCCACGGTACTGTTGCAGCTTGCTCGAAACAAGCCCTAGTGCTTCGTCCCATGTTGCCTTGACAAACTCGCCGTTTCGCTTGATAAGCGGTGTGGTCAGACGGTCCGAATGATTGATGAAGTCATAGCCGTATCTGCCTTTGACACAGAGATTGCCCTCATTGACCGGGCTATCGGGATCGCTTCGTATGCCGACGATCCTCTGCCCCCGAACACCCAGGTAGATGCCGCATCCGCAACCGCAGTAAGGACAAACACTCTTCACCTCATGAGACGGCTTCTGCATCTTTTTCGGAACCAACGAACCCACGGGGCAATTCACAACACACTGTCCGCAAGACTCGCATCTGGACTCGCGGATTGGCTTGTCAAGAAGAGTGCTGACTTTCGTTGCCATTCCGCGAAATACGAAATCAATAGCGCCCACCTCTTGCGCTTGCTCACAGGTGCGCACGCAGATGCCACAGAGGATGCACTTATTGGGGTCACGGTCGAAGAAGGGGTTTGACTGATCAATAGGAAGCGGCTTGGCGAAGCGTTTTAAACGCCGCACGCGGTCCTCGGTAATACCTATGTAGTTGGCAACATCCTGCAGTTTGCACTGTGTGTTCTTGGAACAGGAGAGGCAGTCTCCCTGATGATTCGCAATGAGAAGTTCCGCGGCTACACGGCGGATCCGATTGATCTCAGGCGTTTCCGTCAGTACGGCCATTCCTTCTTCAACCAAAGCCTTGCAGGAAATGATAATCCCTTTTCCCTTAATGTCCACAATGCATAGCCGGCATCCGCCAAAAGGCTCGAGGTCGGGATGATAACAGAGATGGGGAATGTAAATGCCATGGGCAAGGGCCGTATGAAGTATCGTATCTCCTTTACTAGCCCTGAACTCCATCCCGTTGATTGTAACGGTAACTTTTTCCATCAATTATTCTCCGTTAGATGGCCGGCCCGGAAGGCATTCCACAGCGGCGAAGCGCTTTGGACACGCACTAAGGCAAGCCCCGCACCTGATGCATTTCGTCTGGTCAATCACGTGAACTTGCTTCTTGTCGCCGGTAATCGCTTCGACAGGACACTCTTTCGCACAGAGCATGCAGCCCTTGCACTTGTCTGGGACGATTTGATACGAGATAAGTTCCTTGCAAACGCGGGCGGGACATTTCTTTTGAAGAATGTGGGCCTCATATTCGTCGCGGAAATAGCGTATGGTGCTGAGGACTGGATTTGGAGCGCTCTGCCCCAATCCACACACTGATGCCTCTTGAATTGCATCGCCAAGTTCGAGCAGCAAATCAATATCTTCTGGCTTGCCTTTCCCCGCGCTAATGCCTTTCAAAATCTCCAGCATTTCCAAAGTTCCCAGGCGGCACAGAGAACACTGTCGGCAGGCTTCCTTTTGCGTAAAATCCAAAAAGTATCGGGCCAGATCAACCATACACGTGTCTTGGTCTATCACGATCATCCCGCCGGATCCCATGATAGAGCCGGCGGCCGTAAGTGAGTCGAAATCAACAGGGGTATCCAGTAATTCCGATGGAAGGCATCCGCCTGATGGACCGCCGGTCTGCACGGCTTTGAAGCGTTTCCCTCCAGGAATCCCGCCGCCGACCTCAAAAATGATCTGACGCAGGGTAATGCCCATGGGCACCTCTATCAACCCGCAGTTCACCACCTTTCCAGCAAGGGAAAAGATCGCGGTTCCCTTGCAGCGCTCGGAGCCTACGCTTGCGAACCAATCAGGGCCCCTGGTGATAATCCACCGAATACTCGCATACGTTTTCACATTATTCAGCAAGGTAGGCATATCCCATAGTCCGACTTCGGTCGTCCGCGGACGGGGAAGCGGTTTTGGCATTCCACGTTTTCCTTCGATGGAACGAACCAAAGCCGTGGATTCGCCGCAGACAAAAGCCCCCGCGCCCTGGAATATCTTTATGGTAAAATCAAATCCGCTGCCCAGAATATTTTTCCCGAGAAATCCCATTTCCTTTGCCTGCTCAATAGCCACCTCCAACCGTTTCACTGCCAGGGGATACTCAGCGCGGACATAGATGTAACTCTGTGTCGCCCCAACGGCATAACCGGCTATGATCATACCCTCGATCACTGATTGGGGATCGCCTTCCAAAAGCGAACGGTCCTGGAATGCGCCGGGGTCGCCCTCGTCGGCATTGCAAATGACGTACTTGTCTTTTCCGGGCGCACGCCGACACGACTCCCACTTGCGCCCGACGGGAAAACCGGCGCCGCCAAGTCCTCGCAGCCCGGAACGCTGCACTTCATTGATGACATCCTCCGGGCCCAAATCGAAGAGCGCTCTGTGGAGAGCCGCATATCCGCCGCGGGCAATATAATGCTTAATGTTTGTCGGATCAATAATGCCGCAATTATCGAGAACCCGGCGTACCTGCGATTTCACCATCGGCAAATCATACAGATGTGGAATTCCTTCAATCCTCTCGTCGCCCATAGTAGCCAACGCCTGATTCACCAACGGATCGTCATTGACAATATAACTCTTAACTATCTCCTTCGCCTTGTCCGGAGTTATATTGTGGTAGAAAATGGTGGGTTCTCCGGGCTTATGCACGCTGATCAGTGGTTCGGCATAACAAAGACCCAGACAGCCCGTTTCCCTGACACTTGCGGCGATCCTCTGGCTCTGCAACTCCTTGTGAAGTGTCTCCAACACCTCGTGGGCGCCGGCAGATCGCCCACAAGTTGCACAACCTACAAAGATTGCTGGATTTTCACCTTGAATAAGCGACTTCCACTCATCGGTCGCTTGTTGTTGCAGTTCTTTAAAGGTCATTCTTTTCCCCTCTTGGAAAAAAGTTCCTTCACTTTCTTGGGGGTTACCTTTCCTTCTACTTTGCCGTCAGTAACCAGGCACGGGGCCAGTGCGCAACAGCCAATACACGCAACTGTCTCAAGGGAGTATTCCATATCCGGGGTTGTCTGCCCTTCATCAATACCAAGCCGCCTCTTCACATCTTCAAGGAGTTGCGACGCGCCTCGCACATGGCAAGCGGTTCCCCGGCACACCATCACGCAGTTCTTGCCCACTGGCCTGAAACGAAACTGGGCGTAAAAAGACGCCACGGCAAAAACCTTTGTTTCGTTTATCCCGCAGAACTCTGCAACCCTAACCATCGCCTCTTCGGGAAGGTAGCCAAACTTCGCCTGAATCTTCTGTAAGATTGGAATCAGCTCGCCCTTCTCGCCCTTATGAGATGCCAGAATCTCTGTCAGCCTCTCATCCATCTCTTTGCTCCTTATGTCTTTTCCTCGGAAACACCAGCCCGCCGCAAGGCCCCAACTGGACGCTCGACAGGCGGATTTCTGTCACGACATGGGCAATTACCGCTCAAAGATTCTTTCTCCCGTAAGATACGACCGTAAACAAATTATAAGTCCATTGTCCTGTTTTTTCAACCACTCTCGCGCCCACAGCGGGTGCTGCGTGGGCTCCACGTGACACTCCGGATGCGGCATAAGACCAGCAATTCCCCCGTCGGATCGCCGATGCCCGCGATGTCGTCAATGGAACAGTTTGGGTTCCAGGGAAAACCCGAACCAAGCCGCCCCTTCGGGTCGGTATACTGGAACACAATCTGCCGGTTGCGATGCAACGCCTGACGCACGCCCTCGTCTTTCACGACAACCTTTCCTTCACCATGCGCAGGCGCCAAGACAGGCAATCGTTTCAAGCGTGAACTTCATATCCGGCGTTGTTTCGCCGTCTTTGATGGCCAGGTGCTGTTCCACCGCGGCGCGAACTTTGCGACCACGGCGCATCTCACACGCCGTTCCCCGGCACAACCGAATGACGTGCCGCCCGCGGGGCACGAAAGAGAACTGGGCGTAGAAGGATGCCACGCTGTACAGGTGCGCCAAGGCCAGCCCAGTACGCTGAGACACGGCATCCAGAACGACGGGCGGCAGATACCCGTAGGAGTCCTGAACGGCCAGGAGAATCGGCAGGATGTCTGCCGGTCCCGGTTTCCTAAACACGGCCAATATCCCATCCACTCCAGCCAAGTCCAGTTTGGGGACAACAGTGGGCTGGGCCGCCATGCGGTATCTCCCTAAAGCGGGTTACAGACGCGAACGCGCATACTTTACGGCATTCTCAAATATTCTAAGACCCTCGCCTCTCGACCGCAAGCCCTCGCGGGTCCAGCGGGGATGGTGGGTAGGCTCGACGCAACGTTCCGGATGCGGCATCAGTCC
Organism: uncultured Planctomycetota bacterium; assembly: GCA_964409935.1. GTDB lineage: Bacteria > Planctomycetota > Brocadiia > JAADGH01 > CAYPFP01 > CAYPFP01. The sequence goes on along the minus strand of CAYPFP010000100.1, from coordinate 12,661 downwards.
GAAGATGCGGCCGGTGGGGTCGCAAATGCCGGCGATATCGTCAAGGGAACCATTGGGGTTCCAAGGGAAGCCCGCGTTCAGGCGCCCCTGAGGATCAGTGTACTGGAAGACGATCTGTCCGTTCTTCCTCAAGGCGCGCAGGACGGCCTCGTCTCTGACCATGAACTTGCCTTCGCCATGGGCAGCCGGAATGTAGCAATCCTCGCCGCGCCGCACAAATACGCACGGGCCGGGGCGCGCCTTCAGGTACACCCACCGGTCTTCATAGCGGTTCGAGTCGTTGTTGGTCAGCGTGACCTCGATGCGTCCGCCATCAAGTCTCGGCAGCAGGCCGGCCTTCACCAGCACCTGGAAGCCATTGCAGATTCCAAGCATGAGTTTACCGTCCGCCATGAACTTCGCCGCCGCCTCGCCAAGGTTGAAGCGCAACTGATTGGCCAGCACTTTGCCCGAAGCGATGTCGTCGCCGTACGTGAACCCGCCCGGGATCGCCAGGACGTGGAATCGGTCCAGCAGCGCGGGCCGTTCCAGGATGCGATTGACGTGCAGACGCTCCCCAACGGCGCCCGCCTTCTCGAAGGCGAAAAGGGTTTCTTCGTCGCAGTTTGTCCCTGCGGCGCGAAGCACCAGCACCCGAACTTCTCTGCCCATGGAACTTCCACTCTCTCAGACCAAACCCGCAGCCCCGTCCCTGGCGGGGCCAGGAACGGGGCCAGCCTACCACCGCAGCGGCGCCTGCCAGCATTCCTTGAGAACCTTCAGGTCCTCGTCAACGAGGGTCAGCCGCCCATGCAAGCGCGCCGTGACCGTCATGCGGAGGCGTTGAGCCTCAAGCACGCTACCGACAGCCGCAAACGGCACGCCTTTGAGCGTTCGCTCAAACGCTTCGCGGTGTGTCGGCGCGACCTCGACAACAAAGCGCGAGTTGGATTCGGAGAACAACACTTGGTCAAGCCGCGACACGTCGTCCGCAACGGGAACTACGCCCAAGTTGATCTCCAGCCCCAGGCCGCCCGCGAAAGCCATCTCGGCCGCGGCGACAGCCAGCCCGCCTTCCGAACAGTCATGCGCAGCGCGTACCAGCCCGGCCGCCGTGGCCTTCGAAAGCGCCTCGAACGTCCTGCGTCCCAGCGCGGCGTCCACCTGCGGGACGTTGGCGCCCACGCGCCCATGCACAGCATAGTAGTGGGAGCCGCCCAACTCATTGCGCGTGAGGCCCACCATATAGACAACGTCGCCGGCCGCCTTGGCGTCCATGGAGACGGCCTTGCGCACGTCCGGCATGACCGCCAAGGCCGAGATCAGCAAGGTGGGCGGGATGGCGATGCTTCGCCTGCCGACGCGAAATTCGTTGTTGAGGCTGTCCTTGCCCGAAATGAAAGGCACGCCGTAAGCCCTGGCAACGTCGTAGCAGGCCTTCGCCGCGCGCACCAGCCCGCCCAGGCGATCGGGCTTGCCCGTGTTCCCCCAACAGAAGTTGTCGAGGATCGCGACCTGACTCAAGTCCCCGCCGACGGCCACAATCTGGCGCAACGCTTCGTCAATGGCGGACGCCGCCATGGCATAGGGGTCAATATCGCCGTACCTGGGGTTCGTGCCGCATGAGACAATAAGGCCGCGCATGGACCCCAGCACGGGTCGAATGATACACGCATCGCCGGGACCGTCATTGGCCACGCCGACCAGAGGCTTCAGGGCGCTGCCGCCTTGCACTTCATGATCGTACTGGCGGATTACCCACTCCTTGCTGCACACGTTCCACGAGGCCAGGATCTCGCGAAGGTCCTTTCCATAGTACTTCTTTTCGGGCAAGCGCGGTTCGGCAAGCCGAGGCCGATGCCAAACCGCCTTTCGTTCGAGCCGAGGCAGCCCGTTGTGCAGGAACTCCATCTCCATATCGCACACGACACGGTCCTGATAGCGCAACCGCAACCGGCGGTCACCCGTAAATCGGCCGATCGTTGTGGCCTCCACGTCCTCGGCGGCGAACAGCGCAAGCAGTTCTTTCGCCTTCCCGGGCCGCACCGCCAGGACCATCCGCTCCTGCGCCTCGGAAATCCAAATCTCGGTATACGACAAGCCTTCGTACTTCAGCGGAACCTTCGACAGTTCGACCTCAGCGCCCAAGTCTTGTCCCATCTCGCCCACGGCCGACGACAGCCCCCCAGCCCCACAGTCGGTGATGCACGTATACAGACCGCGGTCGCGCGCCTCGATAAGCGTATCAACGAGTTTTTTCTCCGTAATGGCATTGCCGATCTGAACGGCCCCGCTGGAAACCACTTCGGACTTTTCATGCAACTCCACCGACGAGAACGTCGCACCGTGGATGCCGTCGCGACCGGTGCGCCCACCCACCACGACGATCAAGTCGCCCTTGCGCGCCTCCTTGAAAGACTTCTCTCGCGGAAGCAAGCCCACGTTGCCGCAGAAGACCAAGGGGTTGCCCACGTAACGCTCGTCGAAATAGACCGCTCCGTTGGCCGTGGGAATACCCATCCGGTTGCCGTAGTCACGCACACCCGCCACCACTCCCTTCATCACGCGTTTGGGGTGCAGCGCACCGCGCGGGACCCTGGCGTGCGGCAGGTCCGGAGGGCCGAAGCAGAACACGTCGGTATTGAGGACAGGTTTGGCTCCAAGCCCCGTCCCCATCGGGTCGCGGATAACCCCGCCGATGCCGGTGTTAGCGCCGCCATACGGTTCGATGGCCGAGGGATGGTTGTGGGTCTCGACCTTAAAGCACACGTTCCAAGCCTCGTCGAACCGCACGACTCCCGCGTTGTCCTTGAAGACCGACACACACCACGGCTTCCGCAGCTCGCCCGTCACCCGCGCAATGGTGCTCTTGAGCAGGTTGTCAATGCGCTCCCTGCACACGACCTTGCCGCCCGATTTCTCGACGTAGTCCACGATGCCCTTCAAGGTTTTGTGAACGCAATGTTCGGACCAGGTCTGGGCGAGGGTCTCAAGTTCACAGTCAGTGGGGTTCCGGCCGATCTTGCGGAAATAGTCCTGGATTGCACCCATCTCATGCCGATCGAGCGAGAGCTGGCCTTCGCGGCTCAGGCGCATCAACTTCCGGTGACTGGCGCCCAACAACGGCACTTCCACAAGCCGGAACTCGTACCGCACCCCGTGCTCTTCGGGGGGGGTGTACGCCTCGTCAATATAGGCATCCTCGATGGCGGGGTTATGGAGGACTTCATCGGTAATGAGACGCAGGTCGGACCTCGAAACTTGGCCGGCAATCCTGTATCGCTTGCCCGTCTTGACGGCCGAGGTGCGGATACCGATGTCCGCCATGGCCTTCAGCGTGGTCAGGGCGACGGGGTCCATGACACCCGGTTTCCGGAAGACGCAGATGGTGTGCGCCCCTTGCCGGCAGAGCGAACCGCCCCCACGCGCCGGCCCGCGCCCATTGCTCAGTGTGAATTCCTGCACGACCGGGTCCGCAAGGATTTCGGCGGCCACCCGCCGGGCATCCTGTTGACTCAGGTCGCCGTACAGCACGTAGATATCGTCCACACGTACGTCGGCCACGCGGCGCAGCCCCAATTCCACGGCCTCGCTGCGGATGGCCGCCCCCCGCGGATCGGGACGCCCGCGCCGGGGGCATACGACTATCTTCCAGAACATGCTTGCCTATTTTCTCCTGGATCGCGACGGGGCCGAAGACGCCTCAACGGGCTTGTCCAGCGATTGGCGCTTTTCTTGCGAACTCTTCAACATCGCCGCCAGAGCCGCATCATCGCCTACGCTCAGGTACCCCCGCACGTCCTCCACAACCTTCTCGAGACGTTCGAGCATCTTCACAAGGTGGCGGCGGTTGGAGCGGAAGATATCGAGCCATAGTTCGGGATCGCCGGCGGCGATGCGCGTGGTGCTCCGCAGTCCGCCCGCGGCATAGGGCAAGGCCCCCTCGTCAAGCGCCGCCAGCAGACACGAGGCCGCCAGGTGCGGCAGATGGCTCACCTGGGCCAGCACGGCATCGTGCTCTTCGGGCGACATCATGACAACCCGCGCGCCGATCTTTTCCCAAACGCGCGATACCGCCTCCAGACCTGTTCTATCCGTCCGCGCTGTAGGCGTCAGCACGCACACCGAGCCGGCAAACAACGACGCATTGGCGGCCTCCGCCCCCCGCCGTTCGGAACCGGCCAGAGGATGTGCTCCCACGAAACGCACCGATGCCCCCACCGCCCGCGCTTGCGCCTCCAGGGCGCTGACTATCTCGGCCTTGGTGCTGCCGACGTCCGACAGGACGGATCCCGGCTTCATGTGTGTCATGGCGCGAGCGCCCAACTCGCACACCAGACCGACGCGTGTCGCCAGCACAACCCAGTCGGCATCCTGCACCCCTTTGCCCACGTCCAACGTCCAACTGTCAATCGCCCCCACAGCCTGCGCCGCCCGCAGAGAGGCCTCCCGCCTCCCCACGCCGACCACATGCTTGACGAGCTTCCCTGCCTTAAGCGCCAGCCCCAGCGAGCCGCCAATGAGACCGGGGCCGATGATGGTGACCCGCTCGAATTCCATGGTCCTCACGCACAAAAAAAAACCGGCCCTGACGCCAGCCGTTGAAAATTCATGATACGCCCTGTACAACGCGCTGTCAATGCAATTCGGCCCTCCGGCGCCTCCTATTTCTTGTTGATTCCCACGATATCCGTGATATAATTCTGCCAACTCAATCATGAAGGGTTTGCCGGCTATGCATAACTACCTGCCTTTTGAAGAGCCTATCGCCGACATAGACCGGCAGCTTGACGAACTGCGCAAGTTCGCAGCCGAAAAGAACGCCGACATTTCCGACAAGATAAAGAGCCTTGAGCAGCGGCGCGATGCCCTGCTCAAGCAGCTCAGCAACGACCTGACCCCCTGGCAACGCGTTCAACTCGCGCGCCACCCCGACCGGCCCGTCTGCTCGGTCTACGTCAGTATCCTCTTCAAGGAATTTGTCGAGCTGCACGGTGACCGTCGTTTCTCCGACGACAAGGCCGTCATCACCGGCATCGGCAGCCTCGACGAACGCAAAGTCATGTTCATCGGGCACCGCAAGGGCCGCACGACCAAGGACCGCATCGCGTGCAATTTCGGCATGCCTCATCCCGAAGGTTTCCGCAAGGCCCTCATCAAGATGAAATTGGCCGAGAAGTTCCGACTCCCCATCGTCACCTTCATGGATACCACGGGCGCCTATCCTGGCATCGGCGCGGAGGAAAGGGGCATTGCCGAATCCATCGCCGAGAACCTCTTTGTGATGTCCCACCTGGAGACGCCCATTGTCTGCGTTGTGATCGGCGAGGGGGCCAGCGGCGGCGCGCTGGGGATCGGCGTCGGGGATCGCGTGCTGATGCTGGAAAACTCCTACTACTCCGTCATCACTCCCGAAGGGTGCGCGGCCATCCTGTGGCGCAACGCGGAGTCCGCGCCGAAGGCCGCCGAGGCCTTCAAGCTCCTTCCGCAAGACCTCCAGAAGTTCGGCGTCATTGACGAAATCGTCCCCGAGCCGCTCGGCGGGGCGCACCGCAATCCCGAACTCATGGCAACTACGCTCAAGGCCTGTCTCCTGCGGCACCTCAACGAACTCGACAACATGCCGCTATCGAGATTGGTTGAGGCGCGGTACCAGAAGTTCCGCCGCCTCGGCCAGTTTGCGGAAGCCGACGACGAAGCCCCTGCTTCGCGCAAGTCTGCGCGGCCCGCCGCAACCCGCCCGGACACAGCCAAAGGAACTTCCGCCTGAACGAGCGCACCATCCACGTGCGAGCGCACGGTGATGCGCCGTGCGAGTACGCTCATGAAAAAAGCGTTGGTGGTCGGCGTCCTGTGCAGCGCACGCAGGCACGGCTATACGGCTAAAGCCTTAGAAGCCGCCCTCGACGGCGCGCGCAGCGTACGGGGGGTGCAAGCAGAGATCGTTCGCCTTCATGACTTCCGATTCGGCCCATGCACGAGTTGCTTCAATTGCATCCGCCGGCCACGCTATGCCTGCACGCTCGACGATGATTTCGGCCGAAAGGGACGCGGTGCGCTCTTCCGCATGATGCGGGCGGCCAATGGCCTGATCCTTGCCGATCCCGTCCACGGCTGGGGCCCGTCGGCGATGGCCCACCTGTTCTATGAGAGGCTCTACCCGTTCCTGTGGACCGGCCGACTCAACGGGCTTCCATTCTCGTCCATATCGTGCGCCTCGAATCAGGGCTTCATGCGCGAGGCGCAGCGCACCATCACCCGCTGGGCATTCACCAAGTCGTTCCGGCTGCTGGACGGCTTGCCGTTGCACACAAGCTTCTTCCAAGAGGGGCTGCGCCGCTCGCGCACACTCGGGCGGAGGCTGGCCCGTGAGGCCGTGAGGGACCGACGCGGCCGCCGGACTTTCAGCGACGCGGGGCGCTTCACCTATTACGCCGGGAAGCCCTGGGACCCGGTGGAGCGGTACATTGACAACCTTTCCCACGGCACCGGCACGCTCCGCGGCTCCCTCATTGCCAATGCGCTACGCGAAAGGACGTTCAGCCGGCCTGAGGCCCTGGAACTTCTGAACAAGGCGAAGGACGAATTCCGTCTGACCTTGCGCCACTACCGGGCACATCGGCACGCCGCCGTCATTCGGCACCTGGTGCGGGCCGGCACGTTGTGGACGCACGCGACATGGAAGGAGTTCCTCGAACGCGACGTCATCCGTGCGGCGCAGCCGGCGGTCTACCGCCCCCTGCAAGACGCTCGCGCTAATAGGCATACAAGCGCCCGTAAGGCCGATGCGTGACGGGTATGAGCTTGGTGAATCCCTGAAGCGGCGCCCCGCCGTCGAGACGCACGATTCTTTCCAATTCCACACCGAAGGCCTCAGAATACTCGCGCAATAGCGGCAAGAGGACACCCCGGTCCTCGGCGGTCAGTTCGAAGGCCTTGACTTCCTTACCCATGTTCCCATCTTCCACGCTCCCGCGCAGATAGATGCAGCCGCCATGCATCCCCGTCCCCACAAGTTGGCCCGCAAGCGGTCGCGCCGACCGCAAGTGGTCGGCGGCGCCGATCCTCGTTCTCTCCGCCGTCGGCGAGGAGAAGGAGAAGATCGCGGCGCTCGACGCCGGTGCGGACGATTACGTGACGAAGCCGTTCAGCGGCGACGAGCTGCTCGCGCG
>CAYPFP010000100.1:0-5500 GCA_964409935.1 uncultured Planctomycetota bacterium | reverse complement strand
CTCGCCGCCCGAGGCGCGCCGCCTGCGTCGGCGTCGCAAAGCCCCAACACGACCACAATGCCGCCAGCCATGTACTCGCCCAGGAAGTCGCGTGCAACGCCGCCGATCACGAGGGACGGGGTCTGATCCTTGAACGACTTCATATGGATTCCCACCCGATACCCTACGCTCCCACGTACCAGTATCTTGCCGCCGCGCATGGAGTACCCAATGAGGTCACGCGCATCGCCGTGCACCACGACCTTGCCGGAATTCATCGTGTTGCCAGCGCCGTCCTGGGCATTGGCGTTGACGACGACCTCCGGCCCGTCCATGAACGCCGCAAGGTCGTTGCCCGGAACGCCATTGACGATGATCCTGGCCTTCTGGCGCAGCCCGGCGCCGATGTAGCGTTGTCCGTTCACGCGATCAACCTGCACGACGCCGCAGCCTTCTTCCAGCGCGGCGCGGATGCGCTGATTGAGTTCCCGATGGTCCAAGCCTCGCGCGTCAATTCTCATCCTGTGATGTTACCTCGTCCTGTCCCCATCCCTACTGCTTGACCCCCAGCGTTTCCAGTCTATCCCGGCGCAACTGTCGCGGCATCGAGACGTATCCGAACCTGTCGTCCATGAGCGAGTCTTTGAAATTGCGAACGTCCACCTTGTCGCGTATCAGCCCGGTCAGGATACCCGCTCGGTCAATGGCATTGACCAGAATCGCGCCGACCACGACATTCTGGCGCAGGACGATCTTGCGGTACGTCCGAGCAGCGGGATCAAGGCGCGTCAGTACCTCGAACTCCGGCCCCTGAGCGCGGCTCAAGCCCATGCTGATTACAGGGAGGTGGTTGACTTCGACCGCGTTCATCGCCAGAGACCCATCGTAGGACGTCTTCGCGCCGGCCATGTTACTTCCCGCCACCTTGCCCATGCGGTACGCGTTGGGCCAGATCGGGACCACGCGCCGAGCGGTCTCCTGCGCGGACGGGGCTTCGGCCACATCGCCGGCAGCGTAGACGTCCGGCGCGCTTGTCGCCATCTGCTCGTCCACAAGCACGCCGCGATTAACGGCAACTTCCGAACCGTGCAGCAACGCCGTGTTCGGAGTCACGCCGATGGCAACAACGACAACGCCGCATTCCACACGCGCGTCGTCCTTCAGGCGCACACCGACGACCTGTTCTCCTTCGGTCTCGATTCGGGTTACGGTGTTATTCGCCAACACCTCAATGCCCACGCCGTGCGCCGCCTCGGTCAGGAGAGCCGACGCCGTATCGTCAAGGGCCAAGTTCAGCAGCCCCGGCCCCAGTTCCACAATGGTTGTCTTGATGCCCAGGTCGGAAAGACCCTCGGCCGCCTTCGCTCCAATAAGCCCGCCCCCCAGCACCACAACGTGCTTGACGCCCTGGACGGCCTTCTTCAAACACCGCGCATCCTCCCACGTCGTGAAGGTGTGGAAGGTTCGTCCCCGCACGCCGTTCTCAATTTTGGGTACGAACGGAGAGCCGCCCGTCGCAACAAGCAGACGATCGTAGCCGATGCTCTCATTGTTAGCGAGTTTGACGCGCCGTTGCCGCGTCTCAACGCCGATAACCCGTTCTCCGAGCCGCGCTGTCACGTGTTGCCGGGCGTAGAAATCCGCCGGCCGGTAAGACATTCGGTCCTCGCCCACCCGCCCGCCGAGGTAGTACGAGATCAGCGGGCGCGAATATGTGTGGTGCGGTTCGTCCGAGACGATGACGATCTCGCCGTCAGCGTCGTATTTCCGTATGGCTTCCAGCGCGCCGACGCCGGCAGCGGAGTTGCCGATAAGAACGTACCTCATGGTTCACTCATTCCCATGACAAAACTCTAAGGGCCTTACCGCTCCTCGAATACGAGGGCCTCGTTGGGGCAGTTGGCAACGCAGGCAGGTTGTTCCTCACCCTGACACAAGTCGCACTTGGATGCGATCTTGCGTTGCCGCTGGTCGCGGCGGATGGCCCCCGTCGGGCAGGCCATCACGCACATCCAACACCCCACGCACATGTCAGCGTTGTGGAGCACGGCGCCGGTTTTTTCGTCGCGGTAGATCGCGCCGGTCATGCAAGCCTCCAGGCAGCGCGCATCGTCGCAGTGCCGGCAGGCCAGCGCAAAAGACGTCACGCCCTGCTCCTCCACCAGAATCCGCGGCATGGCGCGCGGGAATTCCTCCTTGAAAGCCTTGATGATTTTCTTCGACCGCGAATGCGCCACCAGGCAATGCACCTCGCAGAGCCGGCAACCGATGCACACCTCTTCCTTTGCGTAAATGCGCTTCATGCCTCGTCCCTCATCCGTCTATCTGCCCGCCGGCAAGATGCCCAGCGTCTCCAGTTCCACTTCGTTAAGCCCAACGCCCCGCAGATGCAGCCGATTGCCGCGCAGGCTTTCTACGGCGTTCACGCCCATCCCGCCCATGAACTCCTTGATCTCGTGCCCCCAGGCCCGAACAAGGTTCACCAGGCGGCGCGTCGCAACGTCGGGATTGAGGCGCTTCGTCAGGTAGGGGTCTTGCGTGGCAATGCCCCAGTTACACCGGCCCGTGTAGCACTTCTGGCAGATGCGGCAGCCCATCGCCACCAACGCCGAGGTCGCGATATAGACCGCGTCGGCCCCCAGGGCGATAGCCTTCACGATATCCGCGCTGTTGCGGAACCCCCCGGCCACAATCAGCGAGGCCTGGTTGCGTATACCCTCCTGGCGCAGACGCGCGTCCACGGCGGCCAGAGCCAGTTCGATGGGAATCCCGACATTATCGCGTATGGCCAGCGGAGCCGCGCCGGTCCCGCCGCGGATGCCGTCGAGGGCCACCGCGTCAGCCCCCGCCCGCACAATGCCGCTGGCGATAGCCGCGACGTTGTGCACAGCCGCAATCTTCACAAAGACGGGCTTCTCGTAATTCGTCGCCTCTTTCAGCGCATAGATAAGTTGGCGCAGGTCCTCGATCGAGTAGATATCATGGTGCGGCGCCGGGGAGATGGCGTCGCTTCCAACGGGGATCATGCGAGTCTCGGAGATCGTCTCGTCCACTTTCTCGCCCGGCAAATGTCCTCCGATGCCGGGTTTGGCGCCCTGGCCAATCTTGATCTCGATTGCGGCGCCCGCGTGCAGGTACTCGCTCGTGACCCCAAACCGTCCCGACGCAACCTGCACGATGGTGTTGCCGCCGTAAGGATACAGAGACTTGTGCAGGCCGCCTTCGCCGGTGTTGCAGTAGATTCCGAGTTCGCGAGCCGCCCTGGCCAGGGCAAGGCTGGCGTTGTAGCTGATGGAGCCGTAGGACATCGCCGAGAAAAGAATGGGGATTTCAAGCCTGAGTTTCTTCGCCCCGTCGCTCTTCACTCGATACCGGTCTCCGACACGCTGAACCTCCACCTTGTCGCCCTTGGCGCCCAGGTAGGTCCGCAGTTCCATCGGTTCGCGAAGCGGGTCTATAGACGGGTTCGTGACCTGGCTGGCGTTGAGTACCATGTGATCCCAATAGATGCGGTAGGGCTTGTCGCATCCCATGCCGGTCAGCAGCACACCGCCGGTCTCGGCCTGCTTGGCCACGTTGTACAGGGCGGCAGCCGTCCAGTTGGCGTTATCGCGGAAATTCAGGGGCGCCTTGCGCACCGACAGCGCATCGGTCGGGCATAGCGTCACACAACGATGGCAGCCCACACAATTCTCATCCCGACTCTCAACCGTATCAGCCTCGCCGTCGTAGCTATGAACATCAAAGGCGCACTGGCGCGCGCAGACTTGACAACTGATGCAGCGCTTCGGGTCGCGCTCCACCTTGAATTCGGTACTTAGCAGACTCTTTGCCATTGACGACTCCGTCGCATGTTGTCTTCCTTGCCTCCAATTCCACCGGACGCAAGACACCTCGGCTCAACAGCCCTCGCACCCACCACCGGCTCACGTCACACTCTCGCACGCGCGGCGACAGGTCTATCGAGGTTGACGATGATGGGCTGCCCGGCCTCGGCACTCCAGACGCGATCGGGCGCATCGCAGACGGCCAGGATCGCGGATTCTTCGCTCGACATATACACCATGTCGCCTTTGCGGGCAGCCACCATCGGACGCAGCTTCACGCGATCACCGAGGCCGATCATGCCCTCGCGATGCCCCAGCACGATGCTGAACGGCCCGTTGAGGAGCGCAGGAGCATACACGCTGCGCAGAGAGCCGTAGAACTCCTGGTCCTCCGGATCCATGCGATCAATGTGCGTCCAGAACGGCGGAGCAACGGCCTTGCACGCCACTTCCAGCGGCAGGCCATGCTTGCGCACCATGAGGTCAAACAGATAGGCGATGACCTCGGTGTCGGTCTGCAGGGTACATTCGTACCCAAAGCTGGCGAGGTACCGCATGTTGATCCCGTACGAAGAAACCTCGCCGTTGTGCACGATTGACCAGTCAAGAAGCCCGAACGGATGCGCCCCACCCCACCATCCCGGCGTGTTGGTGGGAAAGCGGCCGTGGGACGTCCACAGGTAGCCTTCATATTCGTCAATACGGTAGAACGCCGCGATATCCTCGGGGTATCCCACGCCCTTGAAGATACCCATGTTCTTGCCGCTGGAGACAACAAAGGCGCCTTCCAGGTCGCGGTTGATGTCGAAGACGATCTTGATGACGATATCGTCCTCGCTCATGTCATAGAAGCGATCTTGCGTCTCCGCCCGGGCCGTAACAAAATAGCGCCAGAGGATCGGCCGGTCCGTGATCTCCCGCACATGGTTCGTAGGAATCGGTTCTTCGCGCCAGATGTGGAACAAGGATGCGACAAGGCGGCTGCCGTTCTGCTTAGCCTCGTCGTTCTGGTACATAACGTGCAGAGCATACTGGTCGGCATTTTCCGGGTAGATGCCATATCCGGCAAAGCCCCCGCCCAGTCCGTTCGAGCGGAAACGCATCGTGGCAATAGACCGCGCGACGCGCTCGCCGCTGAAGCGTTTGCCCTGGGTGTTGATGATGCCGCTGATAGCGCAACCCGACGGCGTGTAAGCCGTATCGGCCGCCCTCAGTTTCCACATACGTTAGCCTTCCTGAATACAGGGATGTTATCTCCCACAGTACTCACAGCAAAGTCTGTGCCACATATCCAACACAATCTGCCTGATTCCAACGCATATTTGTAAGTCCTGACACAATAACGACCTATGCTCACACACTACTCATATAGTGCAGGATTACTCGGGTTGGGATACGGCCAGGGCATGCTGCATTTATGTGCAACGCACAAATATGCGCCGTCCTGCCGCTAATCGGCCATTCTCCCATGACCTCACCACACCAATCCCCATGTAGTGCCTGGCTCCCGCCAATCCGTCGGCGGGTGCCTGGCACTACGTATGCAACGGCAGTGCCTGGCTCACGCCAAAAGGTAGTGCCAGGCACGCGGCAAACGTCCGCCGCGAGCCAGGCACTAGGACGATTTTTCGTCAAACCCCTGGAGATTACCCAAATTTACTGGTGTGCCGGTAAGAGGCTGATGAGGCCAAAGG
>CAYPFP010000099.1:0-19707 GCA_964409935.1 uncultured Planctomycetota bacterium | reverse complement strand
CAGGTTTGTTTTGAAGAGCGCATTGTCACTCTATTATGCGAACCTCAATAGGTCGGGCCACGTCTCTCCATCTCCACCCCCAAGAATCTACGACATTGATAGGTGGTGGAACGAAAAGGAACTGGATTTCCTGTGCGTTCTAAAGTCTGCAATTGAGAATAGATTTTCGGTGCCATCCAGGGCCAGGAACTTGCTCCTCATCGGTTTCTGCCGTCTCGTAATCAAGCTTTCGAACGCGGCATTCAATCACCAGTCCATGTCCTTCAAGATGGGCGACAACGGGCAAAAAGAGCTTTTCACAACAACGCCCGACTTTGGTCGGCACTTCTTAGATGAGATGGAATCCGTCCTGAGCGCCGCCGAAAACAATCCGAGCGGAGTAGGAAGGATTGTTCAAGGCGATTCCCGGAATGTCGCATCATGCGTCACGGGAAAGTTTGACCTGCTCATCACCTCACCACCTTATCCCAACAGAATCTCGTACATCCGCGAATTGCGTCCATACATGTATTGGCTCGGCTATCTCACCGACGCCCGAACCGCTGGGGAATTGGACTGGCAGGCCATCGGAGGCACTTGGGGTATCGCCACGAGCAGGTTGAATGAGTGGCAACCAAGCGCTGACGGATTCCGCCCGCAGTACTTTGAGAAGATACTGGCGGAGATTGCCGGCGGGGACAACAAGAATGGGCCTCTCCTGTCCAACTACGTTGCCAAGTATTTTGAGGACATGTGGCGACACATCAAAAGCGTCGCCGGCATCCTGTCCAAAGGCACTCGCGTTCACTACATCGTCGGAAACTCCACTTTCTACGATGTCCTGCTCCCGGTCGAAATTCTCTACAAAGACATGCTGCAGGAGGCCGGATTTCACGACGTGAAAGTGCAGACCATAAGAAAGAGGAATTCAAAAAAGGCGTTGTTTGAGTATGATGTGAGCTCAACGAGGCGATGATGGCCAGGGGAAAAGAGGCTATTCTTGTTTCCTGGAGAGCGAATGTAGTGTTTTTGTCCCGCTTAGCCAAAAACAGTACATCGGCCATCAGCAGGCGAAGCAATTGGGGCAACATATCCCCATATCGATAGTGCACATAGGCAGCTATTGTTACAGCGGGGCGGGGGATTGTCAAGCGCGAGATATTACGGTGCTGGGCCATGGCCGCCTACTTACTGCGCGGCTCTGACATGTGGGTGGCTGAACCCTCCGCCGTTCTCTGTGTCCTCTGCGTCTATATGGCGAGATCAGGCGCTCACTCCAGCTTCGGCCCGGCGATGCGCTCGCCGCGCTGTTGCCGCGCCTGGTCGGCGGGGTCGAACGTGCCGTAGAAAAGGGCGTTGGCGTCCATCCACGTCACGAGGCGTTCCAATTCCTCGCGGCTCAGGCGGGCGCAGGTGGGCCGTTCGAGGAGTGTTTTGAGAAGCGGACTTCCGCGCGCGCCGAAGAACCCGGGTTTGCTGAGAGGCTCGGAGTTAATTTCCCTGAAATCGCCTTTTCTCTTCCCGCCCCATGCCGAGAACGACACGCGCGGCGCCAGGGCGTTGTAGGAGGTGGTGTAGCGCCCGTCGGGCGTTCCGGTGAGCGCGACCCCTCCGGCGGGCTTCTCACCGCTGTGGCAGGACACGCAGCGCTTGTCGAGGACAGGCTGTACGAGGATCGGGTAGCTCAGCGGCTTCGAGCCGTCCGGTCCCGGCTCGATGGGAGAGGGTGGCCTGGCCAGCGCCTGAAGCGGCCCGCCTATCCGTCTGGCGGGCGGGGCGGCCGTTCGCGACTCGTGGCAGCCCACGCACGCGGCGGTCTCCCCCGGCTGCAAGTACGTGACGCTTCTCATGACCTGGACGGCCATGCCTTCCTCGTCGAGCGCCTGGAACGAAAGCGGAATCCCCGCCGGCGCATGGAAGCAGGCCGATCCATCCTCCTCCACCGGCACGGTGCCGAGCACCTGTTTGCCGGGCGAGGCGTTGGGAACGCCCACCGTCGGGTTATTTGCCCCTGGTGTAGACTTGGGCAGCACCTGCACGATGCGCAGCCGTTTGATCTTAACCCCGTTCAGCGGCGGCGCGCTCGCATAGACGTTTTGCAGGAGGAATACGCCTTCCTTTCCGGCGGGCTGCAGCGGTTGGCCTGCCGTGACGACGGGCGGCGTGGGCCGCGCCCGCAGCGGCATGGGCCACAGGCTGGCGATATTCAAGTCGCGGTACAACAATTCCTTGTTGCCGAAGGCGTCCACCAGGTAGAGGCCGAACATGTTGGCGGGATTGGGCGACGGTTCGCCCACAAGCGCATCGAAGCTGTAAGCCGCCAGGAAGTACTTCTCCGACAACGGATAGGGGCTGCGGTAACAATGGCCGGGCCAGCGTTGATTTTCCACGGGATTGTACGGCGTGACATTCACGGCGGCGCGCCAGCTCTTCAGCACGGGGATCTCGCTCTCGGGGAATGGCGCGTCGGGCGTGAGGCGCGTGATCGGTCCCGGACCATCCACGCCCTTGGCGGGGTCCACCAGGATGATGGAGCCTGCCGTCATCGCATGATGGGCAGCGGCGGTCGCCATGACCTTTCTTGATCCCGGCACCTGACGCGGCTCCCACGTGCCGACGGGATTGAACGTGTTGTTGCCGTACAAGGCCGCCGGCGCGCTGCCGTCGGGGCGCACGGTCCAGAGGTGTTCGTAGAAGACGGCATGACGGTCCACGTAGTCCCATCGCGTATAGACGATCCTGCCGTCGTCCAGGACGGCGGGGTCCCACTCCTGGGTCTCGTGGTAGGAGACGGCGCGCGGATTTGAGCCGTCGGCCTCGGCCAGGGCCAGCGTGTAGTTCTCGCAACCGGGATTGCCGCAGCGGTGCCAGCCCAGGCGCCTCGTCGAGATGAAGACGATGCGGCCGTTGGGCAGATGTCGCGGCGCAAAGTCGTCGAAGGGGCCGTCGGTCAGGCGGCGCAACGCAGCGCCGTCAGCGGAGACTTCGTAGAGGTGGTAGTAGCGACCGCGATGTCCCTGAATCCCGTCTGCGGGCGCGGCCTCCGCCCTGCAAAAGGCAAAGAGGATGCGATCGCCTTTGTAGGAAACGTCAAGGTGCTGGCAACTCCCTTCCGGCAGGGCGCTCGTGAGCTTGCGGCATCGCATGGAAACGCCCGGTTTCTCCAGCACGAACACGCCGCCGCCGGGCCGGGCGTAGCGCCCGTAGTACTGCGTGAGCTGATGGCTGAAGGCAGCGGGGACCTGCTTGATAAACGCCAAAGGCCCCACGTCGGCCAGAGGGTTCCTCAAGGCGATGCGCCGCTTCAGTTCATGGACGCGCCGCCACATGTTTTCGCGCTCCTGCTCGGTCGCGGGCGAGCAATGGCGCAATTCCTCCCATGTCCGCGCATCCTCATCCAGCGCGACACCGGACTGCCGCAGGTCGCGGATCAGAGCATCGCCGCGCTTGAGGTTCCGGGCGATGGCGTCCGCATACGTGCCTGGCGCCCGGGCGGTTCCGATTCCGTCCTGCATGCGCCAGTCCCACTCGATCAGGGCGCGTTCGATGGACTCGCGCAACTCTGGCAGGGTGGGCGGCGATCCCGGTCCCTCTTTGAAGCGCGGCCACAAGACGGACATTTCTCCAGAAACGCCATCCGCCGCGATTCTCAGGGCTTCCCAGCGCACCAACGCCTCGCCGCCGTTGGCGACAGTCTCCAGCTTGATGGCGCATTCCCCGGCGCCGGCCATCTCGATGGCGAGACGCTGGTGTTCTCCTGCCTTGCGAAGGGCGAACTTCATTGCAGGACCGGCGCGCCCCTCCGCCGAGAGGCTGACCTGGGCGGCACTTCCACTAACCAGTTGGGCCTGGACCTCCGCCCGGATTGCTCCCCCCGTGTGGCGCACCGGAATCGAGACGCAGACCGCCTCGCTCCCGCGCACGCTCAAGAGGAGGGCCTTATCGCCGATCAGGGCCAGTTGCGGCCCGGTATCCGCAGCGATGACCGAGAATCCGCACACCGACGCGCTCGGCGGCGGCGCCGGCTTGCCGTCGAAGTATACGGTCGCAGGTCCGCATTCCGCCGTCCATACGCGGCCGGCGGAGACGGTTGCCGCCAAGGCGGCAACAAAGAACAAGAAAACCTTTTTCATAGGGGTCAAGTTCTCGTTTCCTGCTGCGGGATCAAGTCGTTTGCTGGCGCGGGATTCTGCGGGCAATTTCCAGGCAGTGCCACGCTGCGCCAATAAAGGCCGCCTCGGCAAAGAGCTTCAGGCTGTCCTCAACGGCTTTCATCCACAGGAGTATGCTCTTGGCCGTCTCAGGCGAAGACACGAAGGCGCGGATCACGCCGTTGCGCGCCGATATCACGTCGGCGGCCACCATGAGAAACATGAGCACGAAGCCCGCGATCAGCAGCGGGAGCGCATCGCGGAACTGGCGGATTTCCGCGCGGCAGAGATAGAGGATGATGATGCCGATGACCCCATAGCCGGCGACGATCATGTCGTCCAGCCTGTCGGATAGAGGCGTCTCGGAGAGGTCCACAAGCCTGTGGAACAGGGCATCCATCTGCTCGTGGATTCCCGCCAAGTCATCAATGGCCAGGAATAAGAACCCGAGGGCCACGGTTGGCCAGATGATTACCGGACGACGCCATCGGTCCGGCGCGGTGGCGCGCTTGCGGACTTGGTAAATGGTTGCCGCCACCCCCGCGATCAGGAGAAGCTGAACAAAGGACAGCTTGGTGATGAATCCTTTCTCGCCAAAGTAGTAATCCGGCCTCTTGCCCAAAGCCAGGGCCGCGACGACGGCCGCAATATCCACGGCGAGCACGACGGCAAAGATCGTTCTGTGTGACACTGTGCATCTCCATTTTGCAGTCAGGGGCGGTAGACTGTTCGAATCTCCCATCTCCGCGCCGTTCAGACTGCGGGCACAAGAGTCTATTCTCCGTTGCGGGCTGCCAGCCCTCTCTGCGGCGCAACCGTCGTAGTCAAGTCTCTATCTACCAGGACACGCGCGTTTTTGGTGATGCGGATATGACCCCGCACGTCGCCGCTGGTCATGAAACGCAGACGCACATTCCTGTCTCCCGTGTCGAACGTCACTTCCGCCGACCCCGGCGACGTTGAGAGCTTCGTCTCGCTCATTGTTTGAAGCTCCTGGCCTCCGACCTGGATGAGGTGCAGAAAGACATCTACGGTGCGGGGCGCCCCCGGCTTGACCTCCATCCTCCATCGCCCCATCAGTTCGGGCACTTCCTTGTAGTCGAGGGGTTTCGTGTAGCTCCGGCTGTACCCTCGCGCAATGATCTCCTTCGCGGGGCCTTGCGTGATGGGATAGTTCACGCCGTCGGCGAGAAACTCCTTGCCCGGTCCGCCCACCTTTTCGAGCGCGGCGTCTTCGGGCAGGAGCGTGCGGCAGAAAAGGCGTCCCTTGTCCTGATCGGACCTCCAAGTTCGGCCGTCGAGAACAGGCTCATTGGCGTGATGCAGAAGCCAGGTCTTTGCGTAATCTGCCTTTGTGGAGGTGGCCCGATCAAGAACGGCAAAATGATTCGGCGGCACAAACACGAACTGCCGCACCATGGTCTTGCACTTTTCCGAACTGTAGGTGTCCGTCGCATCGCCGGCGACGTAGGTGAACTCCGGCGATGTCTCAAAGGCGACAACTTTGGACCCGATCGTCTTGTTCTGTCCGCCGGCCTGGCCGTAGACGGTTCCGTTCCAGTAGGGGGAGGGCGGTTCCCCCGGCATCTTGATCAGGATGCAGTTATGGGCTACGGTTTGCGCGTAATAGTTCTGGAGGTTATCCGTGTTTCCCTGGCGCGTGCCGGTGTCCAGCGCCAGAAACCCCATCTTGTAGAGCGTGAAGTGCAGGGAGTCGTAGTGTTTGTGCTGTCCGGAGATTCCGCCGCAGGCGAAGAGGGCGTACGTGTCCGCATCGCCGTCGCCCGAGCGCATGAAGACCTGCCCCATGTTCTCGAAGTGTCTGGCGGGGGGAAGGCTGTCCGGCGGGAGGGGCGGCGGGGCGGTTTCCAGGTTCGTCATGAGGAAGGGATAGACGGACCAGACGTTGCTATGATAGAAAGACTCGAACCGCTGGCGCATATAGGCGGCGCTTGCGGCGAGGTCCGGGCGCGACTTGCCGTAAAAGTGCATGATGTGCGAGAGGTGCGTGTAGGGCCACCAGCGCGATTGCTTGTTGTCAATGTGCGGCGTATCGCCGTAGCCGAATTCCAGGCCGCCCGGCAGCCAGTTCCACAGCATATAGTTCGGCAGCATGGCGATGTGAGGCCACTTGGCGGCGATATCCTCGCCGGTCGCCGCCTGCCAGGTATAAAGAAGGTTCCACTCGGTGCAGGGGTATTCGTTGAAGGAGTATCCGAGCGTGGCCGAGGCCGCGCCGCCGTCGTCGCCGGCCATTTGGGCGCGATGGGCCAGGAGTTTCTGGTACACGCCAAGCCCGGTCTTCATGAACTCCACCGCCTTCTGATCGTCAATGCCCTCTGCATGGAACAGGACTCCGGCAAAAAAGGCGATATTGTTCTCGCCATAGTACCCGGTCGTATGGCCGCTGGCGTTTCTCCTCTGGATGTTCGGCTTGTGAAGCACTTCGGTCACGTGTCTTATCACGGCGCGGCCCATCTCCTGGCGTTCCTGGGGCGTGAGGTCGTCCCAAATCCAGTCGAATGCGCAGAGCCACCCGATGCGCGTGTGGGAGTACCAGTTCACGGACTTGTTCTGGTCGTAGCACGCTTGGTAGTAGTCCAGGCTGGCCTGCAGCATATCCTTGATCTTCTTCAACCGTTCGGGGTCGGGGCTGAGGCGATAGACGAACGCCGCGCTCATGAGAACGTTGCCGTAGTCGCGCACCTCCAGGCGGCTGCCGGGGCGGGGCGCGGGCCGCTCTATGGCCGACCATTCGTCCTTCGGCGGCGGGCCGTCGGCGTGCGCCTTGACCTTCGCCAGATGATCGCTGAGGGTCGTCGTTGCCCGCTTGCTGACGCCGGGCCACGTGTCGGCATTGAAGAAGAGCCGCGGATGGTCTTTACGGATCTTGCCGATCCACGCGTCGCTGGTACGACGCGCCGCGTCGTCTTGGGCCGAGACCAAGTGGGTATAGAGGAGGATCATTGCCGGCAGCGCCCAGAGAACTCGCATATCATTGCTCCTCACACGCGACGCGGAAACCAACATTGTACACTTTCTGCCATGCCGGATAGCTCAGCCGGAACGCGGAGCGGCTGTCCTTCTGGCGGTCGTCCCAGGAGCCGCCGCGAACCGTTTTTCTGCCTGCGTAACTCGCAGTGTTCTGCGACTCATCTCGATAGGGGTACGGCTTGTACGTGGTGCGCGTCCATTCGCAGACATTGCCGTGCATATCGCACAGACCCCAGGCGTTTGGCGAGTACGAGCCGACGTCCACGCTCACGCGCCCTTTGTCGTTGAAGCGCATGTCGGCAGGATGCCAGGGCGGGATGGCGGCGTAGGGAAGGTTCCAGCCGAGGCGCTCGATGTCGTTCAAGGTCTGATCGGCGAGGTTGGCGAAGGCGGAGAAGTCCGCGTCAATATCGCCGTAGAAAAGGGGCGTTGAGGTTCCGGCGCGGCAGGCATATTCCCACTGCGCTTCGGTCGGCAGCGTAAATCGTTTGCCGGTCTTCTGCGACAACCAGCGGCAGAAGGCCGTCGCGTCGTTCCAGGACACCCGCACGACCGGCTGCTTCGGGCCGTTGAGCGAGTGGCCGCGCTCCCGCACGCTGAACTGCAGGAAGCCGCCGCGCTCCAGGCGGCTGTCGTGCGTCTCGTCGAAAAGGCGGTACTGCTCGTTTGTCACCTCGAAGGTTCCGAGGCTGAAAGATTTCTCGATGCGCACGCGCGTCAACGGCTGTTCGTCCGGATAGCCGGTTGCGTCCCCTATCACGAACTCTCCTGCCGGAATCCGGCCAAGGTCCATCGTCACGCCGTTTCCGAGGTCAACGCGCCAGGAGGGCTGTCCGGTGGCCGCCTGACGACGGAGCGCCTCTCTTGAATCAAAGGGCCATCCGGCGCAGCGGGGCAATTCGGGTTCGCGAGGCAGACCGGGGCTTCCGCTCGATTGGGTTGCGAGGGCCGGCGGCGTCTCGGCGACGGCCTCGGGGTCTTCGTCCACGCCCGCATACAGCTTCCGGAGTTCACGGCGGCGGGCGGGCTGGTCCTTCATACGTTCCGCGCCCACGACCTCCCGCCAGGTTCCGTGGCAAGGCGCGCCAAGGTCAATCCATGTGATCAAACGGTCCCAGGCTTCCGCGTCGGGGCTTACGCCCTTGTGCCCTTTCATAAGCATCTGGACGAGGTCGGTCGTGTCGGCGTTGAACTCCATGGGGTCGAGCAGGTGCAGGTCGCTCTCGATTGTCGGCGCCCGCACGAATCTTCGCAGCGCATAGTAAGACGGACTGAACCGCCCCATGCCGTGCTGGTTGGGGATCGGGTGCACGACGATGGGGTCCTTTGCCGTGAGATCGGGTTTGGATTGTCCCTCCTTGCCGCCATGGCAAGTCACGCAGTACTTGTCGAGAACGGGCTGCACCTCGCGCACAAAACTGAACCCCCGCACAGGGCCGCGCCAGGGCGCGATGTCGGCGGCGGGTTTTTGTGCGGCCAGGGTCGTGCGGTTCGGCTGGCTTGTGTTCTGCCTCTCATGACACCCCGCGCACGAGACGAATTCCCCAGGCATGGCCGTCAGCCAGCTTCGCATCAATTGCAGTGCCTTACCGTCGGCGTCCAGGGGTTGGAGGGAGATGGGCGTATTGGCCGGCACGCGGAAGTACGCGGATCCGTCCTCGTATACGGGCGCCGTGCCCAGCACGCGCTTGATGTCCCAGGGGCCGTCCAGACCCACCCTGTCCTGCTGGCCGCCCATGCCCTGGTAGGCGAAATGATATGTAAAGAGCCGCAGTTGCTTGACCGCGCCTCGCGGCACGCCCTTCAGTCCGGGGCCGGCGTAGATGTCGGAAAGATAGACAAGACCGTCGCTACGCTTGAGGTCCGTCTTGTCGGGGATGATGGGCGGTCTGGGCGTCTTACGGAAGGGAATCGGTTCGAGCAGGGCGTAGCCGTCAACCTCGTGAAGCAGCGTCATATTGTCGAAGACGTCCACAAGATAAATGCCCCAGAGCGACTGCGGCGTGGGCTGGCAGGAGACCAGAAAATACTTGTCGCTTAGGGGATAGGGGTGCAGGAACTTGGGCCAGCTCTTGTCCACGAGATTGTCGAGAAGGACAGGCTCGACCTTCTTGCCGTATCCCGGAATGCGCTGCACGACGCCGCCGGCCTCAAAACGCCCCTTTGCGGGATCGAATATGACGAGCTCTCCCATGCGCGCCACGCCGTGATGGCCGGTCACGATGCCGACGACCTTCGAAGGATGACCGGGGACCGCGCGCGCGTAGAAGATGGCGTTGGGCCAGTAGGAGTTGCTCCCGTAGTACTCCATCTGTTCGGTGCCGTCCGGGTTCATGTGGAAGAGGAGACGGTTGAAGGCGTGAGGCGTGTCGGTGTATTCCCATCGCGTGAACAACACGCGGCCGTTGTTGAGGACGCTCGGATACCAGTTGTGATCCTGGTCGAAACAGAGCTGACGCACGCTCGCGCTATCGGGGTCCAGCAGGTAGAGGTTTGCGACATGGTCCCCGCCGCGCACACAGGGGATGCCCTGCATGCAGGCCGAAGAATCAAAGATGATCCTGCCGTCGGGCAGATAGCAGGCGTCATAGTTGTCCACATCTTTGTGATGGGCCGGCGTAACCTGGCGAAGGCCGCTGCCGTCGGCGCGAATCTCGAAGACCTGCCAGCGGTCATTGGAACCGGGCATCGAGAAAAGGAGGCGGTCGGCGTCGAAGTGGAGGTCCACGTCGCCGACGAAACGCTGGCTGTTGTCCGGGGGCTTGAAGAGCGTTGTCAAGGCCCCCTTCGTACGCACGGGAGAGAGGACCGCAATCTCGTTGTCGTAGCCGGTCTTGGGCAGACTGGAATTCCCCTGCCAGTTTGCGGGAAGTCCCAGTCGCGGCGACTTCGCGCTGCGTTTGACGAGCAGAATCCGGTCGAAGTTGAGCAGGGGATTGCCGAGCAGGGCCTCGCGTCGCATGTTGAGGAGCGCTAAGGAGTTATGAAACGATTCTTGGTCGCCTATAGCAAGCCGCGCGAGGACTTGGGGCGCGGACCGTTCGAAGGCGTCCAATTGCGCCAGATACTGTCTCCCCCTGGAATACTCATCGCCAAAGGCGGCGCACAGGTCCTCGATGGCGAGCCGCAATGACGCAAAGTTGAGCCGGTGCACGCCGGCCATCACGTCATCCAACATTTTAGCGCGATAGTACATCTGCCGCGCTGCTTCCAACCCGCTTCGGTCTTTCAGGGAGGCCTGCATGTCCTCGACCTGCGCCGAAGTGGGGCGCGTCCGTGTCGCCGCTTCAACGTAGCGCCGGGCCAGCGCCGTCAGATCGTTCGCATCCCAATCCTGGTCCCAGATGCGATCCTGTTTTTCCCATGTCATTTGCTGCTTATCCGCGTCGGCGAAATCGCGCTCAATGAGTTTCCACAGCGCGGCGCGAAGCCGCGCGGCGTCGGCGTCTGGGATCTCGACGACGCCACTTCCGTCGAAGCGAAGCGCCTTGCCGATCTTTCCGCCGCAAGGGGCGGCGCCGGTGAGTCGGCCGTGATTGTTTTGGCCGGATGAATCCTTCGCATCTTCCTCGAATCGCCACCATCCAGCTGCGGGCAGCCTGGGTTCGAGAGACTCCGCTTTGATCTCCTCCAGGCGCAACTTCCGGCCCAGGATTCGGACTTCGTCAATATCCCCTTTGAAGGCGTTAGGTTCTGCGAATCGGGGGGCCGTGCAACCAATCCTCACGATGTGTTCCGGATCATCCGGATCCGCCTTGAGAGTGGACTGGCCGTCGAGCTTGCCGTCCACGTAGAACTCGAACGTGCCGTCTCTACCGACCGCCAGGGCGACGTGATGCCATTGGCCATCGGCCACGCGCGTGCTGCCTCCGCGTACGCCGACGCAGCCGACATCGTATCCGAGCCTCCCGCCGCGAACGAAGAAGGACTTGCCGGGGCGGTACCAGACGTCGTTGGGGGCTGATTTCGAGACGATGGTTCCGCCTGCCGTGGTCCGAATCCATGCAAGCACAGTGAAATCCGAAGCGCCGAAGTCCGGAAGGCCCATGGCCCTTCCGGCCTTGCGTTCTTGCTCTGCCAAAGCCTGGCGCGACAGCCGTATCGTCTCCTGCCATGATGACGCGCGAACGTAGTACGTTGGGTCATCGGCCCCGGCCTGCAGGGCCGCCGAGGCGCAGACCAAGCCGAGGTACATGCTAATGCAAGAGAGGCGTCTGCCGCGCATAGGCCTCATAAGTCACGCTTGTTCAGTGTCTTACAACGCGACTGCCCAGAATCCCACATGGACGGCATCGGGGCGATCACAGTTCCTTTTCCTTCTCGGCAAGCTCGCAACACACGTCGGGATACCGGCTGCTTACGTCATGTTTGCGGTGAACGTCTTCGGCCAGATTGTAGAGGGCCGCTGTGTTGGAGGCAGCGTTCTTGAGGTAAAGCCAATGGTCCTTCCAGACGCCGATCGTGTTGGTGTACGCCGTTACGAGGTGCCCGCGAAAGACCGAGCGGGTGGTCACAGCCGGCCAGACGTTCTTCCCCTCAACATCGGGCTTGGGAGGCGCCCCGAGCAGCGAAAGTACCGTGGCCGTCAAATCAGTATTGTACAGCCGGCCGTCGTACCGCGCCCGCAAATGTTGGTGCTCGGCGTCGGTGAGCTGGGAGCGTTTGTAGGGATTGCCGTAGATGAGCTTGGGGCCTTTCCACTTCGGGTCGTAGAGGTCGAGGAATCTCTGGGGCGTCAGCCATGGCTCGTGAGGGCTGAAGGTGTCAATGTAGAGGAAGAAGTTCTCGTGCGCGTGGTTGCGCTCAAGCCATTGCATGGCCCAGCGAAAAGTGCGCGCGGCGGGGTAATCGTCATCACCGCAGACGAACATCTGGTTCTTGAGGTACTGGCTGAGGATGAGCGTTCGGCGGGGTTCCAGCGGAAGGTCGGGCTTCAGGTACTGTTCGAGGCAACCGGCCGGCAGGGGCTGCGTGTGCCAGTGGTCGAACTCCTGGCCGCGCTCCCAATGGAAGCTCTGGAACCCGCGATGGAAATTCATTGCGGGTTTCATGATGTGGTACGTGTCGGCGACGAGGGCGGTCACGTAACCGTGTTCGCTGAGGTGCTCGGCCACGGTCACGTCGTCCAACGGGAGCGGGCACCACCCCGGTGCGCGGACGGTGTCGCCCTTGTAGGCGCTATCGCGGCGCCAGGGATAGGTTCGGCGTCCGGTAAAGATCGCCCGCCGGCAGGGGATCGTCGGGAGGGACTCGGCGAGCATGTGGTCGAACATGACGCTCTGGCCGGCCAGCTTGTCGAGGTTCGGCGTGTGGACCTGAAGGGCGGGGCCGGTGTCGTCAATCGTGCCGGCGGGGCGATAGGCATGGACGTGGTCCTGCCGGAAGCTGTCCGTCATGATCCAGATGCAGTTCATGCGCGTCTCCCAGAGGCGAGTGGATAACCTGATAGGGTACCTTCTTGGAGGCAGAATGGCAATCGTGGAAAGCCGGAGGAAAAGTCGGGGGCGGAGCGATCATCGCTGCTCGTAGGTGCGGCCTTTGCGGCCCTCGCGCCAGTTGCGAAGGGCAAGATTATACTGCTCCTGTCCGCAGGGGGTGGGATACTCGCCGGTGAGGCAGGCCAGGCATAGCTCCTCCTCCGGCAGCCCGATACAGGGCGCCACCTTCTCAACGGGCAGATACGTGAGGGTGTCCGCGCCCATGTTTTGCGCCATGGCTTCGGAGACTTTGGCCGGCAGCAGACCGCGCACGGGTTCGCTCAGGAACTTTGGCGCGAAGAGTTCGCCGATGGTGGACATGTCAATGCCGTAGAAACACGGGGCGAAGATCGGCGGGGCGGTGCTTCGCACGTGCACCTCTCTGGCGCCGCACTGGCGCATTTGCTTGATGACCTGGCGCAAAGTGGTCAGGCGCACGATGCTGTCCTCGACCAGAATGATGCGCTTGCCTTGGAGCACTTGGCGCAAGGGGGTGTACTTGCGTCGGGCCTTCTCTTCGCGTCCGGCGCCCTGGATGAAGGTACGGCCAATGTACCGGTTTCGCAGGAGTCCCTCGACAGAAGGGGCCTTCACCTCGTAGGCCAGGGCGTCGCCCGCGGCCTTGGCGCAGTCGGGCACCGGCACCACGATGGTGTCCTCATCGAGGACGACCTTCTTGAGTTCCCTCTCGAGCTTCGCCAGTTCGCGCCCCAGGTTGGCGCGCGCCTGATACACAGAGCGTTGGCCGATCGTGGAAGCGGCGTTGGCGAAGTAAATCCATTCGAAGAAGCAGTGCGCGAAACGCGTGGAGGAGGCGTAGCGCTTTGTGATCACTTTGCCGTCGCGAACGAGAACGAGGGTGCCAGGCTCGACCTCCTTGATGCTCGTAAAGCCGAGGTTGGAGAGGGCCACGCTCTCCGAAGCCGCTGCGAACAGGTCGCCCTCAATCCCGTAGCACAGGGGCCGGAAACCCATGGGGTCGCGCACCAGCGCGACATCGCCTTCGGCGTTGATGAAGCCGATGTTGTAGGCGCCGTCGAAGTTCCGGCTGACTTCGCCGAAGACGTGCGCGAGGTCCCGGCAGCGGTTGCCGCGCAGCGCCCGAGCGATATGATGCAGAATCACCTCGGTGTCCGTGTTGCGGGTAAGATGGTAGTCCGGTTGGGACGCGATCTCTTCCTTCAACTCATGGAAGTTGGCCAGGTTGCCGTTGAAGCAGATGGCAAACCATTTCCAGAGACGGATGTGGACGCGTTCGAAGGGCTGTGCGTGGAACTTGTCGTCGTTGCCGCAGGTGGCGTAGCGGGTGTGGCCGATGCCGGCGGTGCCGCTGTATTTTTCCGAAAGCGCGGCCGACTGGACGGGGTCGAAGAGGGTGAAAACATGGGCGACGGTGCCCAAGTCGGCATAGGTGCTCAGCAGTTGGGGCCGGTTGGGGTTGTACGTTGTGAAGCCCGCGCTCAACTCGCCCCGGTGCTGGAGATCGAGCAGAATGCGCGGGATGATATGTGCGGTGTCGCGGCCAGGTTGGCTGGTGAATAGGCTGCCTGTTTTGCCTTTCAGAAAGACCGCGGCGGCAATGCCGCAGTTCTCCTTGGGACCCATCCATGCGTCCTTCAAGCTTGCCTCGCTCCCCAATACTTCATCATACGTCCTTCGTCTCCGCCAGTCAAGAGACAAAAAGTTCGCCCGGACCGTGTGGTGGCCTTCCGGCGACGCCGTCACTCAACCGGCAGCGCGAGCTTGATTTCCGGCGACTTGGCCGCGAAAGGCGTGCCCTCGAAGTACATCCATCCCGGCCCGACGCCGCAGTAGACATTGGCGTCGTGGTTGCTCTCGACCCACGATCCGTCCGGGAGCTGCGCGGCCAGGGCGATATCGGTGAACTTGAAGCAGTCGCCGCCGCATCCCGCCACTGTCACGACGTTGTGCGCCGTCAGCGCGCCAAGCTTGTCCTCAGGGATATCCATCGTCTTTTCAGACCAGCTATCCAGGTTGTGTTTGGGGTTCGCCGGCAGAATACCGATCTCAATGCCGTTCAGTGTCACGGGCTTGTGGCGGTACTGTTCCTCCTCATTGACGCCGAAGATGGAAAAGTGGAGCTTGGCCGCCTTGACGGTTCTCAGTGTTTCGGCTTTGATCTTCGCGAAGCCGCCGACAGGAGTTGTATTGATCTCGCGCGGGGAGCATACCTGGACGATTTCGGCCTTCTGCGCCGCGAAGGGCGTGGGTAGGCCGGCCGGCGCAGCGGCGGCCGCCTCCGCGAGACGAACCGTGACGCGCCTCGACGGCAGCGACCGTCTTGCGCCGGCGTAGCAGCTTAGGGCGAAACTCCTGGCCGCGAAGGGGGTTCGAGGGCGCGGGGTGATCTCGACGCTCCACGCGACTTCGTTGGCGCCCGGCTGGAGCGGGATGACGAAGGTCCTCCACCGATCGCCGGTCAGTGCGCTGGTCTTCACGCCCTGGCCGTTCACGGTGATCTTGCCCAGGGGCAGGGCGCCGCTGAATTTCTCACAAACGAGGAAGAACTTGGCGTCCTTCACGCCTTCCGGTACGCTCACGCGGAAAGACTGTTCGCGAGAGCCGCTTTGGGGGGCCGGCGAAGTCTCTTCGACTTGCAGACCCTGCGGTGCGGCGGGAAATGCAAGGGAGAGGTTTGTCTCATAGTCCCCCGAAACGGCTTGGGGGGTTCCGTCAACCAGGATTTCCTTGATCCTGACCGGGCTGCTGATCCGGACCGCAGACTCCGCGCCGCTTACGCTGTAGATGATCTCTTTTTCGGACTGCGACACAAGGGAGTACGTGCAGCCCTGGAGAACGGGGCGCCTGGCTTCTGCGGCGGGCATCGCCTCGACGACGAGCATTTCGTAGGGCGCCAGCTCCATGTCGAAGGGACGGGAGGGGTCTGCGCATCCGGCAAGGAATTTGCGGCAGGGGTAGACGTTCTCGACGAGGCGCGGCGTGCGGTCGCCGGCGGATGGGGCAAGGTCAAACGTTGCCTTCTGGGGTCTGGGGGTGGGATTGCGCACGAAGACGATGGTGCGGTTGCCGGCGGCGTGCTTGTAGCCGATCACGTTGCCCTCGCGCGGGTTGCCGCCGATCATGCGCGTCTCAACCAGGACGTCCTTGTTGGCCTCGGCCCATTGGAGACACTTGCCAAGGACGTCCCAGTGGGCGTCGCTCAGAAGGGCGGGTGTGATGTACAGTTCCTTCATCATGAGGCCGAGACAGACCGACCACACGGCGTTGTCGGTCCAGCTTTCGAGGGGTTCCTCCTTCCCGCCGAGCATGTGCAACTGGCCGTACACAATTCCATGGACCATGAGGGCGGAGATGGGGAACTGGTAACGGTTCTTGACGAAGTTGTCATGGAGGACGGCGTCCACGTAACTCATGGCCTGGGCGCGCTGGTCGAGGAAGGGATAGGCCTTCTCATATCCGGTATCGCTGGCGCCGCGCCAGACGGTATGGCAGTGCATGAGCCACCAGGGGCTGAGCCACATGCCGCCGGTGCAGTTGAGGAAGATATCGGGGTTGGTGTGGCGAAACAGCTTGAGCATCTCGATGTAGGCGTCCACGTTGGCCTCGAAGCCGTATTCCATTTTCGGCAGATGGCCGTGTCCCTCGACGTCGCAACTGAAGCTGTTGAAGTCGTGCTTGAAGTAGTTGATGCCGTACTTCTTCACATGGCGCGTCATGACCTCGCGGAGTTGGGCGTTGTGTTTGGGGGCGGAGAGGCAGAGGGTTGAGCGTGTCTTGTTGGTCTCGTAGCCGTGCTCCGCGCACCAGTCCATATCGAGGTTGCCTTTTACGGCCGTCAGGGGGTGCCACAGGCCGAGCGAACTGCCGCCCGCCTTCAGACCGGCCGCAAGTTCGTCGAAGCCGTTCGGGAAAAGCTTCTTGTTAATCTCCCAGAGAGACTGGCGGTCCTGCCATCCGTCGTCCGGCACGAAGGAATCCATTTTCACGCCGTACCTGTCGCAGAGGTTCTTCTTGAAGCCCTCGAACGTGGCAAGGAAGTTCTCGGCGCTCATCTTGTCCTGTCGGATGTCGTACCAACTGTTGTAATGGACGTGCGTGCGGGGCGGGATTCGGATGCCGGCCAGGTACGCTGCAAAGCTCTGCTCAACGGCGCCTTGGGGGCCGGCGCCGACAACGGCCGGGTTGGACTCGACTGGCGTTGGAGTCAGTGTCTTGCCGGGGAAGTGGCGCAGGGTCACGGAGAATCCGGCGGACGGCGGACGGGCCTTTGCGTTATCCCTGATCTCATGGCGGCCCGCCGGATACTCAAGTCCCATGAAGAGGCTGTCCGCAACGAAAACCGGCTGTCCGAGTCCGCCCAGGTCGCACGCGGCTTCCGTGGTGAACTGCTCGACGTCCATGGTGGTGAGAACGGGGCGCATATCGCCGATGGCGCGCACAGACAGCCGTTTGCGTATGACAGGCTCATTGACGGCAACTTCATAAACGATCTGAACTTCCACGCCGTTTTTCTCATCGGCCAGCGTCAGAATGATCTGTTTTTGCCCTTGCGGCAAGTCGTTCGCCTTCCTGCTCTCCAGGGCAAAATCGGCGGCCGTGAGCGCGTCGGAACTGCTGATCCCGAGCGCGAACTCGGCGCTGTTCAGGGGAACGGTCTTGTCGGCTATCTTGTTTTTGATGGCGGTTGTGCGAACCTGGCCGGATGTGTTGATGATGCGCTCGATGGCGTGATTGCCGATGATGCACTGATCGCCTTCGATACGCGCGTAGGCCTGCGCTTCCTGACCGGAAGCGTTGCGTGGGGCGGTCCCCGCGCAAAGCAGAACGCCTGAAGCGGCCAGCAGGGCCGCGGTCCGACGGATCATGGTTCATCCTCCCTACTTGAAGGGACTTGTATCGGAAGGCGGCAACGCCGGCAAGCTGTATGTGTATGATATGCCCAAGGCGAGGGTGGTGTCAATGCGCTCGACATTTCATCTTGCTGAGGAGGGCGTTTGGCGGTAGACTTCGTACGCGTTTTGAGACCCATTGAATGGAGAATCTCCAATGGCCGAGACACTGAAGATTGCCGTGGTCGGACTGGGCGCGGGCAAGATGCATCTGGCGTCGCTGGCGAAGCGTCAGGATGTGAAGCTGGTCGGCGTGTGCGACATTCTGCCCGACGTGGCGCAGAAGCTGGCCGGCGACTACAAGACACGGGCTTACACGGACATGGCGAGGATGCTCGAAGAGGCCGCGCCCGATGCCGTCAGTCTGTGCACCCCGCCCGCCCTCCATGCCCCCCAGACCGAATTGGCCGCTTCGCGAGGCGTGCACGTGTTGTGCGAGAAGCCCATGGCCGGCTCTGTGGGCGACTGCGAGCGCATGGTCGCTGCAGCCGAGCGCGCCGGCATTACGCTCATGGTCGCGCAGAAGAAGCGCTTCCATCCCTTCTATGCCCTGGTGAAGAAGCAGACTCAGGGCGAGTGGGGCCCCATCCTGTGGGCGCAGGTGCGCTTCGCGCTGGGGCGCGTGGAAAAGGACTGGTTCTGGGAAGAGGGCGACGGCGGCGGGCCGCTGGTGGAGAATGCCGTCCACGTGTTTGACCTGATGCGATTCCTTTTAGGAGACGTGGACAAGGTCTTCGCCTTCGGCGGGACGCTTTTTATGAAGCACCGCGCCCCGCAGATTGACGCCGCGACGGTTACGCTGAGGTTCGTGAGCGGCGCTGTGGCGGGCTTGTCGGTGGGGTACGGTTCGGAATGGCCCATGGCGCGCGAGCAGATGGCCTTTGCGACCGAGAAGATCGTCGTGGACTGCGACGGCCGCTTCGACCGGCCCGACGTCTTCCGGGGCGTTTACCGCAACGAACCGACCAAGCTCCTGCCCCTGGAGATGCCGCCGAACGCGGACTTTGCCGGCTTTGATACCGAGATTGACCACTTCCTGACTTGCGTGAGGCAGCGCCGCGAGCCCCTCGCGCCGGGCCGGGACGGCAGAGAGGCGGTAAGACTGTGCCTGGCGGTCAAGGAGTCGGTGCGTTCCGGCCGTGTTGTGGAAATGCGCGACTTCAGACCGGCGTAGCCCCTCTCAATTGCCGCGCCCGCCAGACGGATGGGCGGGCGGGTAACGGATCAGTCTTTCTTCCATCCGTCTTCCGTGGGGTCGCTCTGGTCTACGCTCATGTCGCCGCTGCGCAGATTGAGGACGATGTTGCGCGGGTCGCTGCGGATGCGGGATATCTCGGTCTCGGCGGGGATGTGCCAGAAGCACCGAACGATGGGCACTCGCCCCGCATACGCCTGTTTGCGGTCAATGTCGGGTTGCCCGTTGACGATGCCCTGGACGCCGTCTTGCTCAACGATGGTCTTCATCTCGCGCCAGGAAACGACCCCGTCGCGGTTGCCCAGATCGTCGGCGTAGGTCCGGCCGCGCTCATACGAACACTCCGGAATGGCGAATTCGTAGCTGTAACTGCAATAGCGGATGGACTGGTTGCGGACGCTGGACGGCGAGACTTTGGGCATCCCCGTAGACCATCGGCCCTTGCCCACGTACACTGACTGCCCCGTGCCGCCGCCTTCCTCGGTGTCGTTCAACTCCTCAAAACGGTCAATCCCCTGAATGGACGGCGAAAGCCGTCCTTCGGACCCCGGCGGGTTGGCGAAGTCGTTCGGACAGACGAAGGGTTTCTGCCGGGTCAGGGGTTCGCCTGTGTCGCTGCGGTCTACCTGTCGGATGTAGTCCGGCGAAAGGTTGGACAGCCAGTTCGGGTATACGCCGCGGTCCACCTCGAACACCTTCAGGGCGACGCCGATCTGCTTCAACTGCGCAATACACTTGGTTTTCCGGGCCTGGCTGCGGATTCTCGATATCGTGGGCATGAGCAGCGAGGCCAGAATCCCCATGATAATCATGACGACCAGGAGTTCGGTCAGCGACATGCCGCTTTCGATTCGGTTATGCCTTTTCATGGCGTTTCCCCTTGACTGCGCGCCCCGGGGGGCGCGCTCGGCGCGACCATGCGAAGTGCCTGCCACTTCGTTTATTATAGGGTCCTCTGCGGGTTTTGTCAATGCACGTCCGGCGGAAAAGCCTATTGCGAAAAGGCGTGAAGTGTTGAGAGCATGAGAGATACGAGCGGA
>CAYPFP010000098.1:0-19968 GCA_964409935.1 uncultured Planctomycetota bacterium | reverse complement strand
AAGTGCGAAAGTCTATTGACAGGCTTCGGGGTATCTGGTAAATTTACCAATCTACACTTCGTGCTCTATAGCCGACGTCTTTGACAGGAAATCGCGGTTTAGGTGTAAGGCTCGCTATGAAATCAGATGAACTTGCATTCTTCAAGAAAGTGCTGCTGGCCAAGCGCTCCCTTCTGGCTGGAAATGTGAACCGCATGGAGGACGAGGCGCTGCGCAAGAACCGGCAGACCGCTTCGGGGGATCTATCGAGCATCCCCATCCATCTGGCAGACATCGGCACAGACAACTACGAGCAGGAATTCACACTGGGCCTCATCCAAAACGAAGAGGAGGCCCTGCACGACATAGACGAGGCGCTGGCCAAGATCAGCGAGGGTACCTACGGCCTATGCGAAGGGTGCGACAAGAAGATCCCGAAAGCCCGGCTGAAAGTCGTCCCACACGCCCGCCTGTGCATCGAGTGCCAGCGCAAGGAAGAACTGCGCTCCAAGAAGGGATGAACCCACCGCAAGACAACCGCCATTTCCGATTCACAGGCGCAGATAGCGTATTCCTGCTCGCCGCTATACTCGGCACGGCAGGCGACCTTTTCGCCAAGTACCTGGCCTTTCCATTAAGCATGTATCAGGAGCGCGGCTTCGCGCCGCGCGTCGAAGTCATCCCCCATTTTTTCGCGATTCACTGCAGTTGGAATTCCGGCGCCCTTTTCGGCATCGGACAGGCGTGGGGAAGCGTGTTTGCAGCCATCAGCGTTGTGGCCGTGATCGTGGTGCCGATCATGTACTTGCGCGTGGCCCGCACGATTGGGGCGTGGCAGGCTTTCGGGCTGGGGGCGGTCGAGGCCGGCGCGCTCGGCAATCTCTATGACCGGCTCCGCTATGGACGCGTAAGGGACTTTCTGGACTTCCACTGGGGTTCGTACCACTGGCCGACGTTCAACATCGCGGACGCCCTGATCTGCGCGGGAATCGCCGCCCTTCTCATCAGCGCCTTCCAGAAACCCTCGCCGGACGACTGAGCGACTTGGGGCTGGAAACTCCCGCTTTTTTCCTTGAAATCCCAAAGTCTCAAGGAATAGAATGCAGGCCGTCGGTTCTGGCGCGCCTTCGGCGCGAGAAAGCAGATGGGTTCCGGACTCCGAATTCTGGCTTTCATCCTCGAGGAGAATCATGCAGAGAACGATTTTTCGCTCGATCTGGATCGCGGCGACACTCCTGTTGTGGCATACGGCCGTTCATGCCGAGCGCGAGCTGGAGTTCGCCAAAGGGCTGACCGATAAGGGCTTTTACGACCTGGCGGTGGAACAGTACCAGTTGCTGGAGGCCGATGCGAAGGCCTCGGCCGACGACCGCGCCCAGGCCAGCCTGCAACTGGCCGACTGCTACGCCAAGGCGGCCGACGCCTCCACCAAGCCGGAGCAGAAGGACGATCTCCTGGGCAAGGCGGCCGAACAGTTGGGCAAGTTCCTCAAGACCTACAAGGCCCGGCCCGAGGTCGGCGATGCGCGTTTCCGGGTGGCGATCCTCAATCAGCAGCGCGCCCTCGATAAGGACAAACTGCTGCAGGCCACGCAAGACGCCAAGCTTCAGGCCAAGCTCAAGGAAGAAGCCACCAAGCTCTTCACCGAGGCGGCCAACACCTTCGGCGATATGGCGGATGACCTCGAGAAGAAGGTGTCCAAAGATGGGCCCAAGTACGTTGACAAGGGCAAGCCCGATGAGGCGGCGCAGAAGACGCTCGAACGTTACCTCTTGGCGCGCGGCCAGATGGGATGGACGTACTATTACCTCTCCCAGGTCTACAGCCACGACCCCAAAGACAAAGACAAAATGAAGAAGGAGCTGATGGAGGCGCAGAACGTCTTCCAGCCCTTCCTGAAAGAGTACCCGAACTATTACATCTCGCTCTGGGTTCAGTGCGGACAGGGGCTGGTGTACCGCGGCCTGGGCGATTTTGAGAAGTCCGCCGACGAGTTCCGCCGCGTCACCATGAAGCGCCGCACCGAAGAGGCCAACCCCATCCGCCATCAGGCGTATTACTGGCTGACGGAAACGTACCGCATGGCCAAGATGTACGACGACTCCATCCGCACCGCCAACCGATTCATCGCCGAGGTGCCCGAGACCTACGGCGCCCCCATCGCCGACGCCATCAAGCTCGAGAAAGCCAAGTCCTATGCCGAACAGGCCGAGGTGTACAAGAAGGACAAGAAGGACAAGGAGGCCGGCGAGAACATGAAGAGGGCCAATGAGATCGTCGCGGCCCTCGTCAAGACCGGCGGCCCGTACGCGCAGGAGGCCGGGAACTTCCTCACGAAGTGGGGCGGCCAGAAGGCCGCTGAAGGCCCCCGGGCCATCGAGAGATATACCCTCGGCAACAAGCTGATGAACGACGCCAAGGCCGCTCTCGACAAACAGGACAAGAAGACGGCCTTGAGCAACTACGAGTCGGCCCTCAAGGCGTACAAGCAGGCCGTCGAGTACGCCGACCCGGAGGCCGAATCGGCCATGCTCGCCGACTCGTGGTACAACATGGGCCAATGCTATTACTTCATCGCCTCGATGATGAACAACGACATCATCAATTTCTACAAGGCCGGCCTGGCCTTCGCCGAACTGGCCCAGAAGTTCCCCGAGAACCAGTTCGCCGCCAAGGCCGCGTACCTGGCCTACGTCTTCTTCGCCCAGGTGTACCAGAATTCACCGGAGCCGCGGGATTACGAGGCCAACCTCTACATGGACCAACTGGCCTTCTTCGTCGAGAAGTTCCCGAAGGACCCGCAGGCGCCGAAGCTGGCCTACCAGGTCGGCGAAGTGCTCCTGAGCCAGAAGAAGTTCCATCGCGCCGCCGACATCTACGCCAACATTCCCACGTACTCGCCTTACTATGAACGCTCGTGCTACATGGCCGGCAACTGCTACTGGCTGGCGTTCCTGGACCTCGTCATTGCCGACCCCGCCAAGGCCCAGGGCGAGGAAGGCCACAAGCTGGTTGACCGCGCCATCAGCCGTCTGACCGAGTTCATTGACTGGGCGGCCAAGCAGCCCTTCATTGACGAGAAGAAGGAGGCGGAGAAGAAGCAATGGGTCGCGCTCTCCCGCGTTCGGCTGGGCACGATCTACGCGGACGAATTCGTGAAGCGACCGCAACAGGCCATCGAGGTGTTGAAGGATTTCGAGACGCTCTACCCCAAGGAGGACAAGTCCTTCCCGGAGGTGGTCTGCGTGCGCGTGCAGGCGATGGCGTGGACGAACCAGTTGCCGCAGGCCATCAAGGAGATGGAGACGATTCTGGCGAAGTACAGGACGCACGACCCCAAGGCCGTCAGCAAGGCGGCGCGCACCATCGGGACGGCGTGCGCCGCGATCTATGAGAAACCCACGGCCAATCTGAAGCCCGAAGACGTCGAGGCCTACCGGCAGTACGCGGTGCGCTACCTGGTCCTCTCGATCGAGGTCAACGCGGAGCAGCCGTTTGGGGAGTACGTGTGGCTGGGCGACAAGCTCATGGTTCTGAAGGACTACAGGAACGCGGCGCAAACCTACGCGAAGGGCATGGCGAAGTGGCAGCAGGAGATCGCGGGCAAGGTCATCGCCTGGGCCACTTTGGGGAAGATCGGCGACTGCTACTTCGAGGCCCAGCAGTGGAAGCCCGCCCTCGACGTTTACAAGCAGCTCGATCAATACGTCAAGGCCGACAAGGCCAAGGAACTGGCCTTCAAGAGCAAGCTGGGGCTGTGCTACGAAAGCCAGGGCTTGTGGCAGCAAGCCCTCGACGAAGCCTGGGAAATCCTGAACGACAGGGTGCCTCAGGGCACGCCGCTTTGGTTCGAAGCCAAGCACCACCAGATTCGCTGCTTCCTCAAGCTGGGCCAGGAGGAGAACGGCTGGAAGAATTTCGCCCAGACCGCGCTGTTCTATTGGCCGGAGATGGGCGGGCCGGAGACCAAGAAACTGTTCCTGGACACGCTCGACAAGGAACTCCCCGGCCGCAAGGAGGAATTCAACAAGATGATCCAGGAGATAGAGAAGAGGAAATAGGGTAGACGGCTCAGCCTGCTGTGGGCCAGGATAACACGCGTTGAAAGGAGCAAGGGAATGAAGATGTGGAATTACATCCTGGGAGCACTTCTGGCCGTGGCGCTCGGTGCGCCGGTCATGGCTCAGGAAGAAGCAGCGCCCACCGCCTCCGGCGGCAGGGACACCGTGAGGAAAGTGACGGGAGAACAGATGATCGGCGTCAACGTCACGAGCGAGACGTATGAAACCGTGACCGTGGACGGCAAGCCCATTCCCGCGGCGGAGATTGACACCATCACCCACTTCGACCAGCCGCCCAAGTATATCCAGGCCATGAGCAACTTCAAGCAGTACCAGCTCGAGAACGCCATCAAGAATTTCGAGGAGGCCAAGGCGACTCCGGGCGCGCGGCCGTGGCTGAAGCACTACTGCGATTACTACATCGCGCGGTGCTATCAGGCTCAAGCCGAGGCCGCGCCGCCGGCGGACCGCGCCAAGTTCGTCAGCGGCGCCGTGAGCCGCTTCGAAGCGCTCATCAAGGAAACGCCGAAGGGCTACTGGGTTCCCAGCGCCATGTCCTCGCTGGGGCAGTGCTACTACAGCATGGGCGACTTCCCGAAGGC
Organism: uncultured Planctomycetota bacterium; assembly: GCA_964409935.1. Lineage (GTDB taxonomy): Bacteria > Planctomycetota > Brocadiia > JAADGH01 > CAYPFP01 > CAYPFP01. The sequence continues at coordinate 15,326 of CAYPFP010000098.1, read as the reverse complement.
GCTGGCGGTCTATCAGCAGATAGAGAAGGCCAACATGGGCGCGGCATGGGTTCTGCGCGCGCAGCTATGGCAGGGCAAGATTCTCACGGCCCAAAGACAAGCCGACGCCGCCATAGCCGCACTGACCAAGGTGGCCGAAACCGCAAAGGAAAAGCATGCCGACGTCTACAATGAGGCGGAGATCGCCCTTGCCGAAGCCTACATCGTGGGGCAGAAGTTCAAGGACGCCGAGACCCTTCTGAAGGGCCTGGTCGAGGACGCCAACCAGAAAGAGGAGATCAAGGCCGCCGCCCACAACACCCTGGGCGACTGCTACATGGCGCAGAACAAGGTGAAGGAGGCGCGTTGGGAGTACCTGCGAACGAACGTGCTTTACTCCAAGGTCAAGGACCAGGATGCGCGGGCGCTTTTCTCCGCCGCGAACTGCTTCGAGATGCTGAAGGACAAAGCCAACGCCGACAAGCTGCGGGATGAACTGAAGCGAAGCTATCCCGATTCGCCCTGGGCGCGCGCCCTGGCCGGAGGCTAGGCCGGTTTCACAAAGCAGGACAAAAGGAAAGGGCCGACGCCATGTCGGCCCTTTCTCTTTAATCCTCCGGCGACCGATCGCGAGACCTAGGTCGGGGACCTCTCATCGCCGCCCTTCTTCTCGCCCTCGTCGTCCTTCTTCTCCTCTTCGGCCTTCTTGTCCGCCGTCTCGGAAACGGGGCTTGTCTGCGGGGCCTGCTCCGCGCCCTCCTGCTTCGCCGGCTCAGCCTGCGCCTGCTCGTCGGGCACAACCACCAACGGCTCGGACGGCCTGCGCCGCGGCAAACTCTCCACCGCCGCTCTCATTCGCCGGCGGTACTCCATCAGCGTAAGTCCCGCCACGGCAAGGATGATCGCGGCGATGATGAAGTACTCCTTGTACGTTGACCAGAACGTCGTCGGCGCGACGGGAGGGATGATCTTCACGAGATTTTTCACGATGATGAGCGGCGCCGCCGTGAAGCCCCCGCCCCGGTTGCGGTAAACGATGTTCTTCAGGTAAATGCCCTTGGCGACGCACGAATCGCGGTCGGGCGTCAGCCAGCCCTCCGGCGGGCGGTGGGTGGCGTGGAAGGCGATCACGCGCAAATCCTTGTCTATCAGGCAGCCTTCCCACACCGCGTCGAAGCCGCTCTCAAAGGCGCTTCTCGTCTTAAACTTCGTCTCTTTGATGTGCTTGAAAAAGCCCTCCAGCCTGACGATCTTGCCCCGCGCCTGCGCAGGGCCGCCGGCTTCGGCAAACGTGTCGTACTTGACCGAGGGGTCCAGGGCAGCGTTGATTTGGTCGTCGGTCATGGCGTTGATCTTGCGCAGGCAGTAGAAGTACACGTCCCTCTCGAGCGGCTCCTGGTCCACCACCTTCGCAAAAAGGGCCTTTTCATCCGCAGGCGACAAGGGCGTGTAGGCTTTGAGAGGCCCCTTGGGCGGCGTCTCTTCCTCCTTCTCGCTCAGGTCCTCCACAATGGTCGTCTGCTCCTTCACCGGCACGGTCTTCGGTTCCAGCGCCGGAGGCTTGTCCATATTGCGCATCATGGTGGGCAGCATCTGGATCAGCACCACCATCATGATGCACACGACGATGAACAACCCCATCCCGCCAGGGAGCATCCAGACGCTCTTCGACTGTTGCTCAGGCTTGACCAATCGCAATCGTCGGGCCATCGAGGATCTCCTTAAAGCGTTCCAAGTTCAGTATACTTCGCATTGGAAGCCCCTGTCAAGATATGGTAAACTGCTGCTGTACGGGCTGTAGATATCGCGGCACACCCTATCGCAGGAGGACTCACCATGGCCAAGACGTTTCCGGCGCCGGCGTTTATCTGCGCGGCGTTAGTCCTGCTTGGCTGGAACGTCTTGGGGCAGGATCAGAAACCTCCTGCATCCAAGAACGAACCCAAGCCCGCCGAGACGGCCCCCGCCAAAACCGCCCACAAGCCGGACCTGCGCGCGACCATGACGCAGTTGGAGAACGTCTCCAGGGCCCTCTACACCGCGGAACAGGCCGCGATACAGAATGATCCGGCCCTGCAAGCCGAACGCCAGGCCCTGCTCGACGAACTTCATGAGGTCGTCGAGAAAATGCGCGCTTTCGAGCAGAAAGTCGAGGACAAAGTATTGGCCTCCTCGCCCGACAGCAAGCAGCTCGTCGAAGAGAAACGCCAGCTTGTGGCCAAGCTGGAGGGACAGGGACCCGCCAAACGAGCCGGCATCCTCAGCCTCAACAGGCTTCTGAAGTCTCTTTTCGGCGAGGGGCCGCCCGGCCGCAAAGGGGAGAAAGTCGGGAAGCGGGAGAAATGACCCCCCTACACGCGCCCCTCAGTCCAGAAAACGCCGGAACCACGGCCATGCCGCGCCGTCCCAGCGGTGCCCGTCGTCGAAGACGAGCAGCTTGACGCGGTCGCCGGCGCCCATTGTTTTGTAGGCCGCCGCCAGACGCGCAAATGATTTCCGCACCCCTGCAATCGGGAACCCGAAGTCCCATTCGCCCGTCTCCGCCAATAACGGCGCCGGCCCGATGAGGGCCGCCACGTCCGACATTTCCGCCAGCCGCGAAAGCCCCGGCACATAATGGTCCATGCAGTGATGCACCGAGAGGATGGAGTCGCGGAAGGTGCAGAAGTAACCGCTCAGCACAACGGCCTGGAACTTCTGATGCATCGCGGCGGCGAAGAGGCAGACGTTGCCGCCGCTGGAGATACCCGTGATGCCGATCCTGTCGGCCCGGACTTCAGACCGCGAGCGGAGGAACTCGGCCACGCGGATGGCCTCGAAGGCCCGCAGACCCGGAAGCGTCATACCGAACTGTATCGCCCGCAGCGCCACAGGCCAGCAGCCGTGCACGCCCTTGTGTCTGTCGAGGAATTCGAACACCTGCCTTCGCCCCCAGGCAATCTGCTCGTGGGCCGCAGCAACAAAACCTTGCTGCGCCGCCTGGATCGCGAAGTCGCGCTGATACCCCGTCAGCACGTCCCGCGGGCGGCCGTCGGGATGAAGGCCGACCAGGTCATTGGCGCCGTTGCCGTGCCCGGTGCAACACACGATCCCCGGCCGCGGCCCGCGCATGTTCCTCGGCAACACCAGGAACACAACCGTCCACATGTCCGGCAGCGTCTGAATCTCGTAGGCCTCGCGGACAAAGGTGTCAAACTCCTCCCGCGCGAGCCTGCGCGCCTTGAAGGGCGCCGCCTCGTAGTGCGGGAAGCCGAGCCGTTCACCCAGCCGCCTCAACAGTTCGCGCCGCCAGGCGGCAACTTTCGCCGGCTTGCCGATGGGAAAGGCCAGTTCGAGCGTGTGCGTGTCGAGCTTCCTGCTCAGCCACCGCAGCGGATCGTACTTCGGGGGGGCCTGATCGGCGCGCCTTGCCAGACGAGCGGAGTCAGCCATGCTCTCCTCCAGGGGAAAAGTCAGGGAATGCGCAGAGGGGGAACGAAGGCATCGCGAAAGAGTTCGCACTTGAGACGGCCGTCGTCGCCGGGCTGGACGGCCACGACATCGAAGCGGCATTCCACGCCGGTGAGGCGCTTCTTCATCATGAAGTCAAGGGCCGCGCGGCCGATCTGCAAGGCCTTGGCGCGGGTCACGGCCTCCTGCGGAGAGCCGAACCGGTCGGTGCTCCGCAGCTTAACTTCGGCAAAGACCAGGACATTGCCTTCTCGGGCGACCAGGTCAATCTCGCCGTGCCTCGTCGAGAAATTGCGTTCGAGGATGGTGTAGCCCTGCTCTTGCAGAAACCGCGCAGCGGCCGCTTCGCCTTCGTCGCCGATGCTACGGAGGTTGGTCATGGCGGGCCTTCACGCAGTGCTTCGCCGCAAAGACGAAAAAACGCAGACAACGGCCGCGTAGCGGAGCCGAATCGAAGACCGTCAGGCCTTCTTCTCTTCCTTCGCCGCGGGCTGGGCGTCGGCAGCCACAGCGGCCTCGGCCTTCTTGGGGGAAGGCTGAGCGCCGGCGGCCTCCTCCACAACACGGCCCTCGATGCGCGTGGCCTTGCCGACGCGATGGCGCAGATAATAGAGCTTCGCCCGGCGCACCTCACCGTGCTTGCGCACGCGGATGTCGGTGATCTTGGGCGAGTGAAGCGGGAATTTTCGCTCCACACCCTCGCCGTCAACGATGCGCCGCACGATGAACATCTCGCGCGCGGCGGAGCCGCTGCGGGCAATCACCGTCCCGCTGAAGACCTGAATACGCTCTTTATCGCCCTCGACAATCCGGACGTGAACGTCCACCACGTCGCCCACGCTGAATCCGGGTCTCTTGGTGATGACCTGCTTTTCCACTTCCGCCAGAAGATTCATGACCAACCTCCGATCCCATTCTCGACGTTACACCGCGATCTTCCATTTCAACAGCAATCCAGTCCTACGACCGGCTGTCCGACTTCTTGGGCAGCAGGTCGGGGCGGCGCTGGGTCGTTCGCAACAATGCCTGTTCCCTGCGCCACTGCGCGATCCTGGCGTGGTCGCCGGACCGCAGAATCTCAGGAACCCGCATGCCGCGAAACTCCTCCGGCCGCGTGTACTGCGGGTATTCCAGCAAGCCTTCGTCGCCGAAGGATTCGCTGAGCGGCGATTCGGGATCGCCCGTGACGCCCGGAATCAGACGGGCGACGGCGTCCACAATCACCATTGCCGGAATCTCGCCGCCGGACAGGACATAATCGCCGATGGATATCTCCAGCGGCTGAAGCCCGATCCGGATACGCTCGTCAAACCCTTCATACCTCCCGCAAAGCAGCAGGAGCCTCGGCTCGTTCGCCAGTTCACGAACGCGCCGCTGCGTCAGCCTTTCTCCCTGGGGCGTCAGCAGGATGCGTTTGGCCGGCACGGGCGATTGCGCCTCGACGGCTTCGACAGCGCGAAACACCGGCCCGCACATCATGACCATCCCGGGGCCGCCGCCAAACGGACGGTCGTCCACCGAGCGATGCTTGTCCTCCGTCCAGTCGCGAACATCGTGATACTTCAACTCCACCAGACCCCGCTCCTGGGCGATGCGCGTCATACCCTCGTTCATCAGGGGCGGGAACACTTGCGGAAAAATCGTGATAATATCAATACGCATCTGAATCAGCCACCGAAGCACAGAGCCACGCGCGCCTGGCGATCTTCGCCGGCTCCCCGTGACACGCTGTTGTCGGCAAGAGCAGAACCGGCGAGCCGATCAAGCCTTCTTCTCGTCCTCGGCCGGCTTGGGCGCCTCGACCGGCTTGGGCGCCTCGGCCGGCTTGGGGGCCTCGGCCGGCTTGGGGGCCTCGGCCGGCTTCGCAGCCTCTTCGGTCTTCGGAGCGGCCTTTGCCTTCTTCGGGACCGACACCTTTTCGGGCTTCATGAGCGTGCCCGATTTCAGCTTTCGAACGATCGTCGCCACCGATTCCGTAGGCGTCGCGCCCACCGAAAGCCAGTGTTCGATTCGATCCTTCTTCAGGACGTACTTTTTCTCCGGCGTCTTCGCGAAGGGGTCAATGTAGCCGAGCTCCTCGATCGCCCGTCCGTCCCTTTGCGACCGGGCGTCGAAGGCGCCCAGCCTGAAGAAGGCTCGTCCCTTGCGCCCCGCAAGTTTCAACCGCAATCTGACTGCCACCAATCCTCTCCTTTCAACCTGATTCCGAACCTGCGCCCTGAATCTCCATCATATCGGTCTGCCAAAACGACCGGGCAGTTTCGGCATTCGCTTCCCGAAAAATCCCTGCGACATCTGCCGCAACATGCCCTTCATCTGCTTGAACTGCTTCAAAAGCATATTCACGTCCTGCACCGTCGTACCGCTGCCTGCGGCGATGCGCCGCTTGCGGCTGCCGCCGATCACCCCAGGATCGTCTCTCTCCTTGCGGGTCATTGAGCGGATAATCGCCTCGATGACCTTGATCTGGTCCTCGCTGGCCGCCAGTTCCTCCTCGCCGATCTGCTTCCCCATGCCGGGGATCATCTTGAGAAGCTCGCCCAACGGACCCATCTTCTTGACCTGCTGGAGCTGGCCCAGGAAATCCTCCAGCGTCAGGGTGTTCTCGCGAATCTTCTCCTGTATCTTGACCGCCTGTTCGATGTCCACGGCCTGCTGCGCCTTCTCGACCAGGCTCACCACATCGCCCATCCCCAGGATACGCGACGCCATCCTGTCCGGATGGAACTCCTCCAGACGGTCCAACTTTTCCCCGATGCCGACGAACTTGATCGGCTTGCCGGTCACGGCCTTGATGGAAAGCGCCGCGCCTCCGCGCGCGTCGCCGTCCAGCTTGGTCAGGATCACGCCGTCAATGACCAACTGGCTGTTGAACTCCGCCGCGCTGGTCACGGCGTCCTGGCCCGTCATGGCGTCGCACACCAGATACTTCTGGTGAGGATTGACCTTTGCGCTGATCTCCTTCAGTTCCGCCATCAACTGCTGGTCAATGTGCAGACGGCCGGCCGTGTCCATGATCAGCGTATCGCGATTCTGCTGACCGGCCGCCGCCAGGGCGTTCTGGCAGATCCGCACCGGACGACTTCCGGATTCCGCATACACCGGAATCTGCAACTGTCCGCCCAACAGCTTCAACTGGTCTATGGCCGCCGGCCGCTGAACATCCGCCGCCACCAGCATCGGGCTGTGCCCGCGGGCCAGCACATGCTTGGCCAGTTTCGCCGCCGTCGTCGTCTTGCCCGATCCCTGCAAGCCAATGAGCATGATGACCGTCGGCCCCGGCTGCGCAAACGGGATCGCGCTGTCGGCAGGGCCCATAAGCTTCACCAGCTCGTCGTGAACGATCTTGACGATCTGCTGGCCCGGCGTCACGCTCTTGACGACTTCCTGGCCGACGGCGCGCTGAGTCACGTGCGCGATGAAGTCCTTTACGACCTTATAACTGACGTCCGCCTCAAGCAGGGCCACGCGGATTTCGCGCAGGCCCTCCTGGATGTTGGCCTCCGTGAGCTGCCCGCGCCCGCGCAGCTTCTTGAACACCGCCTCAAGACTAGCTGAAAGCGCCTCGAACATCACCCATCCCTGACAGCGCCCTGCCGGCGCGAAATCCTGACCACGATCGTCTGGCCCATTTTCCGAAATTATTTATTATACCGAAAGAGGCGGCGGATTCAAGCCTCAATTCCGACCCAGTCCGCCGACTACGTCCCCCCGCAGATGCCCCCCCTCGAACTTCGCTATCTTCACCCTCACGATCCGCGCCGCCCAATCGTCCGGACCCTCCACCAGGACGCCCACGTAGCGCTCCGTATGCCCGTGGAGCAATCCCGTACTCCGGTCGCGCCCGTACTCTATAAGCAGGTCCGCCTCCCTGCCGGCCATCTGTCTGCGAAAATCGTTCGCCAGTTCGGCCGCCACGGCTTGGAGATTTTCTTTTCGCCGCCTGACGACGCCGGGCGCCAAACGTTCCGCCATGCGGACCGCCGGCGTGCCGGGCCGGGGACTGAAGGAAAACACGTGTATGCGGCTGAAACCCGCCTGCCGGCACACTGCCACCGTGCGCGCGAAGGCATCCTCCGTCTCGCCGGGGAAACCCACGATGACGTCGGTCGTCAGGGCGGGCAGATTCACGGCGCGCCTGATCGCCGCGATTCGTCCCAGGTACTCGGCTGCCGTGTAAGGCCGATTCATGGCCCGGAGGATTGCGTCGTCGCCGCTTTGAAGCGGGATATGGAAATGCGGACACAGGCGCGAATCCGCCGCAACAAGACTCACCAGCCTGTCGTCAACATCGTTCAGTTCGAGCGATCCCAGGCGAATTCTGCCGATGCCGTCTGCCTCCAGGAGCCGCCGCAGGAGGCCCGTCAGATCAAGCCCGTCGCGCCGGTACTTGCCGATGTTCACGCCCGTCAAGACAATCTCGCGGAAACCGTTGCGGGTAAGGCGAACGGCCTCGGCCAGGATGTCGGCGACCGGGCGGCTTTGCGAAGCGCCCCGCGCATTCGGCACAATGCAATAGGCGCAACAGCCGTCGCATCCGTCCTGCACCTTCAGGTATGCGCGGGCGTGGCCGGCGTGTCCGCTGACGGTGAGACTGAACGGAGAAGTATCCGTCTGCGCAAAGGCTCCGCCCTGCCCGCGAAGCAGCGCGGGGATGCGGCTCACTTCGTCTTTGCGAACCGCATGCACACCCGTCCGCCGCGTCCAGCCGTTTGAGGGCGTCACCTCCGCCAGGCACCCCGTCACGATCGTCTGCAAGCGGCGATTGCGCTCCGAAAGCCGGCGGACCAGACGCCGGCACTCGTTTTCGGTCGCCTGCGTCACCGCGCAGGAATTCACGATGCAGACATCCGGCCCCTGCGCCGCGGGAACCTCGACATAACCTTCGCGCTGCATGAGTTCGCGAATCGCCTGCGACTCGTACTGGTTGACCTTGCAGCCGAACGTGACGATGGAGAATGTATTCGCGCGCCTTTCCATATGCTCCATTAAAAACAACCGCGCCCTTTTCTTCAAGCTGTCGCAAGAGAACCATCGGCGTTCCGCTTGTCAAGCGTGTTGAATTTGCCGACACGTTGTGGTATCAAGATTGGACTCAGTGAGAACGAGAGGAGTTGCGTGAACATCGGAGACCTCATCGGGGCGGTCTGGCTCTTTGCCTTTGGCGCGGCGGTCGGCAGTTTCCTCAACGTCTGCATCTACCGGCTACCGGAAAGCGGCTCGCTGTTGCGCCCCAGTTCCCACTGCCCCAAGTGCAAACACCCCATCCGCTGGCGGGACAACGTGCCCATCCTGAGCTATCTGCTCCTGAGAGGCCGCTGCCGCGACTGCGGAACCCATATCTCGCTCCAGTATCCCCTCGTGGAATTCCTGACCGCCTCGCTCTTTGTGCTCCTGGCGGCGGTGTTCCTGATGCGGGGCGAGCCGCTTTCCTGCATCGCCGTCTACCTCGCCCTGACGTGCATCCTTATCGTCTCCAGCTTCATTGACCTCGAACACACCATCATCCCCGACGAGATCACGATCCCCGGCATGATCCTCGCCCCTGTCGCAAGCCTTGCCTTTCCGCTTCTCCACCACCTGCCGAGCGCCGAGCGCTACCCGGAGATCATCCTGGCCAACCTGCGCCTGAACAGCCTCCTGCATTCCCTCATCGGCATGGCGGCGGGCGCGGGGTTCATCTACCTCATGCGATTCTTCGGCGGATTGATTTTCCGCAAGGAAGCAATGGGCTGGGGCGACGTGAAATTCATGGGCCTCGTCGGGGGGATTCTGGGGTGGAAACTGGTCACCCTCGCCAACCTCGTCGCGCCGGTGTACGGGGCCGTCGTCGGCATCTTCCTCATGGTCACGAAGGGCGAACGGCAGATTCCTTACGGCCCGTTTCTGTCCCTCGGCGTGCTTACGGTTATGATCTTCGGACCGGATATGGTAGTATGGCTGCGATTGCATTACTTCCCGTTGCACCAGATGCTTCCAGGCTGAAAGGAGTATTGCGATGGGTAGAAGACGTGGACTCTTGGTCATCGGACTTGCGGCGGCGCTGATGGCGGCGGGATGCGCATCAACGGAGAAAAAACTTGAGGCCGACCTGCGACACCAGGCGGAGCTGATTGACAGTCTGTCGGCGGAGAGCCAGAAACTCCAGTCGCAACTTCAACAGACACAGCAGGGCCTGGCGTCGGCGCAGCAGCAATCGGCCAGCGCCGAAGCCGAACTGGCAAACCTCCGCCGAAAACTCGCCGCCGGCAGCGGGCCGGCCCCGGCCGTAAGCGCGCGCATAGACCGCGCAGGAACCAAGTCCCGCGTGCGCTTCACGCTGGAGTCCAAAGTCCTCTTCTCGCTGGGCAAATCCGAGTTGACATCCGAAGGCCAGCGGGCGCTTCGGCGCGTGGCCTCGGTCATAAAGTCCGACTTTCCGGGCCGTTATGTCCGCATCGAAGGACACACCGACAGCGTGCCCGTGAAGACCATGCCGGGCAAGACAAACCTTGAACTGTCCAATGAGCGCGCGGAAGCGGTCTGGCATTACCTGGTGAACCACTGCGGCGTGGACGCCAAGATGCTCTACACGGCGGGATACGCGCAGTACCGGCCCGTGCAGAGCAACCGGACCGAACTCGGCCGACAGTCCAATCGCCGAGTCGAGATCGTCGTGGTGGATGAATGAGACGGAGAGCCGCCGATCCCGGAGCGCAGATTGACACATGATCGTCATCGTTGACTATGGAATGGGCAATCTGCGCAGCGTACAGAAGGCGTTCGAGCGCGTCGGGCACACCCCCGCCGTAACCGACAATGTCTCGATGATTGAGAAGGCCGACAAGATCGTCCTGCCCGGCGTCGGCGCGTTCAAAGACGCGATGGACGGCCTGGCCAAACGCCGCCTCATCGAACCCATCCGAAAGGCCGTCGCCTCCGGCAAGCCCTACCTGGGCATCTGCCTGGGCTATCAATTGCTTTTCACGACCGGTTACGAAGACGGCGAGCACGCCGGACTCAACATCGTTCCGGGCAAGGTCGTGCGCTTTGAGGACGGCGTCCGAGCGCCGGCAGGCGAGATGCTCAAGGTGCCGCAGATGGGATGGAACAGGGTCAACATCGTTCGCCGACCGCCCTGCTTTCGGGATACGCCCGACGGCGCCTTCTTCTACTTCGCGCACTCCTATTACTGCGTGCCCGACGACGCTGGCCTGGTCGCCGGAGAGACGGACTACATCGTGAAGTTTGCCTCGGCCCTCTGGCGAGACAACATCTTCGCCACCCAGTTCCACCCCGAGAAAAGCCAGAAGTGCGGACTGCAGATACTGAAAAATTTTGCGGAGAACGCCTGAAGTGCTCATTATCCCCGCCATAGACATCAAGAACGGCCAGTGCGTCCGCCTTCGACAAGGACGGGCCGAAGAGGAGACAGTCTACGGGGCCGACCCCGTGGCGATGGCGTGCCGTTGGCAGGCCGAGGGCGGCAAGTACCTGCACGTCGTGGACCTGGACGGCGCCTTCGAAGGTCGCCCCGTGAACGCCGCGCTGGTGCGGAACGTCGTGGACGAAGTCAGCATCCCCGTCGAGGTGGGCGGCGGCATTCGCACGTACAAGGACGTCGAGGACTATCTCGAAGCCGGCGTAGACCGCGTGATCATCGGCACGCGCGCCGTCGAGTCTCCCTTCTGGCTGCGCGTCCTATGCGACCGCTTCCCCAAGCGCGTGGCCGTGGGCGTGGACGCGCGCGACGGCAAGGTGGCCGTGAAGGGCTGGAAACTCGTCACCCAGATGACGGCCGTGGAGCTTATCGCCCAACTCGAGGACTACGGCATCGCGGCGTTGCTCTACACGGACATCTCAAAGGACGGGATGATGGAAGGCCCGAACTTCGAGGGCATCGCGGCGGTGCAAAAACAGACCAAGATACCGATCGTGGCCTCCGGCGGCGTTTCGCACATTGACCACGTCAAGCGCCTCGCCCAGATGAAGGTCTACGCCGCCATCATCGGCCGCGCGCTCTATACGGGCGACATCGAACTGGCCGCCGCCATCCAGGCGGCCAAAACATAGGGTCAAGAGAATATTCCACAGATTACGCAGATTTCGCAGATCATAAGGAGCTTCTCGTTATTCTGTGTTGCCCGTCTCGATAACGAGCGATACGCAGTGAATGGGAGGAACAAATGGCCTATCTCAAACAAGCCCTTGAAAAAGGATACGCCTCGGTTTCCGGCGAAGGGGCAAAGCAGCGCATCACGTATGCCGCCGTGAACCACACCGAGCGGTTTTCTGACCCTGAGGAGAAAGTGCGCGCTGAATACTGGGCGGAATTGATATTCCGGTACGGGTACGAACCGGCCCGCATCGGCGTCGAAGTCATGGTTCCAGACCGCACGCCCACGGACACCGCCGATCTTGTCGTTTTCGTTGACGACGCCCGCACGCGCCCCTTCGCCGTAATCGAGTGTAAGCGTGACGGGGTGACCGACGCAGAATTTCTGCAGGCCGTCGAACAGGCTTGTGGCAACGGCACATGGGCCAAGCTCCGCGCCCGATACGTTGGCGTCGTCGCGGGCCAGACCCGCCGTTTCCTGGACTTTTCGGAGAAATACGGCGTTCTCGAACGCGAGGCAAATATCGTCGCCGACCTGCCCCGCCAATACGGAAAGCCCGAGGAATGGCGCTTTCACAAGGGCACGAAGGACGACATCCAGCCCGTCAGCAAGGAAGCCCTGGTCGGCACGATCAAGAAATGCCATCAAACCCTCTGGGGCGGCGGGCGTCTCTCGCCCCCCATGGCCTTCGGCGAACTATGCAAACTCATTTTCGTCAAGATACAGGACGAGAAAACCCCACGGAAGAACGGGCAGCCCTACGAATTCCAGATAAAGACGCATGAACCGGCCCGCAAACTTGCGGAACGCATCAAGGCCATCTACGAAGTGGCCAAGAGGAAAGACCCCCAGGTCTTCACGGAAACCATCCGCATTGACGACGCTACGCTCCGCACCCTTGTTTCCCACATGGAGGCCGTCAACTTCAGCAAGACCGACCTCGACACCAAAGGCGTCGCCTTCGAGCAGTTCATGGACGGCTTTTTCAAGGGCGACTTTGGGCAGTATTTCACGCCGCGCGAAATCATCGAGTTTGCCGTGAAGATGATGTGCCCGAGGGCCGAGGATCTCATCCTGGATCCCGCGTGCGGTTCCGGCGGGTTCTTGCTCTACGCACTGGACCAAGTACGTCGGCAGGCGGCAGAGTTTCACGCGCCGGAAAGCGTGGAGCATTACAAGCACTGGCATGACTTCGCCGAAAAGAACCTGTTCGGCATCGAGATCAACGAGGAGATCGCCCGCGTCGCCAAGATGAATATGATCCTCCACGACGACGGACACAACAATATCGTGAGTGACGATGCCCTTGACCGATTTGACGGCATCCGCAGGCGCACTGGCAATAACGGCTTTGGGGAAAAGCGGTTCGACCTCATCCTGACCAATCCCCCATTTGGCGCGGACGTCAAGCTCGCGGAACGGCCCTATCTCGCCGACTACCAACTGGGCAATCGAGAGGATGGGAAAGGCAAGCGCAGGCCGCGCAAGAACCAGAGCACTGAAATCCTCTTCATCGAGCGCGTTTACCAATTTCTGAAGCCGGGCACGGGCCGCGCCGCCATCGTCCTCCCCGACGGAATCCTCACGAACTCCAGCGTGCAATACGTTCGCGATTTTCTCTTGGAGCGCTTCCGAGTGCTCGCCGTCGTGAGCCTGCCGCAAACCGCCTTCGCGCACTTCGGCGCGGGGGTCAAGGCAAGTCTCGTGTTCCTCCGCCGCCGTGCAGAAGGCGAGAAGCCCAGTGATGACGAACCAATTTTCATGGCCGCGCCGGACAGGATCGGGTACGATGCCACCGGGCGTAAGTGCGACAACCAATTGGACGAGGTGGTGGAACAATACCGCGCCTTCGAGAGGAACCCCAACCCTTTTTTCGTCTAAGCCCCGGTGAGGCGGGCAAGGACCAGTGCTTTGCCGTCAAGCGGGGCGAGTCCAAGCAACGACTTGATCCCAAGTTTGTCCTTCATGGCGGACATCAACCCTTAAACGGGATACCTTCCTACCCGTTGGGTGTTTTGACGGTGCGTGAACCCGACTATGGTTCAGGCCAGAGAGCGATTCCGCTTCAAAGCCCCGACGATGTCAAATACATTCGGATAACGGATTTTGACGACGACGGCATTGTTCCGGGCAATGAATTTGCGACAACCGAAACCGTTGAAGACCGCTATCGTCTTGCAGACGGCGACGTGCTTTTCGCCAGAAGTGGGGCGACGGCGGGCAAGACTTTGATCTATTCGCGGGCGATTGGGCCCTCCATCTTCGCCGGCTATTGCATCCGTTTTCGATTTGATGTGAATAGAGTTCTGCCTTCCTTCGTCTACTTCTATACAAAGACAAATCGGTATCAGGCATGGGTGCGCTCAATCCAGCGACCTTCAGGTCAGCCGAACATAAACAAAGAGGAGTTCAAGTCCTTTACGGTTCCCCTTCCCTGTTTGTTAGTTCAGCGGGAGATGGTGGAGGAGATAGAGCGTGCGCGGGAGTCGCGCCACCGGAAACTGCAAGAGGCCGACGCCCTCCTATCGGGGCTGGATGCCTTCCTTCTCGACCGTTTGGGTTTGACTGTGCCGCATTGGGAGAACCGTCTTGCGTATGCTGTGCCAATTAAGGCGATTCAAGTGGCGAACCGCATGGGTCCAGACTACTTCCATCCTGAGCGCATCAGCGCCCTACGCGCCATCAAAACGGCGAAGAAGGCGAAACGCGCAGCACGGCTGGAGGATGTCGCGGATTTTCTTCGAGAATTAACGACAGAATACGAACCGGACCAATACCTGGGACTTGCTGGAGTGCAAAGCCACACGGGGGAGCTAGCCGAGACAACCGAAGAACCGGGCACAGGGCAAGCTTCGATCTTTAGGGAGAACGATGTCCTGTTTGCTCGTTTGCGCCCATACCTCAACAAGGTGTGGCGAGCGGAACGGGACGGGGTTTGCTCTACAGAGTTCCATGTCATCCGTATCAAGCAGGCCGTGACGGACCTGTCGCCCGATTACCTCGCGGCTGTTTTGCGTTCCTCGGTCATCGTAGCTCAGACCAAGCACATGATGACCGGAAACACGCATCCGCGCCTCGCCAACCAAGATGTCGTAGACTTGTTCATTCCGATCCCAGCCAACGAAACACAGCAGGAGATTGTGAACGAGCTGCGTCGCCGGCGCATCGAGGCTCGGCGACTGCGGCAGAAGGCCGCCCGGGAGTGGCAAGATGCCAAGGCTTTGTTCGAGGTACGATTGTTGGGAACAAATGTGGGGGAGTGATGCATAAACGAATGCGGAGATAACTGATAACCGCAGCGTAATCTGCGGCTGCCTTATCTGGCCGCCGTGTTTGGGCAACATGGGCGCCCATTGAGGCGAGGATCGGAAGAGTGGCTCAGCCCATCTCTATTTCACGCGAAGCGAAATGACGCGGAGGTCTCCTGCGGCGATGGAAAGCGAGACGTCGCGGCCCGCCTCCAATGAGCAAGCCCGAACAAGCTCGGTCATCTCAAAGGTGGCGGTGGGGCTTAGGGCCTTGAGGTCAATCGTTATCTGGGCCGCAAGCTCCTTGTCGCTATCGTTGTAGACCGTGAAGAAAGCTTTTCCCTCCTTCGGCCCGAAGCGCTCTATCAGAATCTTTTCCTCCGGGCACGTGGCGTGCGTCACGGGCTTCCAGCCGGCGGCGCCGAGCTTGCGAAGGATCGGCATGTACGTGGTGAACAGGTCGGGGAACTTCTGATACGCCTCGTCGCAACGGCGCCCGTTTCACCCTTTCCGATGCGACGCTCTTGTCGCCAAGCCGCAAGTCCCAGATCGC
>CAYPFP010000097.1:0-20242 GCA_964409935.1 uncultured Planctomycetota bacterium | reverse complement strand
CGAGAGTTTGCCTTCATGAGGCCACCCCCCCTGAAGAATGGGTAAACTCCAGCGTAATGCCTCACTTACAATGCTAGGGAGGGGGATTAGAGAGGTGGGGGCCGTGAAAGAGAAGGGCGTAAGGGTTGAGATCAGGATTCTGGGCGAGCTGCTTAAGTGCATACGCCAGAGCGGCGGCCATATCACGGGTACGCTTCTGTAGGGTGCGAAGGACCGTCATGAGGATTTCGCGGGTTCTGGCGCCGGCGTCGGACTGGGAACCGAAACTGATTTTTCGTGCGATGACCAGAGGGCGGAGTTGGCGTTCGGCAAGGTTGTTTTCCGCCGGGATTCTGGGGTCTTCGCCCCAGTGGTAGAGGCGGTCAGAGTTTAGGCGGAAGACGTCTTGGACTGACTGGATGGCCGGGTGGTGGGCGGAATCATGGATGATGCGAAGGATGGCCTTTTTGATTTGGGCGGCTTGGCGTTTGAACTTTCGCCGTCCCAGGCGACGGTGGCGCAGCTTCATGGCCCGGTCCAGTTGTTCGGCCAAAGCGCCGACAAACCGCAGAACTTCCGGTTCGTTTTGAAAATTCTCCCGCACGTCCTGCACCCGGCGCAACAGGTGCGCGTAGCAGTACTGGATTTGGCAAGGCGCTTTGTTATATCCGTTGTATCGGTCCACAATCAAGTGCCCGGGCAGAGGCGCCTGGCCTAACACCTCCCGGACGACCGAGGCGGAGCGGGTCTTGCCAAAGCGGAAGACCTCCAGGTCGTCGGTGCAAAACAACCACGCATACCCGTTCTGCCCGTCGGTGCGCCAGCCCGTTTCATCGGCGTGTTTGACGGGGGCATGCCCTTCGACTTTGCTCAGGGCCTGCCGATACTCTTGGATCAATCGCTGAACCACGTCTTGCAGCTGTGCGGCCAAGAAGTGCAAGGCCTTCACCAGACTGCCGTAGCCCACACGTAACTGCCGCCGCAGCGACCCCAAGCTCTCCCCGTGAACATAGTGCTGAATCGCCGTGTGGATGAGGAATTGGTTGTCGTAGAGGCACTTCCCAAAGACTCCAGGCGGGCGAGCCACCCAAGGCCGTTTGCACTTCGCACAGCGCTTGCGCTCCAACTGATAGGCCACCCGCTCCACCTTCACCCGCACGACCCGGGTCACCGTGCGTACTTTGGTGCCCACCCGGTCCAGAACCGTCCCGCAGTCCGGACAACGCTCCGGAAGCCGAACCCTTTCGACGCGGTCAGCCTCCTTAACCGAGACGGCCTTTCGCCCGTGCCCCAGGTGCCCCTTTTTAGCTCCCCCCCGACGCCGTTGATTTTCTTCCAACGAGTTGGGTTTCACCAGGATCTTGGACGACGGGGTGGAGGAGCCAAACGGGGCCTCCTTGGCCGTGCGTTCCTGGTAGCGAAGCTTGGCCTTCACGCTGGCCAGTTCCTCCTCCAGACGGGCAATCTTCCGGTCCTTCTCCAGACAGTTTGGACAGTGCGTCCAAGTCATCGGAGTTCCTCTGCCAGCGCCGGGCTGCTCTAGCGTCGTTGCCGGCGATATTGACGGATCATCTCAATCCCCATCTGGACCATCAATGCCTCCAAGCGACGCCCGTTGTCCAGGGCCTGCCGCAACGCTGGCGCCATGGACCGCGGCACGTACAGGCATCGCGGACGGCCTTTTTGCCGACACACGAAGATAAACGCTGGATGCTTATGCCCCTGGGCGCACGCCTGACAGTGGGGGCGGATGCACGGCTTGCGCACCTCGGCCAAGGACCCTTTGACGGCGGGCCAGCACCTTTGGACTTCCGCCCAGAAGTCTTTAGGACTCGCATGACTCATCCTGTTCTCCTTACAAATGGCCTCATGTAATGTATAGCATCTCATATACATACAGTCAAGCAAAAAAATGGGAAATTCAAAAAAATCTTTCGGTCTTTTCCCCCTTCTGTCTAGCCCTGTAAGTGAGGCATTACACTCCAGCGTGCTTTTCCCTTGACTTCAAGCCGAGAGGTGGTAGTGTAGATTTAGTCGTTGTTATGCCGAAACGATACACCGCCAGTTGCTGCGTCTGACCTACTGGGGTAGATAAGGGCATCTGTCTCGTCCGTAACGCCAACCGCCGTTCTCCGCAAATCTCATTCACCTGGCTCTGGATCACTCCTCACTCGATAGCTGCCATCCCTGGCCCCTCATTCCTCAGCCATCATCCGCGGTTCCCGCATTGGAGATTTCACCATGAAGCCGCGCCGCATCCATCGCCGTTTGCACGTTGAGGAGCTTGAGCCACGCATCGCCCCCGTGGGTTTCTGGGATGAGATGGGTGCGGGCAGCGCCAGTGGGAAGGGCATTGGGTATCTGGGACTGACGCCATCGGTCGCCCTTGCCACCGACGGCAATCCCGTCGCCGCATGGGCCGATTGGCAGAATATCTTTGTTAAGCGCTGGGATGGTGCGTCGTGGGTTGGGATGGGCGGCAGCGACTCTGGCGGGGGTGTGAGTAACACGACCGCCAAATCACAGTTTCCTTCGCTGGCGATCGGAACCGCGGGGCGCCCCGTGCTGGCTTGGTCGGAAGACACCAACGGGGACTCCTGGCCGGATGAAATTCATGCCCGCGCCTGGAACGGGTCATCGTGGGTAGCTCTCGGTAGCAGCGCTGCCGGCGGCGGCATCAGCAACAACGCCGGCGAGTCTCGTCTCCCCTCGACAGCCATTGCTCCCGACGGCAACCCCGTAATCGCCTCGGAAGACTTCAGCGGCGGCCTGTGGCAGATTTACTTGCGCCGCTGGAACGGTACGGCGTGGGTCGAGCTGGGCGGCAGCGCTACCGGCGGCGGCATCAGCAACAGTTCCTCCGGAGCGTTCCAACCATGCGTGACGGTTGGCAGCGACGGCCAACCCATCGTCGCATGGGCCGATTATCAATACGGGACTGAAGAGATTTATCTGCGCCGATGGGACGGGGTCTCCTGGGTAGAGATCGAGGGCAGCGCGTCGAACGGTGGTCTTAGCAACACCCCTGGCGCGTCACGCGAGCCTTCCCTGGCTGTGGCCGGCGACGGCACACTCTACGTCGCATGGACCGACACCGTATCAGGCAACAAGGAAATCTTCGCCACTTCCTGGAACGGCGCGGCCTGCAACCAATTGTCGAGCGAGCCGACCTCCGGGGTCAGCAATAACGCGGGCAACTCGTCGAGTCCCAGGCTTATCATCGGGCCTGGCGGCGCACCCATCGTGGCCTGGCAAGACGACTCCTTCTCCGGCAACTATGAGATCTACGTGCGGCGCTGGGATGGAGACTCCTGGGTCGAGATGGACGACAACGCCCACCTGGGCGGGATAAGCAACACGGCAACGTCCTCCCGGCTACCCGCTATGGTCGCCGATCCCTATGGATATCCCATCGTCGTCTGGCAGGACAGGCACATCTATGCACGACGCTGGTCCGAAGCAACGTCGGCTCCCATAGTCATGGTGGGTGCGACCCAATCGTACGCCTATGAAGGTATAGGCTATGAAGGGGCCATGACGATCCGGCGCGTGGGCGACTACACTCAAGCGCTGGTCGTGTCCTACATCGTGAGCGGCACGGCAACCAATGGGGGGGACTACGCGGCCCTGACAGGCTCCGTCACCTTAGGCGTGGGGCAGTCCTCGGCGAACATTCCCATCGTGCCCCTTGACGACGCGGTATCCGAACAGGAGGAGTTCGTTACGCTATCGCTCCTCACCAGCGGGAGCTATGTCCTGGGTTCTAACAAGCAGGCCACCGTGGTGTTGGTTGATGACGACACGATGTGGGCGGAACTGGGCAAGGGAAGCGCCTCGAACTACGGCATCAGCAAGACGGAATCTGATTGGCCAAGCGAGCCCGCCATTGCCGTAGGCCCGTCGGGCAACCCGGTTGTTGTGTGGGCGGTGATGGGCGATGTCTATGCCCGATTCTGGGACGGCACTTCGTGGGCCGAATTGGGCGGTAGCGCGAGCGGCGGAGGCATCAGCAATACTTTTGGCCATTCCTGGTACCCGTCGGTCGTCATAGGAACCGACGGAATGCCCGTGGTAGCTTGGAGCGAGAACGTAAGCGGGAACCAAGAGATCTATCTGCGTAAATGGGACGGCGCTTCCTGGTCTGAACTGGGGACCGGCAGCGCATCGGGAGGCGGCATCAGCAATACGTCAACCTCATCGGTCTCCCCGTCGCTGGGCATGGACCCCAACGGTAACCCGGTGATAGTGTGGTCTGAGGTTGACGGCGCCTCCTCTGAAATCTACATGCGCCGCTGGAACGGCTTTGCCTGGGTTGAGCCGGTAGCAGGCAGCGCATCGGGCGGGGGCGTGAGCAACAATACAGGGTTGTCGGAGTCGCCGCGCATCGCTGTTGACAGCACGGGGCATCCGGCGGTCGTCTGGCGCGACATGGCCAGCGGCAAGCCCCAGATTTATCTGCGCAAACTCAGCACGGGGGCGTGGCGAGAGATCGGTACGGGCAGCGCGTCAGGCAATGGGGTAAGCAACGCCAGTTCAGCCGCCCTATATCCTGCCATCGTCCTGGCCACCGACGGGAACCCCATTTTGGCCTGGACGAATGAAACCGGCCCGCATGGTTCCGAGGTCTCCGACATCTATGTACGCCTTTGGAACGGCGTTTCCTGGTCCCAGTACACGTGGGGCACATAGGGCAGCGCATCCGGGGGCGGCGTGAGCCAGTCGGGCAAAGCCAGCATGCCGTCCCTCGCCTTGGGTACGGACGGAAACCCCATTGTGGCATGGGTAGACCGTTCGAGCCCCGATTCGGAAATTTTTGTGCGCCGGTGGAACGGAACGTCCTGGACCGAAGTGGGAACAGGCAGCGCATCGGGCGGCGGCATCAGCATGAACCGCGGCGGCTCCGTGTCACCCGCACTCGCCCGCGCCGCCAACGGCGCACTGTTCGCGGCATGGCTTGATGCATCCGGAAACGACCAGGACATCTATGTGCGCGGCTACCTTGGCGATGCCCAGGTTACGCGCATCAGCGTGACTGCCACAGACCCCACCGCCTCCGAAACCGGGTCCGACACGGCCACATTCGTCATCAGTCGCACCGGCAGCACCGCAAGCCCTGTCGTCATTTACTACACCGTGTCCGGCACAGCCCAGCCCGGTCTTGATTACGTCGCCCTTCCAGGCGCTGTTACCCTGGGCGTTGGTGTCTCCTCAGCCTCTGTCCTTGTTACTCCACTCGATGACGCCATTCCTGAAGATGAAGAGACCATTATTATTACTCTGACCACCAGCGGCGATTACGTCCTGGGCTGGGCAAAGACGGCCACCGCCACGATAGCCCCCAGCGACATCGAGGTTTCCATCGTTGCGTCCACGCCGCTGGCCACAGAGCTTAACCAACAGCCGCGCCTCTTCACGGTCTCGCGCAACCTTGCCCTTGCCAGCCCCACTGTCGTGTCTCACAGCGTACAGGGAATCGCAACCCCAGGTCAGGACTACACCGCGCTTTCCGGCTCGGTCACCATCGGCGCGGGCCTGCTTTCGGCCAACATCCCCGTTCAGCCCCTCGATGACGCCACCGCCGAGCTTGATGAAACCGTTTTGGTGATTCTATCCACCAGCGGCAGCTATACGATCGGGACCGCCGACCGCGCCAGTGTCACCATCCTCGACAATGACCCCATCGTCACCCTCTACCTGAAGACCCCCACCGCCCTCGAACAGGGCCTGCGCCCCGCCGTCTTCGAGGTCAGGCGGTTCGGCGGCTTTTCTTACGACCTTCCCATCGCCTACATCGTATCCGGAACAGCCACTCCGGGCAGCGACTACCAGACGCTTCCCGGTTCGCTCACGCTCGGCGCGGGCGCCGCCTCGGCAACCCTTCGAGTGGTACCCATCGAGGACCCCGTTCAGGAAGCCGACGAGACCGTCGTCGTGCAGCTTCTAGCCAGCACCGGGTACAGTCTTGGCTCGCCGTCAACGACCACCATCGTGGTGTCCGATGGCGGGCCGGAGGCCTGGCACGACTTTGGCACACAAAGCCCCTCCGTCTTTCGGCTCGGCCAGACCCCATCGCTGGTCCTCTCGACCAACGGCGCCCCCATCGTGGCCTGGACAGATACTTCGCTTGGTCAGCTTGAAGTCTACGTGCGACGATGGAATGGCGCGGCGTGGGTGGAGATGGGGGCCGGAAGCGCAACACAAGGCGGTATCAGCAACACTTTTGGCCCGTCGGCCGAGCCCAAAATCGTCTTGGACAAACTTGGCAACCCCATCGTTGCCTGGACGGATTCCGCAGGCGCCACCACCAGCATCTATGCCCGCCAGTGGACGGGTCTGGCTTGGACGGAGATGGGCGCCAACAGCGCCTCCGGTTCCGGCATCAGTCTCGCCGGCATTTCCGACTCGGTCTCCATCATCGTCGGCGCGGACGGTCTCCCCATAGTTGCGTGGGCATGGAGACCTCAGTTGGGGAGAATCGGGAAATCTGTATCCGCCGGTGGGATGGGGCGTCCTGGCTGGACATGGGAGCCGGCAGCGCGATCGGTCTTGTCAGCAACACCCCGACGGACTCGAGCCGGCCCTCGCTTGCAGTCGGCCCCGATGGCGCCCCCGTTATAGCCTGGCAGGAAAGACTGCCCGGCAACGATGATATCTATGTGCGCCGCTGGGACGGGACTTCCTGGGCCGAATTGGCAGGCAGCGCATCGGGAGGCGGAGTCAGTCAAAGCGCGGGGCCCTCCACGAGGCCCGCGCTTGCCGTGGGCCAAGACGGCTATCCCATTGTCACCTGGGTCGAAGGGCTCGTCGGCGCCGAGGAGATCTACGTCCGTCGCTGGGACGGAGCGTCCTGGGCCAAACTGGGAGCAGGCAGCGCCGCCGGCGGCGGCATCAGCAGCAACTCAGGAGCTTCCACCGAACCTTCCGTCGTCGTGGCCGGCGACGGCGCCCCCGTCGTCGCCTGGACCGACAACTCGTCGGCCGCTCCGCAGATTTACGTCCGCCGCTGGGACGGGGCGTCGTGGCTTGAGGTGGGCCTCGGCAGCGCTTCCGCCGCGGGCATCAGCGCGGTCACTAACGCGGCCAACCGTCCCCAGATCGTTACCGGCAGGGACGGCGCCCTTGTGGTCGCTTTTGGGGGCGGCCCCGCTGATATCTCCTTCCGCCGCTGCCATATTGCCCCTTCTCTTGAGTGGGTTGGCCCCACTCACCCCTACCTCCACGGAACGGAAACCTTGCAGTGGAGACCGGGGCTTCTCGACTCCAGCGATGTCACCACTGACCTGATCGCCTACGGCACTCAGCCATTTACGCTCACCACGGGCATGCCCGTGACCGGATCGCTATCCTGGGACACAACGAGCGTACCCGACGACGTTTACGAGCTTCGGGCCGTGTTCCGGAGAGACTTCTCCCAAATCGTCGCAGAAGCTTCAGCCCGGGTCGTCGTCAACAACGCCCCCATCTGGGCGTCCGGCCGTATCGAGTCCAATCAGGTATGGCCGGCGGGCCTTTACGTCGTCGAGGAAGACTTGACCCTCGCCGCCGGCTTCTCCCTGACCCTGTCCCCCGGCGCCATCGTGAAGTTCATGCCCACGGCTAAGGTTGTCCTGGAAGACGGGGCGCTATTCTCTGCGCAGGCCACGTTCGACAGCCCCACGATCCTTACGTCACTCGCGGACGACACCGCCGGGGGGGCACGAATATGGACGGCTCTCGCTCGCGGCCGCTGCCCGGGGACGTTGCGGGCTTCACGGCCGGCGGTTCCGCACAGATACAGTTAGACCCCTTCGTCGAGCTTCGCTACTCACGCGCCACACACCAGGGCATTCTCACAACCGGCGAGACGTGGCTTGGCGGGATGGTGCACGAGGTCACCGACGACGTTGTCGTGCCCGACGGCCTGACGCTCCTGATCCAAGCCGGCGCCGTCGTCAAGCTACACCCAGGCCGTCAAATCGTCGTCCGACACGGGGGGCAACTCGACGCCTTCGGTTCCTTGGCTCAGCCTGTCGTTTTCACCTCCTTGTCCGACGACACCGCCGGCGGGGACACCAACCGCGATGGCGTGCTGACGGTTCCAAGCCCCGGGGACTGGCGCTGGATCCTCGTGGATGGCGGCACTTTGAACCTCGACTACGCCGAGGTCCGCTACGCCGGCGGCGTCCGCTCCCCTGGGTGGGCCGGAGACACCGCCGTTTTCGCGCCTTCCTCCTTTTCAGTGGTCAACATCTCAAACTCCTCCATCCGCGACCCCTTCTGGGCCGGTGTGTACGCCGGTTTCGGCACTGCCGTCAACATAACCAACAGCCTCATAACGGGTGCGGATCGTGCCTTGTTTCTGGACGGGACGGCCCTCATCGTCAACACCACCCTCGACGCGAACGCATCGGGCATTTCGGGCCACGGCAACGGCAACGTACGCCTGGTCAACTCCATCATCTCCAACTACACCCTCTGGGGCATCGAGGTGTGGGTGAGCGCGCAGAACAGCAACGTATGGACGCCGGCGGGCACGGGCGCCTCTGCCTACGGCAACGACCAGACAGGCATCAACGGCAACATGTCCGTAGACCCCATGTACAAGGACGTCACCCGCCGCGATTACCGCCTGCGATACCAAAGCCCGATGATTGACGCCGCTCACGGCCCCTCTGCGCGGCAACGGACCTCATGGGCGCGCCGCGCTATGACGATCCGCGCACCCCCAACAAGGGAACCCCCACCGGCGCCGGCGTCTATGCCGACATCGGGGCGTTCGAGTTCGTCGAAACCGCCCCCTCCGACAAGGATCTCGTCGTGACCAGCGTCACGGGGCCATCTTCGGTCCTGGCCGGAGACATGGTGCCAGTCCAATGGACCCTGACCAACGCCGGGACAGGCGTCATCGTGGGGCCATGGCGCGACACCCTCTACCTGTCAACAGGCCCCAGCGAAACCGAGAACGCCCTGATGGCCGGCGAACTCCTCGTCGGCAAGGGCGTCACGCTCGGCCCGGGCCAGTCCTATACCGCCAGCGGCATCGTGCGCGTACCCGGCGCGCCTCCCGGGTATTATAACTGGCTCGTCTTCACGAACTCACGCGGCGACATCTTTGAGGGTATCAACCGCAATAACAACACCACCACTTCGCTGGCCACCTCCTATGTTGACCTGCCGTCGCTGGCCGTCAACGGCGCGGCCCTTTCAGCGAGGTTCACTACCCCGAACGAGTCCCACTGGTACCAGTTTTACCCGGCCCCCGGCCAGAGCATCGTCCTGTCTCTCGACCTGGCGTTCAGCGGCTCCACGGAGCTTTATGTCGCGCGCGGCTACATCCCCACTCGAGAGAAATACGAGAGCCGCCACAGCGCTTTCAACGCCGCCGACGTCATGACCGCCGTCTCCCAGACCGCGTGGGGGCCGTACTACGTCCTGGCCTACTCCCGAGCGTTGCCTTTCGGGCCGTCGGACTACACCCTCACTGCCCGCTCGATAGACTTCGCGCTAAACTCCGTCTCGCCCACCACGGCAGGCAACGTCGGCCGCGTTACCTTCACTGTTCAGGGCGCACAGATGACGGCTGACATGACCTATGAGCTGGTAGACCCCGCCGGCAATGTGTATACACCCGTTTACGCCGACGCTAGCGTCGGACATGATCTGCCGCCGGGGTCGTCCACAGCCTACGCCACCTTCGATCTCACCGGTCGGCCCACCGGCCTCTACGATCTGCGCGTCGTGCGCGGGCAGGACATCGTTTCCCTTGATGACGCCATCCTGGTGCGGGCGGGCAAGGGCGCACAGCTCGAGACCTCATACACCCTTGCCGATATGCTTCGCGCCCGACGACCCTTCAGCATTCGCTTAGAGTACGCAAACACCGGCGACACCGACATGCCCGCGCCCCTGCTGACATTCATCGCGCCCGATGGCGCCGCCCTTTGGTGCCTGGCACCCGTGGTGCCTGGCACCAACTATCTCGGCGGGTGTCGGCGGTTCCAACGTAGTGCCAGGCACGCGGCCAACGGCCGCCGCGAGCCAGGCACTAAGTGCTCGGCTACAGCGCCACAGGCCCGGCCGGCGTCCTCCAGCCGGGGGACCGCGAATCCATTACGGTTTACTGCGCCGGCCTCGAACCTGGGGAGGACGCCGCCGATGGCGTGCGCGGTCTCAAGCCCATTTGGGAGGCCTTCAAGCCCATCGCCAACGCGGCGACGGCCGAGGCGCTCTACGCCAAGTATGTCCAACTCAACCCCCCCCTTCAGAAGAAGGTGGCCGCCATTTTCATAGACCACGGCGTGCCCGTTGCCGACGACAGGTATGAACCCAATGGTTTTCAAGGCGATGCGGCGGACCTTGGAACTAAAAGGAGCACCGAGACTATCCCCGGCCTCATCATGGCCGAGACCGCCAAGAAGGCCGGCGACTGGTTCAAGTTCACCGTGCCCAAGACAACGGATTCCGATAATTCGGTGGTGTATTCCTTCTCCGTGCGGATCGTCTACAGCCCCGCCTATGGCTCGTTGGACCTCCTGGCCAAGGACGCCCATGTCAACACGTTCAGGCCCGTCCAGGTGGATGATGTCACCAAGCAGGTGACCCTGATGGCCTCGACCGGTTCCAGTTTCACTTACTACATCTTCGTCGCCGGCAAGGGCATCATCCCCAACGGCAGCCTTGCGGACGTAGGAGGGGACTACAGTCCGGACTATGATCTCATTATTGACCTGAAGATTCCCAAAGCACTGCGGCACTGGGAGAAGACCGATTATTTCTGGTTTGTGCCGGGCCATAGACCCGTTAGCACAATCGCCCGCTGGGTGGGGATTTCCAGCGACCCCAACGACAAGGCTACCGTCGGCATGGGGCCGGACGGCTGGGTTCGCGCCACCGATACCCTCACCTACACCATCCGCTTCGAAAACATGGCCAGCGCCGAATTGGCCGCGCAGGAAGTGGTCGTGACCGATTACCTCGATCCCAAGCTGGACTGGAGCACCCTTGAGCTAAAGGAGTTTGGGTTTAACAACGTCCGCGTCGAGATCCCGCCCGGCTTGCAGAATTACTCCACGCGGGTCAACGTCTCGACCGATCCCAATCCCGTCAGTGTAGACATCGTCCTGGACCCCGACACCGGTCTGCTCACCTGGCGCATGCAATCGGTGGACGTCGTCACCGGCCTCCTTCCGGAAGACCCCGTATCGGGCTTCCTGCCGCCCAACAATGCGGCCCACGCCGGCGAAGGGCGGGTTCTCTTCACCATTCGCCCCTTCACCGCCCTGGCCTCCGGCACGCAGATATACAACCAGGCCCGCATCGTCTTCGACGTCAATGAACCTATTGACACCAACAAGGTTGTCAACACCATTGACGCTGTGGCTCCCATAAGCCGCATCCAGACCCCGTCGGGCGACCAAGGCAGTGCGGCCATCTTCCTCACCTGGCTCGGCTTGGACGATAAGGACGGTTCCGGCATCGGTGTCTACGACGTATTCGTCTCAACCGACGGCGGTCCCTATGAGGTTTGCTTCGGCGCCACCGCCGCAACCAGCGGCACCTTCATCGGTCTTCCCTCCCATGCCTACAGCTTCTACGCCCTCGCCCGCGACCTTGCCGGTAACGCCGAAACCACCCCGCAAGATCCCACGACGCTTATCACCCTTTGGGACACTGAGAAGTTCTCGCTCTATGGAAAGGACAACAAGCGGCCCTTTATTGACGAGGACGGCACCCCCGTCACCGTCCAGTGGACCGGCGCCGGCACCGCCGGCGTGGAGCGCTGGCTCAAGCCCGGCGGCACTCAAGGCGATCTATACAGCATCGTCGTCAACGGCTCCGATCCCAAGAGCAGCCTCTCGATCAAGCCGTCTCGCGGCGAAACCGACCTCGACCTCCTGCAAATCAACGGCCCCGTCAACACTCTCAGCCTCAAGGGCGTCAACCTTATGGCCGGCATGACCCTCGCGAGCGCGCCCGCCAAACTTGACCTGGGCAACATCCCTTACGGGGCGGACATCGTCGTCGGTCCGGGGTCGCCGGCGGGCTTCTCCTTCAGCGCCGGCCGCGTCGAGGCGGACAGCCGTCTCATCAGTCAAGCCCCCCTCAAGACCCTCAAAGCCGTCATTTGGGCCGGCGGCGACATTATTGCCCCCTGGATCGGGTCCCTTGCCATCTCCGGAGACAAGAGAACCCTCCTGCCCGGTGATTTCGGTGCCGCCGTCGCCGCCACCGGACAAGGCGTTCAACTCGGCAAGCCCACCGTTTCTTCCGTGACGATTGCCGGCGCCATGAGCGGCAGCATTACGCTCACTGGCGGGATGGGTTCCTTCAGCGCAGGGGCGGTCACAGACGGGCAGATCTTTGTCAGTGGGGATATCAAGTCCATAACCACCGGTCGCACAGCCCCCCAAACGCACATGACCGCCGGCGGGGCGATAGGTTCCATCACCATTCGCACCGGCGACCTCGCCGGAACCATCGTCGCCAACGGACTTAACGGCATTGGCAAGATCACCGTCTCCAAGGGCGGCTTGAACCAGGCCGCCATCACAGCCGGCCACACGGGCGGCCTGGGCATCAAGTCCTTCACGGTGACAGGCGGAGTCACACAAGGCGCCATCGTCAGCGCCGGCACAGCCGGCACCGGCACACTGTCGGTTAAAGGAGGGGCAGACGGCCTTGCCATCACCACGACCGCCGGAAAGCTCGGCAAACTGTTCGTCGGCGGCAACCTGGCCGGACTTTCCTCCATCAACGCCTTCAGCTTGGGCGCGATTGAGATCAGGGGCGACCTGAGGAGCGATGCCAGGTACGCGATCTCCTTGACCGGCAGCCTCGACGCCAAGTCCAAGGTAACCATCACCGGCGACGCCGCCTACGGCGCCGGCCAACAGAAGAATCGGATCAAGGTGGGGGGCGCCCTGCTGGGTCAGATCACCGCCGGGACAAAGGTCCTCAGCGGCATGTTCGGCGATGTTGTCATCATGGACTCCCTAAACAGCAAAGGCAAACTGACCGCCGACACCAACAACGACACGGCCACCCTCTTCGCCGACACAGGGGGCAGTATCATCTATGTGCGCGGCAAGACGTCAGGCCCTCTCTCAGCGAACCTCTTCGGCGCTCACGTCTGGCCGGAGTCCTAAGCCCCGCGCGAGCGCCCCCCATTGGCGGGCGGAAATCGCAATCCCCAGTCCGCCCACAACACCTGGAGCCTGAAAAACGTCCTTGACGCGCAATTTTCCCGGCGGTAACATGAGAATCTTCATGGATGATAAAAGGCCACTTTTGCCCCGGCGCGGCTGCGCCGCCGCCTGAGCCCCGCCGTAAACGGAGTGCCATAAACGGAGTGCCAGGCACCCGCCAAACGGCTGGCGGGAGCCAGGCACTTACCTATGGGAATGGAGACCCAGTTGTTATGAAGTCAGACGCCCTGCGTCGGTTCAGCCCATTAGAGATCGCCCTCCACTGGGCGCAGGCAATCCCATACCTCGTTCTCTTCGTCACCGGCGGCGTCATGCTTGTACAGCGATTTCTCGCCGTTGAATTAGTTGCCCACCGGAACCTATCGCAAGTCCACCGCCTCGCGGGGGTTTTGTTGCTTGTTGTTTTGTTGCAGGTGTTGATTACGGCCGTCTTCTCGGGCACCATTCGCGCTTTTCTCTCGACGCTGCGCGAGGCCGTCTCCTGGCGGTGGCGCGACATCGTCTGGCTGCTCAATCTTCCACTCAATGCCATAACCTCCCGCGTCCTTCTCCCGCCCGTCGGCCGGCTCAATCCGGGCCAGAAACTCCAGGTCCTCCTGGTAATCACCCTCCTCATCGGCTTTGCCGGCACCGGCATCACTATCCTGCTGTCGCCGGGCATCTTAGGCGCCTGGGCGCTTCACGCGATTCTGTTTGTGCCGGCGTGCGGCCTGCTGGCGGCCCACATCTTTCTGACCCTCATCAACGCCCCGACGCGTATCGCCCTGACGAGCGTACTCACGGGTTTTGTCCCGCTGGAGTACGCACAGAAACACCATCCCCTCTGGGTCAATCATAGCGGCCCCGCCGAGCCTCACAGAATGCTCTCGTGGCGCGCCATCTTGTTCGCGGCGCTTGTTCTCTGTGCGGCCTTGACCGGCGCCGCATGGGCTTACGGCCCGGCTCGTCTAAAGCAACGCATTCTCGTCGTCGCGGGAGGCTATGGCGCAGAACTTATCATGCCCGGGAAGCTCTGCGCGAGTCACGCGAAGGATCCGAAGGCCCGGGCATGCACCTCGTGCCACAGCCTGACCGCTCCGCCATCTTCGGCTGCCTGCCTGTCTTGTCACGGGAAGATACAGATGGTCATGTCGCACCAGATTGGCTATCATGGCACGCTCAGCGGCGAATGTCGCTCCTGCCACGCCGAACACGCCGGCGAGAACGCCGACATTCGCGGCCTCGATCCCGTCTCCTTCAACCACAACCGAGCGCGCTTTCCACTCGACGGCAAACACCGCGAAGTGCCCTGCGAGAAGTGCCATGTCCTGCCCGGCGATAACCCCCAATCCCCGAAAGTCACAACATACATCGGTCTGCGCTTCAGCGCGTGCTCCGACTGCCATCCCAACCCTCATGAAAATAACCGCGCCTTCAACTGTGCGCGATGCCATACGACCCGGTCCTGGAAACGCCCCTATCTCTTGTTCGACCACGAACGCGACAGTTCATTCCACCTTCGCGGCAAACACGCCGAGCTACAGTGTGAGAAATGTCACCAGCGTACGCAATGGACCGGCACGAAGACCGTACAGTCCTTCCATCTCTACGGGCTCGGCACCCAGTGCGCCCAATGCCACAAGGACCCACACCAGGCAACGCTCGGCGATGACTGCTCCCGCTGCCACACACAGAACTCGTGGCGCGGGCGCGACCTGCTCTTTGTGCACAACCGAGACAGCCGCTATCCTCTCTTCGGGGCGCATCTGATCACCGACTGCAAGAAGTGCCATCCCCCCGAAGAGGGACGCCCTCTGGCAACCGCCCGTTTCAGGGAGATCGAGACGGCCTGCACGGCGTGCCACCGCGACCCCCACGAAGGTCAATTCCAGAAGACCTGCACGGACTGCCACAATGAGACCGATTGGAAGGGACGATGGGTTGTTGACTCTCACGGCGCAGGAAGCCGTTACCCGCTGACCGGCGCCCACGCTACGGTGAAATGCGTGAAATGCCACCCCCTGCCCAGCGAGGACGCTCCCCTGGGCCAGGCCCGCTTCTCCGGCACGTCCACCGCGTGCGACAAGTGCCATAAAGACCCGCACCGCGGCCAGATGCGCTCGCCCTGTTCCGCCTGCCACAACACCACGGCATGGAAAGCGCCACACCTGTTATTTGCCCACAACAAGCAGTCGGAATTCGCCCTCGACGCCAACCATTCCGCCGTGCCCTGCGCCTCCTGCCACAAGCAAGGGCCGGCGGCTGTCTATCGTCCGTTGCCCAAGACCTGCGAAGGGTGCCATGTGGACATTGACGCCGCCATACGCGCAGTGCCCCAACAGACCAACATCAAGGCCGACCCACACGCAGGCCGCGTCGCCTGCGCTCAATGCCACACCCAAACCCAACGCCGCCAGACGTCGGCCGATTTTGCCGCTGCGTGCCGCTCGTGCCACACCACCCACCACGAGGCGCTGTACTATGATTGGCTCCGATCGCTCCGAGACAGAGAGGCGCGAGTCCAGGATCTGATTGAGACGCTCAAGCGCAACGGCAAGACCGATCAAGCCATCGCGCTCGCCCGGAAGCTCGCCCGAGCAAAGGCGATAGGCCTTCACAACATCGCCCTCGCTCGCGCCCTCATGGACGAGATGCTCCGTTAGTGCCAGGCTCGCGCCAAACACTCCGGCGCGTGCCTGGCACTCTGCCCAAACGTAGTGCCAGGCACCCGCCAAACCGCGGGCGGGAGCCAGGCACTACAGCCCTCGCGACAACTACCTCGGCTGGGCAACCAGCGTCATTGCCGGACCAGGGATGCGCCGCGCCACAAACGTAGTGCCAGGCACCCGCCAAACGTTTAGTGCCTGGCTCGCGTCCGCCAATCCGTCGGGCGGACGCGTGCCTGGCACTACCTTTTGGCACCCGCCAAACGGCGGGCGCGAGCCAGGCACTATCGGCCTTCGCACGTAGTGCCAGGCACCCGCCAAACGGCGGGCGGGAGCCAGGCACTTGCGCGAGCCAGGCACTAAGGGCACTTTCGCCGCGGCGCGTATCACCGGACCGAGAATCCCCTCAAGACGCGCCATGAGCTTCACATGGTGAGGAGGCATCGTCAAAGGTAGGAATAGGAAACGCAACGGCACCGATGACACTTCCGTCTCCAGACGTCGCACAGCCAGCCCGGCCCTTACCGCCATCGAGATCAAGGTCTTGGGCGTGAAATGATAGAAATGGTACGGAAGGCACCAATCAATCCAGTTTGCCCCAAGCACGCGAGCATCCAGACTTGCGACGTTGGGGACACGAACCAGAATCACGCCGTCCTTCCTTGCCGCCCGGCGCGCTCTGGTCAGAACGGCTAGAGGATCCGCCACGTGCTCCAGGAGGTCCCACAGCGTGACAAGGTCATTGGCTGCTTCCGGAATATCGGCCCTCAGGATGTCGCCCGCCTTCACCGAGATCCCAAAAAGACTCCGCGCCCGCTGCGCAGCCCACTCGCCGATCTCGCACCCCGACACCTTCCAGCCGCGCCGCCGCAGGTTTTCGAGAAAGAACCCCGATGCGCAGCCCATGTCCAGCGCTTGCCCCTCCGATTTCCACTGTGACAGCCACTCGACCCGCTCATCCCACGCGCGAACCCCTCTCTCGATGGCATCGCGCTCGCCAATGGCGGGCGCATCTTCGATATGCAGTCGCTGGTGGTAGTCCGAATACAGAGACTCTGGTGCAGGGCGCGGATTCAAGAACTTCAGTTCACAGTTCGTGCACTTCACGATCGTCCAGGGTCCCATGCGCTTCCAGGGAGCCTGGCCTTTGCCCCCGCATAGATTGCAGATATTGACCGTCTGCAGCCGCATGTCAGGTGCGGCCTCGTAGTATGGCTGAAGCTGTGCGCCGAATCTCCGCTCTGGCATGTTATCTCTGGCGTTCACGGGTTCCTTGCGGGCGGCGGCTGCAATCGGCCCAGGAGGTACCTGATGTCCCCCGCCCGCATCACGGGCACTTCCGGGGAGTCGGGCGCGGCCACCGCGATCCCCATAGGCCCGGCGGGGCGCGTGTCGCGGGTCACAATCAAGACCTCCTGGACGCCCGCGCGCGAAAGCACGGCTTCCAGCCGCTGCATGCCGGGGTCATCGGGAACCCAAAACATCAGACGCTCGAAATAGAGAGGCCCCGTGACGGCGAGGACCTCTGTGTCTGACACCACGATCCGCGCATCCGCCTCGGATATGGCATCTTTGACGCCGCCCGCAATAGCTTTCTGCCGGTGCGCAAACATCATCCCGCGAGCACCCATCACCAGCGAGCACGCAATCAGCACCGCTGCCACCGCCAGCCCAACACCTCTGGGACCCCACCTAACCTCCGTCGTTTCCAGGAAGCGCACCGCCAGAAGTCCCGCCGGCACATACAGCGGCAACAGGAAACGCGGCCCAAACTGCGGATCGCCCAGTACCGGTACCGTAAGGAACACCAGAACGCAGAACAGCAACCCAACAATGTACAGAAACGCGACCGGACCCACGCGGAACCTTGGCCCCTTTCCCCTGCGCCGAAGCGGACTCTCACCCGCAAACGCCAGAAGCATCGCCGGCGATGCCGCGAAGAAACCCGCAACCGTCTGGCACGTCACCGCAATCCACACCGCAACGACGGCGGCCCCAGCAAAAAGCGCAATCCGCGCCTGTTTCTTCCACCGGAACTTCGGAACACACCACGCCGCCACGGCCAGAGCGAAGGGGGAAAACAGAAGCAGGTCCGCCCAACGCACATTGAAGAAGTCGCGTCCGAACAGAAGGTGAATAGACAGCACACGCAGCTTCCGCGCCAGCGCGCCCAACCACGTAATCTCCAACGGCACAACGCTGTCAAGTTGGACGTTCTGAAGGACGTGCGAACCGAAGAGCGTGCCGTACGCCGAGAGGTTGAACACGATGAGCGGCCACACACACACCGCCGCCCCCAACGAGAACAGCAGCAACGTCGCAAAGCGAACGCGCCAGCGCGAGGCCATGATCACAAAAGCAAACGCCATGACCAGCAAGGCGAAGAACATCTCTGTTCGAAACAACGGGCCGGCGCCGGCCACAACCCCAGACCATGCGACGTCTCGCGCGCTGTGCGTCCGGAACGCCCGAACCACAAAAAACAGGCTCAGCGCAAGAAGAAACGCCGCCACCGCATGCTCCCAGAACAGGACTGAGTAAAAGCAAAGGGGCGTTCCCAGCCCCACCAGCAGCATGGCCCACACCCGATGCCGAATCCTCAGGTACCGCGCAATGAATGGAATCAGCAGGACCGTCCCCAGTCCGCACGCCAACGGGATCACATAGAGGCCCCGCATCCCCAGGAGCCTGTACGGAATCGCCGAGAGCGCGCAGAAGGCCGGAGGGAATGTGGAGTACACGCGGCCATTCTCTGTGTACGTGCTGGGCCAGCGATTGGGGTAAAACTCAGCGTTGGGGTCAAACCACTCGCCGGGATACTCCAGCGCCATGCCCCGGAAACCGTTGCGGAGAAAGCTCTCAACCTGAACGTACTTCACGCCCATGTCGCACACAAAGAAGGCGTCCGGGCGCAGCGAGAGGCTCACGCCGACGTAAATCACGCATACCAGCCCAAAGGCCAGCGCGATCCGCAAGGTAGACCTGTGATCCCGCGCCGGCGCGACGTAAGGTTCGGAAAACGGTTGAGTCACAAGGCCACCTCTCTGGCCCCAGCGGTTCAGGTCTCTGCTACTTGGACAAATCGCCGTACGTTGCTGTCCTGCGCTCCTTGCGATGAAGCGTACGCCACTTCCCGTGCCCCCCGATGGAAAGCCCCGGCGTGAGAACATCGTTGGGAATCTCAATATCAGCAATCAGGACGCCCGTGCGCCCCGCGGAGTCCGCCAGGATATAGCCGCGGGGATCAATGATGAGCGAGCGCTTGTTCGAGTAGTTGCTTGCGATAAAATAGACCGCGTTGTCAATAGCACGCGCGCGCGCCACGATGTCCCAGTTGTAGTAGTCGGCGCGCCCGTCGCCCCAGATCGGGTTGACGATGATCTGCGCCCCGTTGCATGCCAACGCCCGCGCAACCTCTGGGAAGAAGTTGTCGTAGCAGATCTCCATGCCGATCCTGCCGATGTCGGTGTCGAAGACCGGATACGTCGTCCCGGGTGTAAGACCCCATTCGCCCTCAATCTCCGGAAGGTGCGTCTTATGGTAGATGCCCTTCACGTTTCCGTCGCGGCCGATGAGGACGGCACTGTTGTAGATAACGTCCCCCACGCGCTCGTAAACCCCAACAACCACGTGCATCCCGAACTTCGCCGCGATCTTCCCCAAAGCCGTCGTAGTCGGCCCCGGCACCGGCTCGGCGACCTCATGGGCCTTTCTGCCGGTGCTCACCAGCGTAATGGCTTCGCCCAGGACGACAAGGTCGGCGCCGAGCTTGCCGGCTGCTTCCACGTGCTCGCCGAAGAGCTCGATGTTCTTGTCCGGCGTGCTCGGCGCAGGCGGGACAAAGAACACCGTGGCGACTCGGGCCTTGATTTTGGTGGAAGGCGCGACCTCGACAAGACTCACGTCATCCCACCACACCGTTCCTCGTTCGGTCCATTTGGTCAACAGCTCGATGTCGAGCGATGTCCCCTTCCCCTCGCCCGACGTAAGCTCCCGCGCACAATACCACTCCCCCTGCTTTTCCACGTGATTGATGTACTCCTTTGTGAACAGCTTCCCCGCAGCGTCCTTCCACCCCATCTTGATCCACACGCTGTCATGAACGCATGCAACGTCCTTGACCCTGAAAAAGCACGTCAGCTCATAAGTCTTGTCAGGGTCGAGGCCCGTCACCGTAGTCGCCCACTGTCCGAAATCCGCGTACTTGGAGCAAACGGTTTTCGCCGAATGCCTCCCGGAACGCGCAACCGTTGAATCAAGCTCCCATTTCGGCGATAGCTCTTGGCGGGGAGACCACGTTCTCCATCCCGTCGGAAGTCCGCTCTTCTCATCAACGTCCTCAAATCCAGGGTTCTGCACAAGGTTCTTCAAGGAGTCTCCCTCCGCACCTGCAGCTCTCATAAGGCAAAAGAGCCACAGGATCGTACAGATAAG
>CAYPFP010000096.1:0-20389 GCA_964409935.1 uncultured Planctomycetota bacterium | reverse complement strand
CTAGTATACTTTCTATTCAATGATGCAATCGGCAATCTGAGCGAGGAATCGCCATGGCCTATACGCTTGACCCGGCATACATGACGGGCATGACGGTAAAGCCCCTGAAGGCGGGTAAGCCGTACGAAGCGGCGTTGAAGGCGACCCGGAAGATGAACCTCTCGGCGGGCATCTGGTATTTCATCCACGGCCTGGGCGACCGCTTCAGCCCCTACCAGCGGCAGGACAACCTGACCATCGAGCAGGCGATCGAGTTCTGCCACCGCGTCGGCGTCAAAAAGATCTCGTTCCACTATCCGGGCGAGTACACGACGGCCAACCGGCACGTCATTGACGCGCTGCTGGCCGAGCGCGGCATGGCCGTGGGGTCCATCGCCGCCAACCTCTTCACGCCGGCCGTCTTCCGGCAGGGGGGCTATTCCAGCCATGTCAAGGCCGTTCGAGACCTGGCCCTTCGGATGAAGATCGAGGCGCAAAAACTCTGCGCCGAGCACAAGTGCCACCACCAGACCGACTGGGCCGGGCGCGACGGCTTCGACAGCTACATGCTCTACGAGCCGGAGAAGCAGTGGGCGTGGACGAAGCAGGCCTACGTCGAGATGCTCTGGGCCGTCGAGGGCAGGTCCGGCATCGCCATCGAGTTCAAGCCCTACGACGCCATGGAACACTCCGTGCTCAAGACCGTCGAGGACGGGCTTCTCATGGCCGAGGAGGTTGAGAAGGAACTCGGCCTGCGCGTGTGGGAGAAGGTGAAGCGCCAAAATCGCGGCAAGCCCAACGCCCTCCTGCACAAGGCCTTCGACGACGCCTTCAGGCCTTACAACCATTCGGTCGGCGTGAACATCGAGGACGCCCACGTCTACCTGAGCGGGCGCAAGGTGTCCGAGGCCGTGCGCAAGTCCATCGCCGCCGGCCGCCTCTTCCTGCGCCACGAGAACGACTGCGAGGGCCGCATTGACAACGACCGCATCTTCGGCACCATCCATTTCTGGGACGCCCTGGAGGCGACCTACGTGCAGATCCTGCACGACTACGACCGCAAGGGCGGCTGGCACGAGCCGGACATCTTCCCGCAGCGCGACGACCCCCTGAAGGCCTTCATCGCCTCGGTGAACAACATCAACTTCTTCTACGCCCTGGCGCGCAAGCTGGCCGACCATCAGCGCCTGGCCGACCGCGTGGAGGAGCTTAACCGCGTGAAACACGACAGCCTGGCGAGCGAATTGCTCTTCGACCTCGCGGCGGGCGGCGTGAAGTACCCGAAGATCCCGCTGGGGATCGCGGATCAATTCAGAAGGGAGATCGGCAGACCGGCGGAACCGTGAGGCGGCTGCCGTCGCGGTCCGGAGGGCGGGCCAGACGGCCGCTCCATCCGACCCGGCTCACGGAACGAGGCCACCCGTGAGGCGCGAACAGGGCACTGGTCAATGAGCAAAAAAAGCTTCGTCATCGTGGCAAGGTTCATGCTCCTGGGCGCCATCTGTGCGATGGCTCAGTGGGACAAGGCCTGGGGAAGCTTCCAGTTGACGGTCGTGGTGATCGTTTTCGGCCTGACCAATCTGTTCTTCCTGCTCCAGCCGGCGGCCCAGTTCGAGCGCAAAGGCTTCTCCACCTGGATATTCGTCTTCGACACCCTCGCCGTCAGCGTCTTCATCTTCTTCCTGAGCCGCCATTCGACCGAACTCTACCTGGCCTACTACCTCACCATCTTCATCGCCGCCGTGGGGCGCAGCCCCTACGCCGCCGTCGCCACCAGCCTGGTGAGCTGCGCCGTGTACACGCTGCTGACCCTGTACGGGCGCACCGGGACCGAACTGTATTCCCTCTCCTTCGCCGCGCGCCTGATCTTTTTTCTCCTGACGGCCGTCTTCATCGGGTACCTGGCCCAGGAGGTCCATGTCGAGCGCGAGCAGAAAAACCTGGCTCAGGTCCTGCTGCGCATGAACACGAGGCTGGCGGTCCTCTTCGACATCAGTAACAAGCTGGTGTCCACCGTCAGCATACCGGAGTTGTACCGCCACATCATCGAGGGGGCCGCCCGCAGCCTCGAGGCCGATTCGGGCTCTCTCATGATCATGGACACCGAGGCCAAGACGCTGCGCGTGGAGGCCGCGCTGGGAAACGAGGCCAGCTCGCTCATGGGGTTCACGCTCCGCGTCGGCGAGCGCATCGCCGGCTGGGTGGCCGAACACGGCAACGGCGTTCTGCTCCAGGGCGACGCCAAGGCCGACCCCAAGTTCGCGCCCTACGCCAGCCCCAGGCCCATTCGCTCGTCCATCTCCGCCCCGCTCAAGATCGGGCCGCGCGTCCTGGGCGTCATCAACATGAACCGCATGAACCGGTCGGAGCCTTTCCACTCCGACGACCTGGACCTGCTCGGCACCTTCGCCAACCACGCGGCCCTCGTGCTGGACCGCGTCCAGCTTTACAGGCGAATCGAGGAGTTGTCGCGGCGCGACCGGCTGCTGGGCATCTACAATCGCGGCGCCTTCGACGAGCGGCTCCTGGAGGAGTTCAGCCGCGCCTCGCGCTACAATCGCGCCCTGGCCCTCATCATCCTGGACGTGGACGGCTTCAAGGCGTACAACGACCAGCACGGCCACCAGGCCGGCGACGAAGCGTTGCGCCAGGTGGCGGCGGCGATCCAGTCGAGCACCCGCCGGACCGATTTCGTCGCGCGCTACGGCGGCGACGAGATCGCCGTGATCCTTCCGGAGGCCAGTCTGCCGGAGGCCATGCAGGTGGCGGAGCGGGCCAAGGAATTGATCTACGGCATCCGCATCTCCTTCACCAAGGGCGACCAGCCGATGATGCTTACGCTCAGCGGGGGCGTCGCCATCTTCAACTCGGTCTCCATGACCGCCGCCGACGACCTCATCCGGCAGGCCGACATGGCCCTCTACCGCGCCAAGAAGGAGGGGCGCAACAAGGTCGTGTCCCTTTAGAAGCGCCGCCCCTCGACCCGCCCCCGCGTCACTCCCCGGATTCCACGCCGCGCAATCGCCACGCCATCGCCTCGGTGTTATAGCAGATCTCGAAAAGGGCGCTGCCGTCGGAGACCGAGAAATGGTGCACCGTGGCGCGGCCTTCGCGGGTGGTCCACGAGGAAAACTCCCTCTGGATGCGGTGTTCGCGCCCGTTTCGCACAAACCAAACGGGGCGCATCTTCCTGCCGCCGCCGAAAACCGCCCCGACCACGATGGATTCGTCAAGCGCCGTCAACATGACGTCCCCGATCCTCTCTTGTCCAGATCCCGTATGATCGCCACCACCTTGCCGACGATCCGCACTTCCGGCCCGCCGGCCTTGACCGCGATGGGGCGGTGGCGCGGGTTCTCCGGCCGAAGCGTGATGGCGCCGCCGGCCTTGTGGAAGCGCTTCACCGTGGCCTCGTCGCCCACCAGCGCCACGACGATGTCGCCGTTCTGGGCGTTGGGCTGGGGTCTGACGAGGGCCAGGTCGCCCTCGGCGATGTGCGCCCCGATCATGCTGTCGCCCTCCACGCGAAGCAGAAAGGCGTTGTCCCATCGCGCCAGGGAACGGTCCAGCGCGATGCGATCCTCGACGTTCTCCTCGGCCGGATGCGGCTCGCCCGCGCGCACGCGGCCGACCAGCGGCACCAGCCGCGTCGCGCCGCCCGACGTGCGCCCCACGACGTCCAGGCCCCGCGCGCTTCGCGGCGCCTTGTGGAGGTAGCCCTTGTCCACCAGCCGTTCGAGATGCTTCTGAACCCCCCGCGGGCTGGCCAGGCGAAAGCGCCGCATGATCTCCCGGATCGTCGGCGGATAGCCCTGCCGCGAGGCGAATTGCCGCACGAAGTCCAGCACCCGTTTCTGCGCGTCGGTCAACAGCGGTTTCAAGGCGGACCCTCCCGCAAGCGCTCAGGTGGAATATATAAGTATACCCGTATACACAAGTATATCTGCCGGGCCGGCGATGTCAAGCGTTTTTTCGCGCCGCCCCCGCCCGGTTCCGGGCCGGATGTGGTATAATCGGCGCACGAGTCATCCAGGAAGGAGCGGCGGTGGATAAGACCTTCACCCGTTACGAAGACGCCCTGGCGTACATCTTCGAGGCCATTGACTACGAAAAGACGGCAAAGTTCAAGTACGATGCCGTCACCTTCAACCTCGATCGCGTGCGGCGCTTCATGGCCGCCGTCGGCAACCCGCACCTGGGC
This sequence comes from uncultured Planctomycetota bacterium, assembly GCA_964409935.1. Lineage (GTDB taxonomy): Bacteria > Planctomycetota > Brocadiia > JAADGH01 > CAYPFP01 > CAYPFP01. Next base: position 16,209 of record CAYPFP010000096.1, on the reverse strand, counting down.
CTGAAAATGGCCCACGTCGCCGGCACCAAGGGCAAGGGGTCCACGGCCACCATGCTGGCCTCGGTGCTCACGCGGCACGGCCTGCGCACGGGGCTTTTCACCTCGCCCCACCTCGTGGACCTTCGCGAACGCTTCGTCGTGGACGGCCGCCTGGCCGACAAGCAGGCCGTCGTCGAGCGCGTCAACCGCCTCGTGCCCTACCTGGAGGCCGAGCGCCGCCGCGACCGGCGCGACTCGCCGACGTTCTTCGAGATCATCACCGCCCTGGGCTTCTCGCACTTCCAGGCCGAAGCCGTGGACGCCGCCGTCATCGAAGTCGGCCTGGGCGGGCGGCTGGACTCCACCAACGTCATCACCCCGCTGGTCTCGGTCATCACCACCATTGACTTCGACCACACCGACAAGCTCGGCAACACCCTCGCCGCCATCGCCGGCGAGAAGGCCGGCATCATCAAGGCCGGCGTGCCCGTCGTGTGCTCGCCCCAGCACGACGAGGCCCTGCGCGTCGTCCTGCAAAAGGCGCAGGAGATGCGTTCGCCCCTGACGCTCGTGGGCCGCGACGCCTCGTTATCCGGCGTCGCCGGCGCGACGCGCAGCGGCCGGCGGGGCGTGCGGTTCTCGCTGACAACGGGAAAACAGAGATACGACGACTTGTTCGTGCCCCTGCTGGGGGAGCATCAGGCCGTCAACGCCGCGGCGGCCGTCGTGACCGCCGAGATACTCCAGCAGAAAGGGCTTCTGCAGTTGCGCGACGACGCCCTGCGCCAGGCCCTCGAGACCGTGCGCGTGCCGGGGCGCGTGGAGGTGGTCTCCGAGACGCCGTTGATCGTCATTGACACCGCCCACAACCCGGTGTCCGTGCGCGCCCTGTGCAGGACGCTGGCGTCGAACCTGAGATTCGACCGGCTCGTCCTCCTCATCGCCATGGTCAAAGACAAGGACATCGCCGGCTTCCTGCGCGAAATCCTCCCCCGCGCCGCCGCCGTCGTCGCGACGAAGGTTGACAATCCCCGCGCCGCGGACGCGGAGTATCTGCGCGACGAGATCGTCAAGCTCGGCTTCACCGGGCCGACGGCCGCCCTGCCCGACCCGCGCGAGGCCTTTGACCGCGCCCTGTCGCTCACCGGCCCGCGCGACCTGCTCTGCGTCACAGGCTCTTTCTACCTGGCCGGACGGGTGAAGGAATTGCTTCAGATACCGTGACGATCACCGCAGGCGCTTCACGAAGTCGCTCGTCCCTTTGCGCAGTTCGTCCGGCGCGGGAAGTCGGTTGATGCGCATCAACTCGGCCAGGGCGGCCATCTGGGTGTCGTTGCCCACGCCGGCGGCGGCCAGGATCGTGCTGTTCCTGACGTAGTAGGCGATGAACTCGCGAGCTGCCGGGTCGCCCTGGAAGATGATCTCGTCCCATGCTCTGGCGTGGCCGACGTAGCGCAGGTTGACGCCGAACTGGTTCGTCCAGAAGAAAGGGACGCGGTTGAAGACCTCGGTTTTACCGAGCATGTTGCGGGCCGCCGCCATGCCGTGCTGCTCGGCCAGGCGCCAGTGCTCGATGCGGACGCGTTCGCCGGTGCGGGCGTCGGGGAACTCGGCGATGTCGCCCGCGACATAAAAGTCCTTGCCCGCGCACAGGCGCTCGTCGGCGGGAACGCTCCCGTCCTTGTTCAGCGCGACCCCCTTCAAGAATCCGGTGGCGGGCTGCACGCCGACGCCGACGACGACCAGCCCCGCCTCGAGTTTCTCCCCTCCCTTGAGGACGACCTTCTCGACCTTGCCCTGTCCCTCAAACGCCTCCGCCTGGCTCCCCAGCTTGAACACGACGCCGTTCTCCTCGTGGAGCTTCCGAAACATCGCCCCGATCTCCTTGCCCAGCGTGCGCTCGAAGGGCGCGGCGTCCGGAGCGACGACCGTGACCGACAGGCCCCGCCCCGTCAGGCTTGCGGCGGTCTCCATGCCGATGAAACTGGCCCCGATGACGACGGCCTTCGACGCCTTCTGGGCCGCGCCGATCAGGCGGTCGCCGTCGTCGAGGCTGCGCAGCGTGAAGACGTTCGCCAGGTCCGCCCCGGGAAGGCTGAGCCGGCGCGGCGTGCCGCCGGTGGCCAGCAGCAGCGCGTCGTACTTCAGCGGCTCTGCGGACTTGAACGCGATCTTCTTTTTCGCCGGGTCCAGTTCCACGACCTCGCGGCCGGTGAGGAACTCGATGTCGCGGTCGGCGTAGAATTGCGCCGAACGCAGCGTCGGCGGCTCGCCCTTCTCCTTGGATTCAAGATAATTCTTGCTCAGCTTCGGGCGGTCATACGGGAGGGCCTTCTCGCGGGTGACGACGACTATGCGCCCGCGGAACCCCTCCTGCCGGAGGGTTTCGGCGGCCATGTTGCCGGCCGCTCCGCCGCCGACGATGGCGAAGGTGCGCGCGTCGGCGCCCGTGTCTTTCCGGGCGGGCTTCGCGCGCGTCCCCGCCGGTTCGTCGGGAACGGAGACGATCACGTTCCCGCCCTCGACGCGGACGTCGAAATGGCTCACGGAGTCCAGGGCCGGCGGCTCCGCGAGCTTCTTCGTAACGATGTTGAAGCACGCTTGATGCCACGGGCACAGCACGCGGTCCTGGCTCAGGACCCCCTGCGGAAGCGGGCCGCCGTAATGGGGGCACTTGGCGCCGATGGCGAAGAGTTTCCCCTTCGACTTGATCAACAGCACGCCGCGGCCTCCCGCCACCGCGCCCCTCATCTCGCCGTCCCGAATCTCCGCCGCTTTTGCCACGATCTCATCGGCCATTCTACACCTCCATAATGAAAGGCGCGGGGTTGCCGGAGCGCTCACGAGAGCGTAAAGAAGAACGTGGCCCCCTTTCCCTCCGCTCCCTCGGCCCAGATGCGCCCCCCGTGGCGGTGGATGATTCGCTGCACGGTGGCCAGCCCGATGCCGACGCCCGGAAAGTCCGTCTCGCCGTGAAGGCGCGCGAAGGGCTGAAAGAGCTTCCCGGCATGGGCCATGTCGAAACCCACGCCGTTGTCGCGCACAAAAAAGATTCTCTGGCCGCCGCGTTCCAGGCTCCCGAATTCTATGGTGGCCTTGATGTTTCTGGCGGAGAACTTCCATGCGTTCCGAACGAGGTTCTCCAGCGCCACCCTCAGCAGGCCGGCGTCCCCGTGCGTCAGCAAGTGCGGCGCGATCCGGCAGTCGCACTCCCGTTGCGGCAAGGCGGCCTTCAGCTCGGCCGTAATCTCGCTCACGATCCGGCTCAGGTCCACCTGCTCGCGCCGGATTTCCTGTCGCGTGATCTTGGCCAGGCGCAGGAGGTTGTCAATGACGTCGGCCATGCGGCTCGTGGAGGCGCGAACGTGCCCCAGAAACTGCTTGCCCTCGTCGTCCAGCGTGTCATGGTACCTGTCGGCCAGCAGCGCGGAGAAGCCGTCAATGGCCCTCAGCGGGGCGCGCAGGTCGTGGGAGACCGACGCGGCGAAGGCCTCCAGTTCCCGGTTCGCATGGGCAAGCTCGGCGGCGCGCCACTTCAGGTCCTGGTTCAGTTGGTCAACCGCTCTGGCCGATTGCTCGCGCAAGGAGATTTCCCGGCGCAGCAGCAGGAAAGCCAGCACGAAGAGGGCGCAGCCGAAAAGATCGCCGACGGCCATGGCGAGCAGGTTGCTGCGGGTGCCGGCGCGGGCCTCGGCGTCGCGGCGTCTGATCGTGGCGGTTCCTTCGATCACCATCGCCGCGATGAGCCGCCGGATGTGATTCATGAGGTCGGACCCCTTGTCCGTCAGCGCGATCAGGGCTTGCGGGTCGGCGTCGCTTTTCTCGGCGGTGTCCGCCAATTGCCGCATCAGCGCGAGTTTCTCCTCGATCAGGGGCCGCACGGCGTTGATTCTGTCTTCCTGAGCGGGGTCGTCCGCCGTGAGGAGGTGAATGTCCTCTATGTCCGGCATCACCTGTTGCGCGGCGAGGCGGTAGTAGTCGAGGTGCTTGCGCTCCCGCGTGATGACGTAGCCCCGGCAACCGCTCTCGGCCTCTTCCATGTCCCCGAGCAGGTTGCTCAGCGCCTGGATGGTCATGCGGCTCTGCGCCCGAAGCTCGGCGGCTTTGTTGAGCCGGAGGGTGGTGAAATAGGCAATGGCGTTGCCGCCGATCAGAATCGCAAGGGCCAAAGCAAAACCCGCGCCCGCAATAACATTGCCTTGTGGCAGTCTCATGGCAGAGAACACCTCTTGCGCCCCAGTTCCACCTATACCATCTTACTAATACAGCCTGACCCGGGCATAGGATGTTTCCGGTTTTCCGCCGCTCGATCCCAGGATGTCGAGTATCCTCGACGGAGCGGATCCGCCCCGCTCGGTCGCCGTCATGAACGCCGTGAAGGGGCGTTTCAGGCCCACCGTCGCCGGCGGCGAATGCCTGCCGCCGGGGAGTATCTCGATGACGCGATTCTCGTTCACCTTGCGGCCCCCGGCGTCGGTTCCGCCGACGTGGCAGAACGCGAACAGCCGGCCGTCCTCCGTCGCATGGAGGCGCGCATAGCCGGGAAGTTCGGGGCCGCCGCTCTCGCCGCCCCGCATCAGCGTGTGGCGCGCGATCACTTTGTTGTCTTTGACGACGCAATGCTCCAACGTGTGCACGATGGGGGCGCCGCGCAGGAACTCATCGCGCAAAGCAGCGTTCTGGACGGTGATCTTGCGATAGAGCAGGTGCGCGGCCCCGTCGCGGTCAACCCAAATGTCGAGGTTGAGGATGTGGCCGGCGGTCGCGTCCACGTTCTCGACCTCCAACACCGGGGCGAAGGGCGTGGTCGCGATGTCGGGCGTCCAGACGTAAAAGAGCCTCCTGAAGACATAGTCCCAGCGACGTCCGCCGCTCTTCTCCAACTTCCATTTACGCCACGCCTCCACCGGCTCCACGATGTCGCCGACGGTCAGGACGTGGCACGCCCGGTTGACGAGCGCCGTTTCCGGGTAACAAGCGCGGACCGGAAACCGGAAGATGCCCGATCTGGACCACCGCCCCTCTTTGTCCAGGAAGGCCCAGTAGGTCTCCTCGTAACCGAGGTTGTTGAGCAGCACAAGCTCGCCGTTCGGGCCGTCCACGCCCATGCCGCGATAGGAGTGCTCGGTGAAGGCGGGGTTCCCGGCCCAGACCGGCTGCAGGGCAGCGCCTTTGGCTTTCAGGTCGGGCAGCGCGAACTGAAGGACGTGCGGATTCGCCGGACCGGAGCGCGCATCGGGGGCGAGCGAAGGATTGGTCGAAAGGAGGAGGCGGCCGTCGGCGAAGACGCCGAGCGGGCAAGGCTCGCGTTGACGGCCCTTGTCGTCCGCCTGCACGAGTTCCCACCCCTTGTCGGCGCGCCTGTAGAGCGTCCAGCGGGTGTTGTTGAGGGGCGGGATGTCCTTGAGCGTTTCCTGTCCGCTGGCGAACACGTCGTTGCCGCGCCGCACGATGCACGTCGCCCCGTAACACCACAACGGACCCGCGCCGTTGTTGGCCGGCGTGTATTCGTAGATCGGCTCCTCGGCCTCGACAAGGGGCGCCGGAGGCCCCTGCGCCGACGCCGACGATGCGGCCAGCGCGAGCATTGTCCACATGATGGCCCATCCTGTTCTCTGCATGTCTTGCCGTTCTCCTCAAGCGCCTGCGATGCTATCACCTCGTTCTTCCCCGCGCAAACGAAATGCCGTTGAGATGGCGGCGCGGTGCGTGCTAGGATGTCCTTCCGGCAAATCGTGTCCAAGAGGCTTGCGGAGGAAAAACACATGACCCGGCTCGCCCGACTTGCGCTGTGCCTGACGTTCGCTTCGTGCGCCGTGAGCGTTGCGCAGGAGGCCCCGGGCGCCCCGGCGGCCTTCGCCTCACGCTGCCGCCGGTCTTCTACGCCGCGCCCGGCGTCGAGACGAGCCTCTACTACGACAACGTCGTGCTCACCGAGACGCCGGAGAAATATTCGTTCACCGTGAAGTGCAGCCTCGGCAAGAGCGAGGAGCGCCGCTGGACCGCGACGCCCGGGCCGAACGACTCGGGCGACCACAAGATGACCGTCGCCGTCGCCGACGAAAAGAAACGGCTCCTCGCCGAGGAGAAAACAATCCTGCGCGTCGCGCGCGCCGACGCCGGCGCGGGCAGGAACATCCGCCTCCTCATCATCGGCGACAGCCTGACCGCCGGCGGCGTCTACGCCGCCGAGATCGTCCGGCTTCTGTCGCTGCCCGGCAATCCGAGCGGCAGCCTGCTCGGCACGCGCAAGACGGGCGGGCCAAACGTCGCCCACGAGGGGTACGGCGGCTGGACCTGGCTGCGGTTCGCCTCGCACTACGAGCCGAACCCCGATGAAAAACAGCGCAAGATCAGCAGCCCCTTCGTCTTCCTCGGCAAGGACGGCAAGCCCGAACTGGACCTGCCCCGCTACTTCAAGGAGAAGTGCGACGGCCGGACGCCCGACTACGTCACCATCCTGCTCGGCATTAACGACTGTTTCGGGGCGGGCCGCACGCCCGACGACGAGAAGGCCGTCAACGCCGCCATTGACGCCATGTTCAAGAACGCCGAGATCCTCATCGCCGCCCTGCGCAAGGCCGCGCCCAAGGCCGACCTGGGCGTCTGCCTCACCACGCCGCCCAACTCCCGCGAGTCCGGCTTCGAGGCCAACTACAAGGGGCAGTACCATCGCTGGAACTGGAAGAAGGTGCAGCACCGCATCGTCGAGCGGCAGCTCGAACACTTCGCCAAGCGCGAGAAGGAGCGCCTCTACATCGTCCCGACCCAACTCAACCTCGACCCCGTGGACGGCTATCCCGAAAACAACGGCGTCCACCCCAACGCCGAGGGCTACAAGCAGATCGGCCGCAGCATCTACGCCTGGCTCAAGTGGCGCCTGCAATCGCCCAAGTGATGAAAAGGAGATAGTGGTCAGACCTTGATTGTGATTAGCGCCGCAACGGGGCGCGTTGCCGGAAATCGGCAGAGGGGCAGGTTGCTTTCAGGTCTGCGCGCGATTCAGCCTTTTTCAATCGAGTACGGCGTTCGTATCGGCCCGGCGTCGCCGTCGCCGGGGCGGTGCATGGTGACGCACATGGAGCGCATCCGGAACCCCGCCGCCAGCAGGACGTCGAGCATGCGCAGGTCGGTGCCCCGGCAGAAGGCCAGGGCCGTCCCGTCCTGTTTCTCGGCCAGCCACGCGGCGGCCATCGAGAACAGGAGGTTGGCCAGGGGCTGCACGTCGCGGCGCGGGACGAGATGCAGCGGCGCGATGAAGCCGGTTCCCCGGCGGATGCTGGCGAAGACGTAGCCGACGAGGGCCTTCTTCTCGTACACGGCGAAGGCCGCGCCAAGTCCGGAGTCGAGCAGGAACTCGAAGTCCGTCAGCCGGTTAAACCCCGTGGCCGCGGCTTCCAGCCGCGCGGCCTTGACCAGGTCGCCAGGCTCCAGCGGTCCCCACTGGCACTTGTGCGCCAGCGCGCGCGAGGACTCGGTCTCGAGCGTTTCGAGGGCCTCGCACGGGGCCTCCATCAGGAGCAGGCCGCCGACAAGCCGGAAACCGAACTTCAGGTACAGGCTCACCGAAATGGGGTTCTGCGCGAAGGTGTCGAGGCCGACGAGTTTCGCGCCGGCGCGGTCCAGGTACTTCAGCCCCGCCTCCATCAGGCGTTTGCCCGTGCCGCGTCCCTGCAGCCCCACGCGCACGGCGAGGGGGCCGATCCAGGCCGACTTCCCGCGCTTGTGGCAGAACACGAAGCCGTTGATGCGCCCGTCCTCCTCTTCGACGAGCGACCCCTTCGGCTCGCGGGCGCGCCAGAAGTCCAGGTACTCCGCCTCGTGCGGCGGCAGGTTGACGGGGGTGTGGTATAGTTTAGTGAGAAGGTCCGAGAAGCTCTCGCCGTCAATCCGGCTGACTTCTTTCATGTCCGCCGGCTTCATCGGTCGAATCTTCGGGGGCATTGTTTTCTCCTTCGCGGTTCAAGAGGCCGCCCTATCGTGACTGCACGACCAGGTCGCGGTTGGCCAGCGGCAGCGTCACCCGCGCGCCGCCCTGCCGCTCGGACTCGACGAAGGCCATGGCGACTTCGAAGGCGAGGCGCCCGTCTTCGCCGGTCGAGCGGGTGTCGCGATTGGCGCGCACGGCCTGCACCAGGTCGGCCACGGCGGCCGCCGTCATGCTCTTGACCTCCGTGGCGAACGGCAGCGGCGCGCGCTGCAGCGTGGCGATCTTGGGGACGTCTTTCCACACGGGGCCGTCCTTGAACTCCGGGCGTTTCCATTCCTGCAGCGTCCAAAGCTCCCAGTCCACGCCGTTGTTGATGACGCGGATGACGCCTTCCTCGCACAGGAACTCCTGGTCAAACAGCGGAGGCCGGGGCGTGGCGCCGTGGACGAAGGCCGTGACGCCGTTGGCGTACCGGATGAAGCCGACGGCGGCGGCGTCGTGTTCGTAGACGCGGGCGCGGCGGTCGAAGCCGGGCGTATCCACGCAGGCCTGCACGAAGGCGGGCGTGCCCGCGTACATGTTCAGCAGGTCGTAGCTGTGCGTGCCGGTGTGGAAGATCTCGTTGGTGTGGATGGTGTGGATGGCGACGAGCTTCCCGATGGCGCCGGAGCGGATGAAATCGGCGGCGGCGATGTGGACGTTGTGCCAGCGGCGCAGGTGGCCGATCATGAGATGGGCGCCGGCCTTGCGGCACGCCGCTACCGCGCGGTCGGCCTCGCCGAGCGAAAGAGCGATAGCCTTCTCGCAGTAGATGCCTTTGACGCCGTGTTCGGCGGCGAAGATGGCGACGGGGGCGTGGAGGTCGGCGTGGGTGGTGATGGAGACGATGTCGGGCTTCTCGCGCAGGATCATGTCTTTCCAGTCGAGGTAGCCGCGCGGGATGTTCCACCTGGCCCGGAAGCGGTCCACGGATTCCTGCCGCCGCGCGCAGCAGGCGATCATCTCAACGTCCGGGCAGGCCGCGAAGGCCGCCGCGTGGGAGTAGGGGAGCTTGATGGCGGGGTAGTGCTCGACTTCGCGATCTATGAAACCGGCCATCCGACCGCAACCGACAAAGGCGATGCGCAGGGGCATGATGTGGCTCCGCGAAAGGGGGGGGCGCCGGGACTGTTGAGGACGGCCTTGTCCGGGCTGGGGCGCTGCGCCGTTCTCAGTGTCCTTTGTGGTTGAGGTAAGTTTCCAGAAGTTTCTGGGCGGCCGGCCGGTCCGGCGCGCGCAGGACGCACACCAGGCACGACCCTCTGACGACGGCGAGCAGGTTCTTGTAGTAGGGGTCGTTGCCGAAGAAGGAGCCGGCGTCCTGCTCGGCGACGGCGCCGGAGTTCTTGACGTAATCCTTCAGCCCCTCCAGCGACTTGAGGGCCTCGGCCTCGCTGGGGCACTGCGAAACGAGAAGCTGGACGCGCGCGCCGCCCAGGTCGTAGTCGGCCATGAAGGCGTTGCCGATGAAGCTCTGGCCGAGGGCGTTGTGCGGCTGGTACCGGATGGAGTTCTCCACGCGTCCTTCGGCGGGGAGGATTCCCGATTCGGGCGGCTCGCCTTTGAGTCCCTCGATCTTCTCGGCGACCATCTGTCCGAGGGCGAGCAGCGCCCCCTCGGGGGTCTTGGCGTCCGGCGGGCCGAGCACGCGCACGTAGTAGCGCCCTTTCCAGAAATCGAGGGCGTTCTCGCCCAGGTAGCCCTGCGCCCCGACGTCCACGAACTTCAGGCCGGCGGAGCGCCCGTTGGCGTACACGCCGAAGGCCGACAGGGTGGTTTGCATGTCGTACAGGTTGATCGTGAGCAGGACGTTGTCTTTCTGGCTGGCGTACTTGGCCACGGCCAGCGCCCCGAACCCAAAGCCGAAAAAGGTCTCAGCGTCGCCGTTGATGTATTCGAAGAGATTGTCGGAATTGTAAGTGGTCACGGCGCCGACCTGCCGGTAGCCGGCGGCGTCGGCGGCGGGCAGGGGCCAGTTGGCGCCCCATGCCGGCGCGCACAACGCGGCCAGGAGCGCGGCAAGAACGATTGTTTTTCGGGACATGCGTCACCCCCGGTCAAAAAAGACTCAACATAAAAGGACCGCCAACCGTTCCCCCGGCTTGGGGGAGGCGGTGGAAACATCTCGGACTACTTGCCTTTCTTCTCTCCGCCCACCGGTTCGAGCTTGAAGCGCTTCACGTCGGAGGGGGTCAGGCGTTTGGGTTTCATGTTCTTGTTTTCGCCGGGGAAGGACCACAAGGCGCTGCGGATGTCGCCGATGTTGAAGGGGCTGAAGCACGCCAGGGTGTGCTTCATCTCGCCGGCGGGCACTTCGATCGGTACGTACGCTTCCTTGAACGCCTGGCTGATCTTGCCCTCCAGACTCGGGTCCTTCATGGAGTTGGTCAGGTCTACCATCACGCGGCGGCTGTTGTTCTCCATGATGAGAGTCACGTCCCCGCGCTTGGGGTTGAAGGTCACCGGCTCGGTTCCTCGGCGGTTGTCAATCACCACGAAGAAGAACGTGTACTTCTCGGGCCACATATTCTGAAGGTAGTCGTGGTTTTCCGAAAAGATGACCTCGATGGGGACAAGCACGTACCGCGTGCCCTTGAACATCTCCTCGATCATGATGGGGAGTTGTTTCTTGGCGGCGGGTTTCTTCTGGGCGAACGCGCTGCCCGCGAAAAGGACAAGGCCGAGGGCCAGAAGCAATAACGCGGGACGTTTCATGGCATCTTTCCTCCTTGTCAAACACCCACGTTGCGGGGCGCCAGGGACTTGTGGCGAAATACTACCATACCGGCGGGGGCCGTTCAATCACGATCCCCTCTGCGCCCGGCTCCATAGTATCCGTTGCGGCGGCGGCAAACAAGGGTCGTCTCGGACCCCTAGTCCCACTTCAAGCGCGTGACGTTCGGTATCTTCTCCCGAATCGCCTGGCCGACCGCCGAGAGCAGTTCCTGGTCGCGGAGCTTGACGTTCAGGGTGTAAATGACGATGTCCTTGTCCAGCCGGTCCTCAAAGGTGTACCGGCTGAACGTGATGTTCAGGTCCTTCAGGATGGCGCGCACGGCCTCGAACACGCCGCGGTCCCCTTTGGCCCAGAGCGTGAGGGTCTTGTGAATGTCGCGCGGTATCTTCTTCTCGAGCTTGCCGAGGTAGAAGAGCACGAACGCGGCCAATCCGGTGGAGAAGATGCTCAAGAAGTGCATGCCGCTGCCGGCGGCCATCCCGATCCCGGCCGTAAGCCACAGGCACGCGGCGGTGGTGAGGCCCTGCACGCGCAGCCCCCATTTCATGATCACGCCCGCCCCGATGAAGCCGATGCCCGTGATGATCTGCGCGGCGATGCGGCCGGGGTCCACGCGCACGAAGCCCTCGCCTTTCTCGGCCAAAAGGCGGTACTTCTCGAACATGAACTCGGAGACCAGCATCATGATGGCCGACCCGATGCACACGAGCATGTGCGTGCGCAGGCCGGCGGGGCGGCCGTGCTGCTCGCGCTCCCAACCGATGATGGCCCCCAACACCGTGGCCAGCAGAAGCCGGTCGAGATGGGTGGCGTTCAGTTGTTCCATTAACGTCATCGGCGTCACCTCATCCCGCGCAGCGCGTCGAACATCCCCATCTTCACCCAGCGCTGATGGGCCTGCGTCTGAAGGGGGTCGTTGTCGTCCGGATGCAGCCCCCCGCACTGGTAACACGTCCGGAAGTCAATGACGCCGTGCGGGTCCAGCGTCATGCCGGTGTCTCGAAATCCGTAATTGCCGCACCGCTTGCAGCGGCGGGCATGTTCTTTCGCGTTCATGTGAAGCTCCCCAACCGGGTCAGCGTCTCCCCCTTGAGCGCTCGACCGGTCCGCCCTTCATCCCTCAAACCGTCTGTTCGCCCGTGTCCCTGGACGGCCGCATCCGGATCGAGGGCGAATGAATCGAGAACTTGAATCCCTTGTCGAACGCCTCGCCGAAGTCGTAGCGCGCCTTGAAGTCGTCGAGCGAGTCGTTCTCCGTCTTGCCCATCAGCCCGCTGTTGACGAGCCGGAACACGATCTCGCCGAAATCCGACGTCTCCCGGATGCCCCATTCCGCCAGGACGACGCGGGCCATGTACCCGAACTGCTCCAGCGCCATCTGCCGGATGCCTTCCACGAGTTGCTGGCCCGACACGTGCCTCTCGGCTTCCTGGCGGCCCGCCGGATTCTTCCCGAACAGCTTCTGCGTGAACCGCAGGGCCTCGAAGACGAAGTAGTACGCGTGGGGCGAATACCGCCCGTCCTGTTGGGCGATCTGCTCGATGGTGGGCGTCGGCTGGTCTTGTCGTTTCGGCATCTTCCAACTCAGGAACGCGGGCCTTCCGAGGGGCCGGGCCTGAACGGTCCCCGGCGGCCGCCCGGCCTTCGCTCGTCAACATTTCCCGTTCGCGGCGGTCGTCCGCAGTTCTTATCGCATTGAGACGGATGGCAGCCGCCCCGCCCGTCGTCGCGTCGGCGCGGGCCGCGGTCCGGGCCGCCGCGTCCGGCGGGCGCCGCCGGCGTCTCGGCCTCGGCCGGATCGGTCGTGTCGGCCGCGATCTCAGGCGGCAGTTCCTTTTGAATATCGCCGACGGACACCACCACCTCCTTGCCGGGGCTGACCTCGATCCGGACCGTCTGCGACAGCACGTCGTGGCTGAGCACTTCGCCCGCGCCCTTGGCGGTCAGGATGCGCGTGCCTTTCTTGGGCAGGTGCTGCTTAAGCTCGCTGTACGTCTGGTCCTCGAAGCGCAGGCAGCACATGAGGCGGCCGCAGCGCCCGGAGATCTTGGCGGGGTCCAGCGTGGCCTTTTGGTTTTTGGCCATGCGCATCGTGACCGGTTCGAGGTTTTTCATGAAGGTCTTGCAGCACAGTTCGCGGCCGCAGTGTTCATAGAACGCCAGCAGCCGCGCCTCGTCGCGCACGCCGATCTGCCGCATCTCGATGCGGGTGTGGTACTCGCGGGCCAGGTCGCGCACCAGCTCGCGGAAGTCCACGCGGCCGTCGGCCAGGAAGTAGAAGATGATCTTCGTGCCGCCGAACAGGTGCTCGACCTCGGCCACGCGCATGGGAAGTTTCAGTTCGGCGATGCGTTTCTCGCAGAAGGCGAACTCCTGCGGCTTGAGGGCGTTCTCGATGTTGTCGAGTTTCGCCTCGTCCTCCGCCGTGATCTTGCGCAGGATCTCGCCCAGCCCTTCCGGCTCCGGAGCGTCGGGGGCCATCGGGCGGGGTTGGGAGATGACGTGGCCGGTCTCGACGCCCCGGTCGGAGCGGTAGATGATCTTGTCGTTGAGCCGAAGGCCCGCAAACCGCGAGAACCCCTCGGCCACAAAGCCCATGGCGCCGTAACGCACGTTGGCCACAAAACGCATGCGCAAACCTCACGGCCGATCAGGTTCCCCGGCCTGTTGAAGACACGAAGATTCCCGTCTCGCTCTTCATTCTAGGATAACATGATGCGGCGCTTGAGTCAAGCGGACGTTCGCCCCGCGCCCCTACCAGCCGTACAGGAAATGCCCTTCTTCGGGGAACCAGAGGAAGTCCACGACGAACGACAGCCCGGTCCCGATGAAGAACCCCGCCAGCATGCCGAAGAAGAAGGGCTTGGTCCGGTTGTACAGCGTCAGCCCGCCGAGCTTCAGGATGATGGTCTTGGCCAGCCAGGCCAGGAAGATCGAGAAGGCCGTCAGCGTCACCGGCAGCGTCATCGCGACGGCGAACCCGATGGGGTGCAGGGGCCACCACGTGAAGCGATAGCGCATGAAGATCAGCGGCGCCATCACCGCCGCGCCGATGCCGAACATCGTGAGGGCGCGTTTGTCCGGCCCGAAGGGGTTTTTCATCTTGGACACGATGTTGTCGAACGGCGTCGTGGCGCCGCCGCGGAAGATCCAGTCGCCGAAGTTGTAGGCCCCGTACGTGTACCCCAGGTAGAGCGTGTAGCTGATGGAGATGGCGATGGCCGCCACCAGGGCCGTGACGACGGCTCGTAACACGTCGCGTTTGTCCAGCCGCGCGATGTCGCAGACCTTGGCCGAGTGCGCCACGGCCGCCATGAAGAACGACTTGATGTCGCAGAACCACCCGTAGCTGAACGCCAGGGCCGTCATCCCCGCCGCCGAGATGTTCGTCACGCCCAGCGTGTAGAACGTGAACGTCTGCGCGATGATCGGGCCCCGCATGAAGACCAGACCGCCCTCCACCACGATCCGCGTGATCCCGATGTACAGCACGAACACCGCCGACAAAAACGTGGCCACGACCAGCAGGTCCATGCCCGACGCGTAGAGCCAGAACACCATGTACGCAAGGCCGAGAATCCCGCCCAGCACGGCGGCCCGGTACGACATCATCTCCATCGAGTCGTCCACCGTGGCGTCGCCGAAGAACGCCTTGCGCAGCACGTCCCTTAGGTGCGACCGCGCCATCACCAGCCCCCAGAAGACCATCACGGCGAACGCCCCGGCCTCCTGCCAACTGATCGAGGCCGGCTGCGAGCAGTACGTGTCGGCCCGCCCGATGTCGAACCCCACGGCGTTGAAGATGCCGATCTGGATCACGGCCAGCAGGTGGAAAAACCAGATGCTGAACGTGACCTCGCGCGGGCTGATGAACGCGAAAGCGATCACGGGGATGAAGATGCGCGTGCACACGGGCGGGTATCCGCGCGCCAGCGGCAGCCATCGGCCCGCCAGGTCCACGATGGGGAACAGCGGGTAGAAGTACGAGATCATGTTCCAGCAGATGATGCCCAGCGGGATGGCGAAACCGATCCAGAACAGCCGCTGGCGCATCACCGGCGGCCAGGCGCGCCCCGTGGCCGGCGTCTGCGTGAGTTCGATGGGCAGTTCGGTCAGCGGAAACACCAGCCGCTCGCGCTCGACCCATTGCTTGCGCAGGATCACGATGACGGCGAAGCACACGAAGAACAGCGCCGCCGCAAACGACATCCACCACGCCAGCGGCGCGACCCACGCCCGCCACGGAAACCGCTGCCCGGTCGGCAGCCCGTCGAAAAACCATTGCATGGCCTGCACGTCGGTCGGGCAGAGCCATCGCGGAATCATGGCGTGGAAATGCTGCTCCCACTGGTTCTCCGGCGAGGCAAAATAGTACGGCGCCGCGATGCACGAGATCAGGTAGCCCGTCAGGCCGAACGTCGGGATCGTGGACCCGACCAGCCCCATGATGAAGATGATGAGCAGTTCCCCGCGGGTCAGGGCGCTGTCGGGGGTCAGATACCGCCAGACCGCGTTGAGACCGCCGACCACCAGCAGGAACGGCAGCACCACCCCCAGCGGCATGTAGTCGCACGCAAAGAGCGACGAGTGCAGGATGTACTTCGAGTACGGCGCCAGAATGTTGACGAAGGCGACCATGAACAGGCCGAGCAGCAGCGAGCGAATCGTGAACGCGTCGCTGGAACGACGCGCCGCGCCTCGGAACGGCGCGTCGCTGGGCGGTTCGGAGGGGGGCGGCAAGTTCTCTGTCCTCTGAAACACGGGTCTTGCGCTTGCGGCAGAGCGGCGTCTGAAAAATCTTTCTATAACACAGTCTCACGCGGCGCGGCAAGGGCTAATTCCCGACGGCATTTTTTGCTTGACGCCGCGCTCGCAGAACGTGCATTATCGCGGCGCTTTCAGTCGTGCGCCCTTGTGCTGTCCGAAGGAGGCCGTTCTTGAGCTGGCTCAACATATTCGGCATCGCCGTGGGTCTGGCCATGGACGCCTTCGCGGTGGCGATCGCGGCGGGACTGGCCCTTCCCGTGGTCACGCCGCGTCATGTCTTTCGAATGGCGTTCCATTTCGGCCTTTTCCAGTTCATGATGCCCATCATCGGTTGGGCGGCGGGGTCGAGAATCGCCGTCCATATCGCCGCATACGACCACTGGGTCGCGTTCGGGCTGCTCTCGGTTCTGGGGATCAAGATGCTCCGGGAAGCCCTCTGCGACAGCGCCCCCGGCAAGATCGCCGACCCCACGCGGCGCTGGTCGCTGGTGACGCTCTCGGTGGCGACCAGCATTGACGCCCTGGCCGTGGGGCTGAGCATGGCCTTTTTGGGTGTGTCCATCTGGGTACCCAGCGTCGTCATCGGCCTCGTCGCCGCCGCCTTGACGGCCGTCGGCATCACCTTCGGGAGTCGCCTGGGCAAACGCTTCGGCAAGCTGGCCGAAGTCGTCGGCGGCCTCGTCTTGCTGGCCATCGGCGCGCGCATTCTCGTCTCCCACCTCATGGCCTAGCCCGCCTTCCCTTGGTGCCGGGGCCC
>CAYPFP010000095.1:1193-21087 GCA_964409935.1 uncultured Planctomycetota bacterium | reverse complement strand
CGCTCGTATCTCTCATGCTCTCAACACTTCACGCCTTTTCGCAATAGGCTTAAGCCGTGAGCAGGGCTTGCGCCGAAAAGAGGGTATCTGCTAACATTCTGTGACAAATCTGCATCATTCGCGTACGGTTTTCAGAAGGAGCTACACAATGCCGAAACTTCGGCTGGGAGTGGTGGGCGTCGGGGGTATGGGGCAGGCGCACATTAAGGGGATCAAGCAGATAGACAACGCGGAATTGATCGCCGTGGCCGACGCCTTTGCGGCTACGGCCGAGAAGGTGGGCACGGAGTACGGCGTTCCCCATTACACGGATTTCAACGAACTTCTGAAGCGGGACGACATAGACGCCATCACTATCGCCACCCCGCACCCGCAGCATGCGCCCGTGACGCTGGCCGCCGCGGCGGCGAAAAAACACGTCTTCACCGAGAAACCCATGGCCTCGACCATTTCCGACGCCGATAAGATGATCAAGGCGTGCCGCAAAGCCAAGGTGAAGCTGGGCGTCATGTACCAGCAGCGAACGACCCCCGTGTTCGCGGAAGCCAAACGCATCATCGCGGCCGGCGAGATCGGCGACATCTACCGCGTCAACATGATTGCCACCGGCGTGCGTACGCAGGCGTACTACATGAGCGGCGCGTGGCGGGGGACGTGGGACATGGAGGGCGGCGGCGTGCTGCTCAACCAGGCTCCGCACGCCATTGACATGATCCAGTGGCTTGCGGGCATGCCGTGCGTTGTCCGGGGGTTCATCTCCACGTGCATGCACAAGATTGATGTCGAGGACGCCGCCTCGGCGATCTTCGAGTATGCCAACGGGGTGCAGGGAACCATACAGGTGAATACCATTGATTCGCCAGGCGTGAATCGTTACGAGATTTGCGGGACCAAAGCCCGGATGGTGATCGAGGGCACACTGCGCGTGGCCGTCCTCAAGGGGCTGCTCGATCAATTCATCTACGGCGATCCGCAGCAGTGGGCCAACCTGGGGGCCGACTGGAAGGACGTCGAGCCTCCGCAGCGGCCGTCGGGACACCCCATCGCCATCAAGGAATGGGCGCAGGCGGTGCTGGACGGCCAAGAGCCGCCCGTCAACGGCGAAGAAGGGCGGAAATCGGTCGAATTGGCCAACGCCATCATCATGTCCAGCAGGAAAGGCAAGCCGGTGGCGCTGCCGCTGCGCGCCAAGCAGTACGACAAAACGCTGGCGGAACTTGTCGAGGAGCAGAAACAAAACCCGAAGAAGCCGCCGATGCCCGTGTGAATTCACAGGCACGGCGACAAGAAGGGCGACATCGGCAGGAACCGCAAACTTCTTGCCGCCGCCAGAACACTGGGGCGGGAGCTGTGCCGTTGACGAATCGGCATGCGGGGGCTGGGGTCAGGCTTTGCGGGCCTTATGCGCCTTGATCTGGTCGGAGATTTCCTTCAGCCGAGCCGGAATTGAGATGCCGGCAGGGCACTTCTTGACGCATTCGCCGCAGGCCTCGCACACGTCGGGCATAACGGGGAGATTGAGCAGCAGATTCCAACCTTCGTACTTCAGCTCCTCAGGATATTCGCGAATCATGTCGTGGGCGCGGAAGACGGCGGGGACGTCAATCTCCTGCGGGCAGGGCTGGCAGTAGCCGCAGCGCAGGCAGACCTGGCCGTAGCGGTACGCCTTCTTGAAGGCGCCCAGCGACCGGACGAGTTCGTCGCGCTCCTGGAACGACATCGTTTCGGCGATCTTCCACGTCGCAACGTTGTCCTCCACCTCGCGGACGGAAGCCATGCCGGGACAGCAGACCGAGACCTCATCGTTGGCCAGCACGTAACGCAGGCAGGCGCGCACGATCGAGCTTGAAGAACCCGCGTCGCTGGTACGACGCGCCGCGTCGCCGGGCGCGGGTTTGGCGACAAACTGCCCACCCGAGAGCGGCTTCATGACGATGACGCCGACGCCGTGTTTGGCGGCCAGAGGGAGGACGTCGGCGGCGACGTTCTCCTGGTCAATGGCGCTGTAGGCGAGCATGACCGTCTCGAATTCGCCCGAAGTGATGCACTTGCGCATGGTGTCGAGCGAGCGGTGGATGCTCGCGCCGATGTGGCGGATCTTGCCTTGCTGTTTGGCTTTCTTGGCGCCTTCGAGCGCGCCGTCGGGGGCCATGACACGCGCGTATTCGGCGGGCGTGCTGACCGAGTGAAGCTGGTAAAGGTCAATGTAATCCGTCTGAAGCTCCCGCAGGCTCGTTTGCAGCGAGGCACACAGGCCCTCGGCGGAGCGTTCATGGGTCTTGGTGGCCAGGATGAAGTCGGAGCGTCGGCGGGCGATGCCGCGTCGCTGGTACGACGCGCCGCGTCGCTGGAAAAGACGCGCCGCGCCGAGCTTCTGCTCGCTGGTGCCGTAATTGCGGGCCGTGTCGAAGAAATTGATGCCTCGATCAAGGGCGAGGTTAAGCGCGGCCGTTGTCTCGGACTCGGAGATGGAGTTGAACTTGATGCATCCAAAGCCGAGCTTCGAGACCCGCAGACCGGTCTTGCCGAGAGTCGTGTACTGTTCCATGACAAAGTCCGAGGAACGCCTTCTTACGAGCACGCCGACGCACACGTGAGCTTGTAGATTTCCTCCATCAGCGCGATATCCTTGGCGCTGTCGCAGCCGGAGGAGTTGCTTTCCTTGTTGTTCAAGACGCAGTCAATAAAGTGATCGGCCTCCCGCTGAAAACTCCAGACCCATCCGGGCTGGGGGCGTTCAAGGCGGCCGTTGCGGAAGACCTCGACGTCGGCGGGCGCCCCGATGCGCAACGGGGCATGCAGACCGAGCCGAATCCATCCCTTATCGAACCGGATGAGGGCGCCTTCGTCGAAGAAGGGCGTCTGCACAAAGCCCGTCTCCCAGGTGCAATCGAAGTCGCCATAGTCGAAGACCACCACGCGGCGCGGCCAGAAGGGCTTCTTGTCTTTGAGGATGGCGCCTCGAAGGCCGCGCGGCTCGCCCAGAAGGAAGCGGATGAGGTTCACGTCGTGGCACATGTTGCCGACGTCCCCCGCGTAGAAGTCGCGGTCTTCGGGTTTCACAAAGTCGGGAGCGCCCTGCCAGGCGGGGGGGCGTGCGGCGGGCTTGGCGGGGCGGAGCCAGGGCACGTTGTACTGGCACGTCCAATCGCCGCCGAAGTTGTGGAACCGCGCGTAGTGCAGCTTGCCCATGTGCCCGTCGGCGGCCTCTGAAAGAAGTTTCTTGACCGTTTCGACGCCGAGGTCGTAACGCTTCATGTAGGCGACCATCAGGCGGACGTTGTTGCGCTGGGCGGCGTCGGCGATGGAGGCGGCTTCCTGGGCGCTGTTGGCCATGGGTTTCTCGATGTACACGTGCTTGCCCGCGTCCAGCAGGGGGATCGCCACGGCGGCGTTGTTGGGCCAGAACATGATGGCCGCCGCCGCGTCGAACTGCGCGCCGGCAACCAGGTCGGGCACTGACGAAAACGCCGCAGAGACGTTGTATCGCTTTGCCACCTTCTGGGCCAGGTCTGCGTCCTGGTCGCAGATGGCGACGATTTCGCACTTGGGGTTTCTCAGGAAACACTGCAAGTGTACGGATTGTCCCATCATGCCGCAGCCGACCAGGGCCAATCGAACTTTATTCATGGTTTTCGCCTCGTTGTGGGGCAGGTTGGATTCGTTACTGTTTCTTTTCCTTCGCGTATGCATCGTTCACGAACTGGATCAAGGCGTCGGTTACGTCTACGGAGGCGGCGCGCGCCATGATGACCTTGCGGTCGAGCTGGTCAATCACGCGGGTCCCGGCGCCGCCCAGAGGCTGACTGTCATAGCGGAGGATGATGTCATAGTCGTTCTTTTGTCGGAAACTCTCAATCTGGTGCAGGATGTCGGTGTAGACGGTGAGGAACGTCTTCTCCCACAACTCCAGCACGTCCGCCTCGGCCCAGCGGTTCTTCAACAGGAAGGCTTCCTGTTTGCGTGAGAATTCCTTGCTCTTTTCGAAGAACTGCGGATTGTCCTTGGGCATGAGATCCAACTCGGACTTGACGCCGTCCAACTGTTTCCGTTCTTCCTTGAGCTTGGCGGCTTCGGCGTCCTTCCTCTTGTTGATCTCCGCCTCCTTATCCTTGCGCATCTGGCAACTGTCCATGAGGACGCGCAAATCAACAACGCCGATCTTGAGCGGCTTCGGGGCGGGTTGATCCTGTGCAGGGAGAGTCCTACTGAGGAAACCGGCGACGGCCGCGAAGCAGAGGTACAACACGCAGCGGGCGAACATGGCGAGGCTCCTTTCGGTAGAGAGGACGTTGAACTGCGGCATGATATCACGACGGGGAAGCGGGTCAAAGGCAAAAACGGGGCGGTTGGGGCCGGATGGCGGGCAGATCATTGACCGTAGAGGTGTTCGGCCATCTTCTCGTCGTATTTCTCCTTTTCGAGCAGGACCTTGCGCAGATCGGCAAACCACCACTCGAAGAGGGCCTGACAGCGGTTGATGGCGCGGCTGATGCGCCAGTCGCGAATCGGGCCGCGGCGCTTGTCGTACCGGCGCTGCAAGCGTTTCAGTCTCTTCTCCGGGAGAATTTTGAGGATGTCGTCATCGAGTGAAGAGAAGTACTGAACGGTGCCGGGGTCGCCCTGGCGTCCGCAGCGGCCGCCAAGCTGGTTGTCGTAGCGGCGAAGTTCGTGTCGTTCGGTGCCGACGATATGAAGTCCGCCCATCTCGGCAACGCCCGGGCCGAGCTTGATATCCGTGCCGCGTCCGGCCATGCTGGTGGAAATGGTGACGGCGCCCTTGTGGCCGGCCTTGGCGATGATGCCGGCTTCCTCAGCGTGGCGGCGGGCGTTCAATACGACGTGGTCAATGCCCTTGGCCGTAAGACGTTCGCTGAGGATCTCGGATTTCCTCACGGAGCGAGTGCCGATAAGGACGGGCCTGCCGGTGGCATGGATCTTGGCCACGTGATCAGCTGTAGCATCCCAGCGCTCGTCTTCGGTCCGGAATATCAGATCGTTGTGGTAGGTTCGGCGAAGCGGTCTGTTCGGCGGAAGCGGGAAAACAGACATCTTGTAGACGCGGCGGAACTCCCGGCGCGACTGCCAGGCGGTGCCGGTCATGCCGCCAAGTTTCTTGTACGGCTCGAAGAGACGCTGGATGGTGATGCTGCGCGCGACCTTTGTGTTGGGCTGTATAGTCACGCGCTCCTTGGCTTCGAGCGCCTGGTGCATCTCCTTGCCGAGACGCAGGCCGGTCATCTTCCGGCCGGTGATCTCGTCAATGAGGATAATGGTGTCGTCCTGCACCATGTAGTCGCGGTCTCGTGACATGAGATGGTTGGCCGTCAAGGCGTCCTTGAGCCGGTCCTCCCAGTCCAGGGCCAGAATCTTGTACTGGGAGAACCTGGCGGCCAGTTCGCTGGCCTTGGCCTTGGCGCCGTCCTTGAGTTCCACCTTGTGTTTGGCTTCGTCAAGGGTGAAGTCGGCCTTTTCGCCTTTCTTGAGCGTCTTGCAGGCTTCGTCGGCGATGGCGTAAACCTTCGCGGGGCGGGTCTGTTCGTCAGGCTCGGACATGGAGATGGGGGCGCGGGCAAAGTCAATCAGGACGCTGTCGGCCTCGTCGAGGATGGCGAACTGGCGGCCGTGCAAACAGACGGCGTCGCGCTGTTTCTGGGTGGCTTCAGGGTGGAGCAGAAGCCAGTTGAGATTGGCCGAATAGACGGCCTTGCGCGGGTCGCTGGACATGGCCTCGCGGAGAAACTCGAAACCCATTTCGCGCACGGTCGTGTAGATGATGTCGGCCTTCCAGGCGCGCATGCGGTCCGCGGGTGGGGTGTCGCAGATGACGTCGCGCACGCTGAAGCCGAGGGTCTCATAGATGGGGCGCATCCAGTCGGCGTCACGGTGGGCGAGGTAATCATTGACGGTGACAATAAACAAATTCTGCCCGCTGACGGCCTGCAGGCAGGCGGCCAGCGGCGCGACGAGCGTCTTGCCCTCGCCGGTCTCCATTTCGGCCACGCAGCGGCTGAACAGGGCGGCCCCGCCGATGATCTGAACGTCGAAGTGCCGCATGTTGAGCGTGCGTCTTCCGGCCTCGCGCACGAGGGCGAACATCTCAGGCATCAGCGGCAGGAGGCGCTTGGACTTGTCGTAACGCTGGCGGAGCGCGTCGGTGGCGCTGCGCATCTCGGCATCGCTGAGGTTACGGACCTTCGGCTCAAGCTTGTTCACCTTGCGAAGGACGTCGTTGAAAAAAAGCTTCCGCACAAGGCTGATGGGGTTCACAGCGTATATTCCCAATGCAGTATCCGGCCCTTATCCCTGCTCCTGGTTAGATACACACTCATACGCCCGGCATGGGTTTGGGCGGGGCCGCTACACAAATTATTTTACGGCAATCGCTGCCCTGGAACAAGTGTTTTCGCGCAAGGGCCGCGCGGCCTCATTCGACAGGATCGAAGCCGCCGCGCGAAAACGGATTGCAGCGCAGGATTCGCCACACGCCCAGGGCAAAACCTTTGAGCGTCCCCTTCGTCTGGAGAGCCTGCACAAAGTATTCCGAGCACGTCGGATGGAAGCGGCAGGCCGGGGGCAACAGCGGCGAGAAGAGCCGTTGATAAGTGCGGATGAGGAATATGAGAATGCTTTTCATCTTCCACTGGGCCTGGGCGGCGGGCGTTCAGCCTTGCCGCGAACAGTTCGACAACGCCCGAAAAAGCTCCCGGAAATGAGCCTCCACGACCGCCAGCCTCAAGTCCCTCCATTCAGGGCGCGTGATGGCCACAATGTCGTATCCCGACGCCAGCAACGCCTTGTTCAGGCGGAAGGCCTCGCGAACAAGGCGCTTCATCTTGTTGCGCATCGGCGCGCCACCAGCCGGCTTGCGCACGATTAGACCCAACCGCGACCGGCCTACGGCGTTCGGGAGGGCCAGCAGCGTGACCTCGGGCGTTCGGAAGGCGCGGCCCTGCTTGCAGACGCGATCAAACTCCGCCTTCCGGGTAAGCCGTTCGTCGCGGGCGAAGCCGCGAGCTTTCTTCATGGCTGGCCTTTCG
The DNA here is from genome assembly GCA_964409935.1 of uncultured Planctomycetota bacterium. Classification (GTDB taxonomy): domain Bacteria; phylum Planctomycetota; class Brocadiia; order JAADGH01; family CAYPFP01; genus CAYPFP01. Next base: position 14,047 of record CAYPFP010000095.1, on the reverse strand, counting down.
CGCCTCAGCCTCGCAGCATCTTCAGCAACGCATTGTCGGACGGATAGGGGTGTCCGAGATGCTGCGTGAACCCCTCGGCGTATGTGCAGCCGGCCTGCTTGCCGAGTTTCTCGGCATCCTCGACCATCGAGTTAACGTAATGGTCAACGCCGTGGTGCTTCAGGAGCCAGTTGCGCTGGCTGGCGTGGGACATCAGCATCTTCCTCTTGACCTCAATCTCGCTCGTGATGTCCACGAGAAACTGCGTGTTGACGGGGTTGCCGAGGTTGTCGCAGCCGCCGACCGGCTGGAAATAGTAGAGATGCGGGATTCGATTCGTGGCCTTGAGATTGCCGGGCACGACGAAGTTGGGCAGGCCGGCGCAAAAACAGGCATCGCGGACAAGGCGTCCGGTGACTTCGTGATCCACCATGTAATCAACCAACGGATTGGTCAGGATGATGATCGGATCGGTGTCGCGAATCAAGGCCGTGACCTTGCGGCGAGTGGCGGTGTTGTAGTCAATGGCCAGGTCGCGTTCGTCCACGCACCTATAGGGGGCGCCCAGAATGGCCGCGCTGGCCTGAGCCTCGGCGCGGCGGATACGCATGATCTCGTCGGCCGAGTATTCGGCGCTGCCGCAGTCGCCCGCCGCAACCGTGGCGATGACGATCGAGCAGCCCTTCTTGCGCAGCATCGAGAGCGTCCCTGCGCACTTGAACTCCACATCATCCGGGTGCGCGCCAACGGCAAGGATCGTGTTGTCGGGCATTCGTGCTGTCCTCCGTGTCGGTCAAAACGCGCCGTACTATCGCCGCCGAGATTGTAATACAGGGCCGAAACGAATTCAAGGACGCGAAACCTTGCTCCTGCCTGTTGACGGTCCGTCGGCGGCAATCTAGAATGGGAAGCCGTCATATGCCTTGGCGTGCGGCGAAACAGACGGAATGGGAGAGTCCATGCAGATCGGCAAACAAACGCGGATGAATCGCCTCTTTGCCCACCCCTCCGGACGATTCTGTTCGGTGGCCGTGGACCACTATATAGGTTACGGGGAGGGGTTCCCAGTGGCCCTTCGGCAGATGAGCAAGACCTTGAACGACATCGTCCGCGGGCAACCGGATGCCTTGACCATGCACAAGGGAATCCTTGCCTCCTGCTGGGAGCCACACGCCGGCAAAGTGCCGGTCATCCTGCAAACGGTTATCGCCCGGCCCGACGATATGGTGTGTGAGTGGGTTGCGTCGGTCGAGGAAGCCGTGCGTTTGGGAGCCGACGCCGTGGCCGTCGCCGCCTTCTTATTCGGGCCGACCGAGGGGCCGCGCCTTCGGATGATGGCCGACTGCGTGCGCGAGGCGGCCCGCTTTGACATGCCCGTTGTCTGCCATGTCTACCCCCGCGACTTCAGGGGGAAAACGCCGGCGATTTCGTTCAAGCCGGAGGACATCGCGTGGGTGGCCCACTGCGCGGTGGAGGTGGGGGCGGACGTCGTGAAGGTCCCCTACTGCGGCGACGTAAAGGCGTATGCGCAGATTGTGGCGGAGTGCCCAAGACCTCTGGTTGCCGCCGGAGGCCCCAAGGCGAAGAACCTTGAGGCCGCACTGGGCATGATCGCCGAGGTCGTCCGGAGCGGGGCGCGGGGGGCGACAATTGGGCGCAACATCTGGGGCTTTAAGCACGTTACGGCGGCCGTGCGCGCCTTCAGGGCTGTCGTCCACGACAAGGCGTCGCCCAAAGAGGCCCTGCAGATGGCCGGGCTTTGAACTCAGTGTGACTGGCGGGAAACTATGAAGACAAAACGCATTGTCATCATCGGCGCGGGCGCTCACGCGCGGTACCAGCACTATCCGGCGCTTCATTCCATCCCGGAGATCGAACTGTGCGCGGCCTGTGACCTCATCCAGCCGAAGCTGGAGGAGGTGCGACGGCTCTATGACATCCCGGCGGGATATGGCGACTACCGCGAGATGATCGCTAAGGAGTCTCCGGACGGCGTGGTGGTCGTTCTGCGGCCCATGGAGATGGTGGACGTGGCCCTGGGGTGTCTCGACTTGGGGGCCAACCTGATGATCGAGAAACCGCCGGGGTGCAACTCCCAAGAGGCGCAGCGGATTCTGGACCGCGCGCAGGCGCGAGGGTGCAAGGTCATGGTGTCGCTCAACCGCCGGTTCATGCCGATGGTGCGAAGGCTGAAGGACATGGCTCGCGAGAGAAAGCTCGTCCACCGCTCGGCGACCTACAACAAGAGCGGGTTCTTCAAGAACCAATGGACGTGGCCGTGCAGCCTGCCCGTGTGCGATTCCATTCACCTGATAGACCTGCTGCGCTTTGTCGGCGGCGAGGTGGCGGAGGTGTATGCGGCCTCGGCGAAACGGGACGCGGAGTTCACGAATTCGCACTCTGCCGCTATCGTGTACGAGTCCGGCGCGATGGCCACGGTGAACACGCACCACTGCGTCGGCGCGCGAGTGCAGCATTTTGAGATCCACGCCGAGTCCATGTCGGCGTACATGGATGTTGGCGATACCCAGAAGCCCTCCTGCGAGTTGTGGCTTGATGGGAAACGGGCCGAGCTTTCGTTTGAGGGCGAACCGTGTCCGGAGAAGGTCGGGCCGGACAGTTTCCACGAGACCCGGCACTTCGCTCGCTTTGCGGTCGGCGAAGAGGAAGGGGAGGCGACCCTGGCCGACGCCATCAAGTCGGTGCGCCTGGCCGAGGCCATTGTCGGGGGCTACCGGGGCGAAATGCGCCGCTTTGCCTGAAGTCGCACAGACGTCCATCTCCAAGCCGCGTTATGCGCATCGGCTTTTTGTTTGACTCCCAATTCAGAAGCATTATAATAAAGTGCTTTCGCGATCCGGCTGCTCCGGCGCGCGTCGGAGGCGGGTTGCGGAGTCTCTAGCTTCGCAGCGCCCGGGTGCGGTGCCCAAACCCACCCTTGCGGGTCGTTGCGAAGGCATGAAGGAAACGGAGGATGTAGTGGCGCCAGTGGCAACGTTGAAGGAGTTGGTGGACGCCGGATTCCATTTCGGGCATCGGGTCAGCCGGTGGAATCCCAAGATGAAGCCGTACATATACGGCAAGCGGAACCTGATTCACATCATTGACCTCCGCGAGAGCATTCGGGGCCTTATTATTGCGAAGAAGTTCCTTGCAAAACTCTGCGCGCAGGGGAGAGACGTCCTGTTCGTTGGCACCAAGGCACAGGCCCGAGCCGCTGTGGAGCGGGAAGCGCTGCGCTGCGGGATGCATTTCGTCAACGAGCGCTGGTTGGGAGGCACGCTGACCAACTTCAGCACCATCCGCCGCCGATTGGAGCGCTGGACCGAACTGGAGCGCATGGAGGCCGACGGCACCTTTCAGCAGGAAAGCAAAAAGATCCAGGCTACGCTGATTCGCGAGAAGCGCAAACTGGAGACCGATATGCGCGGCATCCGGAATCTGAGCCGGCTGCCCGGCGCGCTGGTCATCATTGACCCCAAGCGGGAGAAGATCGCCGTTGCGGAGGCGCGTAAGCTGGAGATCCCGACGATCGCCCTGGCTGACAGCGATTGCGACCCGGACCGCGTGGATATCCTTATTCCCGGTAACGACGATGCCATTCGGGCCATAGAGATTGTGTGCAATCGCCTAGCCGACTCTGTTGCGGAGGGGCGGGCGCTGGCCCCGAGAATCCCGCCGAAGCCCGAGTTCCAGGAGGCGGCGGCCGGCGGCGGGGCGGGTGCGCGAGGACGGGGTCGTCGGCCCCGGCCCGCAGCCGCGGCTCCGAGCGGAGTGATTCGCGCCGGTATGCGGCCCGTGACCGAAGGCGGCGGGGGCCGCGGGCGAGGTCGCGGACCCCGGCGGCATGAAGATCAGGCGCGACCTGCCGCGGCGCCTGACGCCGCACAGAAGGTGGCTCCGGCTGCGCCCGAGCAGGGCGCGCCTGCGGCTTCGGCCCCGCCACCTGCGGCGCCCAGCCCCCCGCCCGACAAGCCGAAGCAGGAATCTAAGTAATTGCTCCGGCCTCAGGCGGGCGGCGGTTCGAGAATACGGCGCAGGGCAAGAACAAGCATTGTGGATTGGAGATGGAAAGGTAGCTCAATGGCAATCAGCGCAAGTGACGTAAAAGAACTCAGGGACATGACCGGCGCGCCGATGATGGACTGCAAGGCGGCGCTCACGGAAGCCTCCGGAAGCAAAGAGAAAGCCGTGGAGATCCTCCGCAAGAGGGGGATCGCCACCGCGCAGAAGCGCATCGGACGTGAGACGAAGGAGGGCAGGATCGGGTATTACATCCATCACGACGGCAGGGGCGGCGTGATGGTGGAACTCAATTGCGAGAGCGATTTCGTCGCAAAGACCGATGACTTTCGCACACTGGCCAGCGACCTGGCCAAGCATGTCTTCGCCACAAGTCCTCTGGCCGTGCGCGCAGAGGAGATTGAAGCGGCGGTCGTGGAAAAGGAGAAGGAAATCTACCGCGCCCAGGTTGAAGGCAAGAAGCCGGCGCAAGTCATTGACAAGATTGTCGAGAACAAGCTGAAAGACTTCTACAAGCAGCGATGTCTGTTGGAGCAGCCGTTTGTCATGGACGAAAAGGTCACTGTAAAGGACCTGATCGAGGCCAAGGCCGGTAAGCTCGGCGAGAATATCACGGTTCGCCGGTTCGTTCGGTTCCAAGTAGGAGGGTAGTGGGCAAAAGGGGCCTTCGCCCCTGTGTTCCCCTGCCATGCACCGATGAACGCGTCGCAGCCCCGTTACAAACGCGTAGTGCTGAAGCTGAGCGGAGAGGCTTTTGGGGCGACCGGCGTTGACCCTGCCGAGGTGGCCCACATTGCCTGCCAGGCCCGCGACGCCAGCCAGTTGGGGACTCAGTTGGCGATCGTGGTGGGAGGCGGGAACATCATTCGCGGGACGACGTTCAGCCAGAAGGGCGTTGATCGCGCCGTCGCAGACCACATGGGAATGCTGGCTACCGTCATCAACGCCATCGCTCTGCAGGACGCGCTCGAACGCATGGGCCTGGACACGCGCGTGATGACGGCCATCGAGATGCGCGAAGTGGCGGAGCCGTATATACGCCGAAAAGCCCTGAGCCATCTCAGCAAGGGGCGCATCGTCATACTTGCAGCGGGGACAGGCAACCCGTACTTCACCACCGACACAGCCGCCGCGCAGAGAGCCGCCGAGATCGGGGCCGAAATGATCCTGAAGGCCACCAAGGTGGACGGCGTTTACTCGGCCGACCCCAACAAAGACCCCACTGCCAAGAAATTCGAATACCTGACGTACATGGATGTGCTCAGCAACTCACTGAAGGTGATGGACGCGACCGCCATCTCCCTGTGCATGGACAATCACCTTCCCATCATCGTCTTCAGCCTCAAGAAGGAAGGCAACATTGTTCGGGCCATCCGCGGGGAGCGAATCGGCACTTTGATCGGGAGCGAACGACATGCCAGCGGATGAAATTCTTTTCGAGGCCGAAGAGAAGATGGAGAAGGCCGTTGACCATCTCCACGATGAACTGAAGGGCGTGCGCACGGGACGGGCAAGCACCGGCTTGGTGGAGCATCTCCGGGTGAGCTATTACGGCGCGCAGACGCCTCTGAATCAGATGGCGCAGATCACCACCCCCGACGCGCAGTTGATCGTCATCAAACCCTACGACCCCAGCAGCATCAAGGAGATCGAGAAGGCGATCCTGGCATCGGAGATCGGCATCACGCCTCAAGTGGACCGCAACGTGGTTCGCCTGGGCATCCCCCCCTTGAGCGGCGAGCGGCGCAAGCATCTGGCGCACCAGGTCAAAGACATGGCCGAGGAGGCGAAGATTTCCATCCGCAATATCCGGCGGGATGCGAACAAGCATGTGGATCGGGAGGAGAAGGAATCGCTTCTGACCGAAGACGATGCAAAGAACACGAAGGAAGAGATTCAGAATCTGACCGACAAGTACGAGCAAAAAGTCGAGGAAGTGCTGAAGAAGAAAACGGAAGAGATCATGCAAACGTAAACTCGACACGGCATGAGCGGGGCGAGTGTGCGGCGGTATAAGGAACGGGAGAGGCCCAGCCTCTCCCGTTCCTTATACGCCCTGTTGTGAATGCCTTACTTGCCTTTTGGTTTGGGTGCTTTCTTCTCACGGCATCCGCAGGTGTTGCACATCTGCGATCACCTCCCCTCAAAAAGTGTTCGTCGTGTTTCGGTCCCTACACGAATAGTATGCCCCCGGATCGGCGCGGTGTCAAGGAACTGTTGGACTGCCTTCGTTCTTGGCAGGAAAGGCTGTAAGGCCGGCCGGCAGACGAAAATTTGGCCCGGAAACGGCTTGACTTTATCGCGAGATGAAATATAATTGAGTTTTCGGAAAAATGGCGGAACGACGACGCGCATTGACATTCACTTGGATAGAGGAAATGAAGACGCAGCTAGCAAAGAAGGGTGAAGTGACTCGGACGTGGTACATCGCGGACGCCTCCGGGCAGACGCTGGGACGCTTTGCAGCCAGGATCGCCAGAGTCCTCATGGGCAAGCACAAACCCATCTATACGCCTCATGTGGACTGCGGAGACTTCGTTATCGTGATTAATGCCGAGAAGTTCAAGGTCACCGGCAGGAAAATGGAGAGGAAGCGCTATATCCATCATACGCAGTGGCCGGGCGGCTACAGCGAGACGCCGCTGAAGGACCTGCGCCAGAAGAGGCCGGGGCTGGCAGTGCGCCTCGCCATCCGGCGGATGTTGCCCAAGACGCGACTGGGCGCGCAGATGCTTTCCAAGCTCAAAGTATACGTGGGCGGGGATCATCCTCACACGGCTCAGCAGCCGGCGCTCCTGCAACTGTAACGGAGGGATTCATGGTCGAAACAACTGTCAATGGCGTTTGGGGAACCGGAAGGCGCAAGACGGCCGTGGCGCGCGTGCGGCTGGTGCCGGGGAAGGGCACCATCATGGTCAACAACCGCGAACTGGACAAGTACTTCCACACCGAACGCGAACGCGGCTTTGTGTGGGCGCCCCTGCGCCTGACCAAGACGGTGAACAAGTACGATGCCTTCGTGAGCGTCGAAGGCGGCGGGCAGATCGGGCAGGCCGGCGCCGTCATGCTGGGCATCGCCCGCGCCCTGAAACTGGTCGAACCCGGATTGGAATCCGTGCTGCGCGATGCTCAACTCCTGACCCGCGACAGCCGCATGAAGGAACGCAAGAAGTATGGGAAGCGCGGCGCCCGCAGAGGAACCCAGTTCTCAAAACGCTAAGCAAAGAACCCAAGTCAGCAGACAAGAAAGCCACCCGCCGGGTGGCTTTTTTGTTTGCCGTGTGCGGAGCCGCGTTCTGTTTCCGGCTGTCAGGGCAGGGAGAGTTTGAAAACAAAGGCATGGTGGCAGGGGATGGAGTGCCTGACCGACGCCGGCACACTGATCGCTATCCCCTCAGAATGTCTGCGCCACTTCAGCCTGTCGCGCAGACCCAGGACAAGCACGGGGGAATCCGACGCCAGGTCGAGCGGAGGGAGCGCAATCGTGTCGGGGGGCGCGTCTTGTCCCTGCTCGGCCAGATAAATGGCGTACAGATTCTTCCCCCGACGCGTGAACGCGACGCGGCCGTGCTTGTACGGAGGGCAGGGGCGCGTGGCGTGGATGGCCTCCGCGTTCACGTCCATCCAGTTCCCAATCTCCTCCAGGCGGCTGACGGCTGGGGGCGGGAGCTGGCCGTCGGGCTGCGGGCCGACGTTGAGAAGCAGGTTTCCACCCTTGGAAACGATATCCACCAGCAGGTGTATCAGCTTGCGCGTTGACTTGTAGTTGTCGTCCGGCTTGTAGGACCACTGGTCGCCCATGGTAATGCAGCTCTCCCACACGTAAGCGGGAGGCGAGTCGGGGACCTCCTGCTCAGGCGTTCGGTAGTTCTCGTGTTTGCCCCCCACGGTGCGGTCCACAACGAGGAGGCCGGGTTGGCGTCGTCGCGCCATCCCCGCCAGCCGGTCCATCTGGATGTCCTGTTTGGGAGGGCGCACCTGGCCGGCGTCGAGCCACAGAATATCCACAGGCCCATAGCCGGTCATGAGATCCTCAATCTGGCTATGGACAAAGTGCACGAACTTGTCCCACCTGGCGGCGTCCTTGAGCGTGTCATAGTTCGGATTGCGGGTGAGGGCGGGGGCGTCGGGGTTCCAGTAGTAGGGGCTGTGCCAGTCGGCTTTGGAGAAATAGACGCCGATGCCGAATCCCTCGGCTCGAAATGCCTTGAAGAGTTCGCGCGCAATGTTTGCCTTCGGATTTGCGCTGAACGGGCACAAGGGATGCGTAATGCGGTAATCGGTGTGTCGGGTATCGAACATACAGAAGCCGTCGTGGTGCTTTGTTGTGAAGACGAAGTACTTCATGCCCGTGCGCTTCACGGCCTCGACCCATGTATTGGGGTCGAACCTTGTCGGGCTGAACGTCTCATTGAGCGCCCAGTAATCGCGTTGAAAGCGTTTCATGTCGCGGGCGCGTTCTTCCCAGCACTTCAAGCCGTCAGGCCTTGCCCATTTGTCCACCTCGACCAGGGGCCAAGACTCGATGCAGCCCCATTGGCTGTAGGGGCCCCAGTGGACAAAAAATCCGAACTTGAGGTCCTGGAACCATTCCAATCGCTCGGCAAGACGATCATCCACCGTATGCGGTTGCGTACTCATGGTGTCTCCTCTTTCATCACGGTCACGCGACCTGTCCGGGGTTAGCGGACCTCGACTTCCCGTATCCACATCAGGTTAGGCCTCCCCTCGATGCCGTCGCCTTTTGCCTGGAACACGCGAATCGCGGTCGTGGTGTTCGGCGGAAAGGAGACGCGGCTTTCGGGCTCGGCCTTTTGCGCGGCAAGAGTCTGAACGGTCTTCCATCCGTTGGCGTCAGGCGTCTGAATCTCGACGCGGCGGGAGGTTCGCGGAATATCCGCATCCAAGGACCAGAATATGGCGACCTCGCGGACAGTCACGGGCTGGTCCCACCGCAACTCAACCCAGTGGGGAGTCTCCGTTTCGTCCGATGCCCAGGCGGCGTCGGTCCAGTGAAGGTCTGCCGTGTTGACGACACCGTCGTTGATGGGGCCGGCATGGTAGTCGCGGAAGAAGCTGTCGCACTGCACCTTGGCGTGCCGCGCCACGTTGCCGGCGCGTGAGGTATCCTCCGCAAGCAGCAGATCGTCGAACCAGACCGTGCCCGTTGCGCCGCGCAGCATGGCATAGACGGAGACCGCGGCGACCGGCTTGGTGGTCTCGATAGAGGTCTGGCCGAATTGCCAATCATGCGTTCCAGGCTCGAACGGAACCGTCTGGCCGTACAGCTTTGTCCCGTCTGTGTAATAAATGTCCACGTAGAGACAGTACGACCTTTCGGACGGGGCGTTGACTTTGTGCGCCTTGCTCCAGCCGCGCACGATAAGGGGCGTGGCCAGAGTCTGCTTGAGAGGCGCCGCCTGACCGGCGCCGACCGCAATCGAAGGGTCTGCGCTTTCAAGTCTCAGGCTTCGAGCGCCGGTGTGTCTCTCAGAGGCGTCGAGGGAGAAGCCGTTCTCCCATGACGACCAGCCGGGCAAAGCGTCCGGGCTACCGGCCTCAAAACCCGGGTTGACCAGCCTATTCGCCGACGGCGGCACATGCATGAGTTCGAGCTTCAGTGTTTGCGCCGGTCTTCCGGGGGCCTGGACGGCGGCGACGAAGGAATAGCGGCCCGGTTTCTTGTCGGGCTTCGGCGCCAGCGTGACGGCAACAGTCTCGGTGCTGCGCGGCGGAACGGACACTTCGGCCTTAACGTCCGTCAGCGACCACCCGTCGGGCGGGGTTGCCGCGAGCTTGAACAGGGAAGGGCGCGAGAGGCGGTTCGTCAGGCGAAGGGCGATCTGTTGGGAAGCGTCGCTTGAGCTGATGCCGGCAAGGACCATGCTCGTCTCGAAGGGTTCGACAATTCTCACCTCGCGTGAGGCGCGCAACGGCAGGACGACGCCCGATGGTAGCTTCGCCATCCCCTCCCCGTGCAGGGCCAACGACGCGCCGACGGCGATGTTGTCGGGCACAGTGATTCTGAAAGACGCCTCTTTGCCGCGACCTCCGGTGCGTTCGACTTTCGCTGCGGAAGAGGCCGTCAGAGAAAAGGCCGCTTCGCGGGCCGCGTCCTGCGGGTCCCCCAGCCTGGCAGTGACCTCGAAATCGTCGCCCTGCACGGAGGTATCCGGCGCGTACAGCGATATTCCCTCGATGCCCGTGAGAATCTGACAACAGAGGGAGACGTGCTCCCAGGCGGCCTCGAGGTCGCGGCGCTCCCGGCGCGCCGGATTGTCAAGCGCGCGCGCAGCGATGATCCCCAGGCCCGCCTGAATGGAGCGAAGGCTATCGCTGAGTTGGTTTGACAAGTCGGCGGATTCCCCCGCTGCCGACACTCTGGCTGTGCGTATGACTTCCCGAACGGCGGCGATGGCGGGGTTCAGCGCGGCGGCCTGTTCCGGGCCAAGCTGCTCGTACCATTCGGAAAAGGCCCCGTCCACGACATGGTCTTTCTCAGGATCATCGTGCGTACGGACGGAGACATCGTCGAACCAGGCGGAACCGGATCGCTTGTTCATACGCAGGAAAAGCTGGATGCTGCGAACAGGGCGTTCCGGCGTCAAGGTCCATTCGACATTGCGCCAGTCTGATGTGCCGGGGTCGAGCTGAAAGGTGCGCGGGTCGCGGGTCGTGAACTGCCTGTCAACGTAACAGACAACGGCATGAAGGGCGAAGGTGTCGCTCTTTGTTCCCGATACGCCCTGAGTCTTGACTCGCGCCTTAATCGTTATCGGACGGGCTTGGTCCTGAAACAACATGACCCACTGGGAGGCTGATGCGGCCTCAGTCTCGTTGTCGTTCCTGAGCAGAAGGGCCCCCTGGTCTCTGAAGATGCGTTCCTCGGTAACGTGCCAGTACACTGGACGCACGGGCCGGCCTTCGTCGGCCTTCTTCTGGATGTCGGCATCGGCGAACGACTTCTCACACGCCTCCAGGTGATGGGCCATGAAGCGGAGCGGCTTGCAGATATGAAGCAGAGCGACGCTCAGCGGCGCCATGTCGAGAGGGACAGCGATTGTGTCGGCTTGTGCTTCGTAGGACAGGCGTTTCCGGGCGATCTCATCAAACACCACCAGATAGGGTGTCTGGGGCAGGGATATCTGCAGAACGCTCCTGATCGTATCCGCAGAGTCGTTCAGGACCGTGAGATATAGGCTCCCTTTTTGCAGCGAGCCGAAACGCTCGATCTGCAGCAGGGGGTTGTCCGCGCTTGCGAGTGTGAGCGGTTCCCAACCGGCCTCCGCTATGTCCTTGACGAGGGGCTGGTACTTGCGGAACAAAGGCCGGTCGCGCTCGTAGTACTCGGCGTGATCCCAGTAGGTGCCGCCCGGTCCCAGTCCGCTGGGCGGCCAGTCGAAGTATCCGGGAAACACGCCGTAGGCGAGGCACCGCTTCATGAAAAGCTCGATCTGATCGCTGGTCAGCTTCGCGTAGTTGCCCTTGAGGAGGGTCACAAAAGGCTTGTGCCGGCAAATGGTGCGGACATACGTGTACTCGCGTTGAGGGATTCTGAGGCCGGTCTCGGCGCCCATAATGTCGAGGTAGGGGGCGCAGAACGGGCTTTCGCCCATCGCCCCGTTCATCATGGTAACCTTGCCCATGCGATGAAGCTTCTCGGCCACAAGACGGGCCCACTCGACGGACGAAAAATAGTTGAACAGATAAGGCTTCTTGGCGATCGGGTCCCAGGACGGAGGATACTCGGCATGCGTGAAGTGCTCGCGGCGGTAATTGATGCCGGTCGTGAGACCGTCGTAGTAAAAGCCGTCGAGTTCGCCGCCCCCTTTTCTGAAGTCGGCGAAGAACTTGTCAACGCGGTCGAGCAGCCAGTTCCCGTAAAACATTTCCGGTTCAAGGCAGAACTGGGCGAGCACGTCGCCGTAAACGGCGCCCGGCTCAGCCGAGAGATTGCCGTCGGGGGTATGAAGACCGCACTCGGCGTATGCGCCGTCCTTGCCGGTGGCTCGACGGAAGTTGGCCTCGACGGCGGCGATGCGCCTGTCGAGCGCAGGCGTGGGGTCAACGCCGCGCCTGTGGTCGGGAACGTCGGCGTACATTCCGGCATGGGTGTAGTACGTGAGGCTGGTCACGCCGAGCTTGTCGTCGTAGGGCGCGGAACCGGCGCCTTCCTGAAAAACGACGCCGAATTCGTTGACGTTGTCAATCGTGTTAAGGTGCGTAAAGGCGATCCACATGCCCTGCCGGGGCGTGTTGTTCGCGAAGAAATTGGGATGGCGTTGGTAGTAGGTATCCAAGGCGCTGCGCATTCCCCATTTTGGATCGGCTGAGTAGAGTTCGAACTCGAACAAAGCCTCCGAGGGGGTACGCGTGTCTGGGCACAGGGCGACATCATAAGTGATCGTGAGCATCTTATGGCGGGCGTGGTAGGCGGTACGGTATATGCGCGGTTTGTCGAGAGGAACGGCCAGGCAAAGCGCCGCAGGTCCCGCAATGGTGGTACAGAAGTTCAGCGTGTTGTAGCCCATGCGCAGGTCGGGCTTGTCCTTCCATTCGGGCAGGGCGGCAAAGGCGCGCAGAGGGCGGGTGTTCTCATAGAGCTTGTCCGTCTCGATCGTGCGGCGGTTCTGGAGGTCGTCGCACCAGCTCCAACCGATGGCGTCAACGGGGACGGCAAGCCGCACAAGCAGCCCGCGGTCCTTGCCCGTGGCGTCCTGGAGGCGGAGTCTAAAAGCGAAGGCGGAGGATTGGGGCGCGATGTCCAGCACGGCCTTCAGCGCCAGAGATTCGGAAGCGAGGCGCATCTGAACGCCGCCGTCGTGCGCTTGGGCGCTGCCGGCAAAGGCCGC
>CAYPFP010000095.1:0-1093 GCA_964409935.1 uncultured Planctomycetota bacterium | reverse complement strand
GCGCTGTCGGGCTGCCTGGCGGTAGCCAAGCGTCGCCAGTTTCAGAGCGTATGGGAGCGTCACGTTGTTGAGGGCGTAGGTGGACGTTCGGCCTACCGCGCCGGGCATGTTCGTCACACCGTAGTGCACAACGTCGTGCTTGACGCGGACCGGATTGGAGTGGGTGGTCGGTTCGCTCGTTTCGATGCATCCGCCCTGGTCAATGGCCACATCCACGATCACGGAGCCGGGCTTCATGGTCTTGACCATCTCTTCGGTGACGAGCACCGGGGCGCGCGCGCCGACGATGAGCACGGCCCCAATGAGCAGGTCGGCTTCTTTCACGCACTCGCGTACGGTGTGGGCATCGGACATGAGCGTGATGACGTTGACGGGCATGATGTCGTCAAGATACCTCAAGCGATCCAGGTTTATGTCGAGAATGGCCACCTGCGCGCCGAGGCCCGCGGCGACCTTCGCGGCGTTGGCGCCCACGACACCGCCGCCGATGATGACGACTTCGGCGGGCGCCACGCCGGGCACTCCGCCCAGCAGAATCCCGCGGCCCATCATGGGCTTCTCCAGGAACTTGGCCCCCTCCTGGATGGACATGCGGCCGGCCACCTCGCTCATAGGGGTCAGGAGCGGATGGGTGCCGTCTTCCAGCGAGATGGTTTCGTACGCAATGGCCACGACCTTTCGTTTGAGCATCGCCTCGGTCAATTCCCTGTTGGCTGCGAAATGGAAATACGTGAAAAGTATCTGTCCCTCGCGGACGAGATCGAATTCGGACGGGAGAGGCTCCTTGACCTTCATGATCATGTCGGCGCGGCGGTAGATGTCGGTCGGGTCGTGAACGATCTCGGCTCCGGCCTTGACATAGTGATCGTCGAGGATGCCGCTGCCCGCGCCGGCGTCCGGCTGGACAAGGACGGTGTGCCCTCGCTTTCTCATCTCCTCGACGCCCACGGGAAGAATGCCGACGCGGTACTCGTCCTGCTTGATCTCCTTGGGAACACCGATGATCATGGTTCCTCTCCTCCTGGCGACTGAGGCTGAGCAGAGCCTGGTAGCGTTCATACGGCGCGTTCGCAAGAGTGTACACCGGACACCG
>CAYPFP010000094.1:0-21133 GCA_964409935.1 uncultured Planctomycetota bacterium | reverse complement strand
CAAGTACCCGTTAATTATCGCGCCAAAGTGTGCCGCGGAGTGAAAAACATTTCATTGGGAATTCTTGGGACAAGTTGAGTTCCCGGGACACCCATGAACAAACCTCCTTAGATCTGTTTTGCGAATGGATTCGTGGAACGGATTCCGCGGGATCTTCCTGGCTCATATCTAGCTCAGTCATAGCCCTGTCCAGAAGGACCTGTGGCTGCCCTCATACTCGCTCTTGTCAAGCCGGTTGAGTGCACCCACATGCGTTTTCCGACTCACATTCCCTTTTCGACAAAATCCGGCGTGAGGGCCAGACGCCAGGTGTCGCCGCCGTCGTCGGACATCAGGATGGCCGGATCATGCGGCTTGACGCCCAGCCAGTGGCCGTGCAGTTTGCGCGAATCGGGCGCCAGTTCAATCTTCTCGTCCGGCCATTTCTGCCGATACGCGGCTATCTCGTCCCCGCACTGGTCGTGCGGAGCCTCCCCGCCTTCGCAATATTGGTCGCCGTAATAGATGTAGTTGAGGAAAAGGCGCCCTTTGCGATCCATGTTCAGTTTGTGATACCAGCAACTGTAGTAGCGCCGAAAGGGAATGACCAGGTGTCCGCGGTCTTCCCACGGCTGGTCGGCTTTTTTCCGAAGGTAATCGAGACAGAAAAAGTAGCCCCAGCCGGCGTAGCGCGCGACGACATGCAGCGTATCGTTCTTGTCGCATATGAGACTTACGTAGGTGTACGATCCGCTCGGAGTCCGGGGCTGGGGTTTGCCGAAGGCGACCGGTTCCGTCCAGCCGCCGTTTATGCTGTTGGGCTGAAGCGAGCGCGTGTACCTGAACGGGTCGTGGTGCGCGCCGAGAACGGCGTGCAGGTATCCCTTGCTGTCCGCCGCCATGACGGGGCCGTTATGGTTGTCCGGCGCGCCGCGCCCGCCGAAGCCCAGCAGGACAGGCGCCCCGCACTTGCCGGTGGAACGGTCGTACGTGACGGCGTACTGCGGCGTGCCGTCCTTGTCGGGCGCCGGCTCCATGCTGAGATACGCGATGTGCGTCAGGCCGTCCTTCGTGACGGTGCTGTTGCCGGTGCCGGAATGGTGCGGGGAGGGAAAGGCCTTGGGATCGGTCGTCACCGTGACGCGGTTGGAAACATCGAGCCTTCCGTCGGGCGTCTTGACCGGCGTGATGAGGTACAGCGGGCCGCCCGTCCATGTGTTGCTGGAGAGGATCACGGGCGGCGACTGGCAATCGTTATGGCCGTCCGGAACCTCGAACTGCGCCCGCACGCCGGGCAGTTCATACAACTGCCACGAGCGGCAGCGGTCCTTGGAGTACAGGAGAAAATTGCGCTTGATGTTCGATCGCGTGCAGTTGACGTTCATGTATGCGTCGCCCGCGCTGTCGAAGACGATGCGCTCCTCGGCGAACGGTCCCGTGAAGAGGCATCCGTCCCATTCGGGATAGCGCTCCTTGATGGGCGGCGTGAAGTCCAGGCGGAGCCATCGGCCATCGGCGTCGAGCGTCTGCACGACGCCGACGGTGTTGGTCCATCCCGGCATGGGTCCCTGCGAGCGGATGTAGGGGCGGTTGTCGGGGTCGAAGGTGACGACGTTCGGCTCAAACCGCGGGTTGTAGCCGAACAACTCGCGTTCGCCGCGGAAGAACTTCTCGTGCTTGATGGGCGCCGACGCCGGCGCCCCCAGTTCCGGGGCGCCGGGCGGGTCTCCTCCCGCCGAGCCGCCGAGTCCCATCACCGCCAGCACAAAACACAGCGGTCTCATTCTCCGCAAGAAACTCGCTCCTGTTTTCGGCATAACGCGGCGCTCATGAAAAATCCGCCGGTCGCGCGGCGGCGCCGCCGTCCTGAATGGACTTCTCGATGGCGTGGAATATCTGCACCTGTTCGAGCAACTGCGCGTTCGTGAGCGGGCGCTTGCGCGTCTTGGCCATCTCGATGACGGCCAGGAGCGCGTCGCGGTAGAACGTGCCCGTGCCGGGCGTGAACATGGCCATTCCGTTCTTGCCGAAGGCGATGGCGCGGAAGGCGTACTTGGCGTTGCCGACGAACGAGAGCGTCACAACGCGGTCGTCGGGATACGTCACCGTCGCCACGACGTTGTTGTTCTGATCCACCGCCCGCACTTCCTTGACGCCGTGCCCGAAGCACGTCAGCATGACCTCGACGGCGTGAATGCCGTAGAAGATGAGGCCGTCGTGCTCCGACTTGCGGTCGCCGGGGCCGATGGAGATGCCGTAGGTGACGGGGCCGATCTTCTTCAACTCCTCGTTGAACTGGAGCGTGCTCTGCGCAACGCGGAAACTGGACATGCTCGTCAGGGGCGCGCCGGACTTGTCGGCGGCCTCGATCATGGCGCGCGCATCCGCCACGCTCGACGCGAAGGGCTTGTCCACGTAGATGGGGATGCCGGCCTTGATGACGGGCAGCGAATATTTCGCGTGCAGTGAACCTTTGCGGAAGACGCAGATGGCCAGGTCAATCTTGCCGACCATGTCTTCGGGCGAGGCGACCACGGGAATCTTGAACTTCTCCGAGACCTCCTTCGTGCGCGCCTCGTGCTCCGGAATGCCGAAAAGGGCCGTCACCTTGGCGTCGGGCACCTGAAGGTCCTTCAACTTCGGATCGTCCGGCATGTTGCACAGTTCCGAGTACCGATCCGCGTGCGAATTGTCCGATCCGATAATGCCGATCCTGATCATTGTTCAAGCTCCTTAGTCTGAACGTGAAAAACGACCTGACGGGGGAGATAATAGCGTCCGGGGGCCGGAGCGCAAACAGATACCGCTGTTGCTGTCCCGAGGCCGTCTCAGCCGGCCCCGCGTTGGGAAGGGCCGCGTTTGCCTCGACGACGGCATGGCGGTTGCGGCCAGGCCGAAGGCCAGCGCAACGCCGATCAAACACGCCCACGATATGATTCCCATGACGCCCTCCTTTTTCTCTCAGCCGGCGCCGCCTATAGTTTCACCCGCTTCTCGTCCGCGCCCGCCCTCGGGCAGGAAGCGACGACGTCCACGACGCCTTTGCCGCGCACGACCCATTCGAGCCTGCGCGGCGTACTGTAGGCGGACAGGTGGCCGATGACCTGCCGGGGGCGGCCGACCTCGACCTTTGCGCCGCGAGGCAGCTTCAGTTCGACGAGAACGGGCCGCGACTGGCGGTTCGTGACGCCCTGCTGGGTCACGTTGGTGGGCAGATAACCCTCGTTGACGATGTCCGCCGCAACCTTGTGCAACCCTCTGGCCAATCGCACGGCCTCGGCCTTCCTGACGCGCAGCCTGGGGGCCGCCGCGGCGTGGGCGAGGATGAACTGCGTGGTCCTGGCCGCGATGTCGCCGAGCGTGGACGGGATGGGGTTGGCGTAGACGACGGGGTGCCAGCCGCCCAGCTCCACCTGGCCGAGTTGCGGGTGCTTGAAGGGCTTCCAGTCAATGAAGGTCGCGGTGTCGCCGGAGCGCTGGACCCACTCCATGATCTGCTCCTCCCAGCTCTCCCACTCGCGTTCGGGGTCCTTGAAGAATTCGTCGGTGGAGACGCCGGCGTTGTTGATGTGCATGCCCAGCTCGATCTCGAAGTTCAGCCAGCCGTGATGCTCATACCCCCAGTCGCCGAAGTGGCCCTGGAGCTTGATGCCCTTGGGGCTGGAGGTGTATCGCGTGATGGCGCGCAAGGGAAACCCCGTGAGCTGCTGGCCGATCTTGCCGATGCGCTTGAACTCTGCGAGGTCGGCGGCGTTCATGTCGTCGTCGCTCTTGGTCGAGGGAGGACGCAGAATGCCGTTGGATCCGCAGTGGAAGCCGAGCGCGAAGCAGATGTTCGGATGGGCGTACGAGACGTCGGCCAGGGCCTTGATCTCCGGTTCGGAGTAGGGGTGCTTTCCCGCGCCGTACTGCATGTGTTCCATCTGCCAGTTGGCGGCGAAGTTGCGGTTGAAGTCGTATTGGGGGTTCAGGACATGGAACTCGTGCCCGTCCCAGTCCTTGATGAGGCCCTCAAGGTAGACGCGGTAGAAGGGGCCTTTGGCGTCGGTGGGCCTGCGCCGGACGAGCAGGCGCGGGTCCTTGTCGGACGGGCGCATGTTGCCGTTCTCGTCGGCGATGCGCATGTGGAGGACCATGCCGTCGCCGTTGATGTCCTGCGGGACGAGGCCGTTGATCTCTTCATCGGGGAGGGTTTTTTTCCTGCGGCTGCGGATGGGCTGCGGCAAGGCGAGCACCGCCTCCGGGCCGTCGGGATTGATGCGCGGGATGACGTAGAAGACCATGCGGTCGAGCAGGGCCGCGACGGCGGCGTCCTTCGCGCCGCCTTCGAGGAGATGCCAGACGACGTGCAGGGCCGTCGTGCAACCGGAGACCTCGGCGGCGTGGATGTTGCCGTGGATGAGGTAGGCGGGTTTGCGGGCGGGGGGGCCGTTGGGGTTGGTGATCTCGGCCATCCAGATGTCGCGGTTGGCCGGCGACTTGCCGATGGAGCGCAGCTTCATCCGGCGGGGGTGCGCGCGCACAAGCCTTTTCAGGATGTTCGTGAGTTCGGCGTGCTTGTAGTAGCGGCAGAAATCAATGTCCATGTTCTTTCTCCGGAAAGACGCGCCTGAACGCCTCGGCGCCGGCGCCCTTGTTGATCTTCGCCCCCAGGCCGAGAAGCTCCGTCTCGATGGCGGCGACGGCGGGAAGCAGGTATTTCGGCGAGGCGGTCAGGGCCATGTGGCCGACGCGGATCACGGTGTTGGCCGTGGCGCCCAGACCGCCGGCAACGAGGATGTCATGATGGTCCGAGATGCGGCGGCGCAGCGCCGCGCCGTCTATGCCCTCGGGCAGGCACACGGCGGTGAGGGTCTTGCTGGCGCAGGCGTCTTCGACGAAGAGCCGGAGCCCCATGGCGCGCATGGCGGCGCGGAAGGCGTCGCGCGCGCGGACGTGTCGGGCGAAGCGCTGCGGAAGTCCCTCCGCGAAGATTTCGTCGAGGGCCTGGTCCAGCGCCAGGTAGAGCGGCACGGCGGCGGTGTTGGGGCCTTGGGGATGCCAGTCGCGCCAGGTCTCCTGGTATTTCTTGAGGACGTTGAGGCTCAGATACCACGAGCGCACCGGCGTCTGGCGGGCGGCGATGGCCGACCAGGCGCGATCGCTCACGCTGAGGAAGGCCAGGCCCGGCGGAGCGCCGAGGCACTTCTGCGTGCCCGTGAGACAGAAGTCTATCCCCAACCCGTCCACCGGAACATCCACGGCGCCCAGGCTTGAGACGGTGTCCACGATGGTCAGGACGCCGCGTTCGCGGGCCGGCGGGATGATGGCAGACAGATCGGACTCGACGCCGGTCGAGGTTTCGTTGTGGACGACGGCCAGGGCCTTGATGTCGGGGTGTTCGTCGAGGGCGCGGCGGACCTGGTCGGCGGCGACGGGCCGGCCGTACTCGCACCGGACCACGACCGGCGCGGCGCCCACGGCGACGGCGATCTCCTCGAAGCGCTCGCCGAAGAAACCGTTTTGGCAGATGAGAATCTTCTGCCCCGGCTCGACGGCGTGGGCGACGCCGGCCTCCATTGCGGCGGACGAGGTGGCGGCGAGGATGTAGAGGGAGTTCTTCGTCTGGAAGACGCGCTTGACCTTCTCGACGACGTCGAAGTAGAACTTCGCCCATTCCGCGCCGTAATGCGGCTGCATCGGCAGGGCCATTTTGGCGAGGGTTTGGGCGCCGACCTCGGTGGGGCCGGGGATCATCAGTTTTTTTGCCATCGGCCTGTCCTTGCGCTACTGGCTGTTGCTGGTTTCGATGAGGGCCAGGATGTTCTCCGGCTTCGCGTCGCCGGGGATGCCGTGCGCGGGGGCGAGGATGTAACCGCCGTTGCGGCCCACTTCGCGCATCATGCGCCGCGCTTCGGCGCGCACCTCGTCGGGCGTGCCGTAGGGCAGCAGGCGCTGCGTGCTGATGCCGCCCCAGAAGCTCAGGCGGTCGCCGTAGACGCGCTTCATCTCGTACACGTCCATGACCTCGGGCTGGAAGGGGTTGAAGCAGTCGAGGCCGATCTCGATGAGGTCGGGAAAGACCTCCTGCACCTTTCCGCACGAGTGGATGGTGACGAACTTGCCGGCCTTCCTGGCCTCGGCGTACTGGCGGGCGAGACGCGGCTTGAGGAATCGTCGCCAGAGCCTCGGCCCCATCAGCAGGCCGCGCTGAGAGCCCCAGTCGTCGCCGAAATGGACGGCGTCAATGTCGTGCTTGACGGCCTGGCGGACGAGGGCGACGTTGTAGTCGCAGATGCGGTCGAGCAGTTCGTCCACGAAGTCGGGCGCCTCGATCATGTCCTCGAAGAGGTTGGCCATGCCGCGCATCGTCCAGGCGCGCTCGAAGAGCGAGAAGCCGATGCCGAACTGCACGAACCTGCCGGCGCCGCGCGCGCACTGCTCGGCAAAGCCCTTGAACTTGTCGGGGGCGTGGGGGTCGGGCAGTTCCAGCTTGTCGAGGTTGCGTTCGGGGATGAGGCAGTTGCAGACGTTGCCGATGTCGCGGTCAACGCTGATGTCCCACTGCACCCCGAATTCGTCCTGGCGCGTGTTCGGGTCGGTCATCTTTGCCTTCGGGCCGGGACTGGCCGCCACGCCGTGCACGGCGTTGTCAATCTTCTTGAGAAAATCGTTGTTGCCGCAATGGGCCGTCATGGCCGCCATGGCCTTCTGCGTGAAGCCGAAGGCGTAGGGCACCTTGTCGGGCTGCCGGTGGGCGAGTGCGGCGCGAACGCGTTCCTTGTTGGTCATGGGAAGCTCCTTGTCTCTGCGGTCAGGGCGAGCCGTCCGCGAACAGGACATTGTAACCGACCCACATCAGGCCGATGTCCACAATCATGTGGCTGACCCACGCCCCCGCCAGCGTGCCCTGTCTATGATACATCAGGCTCCAGAGGACGCCGCCGATGCCGACGCAGCCGCCCAGCAGAAACGCCCAGGCCAGCGGGAAGAACTGCGCGAGAAGCACGACATGGTGCGCCGCGAACGAAACGCCCGCCAGAAGACAGGCCAGCGCCACGACCGCCACTTCGCGCAGCCGTCCGAAGACAAACCAACGCCAGTAGTACTCCTCGATGAGCGAGTTCATCAGGCTGAGGAAGAGCGCGAACGGCACGAAGTACGCCAGGAATCCCAACTGCGTTGCCTTGGCCCGAAGGGCGTCGGCGCCGGCGTACAGGACGCGGCCGGGGGCCGTATGCATGGCGATCACGAGGATCACGACGATGGCGATTCCGGACAGCACGCCGAACGGAATCGCCTTCCGGTGGAGGGGGTCGCGCAGGTTCATGCGCGGCAGCCGCGTCCCCAGAACAAACCAGACGCAGACCACCGGCCACGCCAGCGTAAAGACCTTGGCTGCGCCATAGACGGCCCTGGCGAAAAGGTGCTCGCTGAAAAACACGAAATAGAACAGCGATGCGGCACACGGCACGACCATCGCCGGCACAAGCGCAAGCCAAAGACGGAACTTCGGATGGGACAAGTCAAACGTTCCTTCATCGTTAAAGGCGGATTGGCACGGCCTTCACCCCGCCCTCGGACAGGGCCTCCAGCCGCGCCAGCGGCACATGCGGATCGTGGCTGAAGCAGATGATCCAGCGGCCTTCAAGGGCCTCGCGGATGATGCCGGCCTTCAGGTTCACAACGCCGTCGGGGTCGCGGTCGTAGGCCATGATGTAGGGAAGCCGAAGGTGGCAGACGGTCGGGATGATATCGCCCGGATAGAAGATCGTCTCGCCGTCCGCGCAAACCTTCACGGACTGATGGCCCCGCGCGTGGGCGGGGGTCGGGATGACGGCGATGCCGTCGCCCAGGTCGGTCTCGCCCTCCACAAGCTGGAGCAGCCCCTGTTCATTTAGCGGGGCCAGGCGGTCGGTCAGATAGCCGCCGCGCGACAGTTCGGAAGGCTGGTGGGCGTCGCGCCACTGGGCGGCCTGGACGACGTGCCGCGCGTTGGGAAACGTCGGTGTCCAGCGGCCGCCGGTCTCCCGCGTGCACCATCCGGAATGGTCGAAGTGGAGGTGCGTCAGGATGACGCGGTTGATGTCGGCGGGCTTCACGCCGAGTTTGTCCAGTTCGACGAGGAGGTTCGTCCGCTCGTCAATCGCGTAGATATCCTTTTTCTTGGGCGCGTAGTCGCGGCCGATGCCCGCCTCCACGAGCGTCAGGCCGGCGGGGGAACGGACCAGCAGGGAGTTCAGACCCAGCTCGATGCGGTTCTGCTCGTCCGGCGGCATGAGCTTCGACCAGATCGCCTTGGGCACGATGCCGAACATCGTGCCGCCGTCGAGGCGGAACGTGCCGTCGGAAACCACCGTGATCTGCGTCCGGCCGAGTTGCATCGTCATGTCAGTTTTTCCGGCTCAACGATAGGTGAACGCGCACTTCACAACCTTGTGCGGCTCCTCGATCAGGAGGCGATAGACCTCGACGGCCTCCTCCAGCGGAACGACGGGATCGAGCATCCCCTCGATCGTGAGGCGCTTCTTCTCGAACAAATCCAGGACCGTTTTCTTCACGCGGTCGGCGTCCCATCGCGGGTGGTCGCGGTACGGGACGCTCTCGAGGCGCGCGCCGGAGACCAGGACGTGGCGGTTGAAGTGCCACTCTTCGCCGAGGAACAGGTCGGCGGCGCCGCCCTCATACCACGAGGTCGTCACGATGGCGCCCGCAAAACGTGTGCCGCGAATGGCCTGTTGGAGGGCGGCGTAAACGCCGCTGGTTTCGACAGTTACGTCCACGCCCCTGCGCCCGGTGGCCAGGCGGATTTCGAGGCCCGCGTCGCATTTGAGGGGATCCAGCGTTAGGTCCGCGCCGTACTTGAGGGCCAGGGCGCGCTTGTTCTCGTGCGGCTCGACGGCGACGACGAACGAAGCCCCCGCCAGCCGCGCCATCTGCGCCGTCATAAGACCGATCGCGCCCATGCCGAAGACGGCGGCCGTATCGCCGAGCCGTAGGCCGGACTCGCGTATGGAAAGCAGCGCCACCAGGGCGGGGTCCTCGCAGACCAGCGCCTCGTCCGGCACGCTCTTTGGGGCGGGGGTCAGCGCCGTTTCCTTCACGGTGTGCGTCTGGCGGATGGGCAGGTGCCCGAAGACGCGGTCGCCGGGCCTAAAACCTTTCACGTCGGCCCCGACCTCGACGACGACGCCGGCCGTCATGTTCCCCGTTTTCATGGGGAACTTCGCGCTCCATCCCTTGCCGGAGTCTCGCGGAAGAAAGACGCTCATCTCGTTGTCGTACGCCTTTTCGTTCACGGAGCTTGCGCCGCGCATCAGAAGCAGATTGGTCCCGTGCTTCTCGGCCGACAGGCGGCTCTTCACGCGCACCTGGTCCGGTTTCAGCGGCGGGTCCTGGTACGTCCGCAGTTCCACCTTTCCCGGCGCGACCGCAAGCAGCTCCAGCGGCATGGCAACCTCCCGATTCATCAACCACTGTGTGAAAAAAAGAATATACCATAACCGCCGGAAAAGTGTAGAATTCTTGCCTCTGACGCCTCGGAGAATCGCCCATGAAGAACTGGATGTCAAGGCCCGCGCAGGTCGAGGCGAAGGTCCTCGAATGGCAGCGCAAGTACCCCGACCTGCTTGAGGTCGAGACGATCGCGCAATACGCCGGCGCCAGGGTCTACGGCCTGACTGTGAGCGACAAGGCCGCGCCGCGCCAGGCGAAAAAGTCCATGCTGGCCACGCAGCCCCACGCCCACGAACCGGCCACCACTGCGGCCATGATGAACTTCGCCTGCCAGCTCCTGGAAGGCCGCGAACTGGACGGCGCGCCCGCGGCGCTCGACCGCGAGCGCATCCTCGCGCAGGTCCTGTTCAACTGCGTCCCCCTCGGCAACGCCGACGGCAGCGCGCGCGCTCCGGTGGAGTTCTGGGACGGCGCGTTCTGTCCGAACGAGGAGTTCTGGTGCTGGATGCGCGGCAAAGACAAACAGACCGGCAAGATGTGGAAACGCCTGGGGCGATGGTCCACGCGAGTCGAGACCGACCACCCCCGGCCCGTCGGCATCGTGTACGAACAGCTCAACGAACACGAGTACGCCGAACCCAACCGCTGCCTCGACAGCACGTTCTTCCGCATGGCCTTCCGCCTTCAGGAAAAATACGGCTGCGACCAGTGGCTCGACATGCACCAGACGGAGTTCGAGCGGTCGCCCTACAACGCCATGATCCTGCTCCCGCTGGTCACCCAGGACCTGCCGCCGCCGATACAGGACTACAACGCCCAATGGGCGCAGGAGTGCATCGAGGCCATGCTCCGCGCCGGCGGCAACCCGATCCCCAAGGCCGCGCCGCTCAACTACACCGGCGAACAGGCCGCGTACTTTCGCGACCTGTGGGGGCCGATCTGCAAACGCCTGCCGTGCATCTCGACCGAGATACAGAACAACAATTCCCGCACCCCGCCCGACATGCAGCGCCGCCTTGAAGAGGCGTGCCTGCGGGCGAGCGTGGAACGCCTTCTGAGGTGAGGATGGAGGAAGCATGAAGATCGCGTATGGAACATACGGCATGCCGGGCATGGCGGTCCTGCCCGCGCTGCCGCGCCTGAAGAAGATGGGGTACGAGGGGATCGAGCTTTGCGTGAGTGAACGCTGGACGCCGCCGGCGAAACTCGCGGCGTCCGACCGCCGCGTCCTGCGCGAGACGCTGCGCGACCTGGACCTTGAGCTTCCCGCGCTGATGCTGCTCAGCAAGATCATGGCCGTCAATCCGGACGAGTACCGCCGCGAACTGGACGCCTTCAAGGCGGCGGGCGCACTGGCCGCAGACCTGTCGGAGGCCGGCCGGACGCCCGTGCTCACCACGACGCTCGGCGGCGGGAACCAGACCTGGGACAAGGATTTCAACCAGATCGTGGAGCGCGTGGCCGAGTGGACCCGCGCCGCCGAGCAGTGCGGAACGAAGTTCGCCCTGGAGCCGCACGTGGGCGGGCTGCTCGACCGGCCCGAGCGCGCCCTGGCGGTGCTCAAGGCCGTTAACTCTGCGGCCCTGGGCCTCAACTTCGACATCAGCCACTTTGCCGTTCAGGGCATGCCGATGGAGCCGACCGTGGCCGCGCTGGCGCCCCACGCCATCCACACGCACGTGAAGGACGGGCGCATGGAGAGCGGCAAGGTGAAGTTCATGCTGCCGGGCGAGGGCGACTTCGACTACGCGGCGTACTTCCGCGCGATGGCGAGGGCGGGCTGGCGCGGCTGCATCACCGTGGAGGTCAGCGGCATGGTCTTCAACGCGCCCGGCTACGACCCCTGGGCGGCGGCGGAACTCTCGTGGAGGACGCTCAGCAGGGCGCGCACCGTGGCGGGCGTTGCTCCGTGATCAAGGCTTTGGGTTCCGCGAGGCGGCGGCCTGCGCCGCCTGAAACAGGATTCGCTGCGTGGCGACTTCGGGGTATTCCTTCGCGGCGGCCTCCAGGGCGGGCGCATCCCGGCGGTCGCATAGCAACGCAAGCCCCCGCGCGGCGGAGTGGCGCACGTCCAGGGCGTTCTCGAAATTCCCCGCCGTTCTCAACAGGACCGCCACGCCGCGATGGTCGCCGAGCCTGCCCAGCGCATAGGCCGCCGACGCGCGGTAAAAAGGCGTGATCGCCTTGAACGTCATCGGGCTGGGAGGCGCGGTGTAGCCCTGGCTGCCTTCGGTCGGGTCCTTTTCCAGCGCGCCGGCCAGGGCGTCGAAAGCCCCGGCGTACTCCGCTTTGCCCAGGGCGCGGGCCAGGTAGAAACAGACCCACGCGCGAGTCCGCGCGCGCCCGTAATCCGCCTCGGCGGAGACCTCAAGCCGGCGATATCGCTCGAAGGCCGCCAGCAGACGCGGCGCAAACCGTTCGTCAACACACAGGACCGAGGCCGCCTGAGCCGCGCGCGTCTCGGCGTCGTAGGGCAGAAAGGCCAGCCCGCCTCGCGGTATCTTCAGCAACTCCTCGAAGGTCTTCTTCGAGTACTCGCCCCACGACTGCGGCAGGGGAGACGTTGTCACATCGGACCGGTACTTCTCGTCGCCTTTGGCGGTGGCGTCGCCCAGAACGCCAAGGCACGTCTCCATGAGGACGGGCGTGAGGCCGGTCCGGCGCACAACGCGGGCGACAAGATTCTCGTAGGAATCGGTCTCCGGCAACAAACCCCGGTCCACGTCCACGGGGATGGACCGGATGAGCGCGGGGACAACGTCGGGATTCCGCGAGCCAACAGCGTCGAGGGCCTCCATCAGCCGGAAGTGAAGCGGCGAGGAGTGATTCGCGACAAGCACCGGATGGTCGCCGCAGATGCCGGTGTACAACCAGAAGTCGCCGACGTTGCGGCAGGCGTCCACGAGGGCCTTCTCCGCTTCGGGCGCGGCGATTCGGCCCAGGGCCTCGGCGGCAGCGGCCGCCAGGTAGACGTTTCTCTGCGGGGGTTCGGGTTTGAGCCGCCGCTGGAGGATATCCGCGAGCAGAGCGACCGAATCGGCGACGTGGAGATGCCCCAGCGCGCGCATGGCGGCCATGACGGCGCGCAAGTCGCTCTGCGGCTCTTTCTCCTTCTCGATGACAAAGCCGCGCAACGCCGCGCACGCGGCGGCCCCGCCGATGCGTCCCAACGACTGAACGGCCAGCGTCGCGGTCTGCGGATCGCCGTCGCCGAGGCGCGCAATGAGGTCCGCCTCGATGGCGTCGGGCTTGTTGCGCTCCAACCACGACCTCCACGCCGCCGCGCCCTCGGCCCTCGCCTGCGGATCGAAGGCGTTGAAGGCGGCGACCCGCCCCGTGAGATTCTCCAGGGCCATGTTCGCCGCCTGCGCCACAAGGGCGTCGTCGTCCGAAAGCGACTCGGCCAGCGCCGCAAGCGTTTTGCGGTTGCCGCAGGCGGCAAGCGCAAGCGCCGCGTTCATGCGCACAGAGGCGTCGGGGTCCTTCAGCGCCGAGGCCAGGGGCGGCGCGGCGGCGGGGTCGCGCAAGACCGCCAGACGCTGCGCGGCGGAGATTCGCAGGGCCGACTCGCCGCCGGCCAGCGTCTCGCAGAGCAGTCGAACCTCGTCGGCGCGGCCCGCGCAGGCCACGTCAAAGGAGTCCAGCGCCGCCGCCTCGCGCATGCGGTCGAGTTGCAGATTCAGGACGCCGCCCACCTCCGCGTTGTTGCCTCGAAAACGATGGGGCCGGCCTTGTCCGAGAAGCTCCGCCGGTCCGGCTCGCAGTGCCAGGCCGGGCGCGGCCGCATTGGGGGCCTCGTAACGGGGACTGTGGCAACCCACGCACGAACGGCGCTCGCCGGGCCGCACGTAAATCCACGACAACTCGTTGATGACGGCGCGCCCCTCGGCGTCCACGGCCTGCACGGCCAGCGCGCGGTCCGCCGGCACGCGGACGTAGAACGAACCGTCCGGCGCCAGCGGAACAGCGCCCAGTTCGACGGCCTCCACGCCAATGTGCTCGTAGGGAAAATGTTCGGGACGCAAGGCCAGAGGCCGGCCCTCGTAGACGCGAACCGCCCTGATGCGCTTCAGGTCGGCGCCTTTCTGTTTGGTGTTGAAAACGTTCTGACAGTACAGGTAGCCCGACGGCGCGCCCCGGTCCGCCTCGTGCACGGTCGTCGGCGGCATGGCGGGCGGAAGCGGCCGGGGACCGAGGTACACGACCGAGTGAAGTTCGGGCTTCGGGAGGCCCATAATCCGGAAGACCTCGCCGGAGGCCGGGTCCACGACGCCTAGCGAACGGCGATCCAGCGTCGTGCACAGCAGGCGGCCGTCGGGCAGGGAGGAGATGTCGAAGAGACTCACGCCCGTCCTGACGGCCTTGGCCCCCTTCCAGCCGAAGCCGCCGATCACCAGGCCGTCCTTCGAGAGCGCGGCCACGCGGCCGTCGGGCAGCGGCGCCGGACTGCCGAAGCCGTTGGCGCGCAGCCAGCCCGGATTCGGGCCGCCCTCGTCGGCGAGATGACGCTGGTACGGGATGGCGGCGCGATCGTTGCCGAGAATCACCGCGCCGCCCGTGCCGTCGAGGCGCAGATGATGGATGTTCGTCTCGACCTTGGCGCGCTCGAGAAAATTGTCGCAGCGCACCAGGGCCAACGAACCGAACGCCGTCACCTTGGGCTCGCGGTCGGCGACGATGTGAGACGTCAGCGGCTGAATGCCGGAGCCGTCGGCGTTCATGACAAAAAGGGAAGACGCCAGGTTGCCGTGATACTCCTCGCGGCTGCCGATGCGCGTCGAACTGAAGACGATGCGGCCGTCCGGGAGCGGCTCCGGGTCGTAATCGTGGAAAGGTCCGCCGGTGAGCGCCTGAGGAACGCCGCCCTCGGCGGACATCCGATAGATGCGGTAAAAGGCCTCGCCTTCGGGGGCCATGGAGAAAAAGACCGTCTTGCCATCGAACGAAACGCTGGGCGAGCCGAGACTGCCGCCGCCGGCGTCAAAAAGCAGCGCGGGCCGGCCCTCCGGCGAGGCCGGGCGGAGCGCGTAAATCTGCTTTCCCGGCGACGCCGGCCCCGGCACGTCGCTTTCGGGGTAGGCGCGCATGCGAACAGAGACGGACCGACCGTCGGGCATACGCCAGGAAAACGCGAAGTGATGCGGCTTGCTGATGTATCCGCGCAGAAAGAGCACGGCCTGCGGCCAGCGAAAGCCCTCGGCGGGCTGCGCGAACTTCTCATCGGCGGGCGGCGTGTACTCGCCGGGCACGCTGCGGTCCACCAGGAGTTTCTTCGCTTCCGTCAGCGTCTTGGGGACCGACAACGTCCCCCACGGCCCTTTGCCCATCGGCGCGACCACGGCGGCGGGTTTCCAGAGACGGTCGTCGTGGTCGGGTGTTGTCCAGCCGGGTTCCTCCCGCGTGGAGGCGAGCCAGGACTCGTCGGACACCAGGCGCGCCTCCTCGCCCTCCTCGGTGCGGATGTAAAGCGCGGCCACCATCGCCGCAACGCCGCCGAGGTCCTCGCCCCGAATCGCGACGACGTTGGTTCCCTCCACAAGATCGCTCTCGATCCTGAAACGCTCCACGCTGCTCCACACATTGGAGCCGTACCCCAGCTTGCCGGCCAGGCGGCGGTCGTTGACGTAAAGCTCGTAACCGTTGTCGGCCGTCAGCGCGACGGAAGCCTCGACGGGCTTTGCGGGAAGCACGATTTTGCGGCGGAAAAACACAACCGACCCTGTGTCTCTGCCGCTGGGCACCGACCATATCCAGGCGGCCTTCGCAAGATCGGGAGGCGTTCCCGCGTCGTCGGCGCGGACCGGCCAGGCAACCGAACACGCAAGAAGAAGGCCCGCGATCGTCCGTCCAAGGCTCGCGGAATTCCGCCTGGTTGAGCGCATAGAATCTTCCCGGAATCGGACGCCGTTAGATTTTTTCGAGAAAGGTATTATAGGCAAAAGACACCGCACATTCCACGCGCAAGACAACGCCTCGCACGCGCTCCTTATTTCGCGGGTTCGTTTGCGGGCGGCGAGGTTGCTTCTCCGGCGCATTTTGGATAAACTCAGGCATCGGGACCCGAAGTCCTTCCGAAAGGCCGACAAGTGAGTCCGGTGTTTTCCCTTTACGACGAGAACTACATACGCCCGCCCAACGAAGCGGACAGCGTGGTAATCCGCGTGACGCGCGGATGCGGGTGGTGCCGCTGCCGGTTCTGCGGGATCTACCCCGCGTTCGGGGTGCCGTTCGAGATTCGCCCGATTGAGACGGTCCTCGGCGATGTGGAACGCGCCAGAAACCTCTTCGGGCCCGATGCGCCGACGTTCTTCCTCGCCGACGCCGACCCCATCTGCGTCGAGCCGGCGAACCTTGCCCGCGTCGCGAGAACGATCCGCGAGAAATTCGCGAACGTCGAACGCATCACTTGTTACGGGCGCATGGCCACGGCCTGGCAGCGCCGGGAGAGCCTCCCTCTGTTGAAGGAAGCCGGCCTGGACCGCATCCACGCCGGACTCGAGACAGGCGACGACGAACTGCTGCGCTTCCACCGCAAGGGGATCAGCCAGAAACGCATGATTGACGCAGGAAAGGCCGTGGTCGCGGCGGGCATACAGCTCTCGTTCTACGTGCTGCTGGGGCTGGGCGGGTCCGACCGCTGGCGCCAACACGTGGAAGGGACGATCAAGGTCCTCAACGCCGTGCGGCCGCACTTTGTGCGGTTCCGGCGGCTGTGGGTGCATCCGCGATGTCCGCTGCGCGAGGAGATCAAGGCGGGAACCTTCCGCGAGCAAACCCCCGAAGGAACCGTCATCGAGACGCGCGACATCCTGTCCGGCATTGAATTCCCGTGCGAGGTGGAGTGCCTGCACCACAACAATCACGTCCACTTCGAGTGTCGCCTGCCGGAGGACCGCGAGGAGATCCTGCCGGCCATCAACGCCTTTCTGTCCCGTCCGCCGGCGGATAAGGAGAAGGTTTACGCGCAACGGTCGTCAATTTAGGAGAACGGCGCGGGATGGCGAGTAATATTTCCGTGGCGCTGGCGGGCATCGGCGGGTACGGGCACCTGTATCTGTCGGCGCTGCTGGACGCGAAGGGCGAGCAGGGCTTCCGGATCGCGGGGGCGGTGGACCCGTTTCCGGAGAAGAGTTCGCGTCTGGCGGACATCAAGGCGCGGGGCATCCCGATCTATGCGTCGCTTGAGGAATTCTACGCAGCCGCCCAGGCCGACCTGGCCGTCATCGCTTCGCCCATTCACCTGCATTGCGCGCAGACGTGCCTGGCCTTGTCGCAGGGGAGCCACGTGCTGTGCGAGAAACCGCTGGGGGCCACCTTCGAACAAGCTCGCCGGATGAAGGCGGCGCGCGACCGCGCGGGCAAGGTCGCGGCCATTGGGTATCAGTGGTCGTTCGCGCCGGCGACGCAGGCCCTGAAGCGCGACATTGCGGCGGGCGCGTTCGGGCGGCCCTTGCGGCTGAGGACGCTCGTGCTCTGGCCGCGCGACGAGAAGTACTACAGGCGCAGCCGATGGGCCGGCGCCAGGCAGGACGACAAGGGCAACTGGATCCTCGACAGCCCCGTCAACAACGCGGCGTCCCATTACCTCCACCACGCCCTCTACGTCCTCGGCGCGCAGACCGACCGTAGCGCGTGGCCGTTGAGCGTCACCGCCGAGCTTTACCGCGCGCACCCGATCACCAACTACGACACGGCGATTCTGCGCTCGCGCCTGGAGAACGGCGCGGAACTTCTCTTCGCCGCCACCCACGCCTGCCGGCAGAGGCGCGGGCCGATTATTTCTTACGATTTTGAGAAGGCGACGGTCAGCTACGATTACGACGCGGGACGCCTGTTCCAGGCGCGGTTCAAGGACGGATCGGTGAAGGATTACGGTTCGCCCGACGCGGACACCGTGCGCAAACTGTGGGAGACCATGGAGGCCGCGCGCGGCGGAAAACCCGTCGTCTGCGGTATCGAGGCCGCCGCCGCGCAGACGGCGTGCATGTACGCCGCCCAACAGTCCCCGCCGGATATCGCGACTTTTCCCTCTTCGCTCATTCAGGTCGAGGGCGAGCCGGGCGCGCGCAAGACGTGGGTGCAGGACCTCGAAGCCGTCCTCACGCGCTGCTGCGAGGAGTTCAAGCTGCCCGGCGAGCTTGGTGTCGCATGGGCGCGGCCCGGACGCGAGGCGGACACGCGGGAGTATCGGCTGTAACCGCTTCGGCGACGCGGTCCGGCCTCAGACCTTCGCTTCCTCCCACTGCTGCCGGAGGAATTGGAAGGCCTTGGGGATCTCCTCGTCGGGGTTGGTGCCCTTCAGGCAGCCGCACTCGAGACTGCAGTAGCCCTGGTAGCCGATCTTCTTCAGGCCGCGAAAACCGGAGACGAAACTGCGGTCGTCCTGGCCGGGCAGGACGCGCGTGCGGCTGGCCAGGTGGACGTGGTGGAGCAACTTGCCGGCGCGCACAAAGGCCTCCTCGTCGTTCTGCTCCTCCTTGCCCATGTGGTAGAAGTCGCCCATCATGGCGACGCCGGGGTTGTTGACCTTCTCGCAGATGGCGGCGGCCTGTTCGAGACGGTTGAGGTAGAAGGTCTCGCCCTTGTTGAGGGGTTCGAGCAGGACGCGCGTCTTGCACTTCTGGGCGTGGTCGCCCAGGGCGGGCAGGATGTCGAGCAGGATTTTGTCAAGCTCCTCCGGCTGGAGCGCGCTCTGCTTGTTGAAGCACGGGACGAAGATGACGCCGCGCGCTTGCAGTTCGCCGGCCACTTCGAGGGCCTTCTTCATGGCTTCGATGCCCTGCTGACGGCGCTCCGGCTCGACGGCGACGAGGTCGCCTTTGGCCGATCCCCAGCACAGGGCGCTGACCTCGATCTTCGTGCCCTTCAGGGCGTCCTTGATCTCCTGGATGCGATTGGCCGGCGCGCCGCCGACCTCCAGGCCCGAACCGCCCCACGAGGCGAGCTTCTCGACCTTCTCCGCCAGGGACTTGCCGGGAATGCGGGACTCCTGGCTGCCGAGATTCAGCGCGGCCGCCGTCTTCGCCTCGCCCTCGGCGGCCCACAGAGGCTTTCCGACGGAGCGGGCCAGTCCCAACGCCGTCACGCCGATCAACGATTCCCGCAGAAATTCGCGCCTGTTCATGAGAGGTCTCCTGACTTGTCACGCATTGCGGAAGTCAATGACGGTCTGCCTGTACGCCTCGGGCAGGCCGAGGTCGAAGCGTCGGCCCTTGACCACGTAGCCCGAGAAGCCGTGTTCCTGTCGGACACGGTCGAGACACGAGGTCAATTGAAACTCGCCGCGTTCGCGGATGTTGTGGCGGATGTTCTCCTCGATGTAGTCGAACACGTCGGGCGTGAGGACGTACTGGCCGAAGACGGTGAGGAACAGATCGTCGTCCATGCCTTCGACGTGCAGGTGCTTCTGGGCGTATTCGCGGGTGGGTTTTTCGTAGAACTCGGTCAGTGTGAGGATGGAGTCCTTCTCGTCCCAGACGCCGGTGACGCAGCCGAAGTTGTGGATCTCGGCGGCGGGGGTCACCTTCAGGCCGACGACGCTGTGGCCGACGCGGTCGTAGATGTCGAGGAGTTGGCGGGCGCACGAGGCGTCGGTGTCCGAGGCGTAGAGGTGGTCGCCCAGCAGGAGCAGGAACGGCTCGTCCTTGACCCACTGGCGGGCGCAGTGAACGGCATGCCCGAAGCCTTCCTGGACCTCCTGCGCCACAAGGGTGACGCGCCGTCCGAGGTCGAGCAGGTACTTGCAGTATTCCTGATTCTCCTTGGAGAGCTTGTTGTAGTTTTCGATGGTCGGAGGGGTGCCGAAGAAATCCTCGAACAGGTCGCGGTCGGCGGCCTGGACGATGAGGCAGACCTCCTCGATGCCGGCGCTGAGGGCCTCCTCGATGATGGCCATGATGGCGGGCTTGGCGCGGCCCTCGCGGTCAATGATGGGGAACAGTTCTTTCTTGACGGCCTTGGAGGCGGGGAACAGACGCGTGCCGAAGCCGGCGGCGGGGATGACGGCCTTGCGGACCCGGCGGCCCGACTGGATGACGAGCTTGAGGCAGGGCATGTGCAGGTCGCGTTCGATGATCTCGATCACTTTCTGCTGGCTCTCGGCGTCCTTGACGATGAACTGCGCGCAGCCGTCGCCCTGAGAGCCGACGCCCTTGCCGCCCAGGACGTGCGGCTGGATCGGGCCGTAGGTCAGCACCTTGTGAAGGACGGGGGCGGTCAGTTGCGACGGGCACGCGGGCTGAAGGTACTTGTCGAACTCCGCCTGCGCCCGCGTCATGAGCGCGCCGACGGCCCGGGCATCGCCTTTCCTCAAGGCCGCCGCCGCTTCCTGGGCGATCTCCATGTTGATCTGGCCGAGGTATTTCTGCACGCCCCGCGACAGGTCGTTCTCGGCAAAAGGATAGCAGTGATTGAGTTTGCTGAGGATCTCCTTGGTGTCCTTGCCCGCGCACAGGTCCACGATGACGAAGTGCAGGTCCTTGGGCACGTTGAGTTCGGACACGTCAATCCGGTCGCCGTCGAAGGTCATCATGATCGGACGGTTCCCGTAGGCGCACCCCTGGTCCATGCGTCCGCAACGCGAGGGGGTCGTGATCTCGCCCAGGTAGGCGTACTCCATCTCGCCGCGGATGGTCATCTTCAGGTCGTAGATGCGGTTGAAGGCGCGGGCCACCAGCACGCAGATCGCGGCGCTGGAAGAAAGTCCCTTCTTCACGGGCAGGTCGGTCAGGTAGTTGTCAATCTCCAGCCCGCGCACGCGGTAGTGGGTCAGCACCTGGTAGGCTACGCCCGCCGCGTAACTGAAGAAGCCGCCCTGCTCGGCCTCGGCCAGGAGCGCCTCGCGCTCCATGGGCAGTTCGAACGGTCCCTTGCGCGTGCCGTCGCTCAGGCAGGTGCGGAGGATGAGCTTGGCGGGATGGGGCTTGACCTCGGCGTACAGGCCCTGGTTGGTGCCCGTGATGATCGTGAAGCCCTTCTCAAGCCGGGCGTTGATGCGGCGATAGCCGCCGGCCCAGTCGCTGTGCTCGCCGAAGAGGCAGATTCGCCCCGGCACGAAAATCTTCATCCTTGGTTCTCCGCTGCGCTCGCCGTGGGATCAATGGGACGGGCCTATTGTCACCGGCAGGCCGGCGAATGTCAAGGAGCGGAAGCGCGCGTGACCCCAGTTCGCCCCGGATTTTGAGGATACAATCCTCCCGCACACCGGCTCTCTGCCGGTCTCTCGAACAGCCCCGCTGTCCCTCACGGCGCGAAAGCTATGGCTTGCACGTCTTGCAGTAGCCGCTCTGACTGCCCTGGCAGTTGGGGAAGTGAAAGTACACCTTGCACTTCTGGCACATCTTCTTGTCCCCTTGGCCTATGTCCTTACCGCAGCCGCCGCATTTCACCTCGGCCATCGCTGTCGCCTCCTTTTGCCTGTGCCCAAGGCGTTCACCAACGGATGCCGCCCAACGGCTCCGGCCTGCCGCGTATGCCTGGAACGCCGTGCACGCCTACGCGCGACCGGAGGTACAGAAATCGTCCGGAGTGCGTCTGTGCTGCACGGACACGTCGCCCCTGTCTCCCGGAGGGCTAGTATACACCTCCGCGCCGGGGTTGCAAGACTATTCTGGGCGAAGCCTATTGCGAAAAGGCGGGAGGTGTTGAGAGCATGAGAGATACGAACGGAGGGGCGGGGGGAGTTACCCCAACGGATCCGGCTCTGGAGGGCGAGGAACGG
>CAYPFP010000093.1:0-21160 GCA_964409935.1 uncultured Planctomycetota bacterium | reverse complement strand
GATACTCCTTCTCCTCGACGGGCGTCTCTCCCCGGAGGATCGCCCCGCGCTTGCCCGCCCCGGCCTCCAGATTCAGGTAGGCGTGCGCGCCGCCGAGGAACCCGAAGAACTCGTCGAATCCCCGTTTGAGGGGATGAAATTTGGGATCCGCGCCCAAGTGCCACTTGCCGACGAGTCCAGTGGCGTAGCCCGCCGATTTCATGAGGTCGGCGAAGGTTTTCTCCGACAGCGGCAGACCCACATCGGGTTCGGGGTTGGGGCCTGGGTTGAACTCGTGCCCGAAACGCTGCTGGTAGCGCCCCGTCATGAGTCCGGCGCGCGTGGGGCTGCACAGGGGAGCGGAGACGTAGCCGCTGGAAAACCGCACGCCGCCCCGCGCCAGCATGTCCACGTTGGGCGTCGGGATGTCCTGGCATCCCTGGAAACCCACGTCGGCGTAGCCCAGGTCGTCGGCCAGAATGACGAGGATGTTGGTTCTCGGCTGCGGAGGGTCGGCGAAGGCCGGCGAGAACGCGGCCTGCCAGCAGGCTGTTCCTCCCAGCGCCCCCAGAAAGCCGATGAAGTCTCTTCGGTTGATTGCCTGCGGCATGAAGTCCCTCCAAGCAGAATTTCCCGTTCCCGTATCATACCATGCCCTGCCGTTCTTTCAACGCCTCTGCCGGACGGCTGACGCGGCGCGTCGTACCAGCGACGCGGCGCGTCGTAGCAGCGACGCGAATGCTTGACCCCGCGAGTTCCCGCCCCTATAATCCAGGGCAACTTGCTTATGGGAAAGGAGCCGCGATGAGACATTGCGCATGGCTGGGCATGGCCGCTTTCGCACTGCTTTCGTGCGCGTCGGCCATGGGACAAACGGCGAGGCCCTGGGTTGAGGTCCGCGCCGTGTACGGCGGTTTTCCGGCGGAACTCCTGAAGGACGGGAAAAAGCTCAAGGACTGCGGCATCAACGCCTTCTTCGTGGGGTCCGGCTCCGTTAACGCAGAACTGACGGCCAAAGCGCGCGAACACGGAGTGCGGTTCTTCGCCGAGTTCAACACCGTGCACGTCGCTTCGTACCTCAAGAACCATCCCGACGCCGCGCCGGTCGGAACCGACGGCAAGGTGTGCCCGCCGCCTCACGGCTGGCAGGGCATATGCCCGACGCACGAGGATTACCGCCGCTCGCGCATGGAGGAATTCCGCAAGCTGCTCCGCGACCACCCCGTTGACGGCGTGTGGCTCGACTATCACCACGCGCATGCCAGTTGGGAGCGCGCCGACCCCGCCCTGCCCGACACCTGCTTCTGTGACCGCTGCGTCGAGCGCTTTTCCAAAGAGACCGGCATCGCCCTGTCGCAGACGCCCCGCCCCGAAGCCGCGCAACTCCTTCTGGGGCAACATCGCGCCCGCTGGACGCAGTGGCGCTGCGATGTCTTCACCGACTGGGTGCGCGAGTTTCGGCAGATCGTCAACGAGACCCGTCCCGCCGCCTTGCTCGGCACTTTCCACTGCCCCTGGAGCGACACCGACCTGGACGGCGCGCTGCGCGACAAACTGGCCATTGACCTGAAGGCCCAGGCGCAGTACCTGGATGTCTTCAGCCCCATGCCGTATCACGCCCGCTTCGGCCACCTGAACGACCCCGAATGGATCAGCCGCCAAAGCGCGTGGCTGGGACAATACCTCGGCATCAAGGGCGAGCCGAACGAGCGCTGGAAGATATGGCCCATCGTCCAGCTTTCCGACTGGGGCGAGAAGGTGCCCGCCGGCCAGGTCGAGACCGTTCTGGACCACGGCTCGCGCAAGCCCGCTGCGGGCGTCATCATTTTCCACTGGGGAGGACTCCGCCAGCAACCCGAAAAGCAGGAGGCGCTGTCGCGGTATTGCCTTTCCATCGCTCCATGACCTTTGAGGAGGCGCGCGGATGAGGCGTTTCGTTCTGGCTTGTCTGTGTCTGGCGTGGTCCGTGCGGCTGCCGGCGGAAACCATCGAGCCTATCACGAAGCTCAAGAAGCTCTGCCTCGACACCGAAGTGGTCCGCGACGGTGCGACCCGGGCCGTCATATTCCATCCGCCAACGCCCGAATACGAGGCCGCCGCCCAGGAACTGGCGCAGCAACTGCAAAAGCGGCTTGGCGTCAGCCTTGCCGTGAAGCCCGACGACGCGCGCGGGGCGCGAGCGCGCGGGGCGCGAGCGCGCGGGGCGCGAGCGCGCCCGGCGCAAGCGCGCCCCGCCTGGCAGAACGAAAAGGCCAACATCCTCGTCCTCGGCAACATGGGCAACAGCCTGCTGATCCGCTGGCTGCACTATCGTTCCTTCTTCGACCCGCCTTCGGGCGTCACGCGGTGTCTTCAGACGATCCATGATCCCTGGGGCGACGGGCGCAACGTTGTCGTCCTGGGCGGCGTGGACTTGGCCAACGTAAGAGCCAACTTCCCGCGCCTGCTGGAATTGCTCGTCTCCCGCCAGGCCGGAGCGACTGTCCTGCCGCCCGCCCTCGATCCGCGTCCCGCTCTGCCCGACACCTACAAGTCCCGCCTCCAGGAGTACGCCAAAGACCTGGACCGGCTGCATATCCGCTACGCGGCCTATCACGCCAATTGGGTCTGCCGTACGTACCCCCGCTATGGCGGGGACGAACTCGCCGTGCTTTACCGCGACTGTATCCGCCGCCTGTCCGACGCCCGGTATTACGTCCACCTCTATCTCTTTCGCGAGTGCAGCGCCTGGGACGCCATCGAGGAAAGCCCCGCCCTGACCGACGCCGACCGCCTGATGATCACCAACTTCTTCCGCGACTCCGTCGCCGACCCGAAGGAGGGTATCGGCTACGTGCGCAAGGCGTTGCGCAGCAAACGTCTCATCCAGGGCAACCATCCCTCCCAGGCCGCCTGCGGCGTCATGGTCGTTGCGGACTATCTGCGCAAGTACTACCCCTCCGAGCTTCATGAGAAGTGGTACCAGGAGGCGGCCTCCTTCTTCGAGCCTTACCGAACGAAAGGCTCCTACACCGGCGACGACGAAGGCATGCAGTCGGCATCCGTGGAGAATATCATGAACGCCGTGCTGGCGACCGAGGACGACCCCGCCGCCCACCCCTTCCTGCGCCGCGCCCTCGATCGGTTCATGCCAAACTACAACAACTTCGGCATGTGGCCCGCCTACGGCGACCAGGCCGCCCCCTATCGCTTCGGCGCCGGCTGGTATCGCATGGGGGCCAGGCTCTACGACAATCCCGAATACCTCTGGATGCTGCACTTCATCGGCTCCGCCCGACCCGCGTCGCCGCCGAAGATTCCGGACAAGGGCGATGCGGGGGGTTGGTGGCCCCTGGATCTTGCGCCCCGTCAACCTCAGAACTTCACCGGGCTTCAGTGGGCGGAGCCGGACGAGACGCTCTTCAGTCTGGCAAGACCGGCCTGGGCCGAAGAAAACAAGGTGACGATAGCGGACTGTTTCGGCCGGGCGGCCTTTCGCGGCGGCGTCGGTCCGCAGGACGATTACCTGCTCCTCGACGGCGTCCGCCTGGGCCATGCCTTCGACGACCAGAACGGCATCCTCGAATACTCCGCCCTGGGCCGCACATTCCTGGTCTCCCTCGACTGCTATTACGGCACGAAACCCTCCGCCCACAACGTCGTGTCGGTGAGCGTGGACGGTCTGGCCGACGTGAATCCCTCGCCGCTGGCCGCGCGCCGGCTCTGGGCCGACCTTCCCTCTTTCGCCGCCACGCGCACCGTCCTTTACACCAACGGCCGCTCCGACCGCGATGACTACGCCTGCCCGAGCGCCGACTGGGAGCGGAACGTCCTGTGGTTGAAAAACAATTTCTTCGTGGTCTTTGACCGCGTCATCGCCCGACAGGAAGGTTTCCACACCGCCGTCGGATTCTGGCGGATGGTGGGCGAGCGGCGCGACCTGCCCGACGGCATCGAGATGCGCCAGAAATCAGGCGATGAAGAAGTGCGCTTTCGTCTGGCCGTTCAGGGCGCGGACCGCCTCGCCTTCGGTCAGGAAAACGACCCGCAGGTCGCGTACTGCTTCAGCGGTCGCTACGGCAAGCAGCCCCCGCCCCTGGACACCGTGCCGCCTGTCGTCCATGTGCTCAAGGCGCACAAGGCGGCGCGTCTGAATGCGGGCCAGTCGTTCACGCTGTCCGCGTGTTTCTGGGCAAGCTCGGCCCGGAGACCGAACGACATCGCAATGACACAGGCCGCCCCCAACGCCGTCCGCATCGTCCTGAATCAGGCCCCCTTGGTGGCCGCGCTGGGGCCGCTCTCGCTGGCCGGCCTGGAGACCGACGCCGAGATGTCCCTCATCGGACCGCAACGGATATGCCTGGCCGCCGCGCGGAGCATTGCGGTTGGGGGGCGGAGATTTTTTGAAGCCCAGGGGCCGGTGTCGCTGGAATGGGACATCGGCGGCGAAACCTGCGTTGTGTCATGTCCGGTCGAGACTCAGGCCGCCTTCCACGGAAAAACCGTTGTGCTGCCCCCCGGCAGAAGCGCGCGTGAGTTCAAAGACGAAGGCGCGTCCAAGTCGCTGACAACGGCGCTGGAGGCCTTGCCCCAGCCGGCCTCGCCCCCTCGAAAGACCCATCTGCCTCCCGCCGCCGGACATCTCGAAATCGCAGCCCAGACCCCGCCGGGCGGCGCCCTGGAATGCCTCTGGGTCGGACGCGGCCTTGTCGTGGTCGGACGGCGCGACGGCGCGGTTGAGGCCCTCGCGGCAGACACGCTGAAACCGATGTGGACCTATCGCTGCGGCGGCGCGGTCAACAGCATTGACGGCGGCGACCTCGACGGCGACGGAAACATCGAGATCGTGGTCGGCGCCGACGACCATCACGCGCACACCCTCACGGCGCAGGGAAAACCCTTGTGGAAATGGCAGCCGCCCTTCGACGAAGTCAAGGCGCGCTCGGCCTATCATCAATGGCTCTGGCCGGACAATTTCATCAAGAAGGTGGCCGTCTCCCCTCCGGGCAAGGACAAAAAGGCGAGCGTCGTGATCGGCGCCGGCATGAACACCTTCGCCGTGGACGACAAGGGCAAACCGCTCTGGGCATTCATGGAAAAACAGGACCACCACCCCAGCATGAGGACCATCGTGTTTGCCGACGTCAACGGCGACGGCGTCAGCGAACCCATCGGCGGCGCCAGCGACATGTGGTACGACGGTTCGATGCTGGCCGTCGGCCCGTCCGGCGACGAACTCCTGCGCTACGCAAGCGACGGCTGGTGCTCGGGCGTTCGCGCCGCCGTCGTCGAGGACCTCTCGGGGCAGGGCCGCAAAGCCCTGGCCTACGGCACCCGCAGGGGCGGCGTCTGGTGCTACCCCGACTGTACGACGGGCGACGCCCGCGACAAGCGCTGGTATCGAATGCTCGGCGACCAGGTTGACTCGCTGGCCGTCTTGCGCTATAAGGGCGGGGCCGCTCGCCTCGTCGCGGCCGGCGGAGACAGTTGTTGGGCCGTAGCCTTCGACCCCGACGGCCGTCGCGCCTGGGCCGTCTACTTCGACGCCGCCGTGACCGCCCTGGCCGCCGGCGCGTCTGCCGACAGGCTGTACGTCGGTTGCGAAGACGGCGGCCTTTACGAACTGGACGCCGACGGCCGCGTCCTGCGCTCAACGAAGCTGGGAGGCGCACCATCGCATATCATGCCTCTTGGGCGCGCCGCGCCCCTTCGGCGCGCCGCATCCTCCGCAGGCGCCGCGTCCTTAGGAGGCGCCGCGTCCTCTGAAGCCGCCGTCGCCGTCGGCATCGCGCAAGGCGGCGTGTGCATTGTTCATTAACAATGTGATTGGGCTATGCAAGTATGATTGGGCTATGCGAACATGGTCGGGCTATGCACTCGACTCCAGTAACCCCAATATGTGGTGTATAGCTTGTGGAAAGCTACCCGAACACGATGATGGAGTTTGAGCACCGATTCGCTACCGAGTCGGCCTGCCGACAGTATCTTCTGGAACTGCGGTGGCCGGAAGGGTTCCGATGCCCTCGCTGTGGGCATGGACGGGCTTGGAACACCCAGCGTCACCTTCTTGTGTGCCGCCGTTGTGGCTTCCAAGCCTCGGTCACGGCGGGGACCATCTTCCAAGACTCTCAAACACCCCTTCGCACGTGGTTTCGGGCGATCTGGTATGTGACCAATCAGAAGTCCGGGGTCAGCGCCCTGGGACTGCAACGGGTCTTGGGATTGCGCAGCTACCGAACGGCGTGGACTTGGCTTCACAAGCTGCGTCACGCCATGGTTCGTCCGGGCCGTGAGCGATTGTCGGGAGTCGTTGAGGTGGATGAGGCGCGTATCGGAGGCGAAAAGCCGGGCAAAGGAGACCGGAGCGGGGCCGGCAAGATGCTGGTGGTAATCGCGGTGGAAGACAAAGGAGCGGAAATGGGGCGTATTCGCCTTTGCCACGTCGCGGATGGTTCGGCGGCGAGTCTGATCCCTGCGGTGCAGAATGGCGTGGAGCCGGGCAGCGAGGTGCGCACCGACGGATGGAAGGGATACAGGACGTTGGCTTCTGCGGGGTACGCCCACTCGGTCGTTCGGTCCGAAGGCGATGTAGGCGAGAATCTGCTGCCCCTGGTCAACCGCGTGGGCGCCCTTCTGAAGCGGTGGCTGGCCGGAACGCATCAGGGGGCCGTGCGTCCATCTCACCTGGATTACTACTTGGATGAATTCACTTTCCGGTTCAATCGAAGGGCTTCGCGATCTCGCGGGAAACTCTTCTACCGGCTGGTCCAGCAGGCGGCCATGGTGGCTCCTCTGACAGGATCCAAGATTCGCGGCGGCCAGGTTTTGTAGACCACTATATGTAGGGTCTAATGGAGTCATGTGCATAGCCCGACGATGCAATAAGGGCCCAGCAATATAATAGGAGAAGACGGAATGGATAAACCGTTCAGGGTGGCCGTGATCGGTCTGAAGGGCGTGGGGACGAATCACACGAAGAGACTCGCGGGCATGAAGCAGGTCAAGCTCACGGCGGTATGCGACATGGTGAAGGAGCGCGCGGAAGGGGCCGCGAAGGACTACAACATCCCGCAGGTCTTCACCGACTACAAGGAGATGCTCAAGGCCGACTTCGATGTGCTGGTGTCTTGCACGGGCCAGTACGCCCGGCGCGATCACGTCGTGGCGGCGGCTCAGGCGGGCAAGCATATCTTCACCGAGAAACCTCTCGCGGCCAACCTGGCCGACGGCAAGGCCATCCGCAGCGCGGTCAAGACGGCGGGCGTGAAGTACCAGATCGGCTACCAGTTGCGCTGTTCCGAGTACGGTCGCGCCCTCAAGACGGTGGTGGATTCCGGCCGGCTCGGCAAGATCGTCTACGGTTGGAGCCACCGCAACATGCCTGCCAACCACTACCGCAACCCCGACGGGTCGCAGAGCTGGTATGGTACGCAGGAAATGAGCGGCGGCATCGCCGGTGATTTCTCCCCCCACGACATTGACCTGTTGCGCTGGTTCTGCGGCGACGTGGAGGAGGTCTACGCCCGCACGCACCGCGCCCGTTTCTCCGGCGCCGACGACAATGTCTGGGCCATCTTCTCCTTCCACAGCGGGGCCACCGGCTCCCTGGGCGACAGCTTCACCAACACCTTCGGCCAGTCTCTCATCGGCGTCTGCGGGACCGAAGGGACCGTCGCCCTCGACCACACGGGCAAGGTGCGCGTTAAGCTCTGGTCCGACAAAGAGTTTACCGACCCCGCCTCCTACGGCGACCTTCTGCGCGGCGGCCGCGTGGACCAGCACGAGAACTTCTTCCGCGACTTGCGCGAGGGCCGCGAGCCTTCCCCAAACATTGACGACGGTTTCGCGGTGCTCCAGATTTCGGCGGCCATCCAGCGCTCGGCGGCGGCCGGCAAGCCTGTCAAGATCGCGGAGGTCGCATGAAAGCACGCCGCCTCATCTGCAAGGGGCTTCGCCAGATCGAGGTCGAGGAGTTCGAGATCGGCAAGCCCCCCGACGACGGCATTCTCGTTCAGAACGAGTACACCGCCGTCAGTCCGGGCACCGAAATCTACGCCTGGGTGCACGGCGCCAGCCCGGGCCGCCCTTACTCGTTCCCGCGCACCACCGGCTACTGCAACGCCGGCGTCGTCATCGAGACCGGCAGGAACGTGAAGGACGTGAGACCCGGCGACCGCGTCGCGGGGCAGGGCTGCCACGCCAGCCACAACATCCTGCGGAAGCCCTACAACAAGGTCCCCGGAAACGTCTCGCCCAAGGCGGCGTCGCTGCTGACGATGGCCGCGGTCGCCATGCACGGTGTGCGCGTGGCCGAAATCGAGCTGGGCGAGGCCGTGGCCGTGCTCGGACTCGGACTTGTCGGCCAGTTCGCCGTCTCGCTTTCGAAACTCGCCGGCGGCCTTCCCGTCATAGCCATTGACCTGGACGACTTTCGCCTCGAAAAGGCCACGGCCCGCGGCGCTGACGCCTGCATCAACCCCGGACTTGTGGCCGACGTTCCCGC
This sequence comes from uncultured Planctomycetota bacterium, assembly GCA_964409935.1. GTDB lineage: Bacteria > Planctomycetota > Brocadiia > JAADGH01 > CAYPFP01 > CAYPFP01. The sequence goes on along the minus strand of CAYPFP010000093.1, from coordinate 12,699 downwards.
CGCTGTGCGCGCCTTGTGCGTCGAGGACGGCGCGAACGTCGTGCTGGAGTCCACCGGCAAGCCCGCCGTGTACCCCATGGCCGTGAGGCTGGCCTGCGTTGCGGGGCGGGTCGTGGCGCTTGGGTCGCCGCGCGGGACGGTCGAGTTCAATTTTCTCGACGAGGTCCACCTCCGCGAAGTCGCCATCCTCGGCGCCATTCAGCCCAGCACGCCCGACCAGGACCACATCTACTACCGCTGGACCAAGAGCCGCGAACGCGACCTCCTCCTGCGTCTTCTGGCCGAGGGGCGCATGTCGGCCGAGGACCTCATCACGCACCTTGTTAAGCCCGAACAGGCCCTCGAAATCTACACCATGCTCGCCGACCGCCCGCAGCAGGCGCTCGGTGTGCTTTTTGCATGGTGAGAGAACGCCAACCCATCGCCGTTGACCGTGCCGAACCCCGCGATTAGAATAGGAATTGTATGAGCGGTTCGATTGTCCTGCGCGGGGTCCGCGTTCATAACCTCCGCAACATCAACGTGAAGATACCCCACCGCAAGCTCGTGATCATCACGGGCGTCAGCGGGTCGGGCAAGTCCTCGCTCGCCTTCGACACTCTCTACGCCGAAGGCCAGCGGCGCTACGTCGAGTCCTTCTCCGCCTATGCCCGGCAGTTTCTGGAGCGCATGGACAAGCCGGACGTGGACTTTGTCGAGGGCATGCTGCCGGCCATCGCCATCGAGCGCAAGAACCCCATCCAGAACCGCCGCTCCACGGTGGGCACGGTGACGGAGATCAACGACTATCTGCGTCTCCTGTTCGCGCGGGCCGGCCGCACTTTCTGCGAACGCTGCAAACGTCCCGTCAAGGCCGACTCGGCGCAGCGCATCGTTGACCAGGTTCTCGCTCTGCCGGAGGGCGCCCGCTTTGCTGTCGCCTTCCCGTTCGACACCGCCGGCCTGGGTTTGGAGGAGGCCCTCTCGCGTCTGGCGCAGGAGGGTTTCGTCAGGCTTATGGTCGGCGATGAGTTTGTGGAGCTTGCCCGCAAGCCCCGCCTCTCCCGCGATGCGCTGAAGAGCGCCCTTGTGGTCGTGGACAGGCTCGTCGTCGGCAAGGGGATTCGGGATCGTCTCGCGGATTCGGTCGAGACCGCGCTCCGCAGCGGGGGCGGGCGCATCGTCATCCGTCTGGTCGGCCCGCCGTCGAGGGACTTGCGCTTCAGCGACCGCTTCGAGTGCGCTCCCTGCGGCATCGAGTACGCCCGTCCCGAACCGCTCTTGTTCTCCTTTAACAGTCCGTTGGGCGCTTGTCCGCGCTGCCAGGGCTTCGGGCACACCATCGAAATGGATATGGACGCCGTAATCCCCGACAAGTCCAAGACCCTTGACGAGGGGGCGGTGGCGCCGTGGACGTGCGGCGTGTACCAGTGGTGGCTGAAGGAACTGCGCCGGTTCGCCTCGCGGTACCGCATCCGTCTCGACGTGCCCTTTAAGGACCTCTCCGCGCGCGCGCGCCGCCTCGTCATCGCAGGCACGCCGGAGATGGACGGTGTTCGGGGTTTTTTCCGCTGGCTTGAGGAGCGCAAGTACAAGATGCACGTGCGCGTCTTTCTCAGCCGGTACAGGGCGTACGTGCCTTGCGCCGAATGCGGGACGAGACGGCTCAAGCAGGCTGCTCTCAACGTGCGGGTCGGCGGCCGCGACATCGCGCAGGTCTGCGCCCTGACCGCCGAGGACGCCCTGCGTTTCTTCGAGTCGCTCAAGCTCGACGCCCCCGACGTCGGGGGCGCGCCCGACGTCGGGCGCGCGCCCGAGGCCGGCGCCGCACCCCTCCTGCTGAACGAAATCCGCAAGCGTCTCGACTACATGGTGCGCGTGGGCGCCGGATATCTCACCCTCGACCGCATGTGCCGCACGCTGTCCGGCGGCGAGATGCAGCGTGTTTGCCTCACGACGGCGCTCGGCTCTTCGCTTGTCAACACCCTCTACGTTCTCGACGAGCCGACCATCGGCCTGCACCCTCGCGACACCGGCCGCCTGATTGACAGCCTCAAGCGCCTGCGCGACCTCGGCAACACCGTCGTCGTGGTCGAGCACGACCGCGAGATGATGAAGTCCGGCGACATGCTCATTGACCTGGGGCCGGGCGCGGGCGAGCGCGGCGGCCGGGTGGTGTACAGCGGTCCGGTGGGCCGGATCGCCGCCGCCGACGGCTCGCTGACCGCTCGGTACCTCAAGGGCGCGCTGCGCATCGAGACTCCCTGCGAGCGCCGTGCGCCGGGCCGCGCCTGTCTGGTCCTGAAGGGCGCGCGCGAAAACAATTTGAAAGACATTGATGTGACGATTCCGCTGGGCCTGTTTGTGTGTGTCACGGGCGTTTCGGGGTCGGGCAAGTCGAGTCTCGTCGAGGGGACGCTCTACGGGGCCGTCAAGCGCCGCAAGGGGCGGTACGGTGTGCCGGTGGGCAGGCACCGTTCGCTCAGCGGCGCGAGCCGCATTGACGACGTTGTGCTCGTGGACCAGTCGCCCATCGGCCGCACCCCGCGCTCCAACCCCGTCAGTTACGTGGAGGCTTACTCGCCTATCCGCGCTTTGTTCGCCGCCACGCCGCAAGCCCGAAGGCGCGGTCTGCGGCCCGGCCATTTCTCCTTCAATGTGCCGGGCGGCCGGTGCGACCGCTGCGAGGGGCACGGATGGATCAAGCTCGACATGCAGTTCCTGGCCGACGTCTACGTGACCTGCGAGGCCTGCCAGGGGAAGCGTTTTCAGCCCGGCGTGATGGACGTGTACTACAAGGGCCGGAACATCCACGACGTGCTTGACATGACGGTGAGCCAGGCGATTAAATTCTTCGCCGAGACGCGGGCCGTGACGCGCGCCCTGAAGCCGCTGGCCGACACCGGCCTCGGCTATCTCCGCCTCGGCCAGCCCGCCACGACGCTCTCCGGCGGCGAGGCCCAGCGGCTGAAACTGGCCGCGTATCTGGCCGCCGCCCCCGCTGGGTCCGCGCGCAAGAAGCAGCGGCTTCTTTTTCTCTTCGACGAGCCTACCACGGGTCTTCACTTCGACGATATCGCGAAGCTGCTGGCCTGCTTTCGCAGTCTGCTCGACGCCGGTCATTCCGTCGTCGTCATCGAGCACAACCTGGACGTCATCAAGTGCGCCGACCATGTCATTGACCTGGGTCCGGAAGGCGGCGAGCAGGGCGGCTGCGTCGTTGCCGCCGGCGCGCCCGAAGAAATCGCCCGGAATCCGAATTCCCATACTGGATTCCATTTGAGAAAAGTGCTCGAATAGTCATTCGTTGCCGGACGAGACCGGCGGGGTTGTTCCCGGAGCGAATGCAAACGCAGACACCCTTCCACGAACCGTCTGGAGTTGTTGCAGAGCTATCTGCGCCGGCGCGACCCCGACGGCGCTGCCGCGAGTACGCAAGGTCTCTCGAGGGACAAAGCCATGAGTCCGACTGCGCCCGTGTCAAAGATCCCGAGCATCCTCCTGCGTTCGTCCTGGCAGACCGTCAACATCGGCGACGTCGGGCACACGCCCGGCCTGCTGGCCCTGCTCGAACGCCATCTGCCCGATGCGGACGTCACGCTCTGGGCCGCCGGCGTCAACGACGAGGTCGCCGCGATGATCCGCCGCCGTTTTCCCAAGGTCTCTCTCATCGCGGGCGGTCGCATCGGCGACAAAGGCATCCCCGATCGCGAGGACCTGCGCGCCGCCTTCGATCGCATGGGGCTTTTTCTGCACGGTTCCGGCCCCTACGTCGTCAGTCCGGAGGGGTTGGCGCTCAGTCGGCGCATGGGCAAGCCCTACGGCGTTTACGGCGTCTCGATCTCGGACGCCGACGAGCGGCTCGTCGAACTCCTGTCGGGCGCGGCCTTCGTCTTCTGCCGCGACACCGACTCTCTCGCTCTCCTCAAACAGCGCGGCGTCGCGTGCCCTGTTCTGGAATTCGGCCCCGATGCCGTCTTCGGCATTGACCTGCGCGACGATGCGCGCGCCCTGGCCTTCATGCGCAAACACGGCCTGGAGGAACGGCGTTTTATCTGCGCCGTGCCGCGTCTTCGCTACACGCCTTACCACAAGATCCATAGAGAACGTTCGTTCGATGAGGCCGAGGTCCGCAAACGCGAGGTCGTCAACGCCCGGTTCGACGAGGCCGACCACGCCAAGCTGCGCGAGGCCATCATAAGGTGGGCGCGCGGGACGGGCCTGAAGGCGCTGGTGTGTCCGGAGATGACGTACCAGGTGGAGGAGGGCAGGCGGCTGCTCGTGGACCCCTTGCCCGACGACGTGAAGCGCCTCGTCATCCACCGCGATTCGTTCTGGTTGCCCGACGAAGCTGCCTCCGTCTACGCCCGCGCTCACACCGTCGTCAGTTTCGAGATGCACTCGCCCATCATCGCTCTGGCGGCGGGCACGCCCGCGATTCACCTGCGGCAGCCCACCGACGGGCGCAAGGGTCAAATGATGCGCGACATCGGCCTGGCCGATTGGCTGTTCGAGATTGACGCCGCCGGCGGCGCGCAGATCGCCGACGCCCTCCTGAAGATACACGCCGACTACGCGGCCGCGCTGGACTCCCTCAACAAGGCCATGTCCTTCGTTCGCCGACGTCAGGCCGAGACCCTCGCCCTTGTGGCCGCAAAATGTTCCGCCGCGCCCGCCGGTCATAAACCTCTTGATTGAACTCCGGTCAATCTGCGAGAATCTTTCCGGTCGGCGGACGACGCGCCTTCGTTGGCCCCTTCCGAAAGGAGTTCCACGATGGACGGCAAGCTGCTCTCGTTCGGGTTCACGGCGTTCGCGTTCATGATCGCCGCAGCCGTCGCGATGGCCGATGGGGGCCGCGTGCTCCCCAACGGCATTCGCCTGCCCAGCCCGTGGCCGCCGCGCATGGCCGACTTCCCCGCCGACCCCGTCGCGCCGCCCTACCTGGCCTCGCCGCCCAACCCCATCCCGATTGACGTCGGCCGCCAACTTTTCGTGGATGATTTCCTCATCGAGAAGACCACCCTCAAGCGCGTCCATCACCACGCCGAGTACCACAAGGACTCTCCCGTCCTCAAGCCCGACCAGCCGTGGGAGTCCTGGGGGCGCGGGCCGATGGCCATGCCCTTCAGCGACGGCGTCTGGTACGACCCCAAGGACAAGACGTTCAAGATGTGGTACTACGCCGGTCACGGCGGCGGCGCCACCTGTTACGCCGTCTCCAAGGACGGCATTCGTTGGGAGAAGCCCAAGCTTGACGTCGTCCCCGACACCAATATCGTCTACAAAGGCGCCCGCGACTCCGGCGCCGTCTGGCTCGACCACGAGACAAAAGACCCCGCCCAACGCTTCAAGATGGCCTTGTACACCGGCGGACGCATGATTCTTTTCCGTTCCGCCGACGGCATCCACTGGACCAAGGTGGCCGACGGCGGCAAGACCGGCGACCGCTCCACATTCTTTTACAATCCTTTCCTCCAGCGCTGGGTCTACAGCATCCGCAGCGGCTCCAAGTTCGGCCGCAGCCGCGACTACTGGGAGACCGAGGATTTCTTCAGCTTCAAGGACCAGAGCCGCGCCACCGGCGAGGTCGTGCCCTGGGTGACCACCGACAGCGCCGACCTCAAACGCGACGACCTCAACCTGCGCCCCCAGCTCTACAACCTCGATTGTGTCGCCTATGAGAGCATCACCCTCGGCCTGTTCAGTGTCTGGCGGGGCGACTATCGCAGCAAGCCCCAGAATGAGACCTGGGCCGAACTCCTGCGCCTCGGCCGCCCCAAGCAGAACTGCGTGTGCATCGGCTACAGCCGCGACGGCTTTCACTGGGATCGCCCCGACCGCACCCCCTTCTGCCCCACCTCCGAAAAGGCCGGCGACTGGAACTGGGGCAACATGCAGACGATGTCCGACGGCTGCCTCGTCGTCGGCGACAAGCTCTACTTCTACGTGAGCGGCCGCGCGGGCAAGAGCTTTCCCGGATGCGCCAACACCGACGCCGGCGGCAGCACGGGCCTGGCCCTCCTGCGCCGCGACGGATTCGTCTCCATGGTCGCCGGCCCTGACGAGGGTGTTCTCACCACGCGTCCCGTGCGCTTCAGCGGCAAATTTTTGTTCGTCAACGTGGACGCTCCGCAGGGCGGTCTGCAGGCCGAGATACTCGACGAACAGGACCAGGTCATCGCGCCTTTCTCCCGCGCCAATTGCGCCGGCGTCAGCGGCGACAGCACCCTTGCCCCCCTCTCCTGGACCGGCGCCGCCGACCTTTCGGCCCTCTCCGGCAAGCCCGTCAAGTTCCGTTTCCATCTGCGCAACGGCGCCCTCTACGCCTTCTGGGTCAGCCCCGATGCCGCCGGCGCCAGTCACGGCTACGTGGCCGGCGGCGGGCCTGGCTTCACCGGCCCCGCCGACACCGTCGGCCGCGCGGCGTTGGAGGCAAAATGAGGCCCTGAACGCCCGATCTGTGCCGGCGGTCTTCCGCCTGCATTCCTTGACTATGCCGCTGTATCGTGTAAACTGTTATCTGGGAAACTATATAGACGCCGCTCCCCGGGTCGTTCCCGCGGCGCGACGGCGGAAACGGGTCCGAACTTGTGGAGGAGGTACGCTATGTCAAGAGCAACCGGCAGGTCCCTGTGTGTGTTGACTCTCTGGGTGTTCGTTGGCGGACTCTTGTCCCTGACCGCCGCCCGCGTGGAAGCGGACTCCGCCGCCCTCCTCAAAGATGCGGACGCGAGCCTTCGCGCCTCTGAAAAAGCCATGTATGCCGGCGACATGGACACGGCCCGGCAGGAACTGGACAAGGCCGCCGCGCTGGTCGAGCAGGTCAAACAGGCGGACCCCAAGAACATAAAGATCCGCTTGCTTGAAGGCCGGATCACCAAGGTCAAGAAAACCCTCGATGCGCGCGCCCCCAAGACCGAACCGGCCAAGACCGAAGGCGCCGCGCCTCAGCCCGCGCCCGCGGCGCAGAAACTGCCGGGCGGAGTCTCCTACCGTCTCAAGGAAGCCGACAGGTCGTTGAGCAAGGGCGAACGGTCCCTCGCCGACGCCGACAGCGCCGCTTCCGCCGAGTCGCGCGCTCAGTCGGCCCTGGCGGCCGTCAAGGAGGCCCGCGACAAAATGGCCGAGATCGAACAGAAGTTCTCCGGCCAGTATCCCGCCGACCACCCCGACATCAAGGCCATGAATGATCGCATCGCCGCCCTGGAGAAGCAGGCCAACGAAGCCGTCGCCGGCGCCAAGCAGGCCCAGGACGCAAAGGCACAGGCCGCCGCGCAGGCCGCCACCGCCTCTGCCGGTTGGATAACGCGCCTGAAACCTTTTGTCACCGCCCCCGGACAGGAAGGCGCCGACCGCGAGAAATATCTGGTGCCCAGCGCCACCCGCGAGGAGGCGGAGATGGCGCAAAGGCTGCGCATCTATGCCGATGCCTCTGCGGCCCTCAACGAGTACAAGGCCGCGAACGTCACTACCCCCACCGAAGAACTCGCCGACATCGTGAAGGAACTTGCCCGCGCCCTGAAAAATTTTGCCGCCTCGTGCGAGAGCTACTCGGAGGAGGACTTCGGCGACGTCGAGAAAAAGCTCGGCCACGCCGAGTCCTTCCTCGCTGCCCAGGAGGCCAAGGTGGCCGCCGGGGAGTCCGGCATTCTCCTCCAGAAAGACATCCTGGTCGAAATCCGCGGTCTCTTGGACCGCGCGGCGAGTCTGGCCAAGAAGGACGACGCCCGCGTCGCCAAGTTCCAGACGCAACTGGACGGACTGATTGCCCGCGATGCCAAACTGCGGGCCGCTCGCGTGGCCGATACGCTCATGACGGCGGACAAATTCAAGGGCGCCGAGATGGACGAAATTAAACAGAAGGCCGGCGAAGTCCTGGCCAAGGCGCACGCCGACGCGCAAGTCCTGCGAACGACGGTCATCAGTCCGGACTGGAAGGAGGAGAGCGTCATCGAGCACACCGACACCACCCGCACCGCCCTCCGCCACCGCGTCACGCGCAGCGTGACGGCCCAGGTCGCCGCCAAGAAGGGCGCCGAAACCTTCCTCTACACGCTCTATATCGGCAAAGATCGCCGCACGGACGGGACGTGGGGCGAGCTTCGCGGGCACGTGATGTTCACGGACCGGATGTTGGAGGAGAACGTCTCGAAGAACGCGCCCTGACGGCGTCTCAGGCTACTTCACCTTTGCCAGCGCCTGGTCGAGGTCCTGGCACAGGTCTTCTGGGGCCTCGATGCCGACCGACAGCCGGAACACGCCGTCGCCGGCGTACTGCCGGTACGCCGCCAACTGCTCGGGCGTCAGCCTGAACGTCGTCTCCATGAGATGGTCCGTGGAAAGGTAGAAGATCAGGCTTCGGTGATGTCCGAGGGACACGGCGTAGTGGATGATGCGCAGGCGCCGGCCCACGACCCTGGCGGCGGCCGGCCCGTTCCTGACCTGAAACGTGAGCATCCCGGAGAAGTTCTTCATCTGTCGTTTGGCCAGACTGTGTTGAGGATGCGACGGCAGCCCCGGATACACCACGCGGGTCACCTTGGGATGCTTCTGCAGGAACCGCGCCACCGCCATCGCCCCTTCTTCGTGCGCGCGCATCCGCAGCGGAAACGTCGCGATGCCCCGCATGATGAGCCAGGCGTTGAAGGGACTCATTATCCCGCCGGTGCGGATGGCGATCTTCTGCCGCAGCGGCCACAGGTCTTCGCTCCGCCCCAGGATTGCCCCGCCCACGGCGTCGCCGTGCCCGCCCAGGTATTTCGTCAGCGAATGGATGACGTAATCGGTGCCGAGTTTCAGCGGCTGTGTGGCCGCCGGCGACGCGAAGGTCGAGTCCACGGCCAGTTTGGCCCCCGCCGCCTTCGCGATCCGCGCCACGGCCGGAATGTCTGTCAGCCGAAGCAGCGGATTGCATGGTGTCTCGATGAAGACGAGCTTCGTGCCGGGCGTCACGGCGGCCTTCACCTTGTCCAGGTCGGCCATGTTGACCTTGGTCACGCTGATCCCCAGTCGCGGCAGCAGGTCGTGGGTCATCTCCGCCGTGCCCGCGTAGGCCACGTCGCTCATCACGAGGTGGTCTCCGCTCCCCAGGCTGTGAAGGAACAAGGCGGCGATGGCCGCCATCCCGCTCCCGAAGGCCACGCCGTATTCGGCCTCCTCCAGCGACGCCAGTTTTCTCTCCAACTGCTGGACGGTCGGGTTGCCCCATCGCGTGTAGACGAAGGGCGCTTTCTCGCCCAGCGCCTCCACCGAGAACGACGCGTTGGGGTCCGCCAGGAACGTTGTGGACATGACGATGTTCGGCGCGCTGGCCCGGGTGACGGGGTCCGGCCCTTCCCCGCCGTGGACCGAGCGCGTCCGCAGGCCGGCTGAACGGCTGATCTTGTGCATGATATGTCCTCTGTGACAGTTGTTGAAAGGCACACTCCCGATTCTGCCGACGCACGCGGCCTTTGTCAAGCTTTTCGTCCGCAGGCCCTTGCCATCCCTGCCGCCACACCATATCATGTTGGGCGGCGTCTTTCTGTTCAGACCGCGTGGAGCGACACGATGCAGTTCCGAAAGTTCGGGAACCTGGACTTCAAGGCGTCGGCCCTCGGCTTCGGGTGTATGCGCCTGCCCGTGCTCGACGCCAATCCCGCCCATGTCAACGAACCTCTCGCCGTAGACATGATCCGACACGCCGTTGACCAGGGCGTCAACTACTTCGACACCGCTCACGTCTACCACGGCGGTAACAGCGAGCGCGTCCTGGGCAGGGCGCTTCAGGGCCGCCGAGAGAAGGTCAAGATCGCGACCAAGTTCCCCACGTGGGCAGTGAAGACCTCGGCCGACTTCGACCGCCTCCTCAACGAACAACTGGAGCGCCTTCAGGTCCAGCAGATTGACTTCTACCTGTTGCACAACCTCCAGGCCCCGTTTTGGGTCAAGGTCCGCGACCTCGGTGTCTTGCCCTGGCTCGACCGCATCAAGGCCGACGGTCGGGTCGCCCACGTGGGCTTTTCCTTTCATGACAGCTACGACCTGTTCACGGAGGTCCTGGCCGCCTACGACGACTGGACGATGTGCCAGGTGCAGTACAACTACATGAACGAGCATGTGCAGGCGGGCACGCGCGGAGTGCTCGAAGCCGCTCGGAGGGGTTTGGCCGTCGTCGTGATGGAGCCGCTGATGGGCGGCTGTCTGGTGCGCGTGCCGGAGCCGGTGCAAGCCCTCTTCGATGCCGCCGCTTCGCGCCGCGCCCCTGTGGACTGGGCCTTGCAGTGGCTGTGGCACAGGCCCCAGGTCTCGGTCGTCCTGAGCGGCATGAGCGCGATGGAGCACGTGGTCGAAAACGTCCGGAGCGCGTGCGTCTCCGGCGTCGGCTCCCTTTCACCGGAGGACCTGCGCGTCGTCGCCCGCGTTCAGCAGGCTTATGAGGCGTTGCGCGTGGTGCCCTGCACTCAGTGCGGCTACTGTATGCCCTGCTCCACCGGCGTGGACATCCCGCGCAACATGCAGCTTTACAGCGACGCCCTGGTCTTCAAGGGCAATCAGCTTGCCCTCAACCGCAACATCTACAACTGCATGCCCGAGAAAGCCCGCGCCGGGGCTTGCTCGGCCTGCCGCGAGTGCGAGGAGAAGTGTCCTCAGAACATCAAGGTCAGCGAGTTGATGCCCAAGATTCACGCGCAGTTCCGCCGGTGACGCCGTCTTGCCGGCCACATGGGAGGATCCGATATGCCTGTCGCGCGCAAGAGCGTCGTGATGGTCGTTTGTCTCGCGGCGTTGTCTCTGGGAGGCGCCTTGTCGCCCCCTCCGGCTCAGGCGAGGGAAGCCATGAACATCGAGAACGAGTACGTGAAGTATGCGGTCGGCGCAGATGGCAGGATCATCTGCTTCACGGACCGCCGCACGGGCGCGGATTATTGCAGCCACAAGGCGCCGCCGCCCTTCGCCCGCATAAAGCTGGCGGGGGCAAACGGCGCGCCGCCGAAGGAATTTGCCGCCTCGGCGGCCTCCTTCGCCGACGGCGTCCTCACGGCGCAATTCGGCGAGTCCGGCGTCAGCGCCGCCGTCAAGGTTACGGTTGAGAAACGCTATTTCGTGTTCGAGGTCGTCTCCCTCAAGGGCGAGGGCGTGGAGGACTTCACCTTTGTGGATATCCCCCTCGCGCTGAAGGGCGATCCGGACGAGCCGTTCGCTGCGTGCGCCCTGGCCCTGAACCTGCAGACCAATGTCCTTGAGCTTCCGCGCGCCAACAGCCGTTTGCGGGCCTTGTGCTATCCGCGTTTCGGCTTTACGGGCGCGAAGGTCGCCCTCATCGGCTGCCCCCAGCCCGAACTGCGCCGGTTGATGCAGGAGGTCGTCAGCGCTGCCCCGGACCTGCCGAAATCGGCCATCGGCGGTCCCTGGGCGTTGGACTCCCCCGCCAACTACGGCTCTTATCTCTTCAACTTCACCAACCTGACCGAGGACACCGTGGACGACTGGATCCGCGTCGCCCGGAGTCTGGGCGTCACCCAGATTGACTTCCACGGCGGCGCCTCATTCCGCTTCGGCGACTTCGAGCCTAATCCCAAGCTCTATCCGCGCGGCCGCGCCAGCCTGAAGGCCGTGATTGACCGGCTGCACGCCGCCGGCATCCAGGCCGGCCTGCACACCTACGCGCAGTTCATGAGCAAAGCCTGTCCCTGGGTGACGCCCGTGCCAGACCCCCGCCTCGGCAAGGACGCCTCTTTCACCCTCTCTCAGCCGCTCACGCCCGACGCCGTCGTCGTGCCCGTTGACGAAACCACCCAGGACATGTCCGCCATCACCGGTTTCAACGTGCGCAACAGCGTCACGTTGCAGATTGACGACGAACTGATCACGTATAGTGACATCGCCAAGGAGCCGCCCTACGCCTTCACCAAGTGCAAGCGCGGCGCCTGGGGCACGCGGCCCGCGCCTCACGCCCGGGGCGCAAAGGTCCACCACCTGCGCGAGTGCTTCGGCCTCTTCGTGCCCGACGGCGACTCGACCCTTTACGCCGAGGTCGCCGCCAAGACCGCCGAAATCTACAACGAGTGCGGCTTCGACATGATCTACCTGGACGCCCTCGACGGTTCCGACGCCGTGGCCGGCCGCCAGTATGCCTGGCACTACGGGGCGAAGTTCACCTTCGAAATCTGCAAGCGCCTGAAGCGTCCCGCCATCATGGAGATGAGCACGTTCCACCATCACCTCTGGTATGTGCGTTCGCGCATGGGCGCGTGGGATCATCCCACCCGCAGCCACAAGAAGTTCATTGATGTGCATTGCGCGGCGAACGAAAACTGCCGGCGAATCTTTCTGCCCGCGAACCTGGGTTGGTGGGCCTTCAAGACCTGGACCGGTCCGCAGGGCGAGCCGACCTTCGCCGACGATATTGAGTATCTGTGCGCCAAGGCCCTTGCCAACGACGCCGGCCTTTCCATCATGGGCATTGACCCGGATACCGTAAACAAGGTGCCCGCGTTGCCGAGGCTGGCGGCCGTCATGAAGAGCTACGAGGACCTCCGCCACGCGAACTATTTCACGGAGGCCGTGAAGGAAAAACTGCGCGTCCCCGGCGACGAGTATGCTCTGTTCAAGGGCGAAGGCGGCGAGTGGCAGTTCCGCCGGATGGAGTACGCGAAGCACAAGGTGCTGGGTCTGGACGGCTGGAGCGACGCGGCGCGTCGTACCAGCGACGCGGCGCGTCGTACCAGCGACGCG
>CAYPFP010000092.1:0-21369 GCA_964409935.1 uncultured Planctomycetota bacterium | reverse complement strand
GCGGAGCCGACCCTCTCCTGCTAGCCGCCGGGGTGACACGCTCACGTCAAGAAGGTGCTCGCGGCCGGCCGGACGACGGTCGACATCGGGATACGCCCGCCGCTTCCCTAGTAGGGTCGGCGGAGCCCGTTCGAGCCGATCAGGCCGAGGCGAACCGCCGCGGCGGTGACGCGCTCTCAGGCCGCCATCTTCTGCGGAGAACCATGAGAATCTCTGCTATAGTCCTGCTATTCTGCGCTCTTCTACCCATCGGCGCGACCAGGGGCGCTCCGCCTGCGCCTTCCCCTGTCACTCGCCTGAAGACCCTCTACCCACACACGGTCCTTGTCAACGAAGGCGTGGCCAAGTGCATGCTGGTCATGCCGGATGGTTGGGCCAAGGCCCCACGCCCTGCCTTCCAACGGTCCTACCGCGCCGCCGCAGCGCGCCTTCTGGCCGCCATCCGCAACAGCACCGGAGCCGAAATCGAGGTCGCAGACGCTACTCAGCTTGTTGACGACGACTGGACTGTAGACTTCGCCGCCCTCAACGAGTCCCGTCCCGTTCCTGGCCTAGCCACGAACGGGACGCGTTCTGGGCACGCCGTCGCCGGCAGGAACATCGTCGCACTCGGCAACGTCAATAACAATCGCCTGCTGTCCGTGCTCTACGGACAGCGCTACGTCGTGGAGGACTCCATCTATCCCGGCGCGGGCGGCTACACCATCCGCACCGTCCACGACCCCTTTGCCCGCGGCATCAACGTTCTCGTCCTGGCCGGATCGGACCCTGCGGGTGTCGAGCAAGCCGTCAATGTGTTCTGTGATACCTTCATCTCTCGAGCGGGCTTGCGCCCGCCGGCCAGCCTCGTCCTCCACCAACCTGTCATCCTCGCGAAATTCGAAAAGAAGGCGTACCGCTTCTTCCCAGAGCCAACCGACTCCCTCAGCTCCAAGCGCCAACCCCAGTATACGGGCTTGGACTGGTTTGCGACCCAACTCCGGAACGAAGGCCTGGCCGCCGGACCGATGGACGCTTCCGGCAAGACTCTCCGGAACACGCAGCCCGGCAAGACTCTTCTAACTCTGACGAGCCAGATCGCCAGAATCGGACAGACATACTTCCGAACCGGCAATCCCCAACTTCCCCCCCTCCTCAAACAACTCCTCGACAGCAACCGCCACCTGCTGAGCATCCCTGAGTCCCCCAACGAAATGGGGGCGCGCGCCGCATGGCATGTTCCTGAATGGGACCTGCTGGAGGAACTGCCTGTCTGGACTGACCAAGACCGACTCGACATCACTAACGCCCTGCTACGCGACGCCGCTCTCGGCCACGAACGCCGCGCATTCCACAACCAGGTGCAAGACGGCGCCCTCATGGCTATGGACGAGAACCACGGCACCTTCTCAGCCATGAACTCCTTTGTCGCATGGCAATACTTTCACAAGTACTATCCTTCGGCCGCCAGCGACTACTGGATGCGGTGCGCCAGGGCCGTCTTCTCCGCCCAAGCCAGCACCTTTCAGATACCCGAAGACGCCGCCGGCTATCTGTGCTATTGCCCCGCCACAAGCATGAACTACGCCCTCCGCGCCGGGGACCTGTCCTACTTCAAGAGGGGCATCGCCAGACATCACGCACAGTATATCGCAGCGGCATGCATCAACAATCTGGGATTCAGCACCGGTTTCGGCGACGAGGGCAGCCTGGTCAGCCCCGAATTCTTCGAGGCCCTGGCCCCTGCCGCCTGGTTCCACCGCGACCCCAAACTCTCCTGGATACTTCGCAACAAACTGCCGCCCGCATGCGGCTTGCGTATCTTCCAGAACGCCATCGCATTTGATCTTGATCTCGTACCGAGCGAGCCTACCGACTGGACCGGCCTCATTCGCATTCCCCTCTACGAAGCCCCACTCCAGAAGGGCGATAGCAGCACCACTCCGGTCTTCGCGGAAAAGAAAGATGTTTCTCCCCGCTTTTTCAATAAGATTGTCTTCCGCGAAAACTGGTCTGACCAGGGCCAATATCTACTGCTCGACGGCGCGGGCTGTTGGGGCCGTCTCCCCGGCCCTCACGGCCACAAGCACGACGATATTAACACCCTCATTAATCTCACCTCACACGGCAGAATGTGGCTCGTGGATCACACCTATCAGCAACGCGCTTTCAAAGACCACAGCGGTGTTCTAGTGCTCTGCGACGGCGTCGGCGGCTTCGCAAAACAAGAACTCGCCGAACTCCTCGACTTTGTGGACTCCAAGGATTTCGCCCTTACTCGCACTCGTTTCATGAACTGGGAACGAGCAATCTTCTGGCGGAAGGGCAGGTATTTCCTTATCCTCGACACCGTCACCGCTACAAAGCCCGGCGATTACTTTGCCAGATGTTCCTTCCGTGCGTTAGGCAACGTCCAAGTCCGCGCCGACGGTTTCCGACTGTCTCAGCAAGACAAACACTTCCAAGTCGTAACCGACAGCACGGCTGCGCTTTCTGTTGAGGAGTATGCCTTCACCGACTCGCAATGGAAGACCTTTTATCCCTATGCCGAGCCAAAGGCCAGGATACTACAGCAGGACAAGGCCCGTCCCCTCAAACCTGGAGAGACCATCAGTTTTGTAAATCTGCTCGCCGCCTCGAACTCGCCTGAAGGGCTGGAACGGATTCGGCTTGCTCACACATCCGAGAACTGTGCCATCGTTCTGGACGAAGGCCAGGAGACCCTCGTAGGGGTCGGCCGGATTCCGGGCGATTTGGGCACAGCCAACATGTTTGCGCTTTCAGCCAACGTTGCACTGCTCCCCGGCGCCGAGGAGAAGACGCTTCGGCTTCCCAACCTTGCGGCTCGATCTCTGGCCGCCGCGCGACAACACCGCCGCCAAGCAGACGCCCAGGCTGGCGGCTCCTTCGCCCTTCCCGGAATTCACGAGGTTCCTACGCGGCAAGTCCGACTCTCGAACGAGACGCCCCCTGCCAACAACTCTCGCCCCGCCGCCATCGCCCTGACTGCTTTCCGGCTCGCGGACCTGGACAACGATAAAGCCTGTGAATGGCTCGTCGGCGCAGACGACGGAGTCCATGCCTACCGCTCCGACGGCCGCCGACTATGGCATTTTCCCACCAAACAGCCTGTCCGTTGTCTCGACGCGGCAGACCTCAATGGCGACGGTCTTCCAGAGATAGCCATCGGCGCAATGGACGAGCAGGTCCATCTCCTGGACGCCAACGGCAAACATCAGTGGTCTTTCCGATGCGCGAAGTCCGAAGACTCCATCTCCCTCCCTCCAGTGGTTGACTACGTGAAAATCGCCGACCTTGACCGGACTGGCCGCCCCGGCGCCAAGAAGAACGTCGTGGCGGGCGCCAACTGGCTTCATGTCCTTAATGCCGACGGCACCGTCAAGTGGGAGAAGTATATGGCCCTGCGCAGGGGCCGCGTTAGCGGAGACTTCGTTGCCGGCGACGTCTCCGACCTCAACGGAGACGGCCGCCCTGAGATCACGGCGCTGTATATGACCAGCTACCCCCTCGCCGTTGTGTACGACGCCCTCGGCAACCTCATCATGCCTGGGGACGGACCGGGCGACCATGGCGGACTCAATATTGACACGCCCTGCTCCGTTCTCACCATACCTCTGTTCGGGGCCGGGCACGGCAAACATATCCTCTGCCGCTGCGCCAATCAAATCCGCTTCCTCAACCACGATCAGAAACGACAGGAACAAGCCGGCGGAACGCTCTCCGGTTCCTTCATAGCCATGGACGCTCTCATCACAGACCCCACACGCTCTCCAATCCTGGTTGCCGCCGACGATACCTGCGGAGTGGTGGGGATATCCGTTGCCCCCGGGCGGGCAGACCGCTCCATTGCCGCCTCTATCGCCTGGTACAAGAACGTCGGCGAGAGAATCACGACCCTCATGGCCGCTCAGCCGGGTAACGGTCATGCAAGAGTCTATGTCGGCACACGACGCGGCAATGTCTACATTCTCAACGCCCGCCATCCGTCTGGCGGGACAGCCTCGGGAAGCGTGGAAGGCGTCGCTGTTTCCGGCTCAGCCGGCATCGCCGCGCTTGCCTTCGACAAGTCCATGGATAGCGTACTCGCCGCCACCGCCGACGGCGTCATTGTTTCTATCAGGCCCTGACCTATGCGCGACAACGTCACGGGTGCTGCCGTACTTTCGCTTGTCGTTTCTATTGGCAGGCTCTTTCGGGAAGCCGTTGGAGGTGAAATGCATGAAGGATCTCGACGAACGAGGCCGAGGCCTCTCATTAACGCAGACCGATGTCTTCGAGTCCGGTAAGGACGGTTATCACACGTATCGAATCCCCGCCCTTATCGTCTCACGACATGGAACCGTCCTCGCCTTCTGCGAGGGTCGGAAGAACAGCCGGGCCGACTATGGCAACATTGAGATCGTCCTCAAGCGCAGCCCCGACAATGGAACCACATGGGGGGCAATGCGGATCGTCTGGGACGACGGCGCCAACACCATCGGAAATCCCTGCCCTGTCGTGGACCGGAATACCGGTATGATCTGGCTTCTGTTCTGCCGCAACAATGACCCGGTTTTCGTCACCAAGAGCAGCGACGACGCGCAGTCCTGGTCAACGCCGGTCGAGATTACCCGTGACGTGAAGCCTTCGGCGTGGGGATGGTACGCAACCGGCCCCGGACACGCCGTCCAGCTTTCGGGCGGGCGCCTGCTTATCCCCTGCGACCACAAAGTCGGGAATGCCATTTACTCTCACATGATCTACAGCGACGACCACGGCGCTTCCTGGAAACTTGGAGGAACAGTAGGCCCCAACACCGACGAATGTCAGGTTGTTGAGACCACAGCTGGCCTCACTAGTGCCAGGCTCCCGCCCGTTGCGGGTGCCGTCGCCCGACGTATCGGCGCGCACTCTTTACGTAGTGCCAGGCACGCGCCAAACGGCAGGCGCGAGCCAGGCACTAGCTGCCCGACATGACCGCTGCGTGCCTGTATGAGCGCGGCGAGAAGCTCCCATATGAGAAGATTACGTTCGCCCGCTTTGGTCTTGAGTGGCTGTCAGACTCCGCCGAGCGTCTCCACTAAAGGAAAAGCCATGCCCCTGCTAACGTCCCGCGACATACAGCGTATCAACGAGGAAAGCCTGCGAATCCTTTGGGAGGTCGGTATCCAAGTGGACGATGACGCCGCCGTCAGGCTGCTGCTGGAACATGGTTGCGCGCCGGGCGACAGCCCGCGAGCGGTTCGAATTTCGCCTGATGTTGTCAACGCTGCCCTAGGACAATGCCCGCGTCAGGTCAGGCTACAGAGCCTCGACGGCGCCACGACGCTCTTGGCCGCCGGCGGCTCCAGCGTCTTCTGGACCGGCAATGCAGTCAACCTCGCTACCGATTCTGGCGTTGAGCCTATAGATACTCACCGTTTCGCAGACCTCGTCCATGTTGTGGACGGCCTGGAACACGTGCATGCCATGGTAAGCACGTGCCTGGCCGACGTCCCGCCGCCGGTGCGCGGACTGGCCGGCATGCGCCTCATCGCCGAAAACTGTCTCAAACACATCCGCCCCTGCATCTACAATCCTCGCGAAACCAAAGGCATGATCGAGGCCGCCCACGTTCTCCTCGACGGCAAGACGATTGCCGAGGCGCCCATCTTCAGCCTCGGCTACACCTGCGTCAGCCCCCTGCGCTGGTCCGACCTCGCCGTCAATGCCTTCCGCGAAAGCTCCGGCCACCGCGTGCCTCTCATGATTAACGCCGAGCCTGCCGGCGGCGTCACCGCCCCCGTCACGCTGGCCGGCGAACTGGTGCTTGCCAACGCCGAAGCCCTCAGCGGCGTCGTTCTCGTACAGTCCCTCGAGCCGGGTCGCCCTGTCGTTTTCAATATGGGTTTCGCGCACATCCTTGACATGCAGACCGCCGTCATGCGTACCGGCGGCGTCGAGAACGGCCTGCTTCAGGCCGCAGGCGCCGAGATCGCGGCCTTCCACGGTCTCCCCAGCGCGGCCTGGCTCAACACCGAAAGCGTCCTGCCCGATGCCGGCGCGGCATACGAGAACGTCCTCACGGGCCTGCTCCATGTCCTGAGCCGCGTCAACATCGTCTGGGGTATAGGGAATCTGGAGTCCACGAAATGCATGTCCCTGGAGATGGCCGTCATCGCCAACGACATTGCAGGCGCACTACGCCGCGCACAGGCGGGAATAAGTGTCACCGATGAAACCCTTGCGACCGCCGTCATCAAGCAACTTGGTCGCGGCGGCAGCTACCTGGAGCACCCGCACACCCTGGAGCACTTCAAGAAGGAATATTACTTCCCACGCGTCACCAACCGCCGCGCCCGAAGCGCGTGGGAGGCCGCGGGCAGCCCCAGCATCCTCGACGCCGCCCGCCAGAGGGTAGCCAAACTCCGGGACCTTCCCAAGCGCAGTATCATGTCGCCCTCTCAACGTAAAGAACTGCTCCGTATCGAGAAGGCCTGGACGAAGGAACTGACATAGGTCTTTGTGTCACGACACCATCGGCTGTTCCGGAAAGCCGCCTTGTCATGCCCTCGGATTTGGGCCGGTTGCCTTATTCACAAGCACCCTCATGCGAGCTTTGTCCGATACGCACTGACCTTGAGTTACATCGTCTTCGGTAAACGTCGCCATCAGGATCTCTTTATCGCCGGTGCGCGAGAAGTCGTAGATTATGTGTATCGTCCCATCCGCCCCGCCCCAGGCTCCGCCAGGAACGGGGCGCGCCGACTCAATTCCATCCGGATACGAGACGCCGGCGCGGTTGTCAATCGGGAACCCGCCGGCCCATGACGCTCCGTCATCATTCGACAGGAATGCCCATAGATGAGAACGACTCTTCCCGTCCGGCGGATTGTGCGTCGCCAGCAGCAGCCGCCCTGAACGCAGCCGCCGGATGAAGAAGCGGCTGTTGACATGAGGAATGCCCGACGGTTGCCCGCCGCTCCACGTCCTGCCCCGATCCCTTGAGACACTCTCCCCCATGCCGTATTCCGTCCGCACCAGGACCCACAGACTCCCGTCCCGCCGTTCCACTATCATGTGCTCGTCGAAAACCCGTTTCGGCACCTGAGCCTGGCCCCGAAGATCCCAGGTTGCGCCCCTGTCCGTCGAGCAGACGATGTTTGCGCCCACCTCGCTCCCAAGGTCGAAACTGGGCGAGGCCTTGTCAGTCAACTTCGGTTTGTGTATCCATACCGCCACAGGCAACAGCCACTCCCCACTCGACAACACCGTGGGTTTGTTCATCATGATGCCGTTGCACAAACGCCTCGGACCCGACCACCTCGGCTTCTCTGAGCCCGAATCCCCCGTCGTCATAGCCCAGACGCCCGCTCGTCCATCCCACCAGGAGTATCCCTGCGCCCAGAACAGCCACAGCTTCCCTTCAGGGTCATGCCACAGGCAGGGGTCAAAAGCGCGAACCTGCCCCGGAGGATCAATGACCAACCTGATGTCCGACCACGTCCGCCCGCCATTGTCGCTTGTCACAAGTAACACGACATTATCGGGACCTTCGGTCGTACCGCCGCTGTACCACGTCGCCCAGAGCCTCCCGTTGGGCGCCCGCTCAATGCCCGGAATTCCCTGGAACATCCTTTTGTTGTCTGCGTACTGCTCTCCCGGTTCAGTCACGATCGGAGGAGCCTGCAGCGCAACATCCAAGCCGTTGAAGCACGTTTCCTCTTTGCACATTGGTCACTCTCCCGAGTTCACTTCACGACTTCCGCCACACGCGTACTCTAGAGTACGCGTACTCTACGTCCCGCACATTGCCGAATCAAGAACCTGCGCTCCCTTTTCTGTTGACTCGTCGAGCCGATGGCTGTAGGCTCTCCTGCGTCTGGAAGTCAAGCCGCACCCCCCGAAACACATTTTGGAGATATGAGATGGGCAAGGTTTTCCGGATTGCATGCCATACGATCCAGTGGGCCGGGGAACACCTCAGAGAACCCGAGAAGGTCATGCGCGAAGTGGCCGCCGCCGGGCACGACGGCGTGGAGGGCTTTAGCGCCAACACCCCCGATGAATTTGTGAAGCTCGCCGTGGCCGCAAAAAGACTGGGCCTTCATCTGGTCAACATCGGCGCCACAAATCCAGAAGAGCGTTTCAAGTACAACCTCATCGTAGGCAACACTGCAGCCGAGGTTCCCGCCGCCCGACGGGACCAGTACGGCGGCAAGTCCCCCACACCCGACGACTATCGGCGAGCCGCCGAATGGCTTCGCCCTAACTGCGAACTGGCAAAGGCTTATGGTCTCAAGGGCTTCCATCATGCCCATCTCAACACCATGATAGAGACCGGGAAGGATGCCGACTCCCTCCTTCCGGCGGTACCCGACCTCTATCTGCTCTTTGACACCGGACACCTCCTGGCTGCCAACTGCAATCCCATCAAGGTGCTGAACAAGTGGGCGAATCGCATCGCCCACGTGCATCTGAAGGACACACGCGCCAAAGACCCGTCCAAGTACAGCCGCTGGGAACACAAGTTCGGGCAAGGCAATGACGCCTGGTTCGAGGAGCTAGGCAAAGGCAATCTCGGCCTGGATGTGAAGGCCGTTCTCGACGGCCTGGCGACGTGCGGCTACCAGGGATGGGTCAGCGTCGAGCAGGATCGCTGCACAAATCACGGGCCTGCCGACACCGCCAAGGTAAACCGCGAGTACCTGCGCAGCCTTGGTTACTAGTGCCAGGCACGCGCCAAACGGCAGGCGCGAGCCAGGCACTACCTGCCTGACCTCGCCTATTCCACCAGCACGAGGGCGTAGTAATTCTGTTTGCATTCGGCGGATGAGATGACTTCTAGCGGAAAACCTGCGGCCCTTGCCGTCGCAAACACGTCAATCCCTGCGGCTTCCATGGCCGGCCGCGCCCTCTCTGGATGCCTGCACCCCCCAACCAGCAGGCGCCGCTTCGGACTAGCTTTCCCATCGGCTTTTCCACTTACGTCACCCGCTTCCAGCGCCACGCCTCGGCTCTCAGAGACAACCACACAAGTTCCACAGAGGCTGCAAGGCCCGCACAACAGCGCAAACGCCTTGTAGTAACCCGCCAGGAACAACTTCAGTTCAAGTTCCGCCCCAATCTCGCGCAGCGGGGCGGTGCGCCCGCCGCGGATAAGGATCCCCGCCTCGTACTCGTCGAGCACCTTGCGCGTCATCTCCGGAGTGGGCGAATAAGGGGGACAGCTCAAGTGCCTTCCGTACTCGGAGCATCCATAACGGCATTTCCACCGCACCCACGCGGCGGTAATGACATCCTTGGGGCTTATAACCTTTGCATCCACAGCGCCCAAATCTCTGGCCACGCGGCAAAATGCTTGAATTCGGGCAGCCTGCTCAGGGACGGGAGGATAAGGCTTGGCGTCCCTACGCGCTCCACTGCGCCGTTTTCTCAACACCGTGGCCCTCCTTTACCAACGTCTCTAGATGAACCACCTGCCCCGGACGACACACCTCTCCCAAGCCGGACGGACTTCGCGGAACAACCAATAGCAGAATAACTACCCCCCCTCCACAATTATATTTCCCGTGCACGCCTTCTGTAAGGGAAAAATATGGCAAGACCTCTCCGCCTTACACTTGCATACTCCATTCCCACATGTAACTCCACGGCCTCCCGGTAATTTCCTTGACCCCCACACATCCCCCGCCTACAATGCCCCACGAACCCGCAGCCCGTGCGGTCGGACTGACCGGAGACTCAGCGTGAAACCACTGCCTCGAGCCGTCTTCTTTGCTGTCCTCGCAACCTCCCTCCTGGGCTTCGACCGGTTCGACTGCACACGATCGAGCGAAAAGGTCGAGGTCGCCCTCATCTGCAATCCTGCCCCTGAGGGGCCGCTCAAGTTTGGCCTTGCCAACCTTCTCAGCGCCATGGAAAGCGCCAACCTCGTCCCCCGATATGTTTCTCCAGCGGCAGGACCAGGCAGCAGGATCGGCCCGGGACCGGCAGCCGATGCGCGTTTTCGCCTTGTTGTCGGCGTCGCAGGCCGCGAACCGTGGCTCGAACCTTACACCTCCGCCGCGAAGCTGCCCGCCCTCACGAAACCCGAATCCTTCGCCGCCGCCGAATATGTCCGCAAGGACCGTCGCACGCTCGTCCTCGCCGGCTCCGACCCCACCGGCGCCATGTACGGGCTTCTTGAACTTGCCGAGATGCTGCCCCAAAATCGCGTGGACCCCGCCAAACCTTTCCGCCGCATCGTCAAGACCCCCTTCCTCGAAGTGCGCGGCGTCAGTCCCCTACTCACCCTCCCCCAGCCTGGCGAGACGGCTGGACCAGCGGCAGGATCCAAGGGTTGGTGGTTCCATTCCGAGGATTTCTGGCGCAGCTACCTCGATCTGCTCGCCCGGTCCCGCATCAACTTCCTCGACCTCCATGGCATGTACGACATTGTCAAGACCTCCTTTACTAACATGCACCCTTACTTTCTCACACAGCCCCACTCCGCTGCGGACACCCACGCAGCGCGCAACCTGGCCATGCTCAACACCATCACAGCCCTCGCCAAAGAGCGGGGGATTCGCGTCGGCCTGATGAACTACAGCGCCCTAGTGCCAGGCACGCGCCAAACGGCAGGCGCGAGCCAGGCACTACCCGCCGGGCTAGCCGCCTACTGCCGGCAAGCCGTAGCCGGCATACTAACCGCCTGTCCCGACCTCGCCGCCATCGGGTTCCGCATCGGAGAATCCGGCCGAGACGAAGAGTTCTACAAGAACACCTACCTCCCCGCTGTTGCCGACGCCAAACGCAAGGTCGTACTATATACGCATACCCGGGGCGCCACGCCCCACGGAATCGCAAGCCTCGCCAAGGCCTATCAAGGCCGCTTCGACCTCCTCATAGACTATAACGCCGACCAACTCGGCGCACCCTACGTCGTCGCCGGCGGCCGGTTCGCCGGGTGGCGCGATTATTCCTATCAGACATACCTCCAACCTCCCCGCCCATATCGCGTTCTCTGGCATGTTCGCGCCAACGGCACCCATCGCATCTTCCACTGGGGCGACCCCCGCTTTGTCGAGCGCGCCGTCCGCGCCGCAGTGTTCGACGGCGTCGCCGGCCTGGTGGTCGAACCAATGAACGCATACTATCCCCAGCACGACTATTTTCATCGCACCGACATCGGACATGACTACTTCCAATGGGTACACCAACGCGACTGGTTTTGGCATATGCTCTGGGGCCGCATCGCGTACGACCCGGACACACCTCATAGCGCCTGGAGCACCGAGTTCAGGCACCGCTTCGGTGAAAAAGGCGGCCCGCGAGTCTTTGAACTCCTCTGCGAGATGAGTCATGTCGTCCCCCTCATCCTCCAGTCGCATTGCCCAGGTCCGGACCATCGCACCACCGCCAGCGAACTTCAAACCGGCGGCGATCTTCGGCAATTTGCCCACAGCCAGCCCTTCGACACCTTCGTCATGCAGTCCCCGCAGGAATACGTTACACGGCAGATCACGGGCAGACCCACCGCAAAAGTCAGCCCCCTGGAGAACGCCGACAGACTCGAGCGCCTCGCCAAGCACCTTCTCCAGCGCACGGCCTCCCTAGTGCCAGGCACGCGCCAAACGGCAGCCGCGAGCCAGGCACTACCGACTTCCGAGTCCGCAAAGTCGGAATTCCATTGCATCTCAATGGACGCCGCCGCGCTCGCCCACCTAGCCGCTTACTATGCCAGCAAGATTCGCGCCGGCGTCGCCTATGCCACCTATGAGGCTACCGGCGACATCGGGTACGTGGACTTGGCCAAGGCCCACACAGATCTGGCCCACCGGGGTTGGAAGGAACTTGCCTCCGTCACCGCCCGCCACTACCGCCCCTTCATTGATACATTGTGTATGCACAGCGTAGCCTTCCATTGGCAAAACGAGTTGCCGAAGCTCGAGAAAGACGCGCAAATCGCCGATGAGGCCCGCAAACACTTCGAACAATCCGTCCTCGGTGACGAAAACACCGTTTACATCGCCCATACTCCGCCGCGGCGCGCCTCGGTCGGAAAGCCTTTCCAGATATCCGCCACCATCGCATCGCGGGCTAAACCGCTTCATGTCTCCCTCACGTACCGGCAAAGCTCTGCGGCCTCCTGGGAAAAAACCTTCCTGCGCAAGTCCAAGACAAGCGCCAACGTTTACGAAATGCACCTCGGCTCAACCTGGACCCCCGGCCAAACACTCCACTATTACATTGAAGTGACTTACGGCAAGAAATGGGCGCGATACCCCGCTCGCGGCGACCAAGACCCCTTCGCCGTCCTCATCACCGATGACCGACAAGGACCACAGATCATTCCCGCCCAGCCCCAACTCAGGGACCTCCCGGGCGGCATGAAGGAATTGCGAGTCGCCGCCAAGGTTACAGACAAGGCGCAAATAGCTTCCGTCGTCCTCTGGCACAAACCTCTGCCGTCAGAATCCGACTGGCGCCCCATCCCCATGCGCCCCGTCGCCGGTGAATATGTTGCCACCCTTCCCGTGCGCAGCGAAGGACTTCTGTATGCCATCGAAGCCATTGACGGCGTAGGCAACGGCACACGGTATCCCACTGTCGAACTCGAGCGACCCTACCTTGTTGTCGAACCTTGGCCCGCCTCATCCGCTCCCGCTTCCGACGACCCGACCGGTCTCAAGGACCTCGCTCGCCGCGACCTGTCCCCGGAGCGTTACGCCGCCATGCTTGTCGGCTCCCAGGCAAAGGCCCTGAATGCCCTCCCCACCGAGATAAAGCGAGTCCTCGTTGACCGCGTATCTGAAGGCCTGCCCCTCGTCATATTCGCCCAGAGCGCGCCCAAGGACTTCGATTTTTCATGGCTGCCCGGAAAGCTCGCCGCCACCGGCGAACGGTACCGCGCCTGCAAGCTTACCGGTGTGACGCCCCTGCTTGAGGGCGTCGTGCGCGACTTCCGGCTGCCCAAGACCGTATCCGGCCCGGAGGTTATATCCAACGGACTCGGCGGCGGCGAGAAGGAATGGAGACACCATTCCGAACCCAAGGCCCTCGCCCTGGCCCGGGTCGGGAAGGGCACAATCGTTGTATGCCAGGTCCGGGTACTCGACACCCTCCACCACCTCATGTCCTTCCGGCTTTTTGAGAACACACTCAAGGTCGCGGCAACCGACAGGGCCGACAAACCCTTTGTCGTGATTGACAAGGGCAACGGGAAACTTCTCACGGCTCTGGACCTGGCCGGCCATCCATATGTTCTTCTGAGCGAAACCGGGCTTCTGCCCGCCGCTTCGGCGCCGGCGGTCGCCCCGCCGGTTGTCGCCCCGGCAGCGGAGACCCCGGTCCCGGCGCCGGCGTCGTCCCCCAAGACAGCGACAACAGACAAGAAGCCCGCCGACCAGGGGCTTGCCAAGCCGCCGCCACGCAAGAAGCCCCGGAACTAACAATGCTTTTTTCACGAACCACTGGTATAATCCAGCCAAGGCCATGTTCGCAGCCGAGGGAGGTCAACCATGAAGTATAGCGTCTTCACCGTCATCATGCCGGACCACACGATCGCCGATGTCGCGCGAAATCTCAAAGCCTGGGGATACGACGGCGTCGAATGGCGCGTTCACGACCAGGGACATATTCCCCCCAAAGAAGTCGTCGGGCGGGCCAAGGAAGTTCACCGCATCTCCGCCGACAACAACCTGGAGATCTGCAACCTCGCGACCTACCTTCACATCAAGGAGATCGAGTTCATCCGCCGCGTGATGGAAGGCGCTCAGATCATGGGCGCACCGTCCTGCCGAGTCGGCGTTCCGGCCTACAACCGCACCCGCGACTACAACGAGATCTTCTCGGAAACTCTCGCCGACCTCAGCGCCGTGGAGAAGCTCGCGGAGAAGTACGGCGTCAAGGCCCTCATTGAGATACACTTCGGCAACATCACGCCCAGCGCCGCGCTGGCCCACCGCCTCGTATCGCACTTCAACCCCAGGTACGTCGGCGTCATCCACGACCCAGGGAATATGATTTACGAAGGCATGGAGAACTGGCGCCTGGGCATGGAACTGCTTGGGCCGTGGCTCGCGCACGTCCATGTCAAGAACACGGCTTGGGACATCGCGGAGAGCCTGCCGGATGGGCGCACCCGTTGGCAGCCCTCGGCCGCCACACTCCAGGGCGGCATCGTGGACTGGGCCGAGGTTATCCAAGACCTCAAAGCCCTGGGTTACAAGGGATATCTTTCTTCCGAGGATTTCTCCCGAGGCGAGTCCACGGAGGAGAAGATCCGCAACGGAATCCTCTACCTCAAAGGACTCGAAGCAAGCGCCCGTTAGGAGACGTCCTCTGAGACGTTGCGTTTCTCATGGAACGAGACAAATTTAAGCGGGCGGTCGAACGCATCCTTAATGACCTGCCCGCCAGATTCAAGGACAAGCTGGACAATGTCCTCATTGAAGTCCGCGACCGGCCGACCCGCGAGGAGATGCGCTCGCTTGAGCTTCGCGGCGGAACCATACTGCTCGGACTTTACCAGGGCGTGCCTCTGACAGAGCGCGGCCATGACTTCGGCGGCACCATGCCCGACCGAATCACGATCTTTCAAAAACCCATCGAAGCGCACTGCCGCACTGACGAAGACGTCGAACACGAACTCAGAACCACACTGATCCATGAACTTGGCCACTACTTCGGGATGAGCGACGAGGACCTTGAAAAGCTCGGCCTTGCATAGCCAGCCCCTTGACGAGGCACCATATGACCCAGCCCGTAAACATCCTCCGCGATGACCGGCGATTCTCCGATTGCCTCGCCGAAACGTACCGGCGCATGAAGCGAGAAGGCATCCTCGTCACCGCCGTGGGCGCCGACAACAAGCCCAATATCATGACCATCGGCTGGGGATTCTTCGGCTGGTCTTACGAGGACTACCCGATGGCCATCATCGCCATCCGCCCGGCGACCCATACGTTCAAGCTTCTCGATCAGGTCCCGGAGTTCGTCCTCGGCGTTCCCAGGGCGGGAATGGAGCAGGCATGCTATGTTTGCGGGACAAAGTCCGGACGCGACCTGGACAAATTTGCGGCGTGCGGCCTAACCGCGACCCCCTCGCAATTCGTGCGCCCGCCCTCGATCGGCCAATGCGCCTTCAACCTCGAATGCCGCATCTACCACGCGCAGCGCCCGCCCCACATGATCCTGACGCCGCGCCACCGCAAACAACCGGTCGAGGCCCAGCACACCATCTACTTTGCCCAAATCTTGGGCGCCTTTGAGGGCTGACCGCTCTTGGCAGGCGTCCCACCGGTCGCCTTTGGCGCTGGTTTGGGCGGGGGCGGGGGCGCAGGACCGCTAAGTTGCGCCCGCAACTTCTTCACGGCCTCTTCGGCGATGACGGCAGCCACACGGTCTTCATACTCGTAGAGGCGAGTCTGCTTCCCGCTGACGCGCCACACCTCCTTGCCCGTACTTGCCTCCAGGCACGTCGCGGAATACGCAACCGTCGCCGCTTCGACCATCATGAAAAAACCCGACTCGAACCGCTCCACATTGCCCACCACCAGGTAGTCCGCTCCCAGGACATCGGCTACTTCCTTGACGTTGCCGACGCCCACGTCCTCAGGCTTAATGCCCTTGCCCCTAAGCGTCTCCACAATCTGCGCGCGCGGCAAAATTTCGTAACCAAGCAACGCCGCATCCCGGAGCGCCTGCGCCACGGCGCTGGCCACAATGTTCCCCGAATTGCTGCTCGTTGCCTTACCGAACGTCACGCTGTCGGCCACGTCATCCTGATAGACGATGTGTTTGAATTCCACAACGGCAATCCTCTTCATTGCCGTTGCATCCAACGGGCGACTGACCTTCACCTCGATACCGCTGCCGCAGCCGGCCAGCACGCCCATCAGAACAACCATCAAACCGCTGCGCCCTATCCTCCGCTTGTGGAGCACTGTACCCTCCTGATCTTGAATGGCCATGGCCGACAAGTGCCGTTCCAACTTGTTATCTGGAAGGCCAGGGCCAGCCTAGGGTTTTTCTGGCGAATAAGAACCATGCATCACGTGGTCGCGCCCCGTCCCTGACCCCGCTCCTGGCGGTGCCAGGGACGGGGCACGCGGAGCCAGGATCGGGGCGCGTGGATTCATTTAGTTGGAACGGCACAAGCACCATACCACAGTCGTCCCGGCACTGCAAGCGGCATCGAGGGGCCCGGACGCGGTGTCGTGCAGCCCCCGCCTTAGCGTCCCGGCCCAACCTGGTACACGCGGATCACCGGTCCCTGCACCTTATAGACTGCCGGCGCAAACTCCCTGAGCAGCACGCAGCGTCGCTCGATGCTCTGGTACAGTTCCACGAACGGCCGCGAGTACTCCAAGTTCGATGCTGTCTGGTCGGGAGCGAAATAGCGCTCGCTGAATGCGCTGCTGGTAATCACATACCTGACGCCTTGCCGAATGCCCTCGTCGAGCGTTACCGGCAGCGGACGCTGCATCGTCGCCACCTGGCCGCCGTGGATGTCGTGCAGCACCGGGATGATGTTATACGTCTTCTGATTCCTTGTCGCCTCCATCAGGAGTTGGAAGTACGCGGAGGCGTGAACCTCGCGGAATCCTTTCGCCCCGCTTTGGGGGGCGTCATTCTTCAGATACAACCGCTCGATCGTCGCAGCGTTCGGATGGATGGGGGCAGTGTAGCCCGCAATGAACCTCCCGCGATCCATCAGGATGGAGGACCCCGGCTGGATGTTCTCCTCAATCCACTCCTTTGCCAGCGTGCGTGTGTCCGGCAGGGTCAGATACCAGTCCTGTACCACGCAACGAGGCAGCGTTTCGGCGACCACGGCCAGCAGCACAATAAGCCATCCGAAAGCAGCCCGCCCATCCGTCTGGCGGGCCGAACGCAAACAACCATGAACAGCGTCGCGAAACAGCGCTCCGGCAAAGACCATGCCGCAGATGAGTATCGGTATGAGCCAATGCGGCTGCTGAACCTGTTGCCCGCCCACAACAATACAGAATACCAGCACAAAGGCGAGAACCACCACGTGTTCGGGCCTTCGTTTGATTGCATAGTACACAAAGCCAATCAAGCATCCGGCTGTCAGAATGTAGCCCTGGCTTGCCGCGCTTATCAGTATCCACCCATACGCAGCCGTCTCCTGGCCGCCGACCCACACCGCGCTGCTTATCCGGGCGGTTTGAGAGAGGAAGTGCAGAAAGCTGGGATAGTCGAGCAGCACATATGGGTTGGCGGCCAGGAACGTTGCGACCATGGCAACGCCCGCGAACCAGATGTGCCGGTCCAGCAGCAGCCCCCAGCGCATACCCCCCCCCAGCTCCGGAATGCGTGCGCAGCAAAGACCGAGGCAAAGACCAGGCAGCCTGGAAATTTGATGGCCGCACATATCCCCGCTAGTACACCCGAGAGAAGATATCGCCTTGCGCCGCCCTTCTCCAGGACAGACAGCGCGCCCAGCAGCGTCAGCGCAATAAAGAAAGCCTGTGGGACTTCGGCCTTCGTGAAGTGAGAGAAGTTCACGTGCCCCGGCTGCAACGCCAACAGCCCGGCGGCCGCCAGACCAACCCGCCAGTCGAACAGCTTTCTTCCCAGGACGTAGGCCAACGCCACCGTGCCAACGCCGAGCAGCGCCACGATTGTCCGCGCGCTCAGGTAAAAGTACGAGGGATCGGTAACAAAAAGCAAGGCGAATTCGTGCGTGGAACCGACCCATCCGCCGATGTAACCCACCACGAATGAAACGCCGTAGAAGAACGCGAGAAAATACATGGGCAGGGCGCCGTAGACGAAGGAATGGGGATTAAGGTCGCCCGACCCCATGGCAACAGCCCGATTGATGATCTCGGCCTCGTCCGGATAATAGACATAAGGCAGGCCGTACCGGATGCCCCAGAAACGAAGCGCCGCAGCAACGGCGAGAATACCCCACAGAACCATCCTGCCCCACCCAGGTGTTGTTTCGCCGCACAAAGGCGCGACCCTCACAGGTACTCCTCGCCTTCACTTCGTTTTCGCGCGATCCTCGCAGGAACGCCGTACGCGACGCAGAAGTCCGGTATGTCCTCCAGGACAAGCGCCCCTGCCCCAATGACCGTGTGCTTCCCGATGCGGCGTTTATGCACGATGTTGGCGCCCAGGCACACCGCCGAAAAAGCGCCGATCCGCACACTGCCGCCTGCCGTAGCGTTGGGGGCCAAGCTGGAGAACTCCTCCATCACGCAATCGTGGTCGAGCGAAGCCTTCGTGTTCACGATGACGAACTCCCCTATCCGGCTCTCGGTGTTAACGATGGCGCCGGGCATCAGCACGGAGCCTCGCCCAATCGTCACTCCGCGCGCCACCTCAGCGGACGGATGGATTGCGCTGATGAACACAAAGTCCGGCAGCAGCGCCAGTATCTTGCGCACGACCTGAAACCGTTTCCAGTTATCGCCGACAGCAATGAAGCCCCCCTGGATTTTCTCCCGCCGCACCAAAGCCGGCAGATCCTCTTCCCGCCCCAGAATCCTGTAGCCGCAGGCGCTCTCGCCCGCGCTTCGGAATGCGTCAAGCAACCCCACGATTCGGCGCTTGCCTTCCCGTTCGATGATGTCAATAGCGACCTTCGCGTGGCCTGAGGAGCCGACGACGACGATGTTTTCACATTGCGTATCGCTCACGACACACTCCGCCGCCGGCATCCAGGCTAGGTCGTGTTCCCGCCCTCGGTCTGATCGTCGTAAACGGCATCTATCACATACAGGTCCTTGTTACGCACCTGGGCGAGGGTGCGCCATAGGTACTCGCCGATGACGCCCAGCATGAGCATCTGGAAACCGCCCAGCACCAGCACCACAATCATCAAGGGCGCCCAGCCCTGGACCGGATTGCCCAGCAACAACCTGGAGAAGAACACCACCAACGCATAGAAAAACCCGAGGGACGCAAAAAGTACGCCCAGCGCCGAAATGAGGCGGATCGGGAAGAACGAGTACGCCATGATCCCGTCAATCAGCATCGTCAACTTCCTGGCAAAGGTCCAGCGTGAGACGCCAACCTCCCGCTTGCGTCTCTCGTATTCCATGAATTTCGTCGGCAGGCCAAGCCAGAGAATCTGGCCCTGAAGAAACATGCTGGGCGCGGCATTCTTCAACAGGATGTTCTTGGCGCGCTCACTGAGCAGAACAAAGTCGAACCCGCCTTTGGGCATGTTGGGGAACGCCAGCTTCTTCATGAGGTAATAGAAGATTCTCGACGTCAGGATTCTGTATCCCGATTCTTCCCGGCTCCTGCGCGTACCCACAACGATCTCAAAGCCCTCTCCGAAACGGGCCTTGAGCATTTCATGGATAAGGCCGGCGGGGTCCTGTCCATCGGCCGACATCATCACTGCACATCTGCCCTTGGCGTGCGCAAAGCCGGCGAGCACGGCGTATATCTGGCCGAAGTTCCTCGACAGCTTGATGACCTTGACCACATTGGGATTTTCCCGCCGTATCTGCAAGAGTTCCTGCAGCGACCCATCCCCCGAGCCGTCGTCCACGAAGATGATTTCGCACGAATACTGGGGGTTTTTGTCAAGGACCTCTTGCTTCAATGCAGCAAACGTGGCAACGAGGCAGCCCTCGTTGTAGTACACAGGGATCACAATCGAGTAGTCCGGCTTGTGGGAGTTCGCGGGCTTAGTCATGCTTTCCCCCGGCCTCCTGCCTTGATGCGCGACGAGGCTCCGTCGCGCCCCTCGCCGTTTCGCCGTGGCGCATAAGTCCACGCCGCACCTCCGAGGAATTCATCGCCGCGAGCCGCAGAATCCGGCAGATGACGCGTATCTCCTCCTCCGTCACCCCGGTGCCTGTCGGCAGGATGACCACGCGCCCCGTGAGCCGCTCCGTTTCGGGCAGCAGCAGACCCGCGTGCGGGAACAAGGAGCGGTACGGCTCCATTCGATGGCAGCCCGGATAGAAATAGCGCCGCGCCAGGACGTTCTCGGCCCACAGCAGCGCCACGACATCGTCGCGGCTCAGGCCGAGACTCCTCTCGTCAATCTCCAGAACCACGTACTGGAAATTGTTGCGCTCCGTCTGATTGTAGGTCAGCAGATCAATGCCGGGAACGTCGGTCAATTCTTGCTGATAGATCTTGTGGCTGCGGCGGTTCACCTCGACGAACTCGTCCAGGCTTTCCAAGCCGGTCAGGCCCATGGCCGCCGCGACCTCGCTGAGTTTGCCATTCGTCCCGATATAGATTACGCGATCGTAGCCGGCAAAGCCGAAGTTATTCATCAACAGCATCTTGGCGGCCAGTTCATCATCGTTGGTCACCACGGCTCCGCCTTCGAAGGTGTTGAAGAACTTGGTGGCATGGAAACTGAGGACCTCGGCATCGCCGAAATTCCCAATCATCCGGCCTCGATGGGAACAGCCGAAGGCGTGAGCGGCGTCGAACAGCAACTTCAGCCGGCGCCGCCGGGCGATGTCGGACAGCGCCTCCACGTCGCAGGGGCGCCCCCACAGGTGCACGCCCAGAATGCCCGTCGTCCGAGGCGTAATCATGCTCTCGATACGGCCAGGGTTAATGTTGTGGGTCCGGGCATCCACGTCGCAGAACACCGGCGTGATCTGCTGCCATTGCAGGGCATGGGCCGTTGCCACAAATGTGAAGGACGGCACGATGACCTCGCCGGTCAGGTCGAGGGCACGCACCGCAATCTCCAGCGCCACGGTCCCGTTGCACATCGGGATGCAGTGCTTGACGCCCAAGGCGTCCTCAATGCGCCTCTTGAACTCCTGGACGAAAGGCCCGTTGTTGGTCAGCCAGGCGTTGTCGAGTATCTCATTCACCCGCGCCAGAAGTTTCTCGCGGTTCCCGATGTTGGGCCGACCCACATGGAGTTTTCGCGCAAAGGCGGGCGAGCCGCTGAAAATGCACAGATCCTTCACGCATTCCTTCGAAGCGCTCATAGGTCAATGCCGCCTGGTAAGTGCCTGGCTCGCGGCGGACGTTTGCCGCGTGCCTGGCACTCCGTGTTCTAGTCCTCACGGTTGGGGGGCTTGCGGGGGCGCAGCGTCTGGAAGCTTCCCCGCTGGACTCCCGGGGCGCAAACGCAGGGAGGAACATATGCGCCCAGGGGGCTTGGGCCACGCCAGCGGGTATCATCAGCCAACGTTTTTCTTCCTTGGAGGGATGGACGCAAGTGTTCGACCTCGCCAGCCAAGCCCCGCGAACCCCCAACGCCACCCGCCCCAGTGCTCTGATATCCCGATTCCCGCAGGGAACGGAGACGTCTCTTGCGCTACTATGTACCAAACTCCCCCTCGACCTGCAAGGGGAATCCCCAGGCCGGGCTACGCCTGGCGCAGCGCGATACGCGTTTCTGCGGAATAGACCACCATGCCCCCCCCCGCCAGCGAACCGACGACGGCGATGAACGCCCGG
>CAYPFP010000091.1:1291-21454 GCA_964409935.1 uncultured Planctomycetota bacterium | reverse complement strand
GATCCCTCGCGCTTCAGGTAGCACCCGTGACAACGCAGATGTTTGAGCAGAGCGTTCCGTTTCATCCTACCGCTACAATCTCGCGCTCAGCATCCTCGGGCAGCCCTCGTAGCGCATCCTGACGCCGATCCTCGAGAATCAGGCTGATGGCGTCCGAGAGGCTCTTGAGGCATTCCTTCTTGCTCCTGCCTTGACCATTTGCGCCTGGGATTTCCGGGCAGTAGGCGATGAACCATTTGCCATCGCGTTCCACTATTGCGGTGAACTCGTTGTGCATCTTCAACCTCTCCGCATAAGGCCACAATCGGGGGGCATAATACTCGTCGCTGTTCCGGTTGACGAAGAAAAACGCTGAAGGACCAAATCTATCCTTACGTAATGCTACGCCTCAAATCGGTATCTGTCAAGAAATTCGCATGGTGTCCCACAAGGGCCGGGCGCATGCGTCCACCCTACTCCGCGGCGAGGCGGGCGGAGTACTCGCGCCAGGTCTTGATGGATTGCGTGAGGTGCGCGACGGGATCGCCCTTGAGGCCGTAACACTGAAGGCCGATGGGGCCTTTGAAGCCGGCGGCCTTGAGCTTCTTCAGAAAGCCGTAGACGTCGAAATCCCCCTGCCCCAGGGGCTGGATGAGGCGGTCCCACCCCATGCGCTCGCCTTTCGGTTTTTTGTCGGCGCCGTTGATGGTGACGACGAACAAACGGCCGATGACCTCGTCCACGATCTGGGGAAGCTCGTCCCCGTTGTCGGCCATGAGTTCGTGGCAGAGCGTGATCGTCACGCCGACGTTCTTCCGATCCACGGCTTTCACCAGTCGGAGGGCATCTCTGGCCGCGGCGACGTGGAAGCCGGCATGGGGATAGAGGGACACCTGCACGCCCGCCTCCTCCGCCACGGCGGCCAGGTCGCGGATGATCTCCACGACTTTTGTCTCGTCCATGGCCTTGCTCTTCATGACGGTCAGCCAGAAGACGGTGTCCGTGCCCTTCATTTTGCGGATGCGATCCTTGAGATTCGGGTCATAGGGCGGGTCCTGGTCCAGGCGGATGGCGGTGTAGAGATTGGGGATGGGGGCGTAGCCGAGTTCGCGGAGCGTTCCAGGCGGGACGTTGACGGAATAGGGGAAGAAGGGATTGGCAAACCCCTCGCCGCCATCGGCGGGACCGGTGCGCCAGACGAACAAGAGGGCTGCGGCGATCAGCGGCAGGGCCAGGCCAAGCGCGCAGCGGAAGACGTTCATCTTATTCTCCTCGTTCGGGAACAGGGTTCGGGGTTCAGGGCTCAGGGTTCAGGGTTCGGGGGTCAGGGGTCAGCGTGTCCGGCCTTCGGCGCGGTCGAGAACCTTCCTGGCGCGGTCGAGGATGCTCTTGTTCTGCGCAGACTTCAACGCCTTCTGCATGGCCGCGATGACCTTGTCCTTGCCGCCCTTGAGTTTTTCGCAGATCGCCACGGCCGCGGCCGCCGCCTCGTCCTTCAGGGCCGGGTTGTCCATGTACGGCATCACAGCGGCGAGGGCCTCTGCGGAAAGCACGCCGCCCAGCGTACCGAGCAGAAGCCGCCTCTCGTCGTCGCGCTCAATCAGCGCCTCGGCCTGTTTGCAGATGGCAATCCGCTGGGCGTCGGACAGTTGGGAATTGCCGGCCAGGCCGATGTAACTGCGCAGGCAAAGCAGCTTGTCGGCCACGTTGCTTGAGGACTTGGCAAGTTTGAGAAGGGCGTCGCCGGCCTCCGCAGTCCTCCACTTGCCGAGGGCGCGAACAGCGGAGGCGTGGACTTCGGCGTCCGAATCGCCGACAGCGCCGCGCACGGCCTCCAGGGCCTTAGGCCCGCCGAGGGCCGTCAAGAGACGCAAGAGCGCGGGCTTCTGCTGCGCCTGGGCCTGCGCCATGCGCTCGACGAGCATCTGCGCGCACGCGTCGGGGTTCTCGGCCCTTGCGAAGATGACGCTCAGGGCCTTCTCGGTTGCGTCGCGATCCTGCGATTCCCTGGCGGACATCAGCCGGTCGAGCAGGATGGGCGTCTCGGCCTCGCCGCACAGCAGCCCAAGTGTCTTCATGGCCTCGGCGCGAACCGGCGGATCGGCATCGTCGGCGGCCTTCAGCACGTTCGGAATCGCGCTCATGATCCGCCGGCGGCCGACAAGCTCGACCGCGATGAGGCGGCGCTTTGCGTTCGGGTTGCCGAGCATGGCGACGACGGCGGCGTCGGTCTCCTTGCCGGGCAGACCGCCCAGGCTGTCCAGGGCGGCCTTCGCGATATCCTCATCCGGATCGGTCACCGCCTCGACCAGGACGGAGGCGGCGGACGGATCGCCGATCTCCGGCAAGGCCAGGATTCCGGCCAACCGCACGTTCTTGTCCTTGCTTCGCGCGGCGGCCAGCAGGGCCGGCAAGGCCGCCGCATCCCCGCGCTTGCCGAGGACCTGCGCGAGCAGGGGCTGCTTGTCCGCCGGCAGTTTGGCCAGTTCGGCGGCCAGGGACTGCGTCACTTCCGCGCCGGGCAACTCCAGCGCGACGCGAAGCGCCATGGCGAAACAGAGCGGGTCGGCGCTGTGAAGCTGCTCCACCAGCAGAGGCGCGCCGGCGGCCCCGCGCGAAAGGATGGACCCGCGCACCGCCGCGGCGCGAATCAGACCGGAAGCCTGCGAGCCGCGCAGACGGTCATAGATCGCCAACGCCTCGTCGCGCCGGCCCTGCGCGGCGAGGGCGTCGGCGCAACAAAGCCAAGCCTCGTGGAGGGCGGGCCGAAGCTGATCCGGCGCATCGCCCAGGGCCTGCTCCACGGCCCTGGCCGCGTCCGGCGTGCCGATCTTGCCGAGGGCGGCCGCCGCAGCCGACCCAACCGCACGATCGGGGTCCTTCAGCAATCCTGTCAGCGCCCCGACGGCCTGGGCGTCGCGCCGCACGCCGATGGAGTTAATGACGCCGACCAGCAGGAGACCCTTGACCCGCCCGAGCGCCTCGCGAAGGGCCTCGCCCGCCGCGGGGTCCGGCATCGGCTCCAGGGCGTAGCGGGCCATATGCGAGAGTTCGGCATCGGCCAAAAGGCCCGCCAGGACGGGAACGCTTTCCTTTCCGCCGAGGACGGACAGTTCGCGGCAGGCGCTGAACTTCTCGTAAAGCGGAGCATCGGACTTCAGCGCGGCGAGGGCCTTGACCCGGCGTTCCTCCGGCGAAAGAGGAGGAAGGGGCGGGATATCCAGCTTGTCATTCTCATTCACGGTGACGACGTGCGGCTTGCCGTCCAGCGTGTATTCGACGCGCAGCCGCTTGCGACGGCCGGGGGCCGTGTCTCCGCCAAGCGTCGTGTTGTTCGCGGTGGCGGACAACCTGCCGTCCTTGACCAGCGATTTGACCTTCTCGGTCACATCCGCCCCGCCCGCGCCATCCACCGCCTCATAGACGGCGCGCTGGATCTCGAACTTCGGCGCGGAAGGCCGGGCGCCCTGTCCGAGCAGGCAACCACAGGAGAAAAAGACAGCCATCCACACAAAGGACTTCACAAGAATATTCACCATTCACCTCCCTATCTGATTCCAGGGCCGAGCACGAAGTCCACAATACCGAAACCGTGGGAGCCGGTCTTGCCCGTGAACGACAAGATACGCTTGTCGGCCCACCGTCGGCGGTCATGCTTGGACTCCCAGCCTCGGAATTGGGAACCCGTGAGAGGATAGTTGGACCACGTCGCCCAGTTATCACCTGCGCGGGCTTCCAGACATCGGAAACCGCCTAAAGACCCGTAGAAGAAGTACGCATTATCGCATTCATCGAAGACCATGTCACCCCGCCCCATACCCAACGAGGCGGGGTCAATAAAATCGCCCTTCTGCCACTTACCGTCGTCCGAGCGCCAAAAGTGGACGAACCGAAGCTCGTCCCGGATGTGCGGGGGGGGATCGTGCGCAAGTTTGGCCGGACGATGAACAACGCGGGACATGAACGTGACCACATGAGGCCGGTTCTTGGAGTCCAGCGCCATGCCTCCCTGGTTCATCAGCCAGGAATAAACCGGAATGTTGACGACCAGTATTCCGGGGTCCTCAAGCTCGATCGCGTCGTCCTTGGCGAGGTCTGCGACCATGTCTCCGGCATTGTTACGCCAGGTGATGCCGCCGTCGTCGCTGTACGCATAATGCAAGTCATGGTTGCTCGCCCACGATCCACCCGCCTCCCGGTATACCCACGAAGCATGCAACCGGTTGCGGTCATCAAAAAGCATGTCATGGACGTACGCGCATCTGGACTTGCTGTTCTCCCACGGGGGATAGGTTCCCTTCCGGCTGAGGACCATGCCCAGCCTGGCCCAGGAACCATCGGCGGCATTATAGCGATGGAGATAATAGTCGCCGTTGCCCGACACGCCAATCCGGTAGAAAAGGTAGAGACTTCCGCGCCGGTCGTTGAGGAATTGAGGATAAGTCACTTGCGACTCCAACTCGGGCGGCGAGAGCATCGGGCCGGCAGGCTCAATATCGGCCGGGCCAAGCCGAGCGGGCGGCCTGGTCAAAAAAGCAGGGCGGCTTTTCGTGTAACGAAGCGGGGTGACGTGGTGATCCCAGGAGAGGTGGAGCCTGCCGTCGGCGAGGCTGTATCCGAGGCAGGTGTTGCGATGGCTGTTGTCGCTGCTCAAGGTATACTGAGGCAGACGAAGGACTTCCACGTCGTCATTCCTCAGGTCTCTGCGAACGAGCGCCAGCACCCGATCGCTGTCCCAGTAGATCGTATATTGGAAGTCGCCAAAGGTCAGAATCTTCTCGCGATCCCAGGACGCCCAATTCCACTTCCACGCCTCCTCGTCCACCACAAGCTGGCGGGTGAGACGCCACTTCGAGGCGCCATGGTCGCCCGAGGAGCGGGCATCGCCGGCAACCGACCGCGACGCAGCGCCAAGCGCCAGCGCCGTCGCCGCCGCAAGCGTCCACCATCGGTTGAACATGCCGTTATCTCCCTGAAAATCGCCCCGGACTCAGATCCGCCACGGCGCGCGCATGGCGCGCGAACGAAAGCGGTTGGCTTCCGAATCATCACGAAATTCTTCCTTCGCCGGATCCCATCTCAGCGAACGCCCCAGCCTGTAGGCAACGATCGCCAGATGTCCCAGCGAGGCCGAACGATGACCGATCTCCTCATCGGAACTGGGCCTGCGCCGCGTCCGGATACACTCGAACCAGTTCGCGTGGTGGTTGTTGGCCCCCCGGATCTCGCGCGTCTCCAATTCCATTCTGCGGAAGATGTCTTTGGGGCTTCCCTCCACAGGACCGCCGCCGAACATCGAGGTAACCCAACCGTCTTCGCCGACAAGGAGGCCGCCGAAACTTCCCGCCAGTCGGGCCGTCGCGGGCACTGCCCCGTACAAATCCTTGACCATGCCCCAATTGTCAACGAAATGAAGCAACGTCCCGTTGGCGTACCTGCAGGTCAGGGTGGGGAACTCCCCGCTGCTCGGATGGATAATCTCCACCGGCCCGGTCTTCTCCATCCCCAGGGCGTACTGGACGACGTCGGCACTGTGGGAATGGTGCCACGTGACGGCGGCCACGCCGAAGTCCTCGCAGAACGCCCACGGCACCACGCCCGGCGGGGGATTACGGTGGTAAAGGCTGTTGTAAGGCCGCCACGGAGCCGGACCGACCCACAGGTCCCAGTCGAGACCCTGCGGGACCGGTTCGGCGGGCAGGGAAGGGTTTACCGGCACGTACGAATCCCCGAACGCGGCCACCTTGTTCCACAAGACGAAGGCCGACTTAACCCTGCCAAGCCCGCCCTCGCGGACGAATTGGCATATCCGGCGAGTGGTCGGCATGGAACGGTACTGGGTTCCGGTCTGGAAAACCCGACCATATTGGCACACGACATCCGCCAGCAGGCGACCCTCGTGGAGGGTGATGGAGACCGGCTTCTCGCAGTAGATGTCCTTGCCCGCCCTGGCGGCGTCAACGGACTGCAACGTGTGCCAGTGGTCGGGGGTGGAGATGAGCACGGCGTCTATGTCGGGGCGAGCCAGGAGTTCGCGGTAATCGTTGTAGGCGGCGCAGCCGCGATAAGCGCCGCCGGCGACTTCGGCGGCATAGGTCTCGTCGGCCTTGCGCTTGCCGTCTTCGCGCCGGACCTGATCCACATCGCAGACGGCCAGGACCTGAACGGCGCGGTCGCCGAGACACCGCGCCAGATGCCCCCATCCCATCAGGCCGAGGCCGATCAGGCCCACGGTGAGCCGATTGCCGGGGGCCGGAACCCCGGCGGCTCCCATCGCCGAGGCGGGAATGATCCAGGGCGCGGCAACAGCGCCGGTAAGCGCCGCGGCGCGTCGGAGAAACCCACGCCTCGTCACCCGCGGGCGGGGGTTGTGAGAGGATTCCTTCATGGCGCACCTTGCTCCGTCAATCTCAAAGCGACCTTGTTGAAAAATTCGCTGCTCTGCGCGATTTCGGGCATGGACTCAAACCAATTGTACGAGTATTCCAGGCCGAACATCGCGGGCCTGATGCCCAGGCCGTGGATCTCGCGGATGAACTGCTCCGTGCGACCGACGCCGGTCCCCCAGGGGACGTCATGGCCCTGCGCGCTCAACTCGTGCAGGTCGTGCATCTGCACGGTCAGGAGGCGATCCTTGAGGATCTTGGCGGCCTCGATGGGGTCAATGCCGGACCGCATCCAATATCCCAGGTCGCCGCATGCGCCGACGCGCTTGCTCCGCCCCTCGCAAATCTTCAAGACGCCTTCAGGCCGCCAGTAGCGGGGCGAGCCTTTCTGGTCGTGATTGTGAATGGCGAGTTGGATGTCGTACTCGTCGCAGAATTTTTCGATCATGTCGAGCGACTCCGGCGGCGGCTCGGCCATGAAGGTCTCGATACCCATCTTGCGCCCGAACTCAAACAGCTTGCGGCCGCCGGCTTCATCGGCCGGTATGCGATGGGCATAATGGGTCACCAGCGTGACCCCGGCGGCGTCCAGTTTCAGCCGAATCTGCCGCAACTCATCGTCGGTGAGTTGCTCGTCGAAATTCCTGGGAATCTCCTTGCTCACCTTCTGGAAACTCAAGCCGCCCATGTAGGGCAGGCCGAGTTGAGCGGTTTTTTCGATGGCCTCGAAGAGCGTGTACTTGTGGAAGGTGTAGGCCTCGATGCCAAGCCGCCATCCGAGTTTCTCCTGGGCGCGAACGGCGGGCGTCACTCTGGCGCTCGGAATCGTCGGAGCGGGCAAGTCGCCCAGGGCGAACTGAGCGCCGGCAAAATAAAGTTGCAGCATCGGCGAATCCCAGAACACGCGGGGATGGTGCGCAATGGCGCAGTAGAACACGCGCCCCCGGCCGTATCGGCGCACCCAGGCCAGCGCGTAGTCGTTGTCCTGGCGGAAACGCTTGAGCGGCGACTGGCCCTGAAGACGCTCCGTCCCGGCGTTGTCAATACTGAAAAGAACGCGGACACGATCCCTCGAATACGGCCCGTG
Organism: uncultured Planctomycetota bacterium; assembly: GCA_964409935.1. Lineage (GTDB taxonomy): Bacteria > Planctomycetota > Brocadiia > JAADGH01 > CAYPFP01 > CAYPFP01. Next base: position 14,002 of record CAYPFP010000091.1, on the reverse strand, counting down.
AAAGCGGAAGAACTCATCCCGGTATTCGAAGTCCTTTCCGGCGAAGGGACGATTGACCGGGTGGGCGGGGTCGTCGAGCTTGATAAGGACGTGTTCGTCCTGCGAAAGGTGGGCCGCGCCGCGCGCGCCGAGCATCAGGCCGAACTCCGGCCAGTCCTCGTGCGCGCCGGGCCAACGCGTGAACGCCACCGACGTTCCGTGCGCGCCGAGCAAACCGCCGCCGGCGTAGACAAACTCGATGAGGCTCTGCCGCAGCGCGGGGTCCTCGAAGAGGTTACCCACGGTGTTGTTCAGGAAAACGGCGTCGAACTGCTTGAGGCTTTCGGGCCGAAACACGGACGGGTCGCGGCTGACGACGGTCTCAAACGCGCCGGTCTTGCGGCCCATGAGTTCGAAGGCCAGATTGGCCGTCGGGATGGAGCGGTGACCGCCGTATCCGACATTGAGGTCGAATATCAGGAGTTTTCGGGGCTTGAGCGGCGGCACGAAGGCGACGGACGGAATGGCCGCCTCGACCTTCGAACGCTCCTCTGCGCCGACCACGACCTGCCCGTGCGCCGCAGCCAGGCCGAGCCACGGCGCGGCCAGCACGCCGGCTGCGCCGCCCAGAAAGTCCCGCCGCGTCACGCCGCTCGCCGTCATTACCTGCCTCCGCGTTTCGTTCCCCATCCCCTTCCATTTCCCGCGCCGCCGCACCGCCGGGATACTATATAAACGAAAAAACGCCCGCAAAGGCAAGAACGATGTTCCCCAATCGCCACGGCCACGCAATAGAAACGCCGTCGGCGGAGAGCTGGTTCCTTGACTTTTGGCGGCGGGGTTGGCAGACTGATGTGCGCCACAAGAGGCGTTCAGGGAAACGTTCGGGTTTCATGTGGAGGAAAAGCACGTGGAAAAGTGGCCGATAGGCGTATTTACGTCCATTGGCGCCGGATTGGGCGCGGGACTTGGGGCGGTGAAGGAGATGGGCGTGCCGACGGTGCAACTCCATTCTCCGCCGACGAATTACCTGAATGAGGCCCGGGCCAACGAGGTCCGAGAGCAGTTCAAGGCGGCCGGCATCACCGTGACCGTGGTTTTCTGCGGCTTCGCCGGGGAGAGCTACGCGGACATTCCGACCGTGCACAAGACGGTGGGCCTGGTGCCGGCCGGCCCGCGCGCCGAACGCCTGGCCATCGCGCGGCAGATCAGCGACTTCGCCAAGACGCTGGGCGTGGGGGCGCTGGGGATGCACATCGGCGCCGTGCCCGAAGACGCCTCGACCGCCGAGTACAAGGACATCGTGGCCGCCGTCCGGCAGGTGTGCGACCACTGCAAGGGCAACGGACAACGGTTTCATCTGGAGACCGGCCAGGAGACAGTGGACGTCCTTCTAGGATTCATCGGGAACGTGGGACGCGAGAATCTGGCCATCAACTTCGACCCCGCGAACATGATTCTGTACGGCGCCGGCGAGCCTATCGCGGCCCTTCAGAAAGCGGGCAAGTACGTCAAGAGCGTCCACTGCAAGGACGCCAAGTGGGCCGCCAAGCCGGGCAAGGAGTGGGGCCAGGAAATGCCGCTGGGCAAGGGCGACGTGAACATCGAGAACTTCGTCCGCACGCTGAAGCAGATCGGCTACGTCGGGCCGCTCACAATCGAGCGCGAGATTCACGGCGACCAGCAGAGAAAGGACATCGCAGAGGCCATCAAACTCCTGGAACGCCTCCGCGCCGAAATACTGTGCTAAAACCAGGATGCCAGGCTTCAATGGCCGCACCGCGCTCCAAAAGCCCGGCAAAATCCGCGTTAACTGCCAGGCCGGATCTGGCACTTGATGAAAAGATGACGGCCCGGACGGTGTAGCTCAGTGGAAAGAGCAGCCGTTTCGGCGGTGGGTCGCGGGTTCGAGTCCTGCTCCGTCCGGGCCTTGTTTTCCCGATTGGACCAACGGCGATGGGCGAAAAATCCGACGCGGCGCTTGTGGCCGACGCGCTCGCGGGTGAGGGGGAGGCGTTTTGCGCCCTCGTCCGCAGGTATCAGGACTACGTGTACGCCGTGGCCATTGCGGTGTTGTGGGACTTTGACCTGGCCCAGGATGTGGCGCAAGAGGCATTCCTGTCCGCCTATCTCAACCTCGGCAAACTCAGGGAGCCGGCGCGGTTCGCCGGCTGGCTGCGGGGCATAACGAGGCACACCGCTCTTCGCGCCCTGCGGGAACTTGAGCGAATCCGCGCCATCGCCAACGAGATGGATGACGCCGCGGAGCCTTCGGCCCCTTCACCGCCGCCAGACCAATGCGCCGAGGAAAGAGAGCGCCGGGAAATCGTCCGGCGCGCGCTCCGGCAACTCAGCGACAAGAACCGCGAAGCCGTCTGTCTTTACTATGTGGACGGCTTCTCCTACAGCGATATCGCCGAATTCCTCGATGTGACCGAGGCGATGGTGCTCGGCCGGCTCCAGCGCGCTCGCGCCAAATTGCGGAGGGAATTGAAGGTGGTCAAAGACGCATTCAAGAAAGAGGGACTCCCTGCTGATTTTGCGGCAGAGGTCAAGCATCTGCTCGATGCCGTGGCGACCCAAAAACAAGAGCGGGAGGAGGCCGTCAAACGTCTCGCCGAGATAGGCGCCCCCGCCGTGGACCCGCTCTGCGAGGCCCTGGGCGACGTGCGCGCCCCCGTGCGCCTGGTCGCCGCCCGCGCCTTGTGCGCCATCGGCGACGCCCGCTCCCTGCGCCCCATCCTGCGCCTGCTCTACGCCGAATACCATGATCCCGGCTGGTGGCAGGAACGGGGGCTTTTCTGCAGCGGAAAAGCCCTGGGCATCCCGGGCATGCGCGAAGCCTTTCTTGACATCATACGAGAGGGCAAGTGGATTCAGCAGTGGGTGGCGTTCCACGCCTTGTCCCACGCCAAAGGAGACAAGGAGGTGTTGGAGACCATCCGCGACATCTTCCATGACCCCGCTCGCACCTCACAGATGCGCCGCGCGGCTTTGGAGACCTTGTGCCGGTTGGCCCCTGAATCCGCCCTGGAGTTCGTGACGGAAGCGCTGGAGGGAAGCGACCTCCAGTTGCGACGCGATGGGGCATGGCTCGCCGTGAAGAACGGATTGCTGCCGCCCATCAGCGCATGCCTGAACGCCTTCGGCGGCGACATCTTCTGGTTGGGGCGTGTGTGCGCGGGCGCTCTGGTCCTCAAACACGGGGAAGAGGGCAGGAAGGCCCTCGAGCAAATCATGCGCTCAGGCACCGCCGCCGGGCGCTGCACGGCCGCCCTGGCGCTGGCTCGCACGGGTTCCCAAGAGGCCTTCGAGGTACTGAAGCGGGGTCTGCTCGGCGAGGAGGGCGACAAGAACTGGACCAAGGCCATCTCGCGCACATTGGCCCAACGGTACGGCAAGGAGTTGGCGGAGTGGATTGACGCCGACAAACGCCGACTGCTCGACGTTCCTACGGTTGTGTGGACGCTGGCCAAGGGCCGTTCGGCGCAGATTGGGCCTATGGTCGAGGAACTCTATCGCGAGGGGACTCCATCGGCCCGCATGGCCGCGGTGCGGATACTCGCTCGGCAGAAAGGGCAGGGCTTCCTTGCCGAGTTGCGTTGGTGTCTGCGCGAGGGAAGCCCGCGGAAGGTCGCGCAGGAGACGTTCTGGCAAGTCTACCGGCTCGGAGAGGCCGCCATGCCGACCGTCAGGGAAATGCTCCAGTCCGAGCACTGGACAGAGCGCAAAGCGGCAGTGTCTCTGCTTCGGCGTTGGGACAAACTCACGCCAGGGGAAGAGAAACGGGCCAAGGCCGACCCCCACGTGGCCGTACGGCATGCCGCCGATTGGCACGTCGTGCGGCGCAAGGACTGACCCTCCGCCCAAGTAAGTCCGTCCCTTCGTCCTCACGCTTGGCTTCGCAACCCAATACGAGTCCGACGACGAGGACGATAGACAAGACTGCCATTCCTGAACCCTACCTGTTCTTCCTGACCGTCTCAATCATCGCAAAGAGATTCTCCGGCGGGGTGCCGGCGACGAGTAGTGCCTGGCTCGGACGAGTAGTGCCTGGCTCGCGGCGGACGTTTGCCGCGTGCCTGGCACCCCGTAAATGACAGGCCGCAAGTGCCAGGCACGCGCCGGAGTTGGGGCGCGAGCCAGGCACTACCGGCGTCGAGGGCGGCGAGGGTCTCGGCCTTCCGCTGCCGCGCCCTTGCTTTTGCTTCCACGCCATGCGACCATATATCAGAGGGTCGGGGGGAGGAGCAAAGACCAAGTGCGCGTTTACCTGGACAATTGCTGTTTCAATCGGCCTTTTGACGACCAGTCCCAGATCAGGATTCGACTTGAGGCCGAAGCCAAGCTTTACATTCAGGAGAAGGTCCTTTCGGGGAAAATCGAGCTTGCATGGTCCTACGTTCTGGATTATGAGAACCAGATGAACCCCTTCGATGACAGGAGAAGGGCGATCAGGTGGTGGAAGTTACAGGCCGTCGTTGACCTTGAGGAAACACGGACGATCCTGCGTACCGCAAACGCGCTCTGCAGGTATGGCCTCAGGAGCAGAGACGCTCTCCACATTGCGTGCGCCATTGCAAGCGGATGCGACTACTTTGTCACGACTGACGATCTCTTGCTGACACACGCAGGCGAGGGGAGTGGGATCAAGATTGTGGATCCGCCCACTTTTGTACGGGAGACGGAAACATGATTAGCGATAGCGAACTGAGGGTAAAGGGATTCAAAGCTCTCACGAAAGCCCTGGGAACCGTTAATGCCGAGAAGTTTGTGGCCCTTATCATGCGGGAACCCTTTGACTACACCAAGTGGCGAAGGCAGCTTTGGCCTGGGGAGACCGTAGAGGAGATCAGTAAAGCGGCGATGAGCCATCGCAAGGCCACCCGAAATCGAGGCACGAAAACATGAGCATCCCAGGCAAGCGGGTGCAACGCACGCGGTGAGTGCGTACGAACAAGTTCGTGGTGGCAGTGGAAATCGAGGCCGTCATCCCGGCAGATGATCCCAGCGGGCCGTCCTTCGAGGTCGAAACCGTGCAGATGCGGCGCGAGGTGCAGGAGCACGCGGAGCAAGGGGACGTCTAACCGGTCAATCAGCACGGGAGGGCGTGTCGGGTGCTGGAAGTGGGGCAGTGACCGAGACGGGGGCACAGGTTCTGAGGCACAAGCCATGCTCAAGCCACTCAAAGAGATTTTCCCGCCGCCTGAAGAAGCGCTACAACTTCCCCCAGAAGAGCTAGCCGGCTTCCTGTTAGAGTACCTGAAACTGTTGGAAAGCGAACAGCGAGACATTTCCAGATACAATGTCACGATGGTTGCAAGTCTCCAGGACTACGCTGGTAAGAGTACGGATGAAATGCGTCGGGCAGTAACAGCGGCCTGGGTTTGGCTTGAGCGCGAAGGCATGATAGCCCCATCACCAGACTCGCCTGATGGTTCATGGTCCTTCATTACGAGAAGGGGACGAAGCCTGCGTAGTCACCAGGACTTTGGTGCCTATCGCAGAGGAAATTTGCTCCCTCGGGAAAACCTTGACCCTGAACTGCTTCAAAAGGTGTGGCCTCTGTTCATCAGCGGGGACTATGAAACGGCCCTGTTTTCAGCGTTCAAACTCTTGGAGGTCAGGATTCGAGAAGCGGCAAAACTCACGCCCGGCGATCTCGGCGTTGACTTGGCTCGAAAAGCATTCAATGCAGAAACGGGGCCGCTCATGGACAAGGCGGCAGAGAAGGGGGAACGGGAAGCGCTGGCTCATATCATGGCAGGATGTCTTGGTTTCTTCAAGAATCCGACAAGTCACCGAAAAGTTACCCTTAGGCCGGAGGAAACTGCAGAGGCCATTCTCTTCGCGAATCACCTTCTTCGCATTATTGAGGAACGGTCGGAGTTGACAACATCCTGACCGGGCTTCTGAACTCCCCGAACCCTGAACCCTATCGGTTCTTCCTGACCGTCTCAATCATCGCAAAGAGATTCTCCGGCGGGGCGCCGGCGACGAGTAGTGCCTGGCTCGGACGAGTAGTGCCTGGCTCGCGGCGGACGTTTGCCGCGTGCCTGGCACCCCGTAAATGACAGGCCGCAAGTGCCAGGCACGCGCCGGAGTTGGGGCGCGAGCCAGGCACTACCGGCGTCGAGGGCGGCGAGGGTTCTCAGGCGGCCCTGCAACAAAGCCCAAACGTTGCGCGCGATTGGCCGGCTTGGAGAACGCTCAAGATGTGGAGGGGAGTGGCCGCTTGGCAAGGGTAACGACCTTCCGACCGGCGCGCCTCTGCCGCCGCTGGGCGTCTCTCAGCATGGCTTCGGCATCGTAGTCAAACCTCGCCGCCAGACGATCCTTTATCCGGCGAATCTCGGCAACGACAGGGTCGCCGTTCCTGGCTCTCTTGCGTCTCATAGTCGCTCTCCCATCAACTCCTCCGGCGTGCAGATTACGGGGGACTTGTAACCCTCTAAACGGCATACGGCTTCCACATCCTCAAAGATCTCTGCATTGGCCAAGTGGACACAGTTCCAGGTCATGAGGAACCCCACGCCATGAACGGATGTCACCGCAATATGCGCCGCATCCCGCGCCGCCTTTCGAGGGAGAATCCTTGCTCTCAGCAGCGATTGAGTCAGACGGATAACCTCCGCGTTGATTGCGAGCAACGGAAGGTCCTCTATCGCGGAGAGGCGCCGCCGGGCCGCCTCCTGATCCCCTTCGCCTGCCTCATCAACAACAATCTGGGAGATGTAGACATCGAAAGCGGGCCTTCGTCTCGCCCACCACTCGCTGGTGATTTGCTGGCGCGCCGCCACAATAATGTCCCGACTGGGCTTGCCTGTCAGGTAGCCGGCGATTGTCGTTTCGATGTAGAGTGAGGCCTTCATACCCAAATCTTACCATTGAAAGGAGGGACCGGCAAACCTGCTACTGAATCCTATCGGTTCTTCCTGACCGTCTCAATCATCGCAAAGAGATTCTCCGGCGGCGTCCCGGCGACGATCTGGTTGGAACAGCCGACGATGATGGAGCCGAATTCCTTTGCGGCGTCGAGGGCACCGAGGGTCTCGGCGACGACCTCGTCCTTCGTACCGCGGTGGAGGGTGTAGGAGTTGATGCCGCCCATGAGGGTGAGGTGCGGGAAGCGGCGGCGGAGCTTGTCCAGGTGCATGCCCGCGCGGCAGTCAATCTCGTAGAAGCAGTCCACGCCCGCCGCGCCGAAGAGGTCGTCGGCGACGGGCCAAAGGTTGCCGTCGCTGGCGAACATGTGGAACAGGCCGTGCTTGTGGCAGGCGTCGGAGACCTTCTTCAGGGCGGGTAGCGTGAGTTCGTGGAAGACTTTGGGAGAATAGAAAGGGCCGGCGTTGGAGCAGAAGTCGCCGCCGCCGTGGATGAACCGAAGCCCGACTTTGGCCATCACGGGGGCGCAGCGCGCGCCGCGCTCGGCCTGGACCTCGAAGGTGCGCCGGACCAGGTCGGGCCGCAGGGCAACGGCCTCCAGCCAGAGATGCTCCCGGTAGTTGATGTTGACGCCGACGCTGCCGCCAGGTACGGCGCGGTCGGGAAAAGACTTCATCGCATCGACGCTCTCGGCATAGGCCGCCTCGGACGGCTGGTAGTTGGCGATGGCCTTCTCCGAGGCCGCAACCTCCCGCTCCAGGTCCTCCAGCGTGCGTTCCTTCTGGGGGGAACGTTCCACGATCTGGTAAAGCTCGGTCACCGGATCGAAGCGCATCACGTGCCACATCTTTTCCGGGTCGCCGTAAAGGAAGGTGTGGTCGTCAATCTTCCTGGTCGGCTTGATGTTCATGCGCCAGTAGGAGGCTCGGACCATGTCGAGGTCGAGGATGGTGACGAGGTCGTGGGCGTCGCGTTTGCAGCGTTCGAGATATTCCTTGTGGGCGTCGGGACCGTTCCACAGGGCTGCCGCCTCGCGCCATTGCTGGACCCCGCCCCCGACGTAACCCGGTCGGCCGAGGATGTGCGAGGCCGCCTGCGACGAAAAACCCGCCTGGTAGATGGGCACCTTGTCCGTCTTGCGATGTTCGAAGGCGGCGAGAACGCGTTCCTTGGGCAGCATGCAGACACTCCTGTGGCCTGAAAGGGAGATCGCAACCAGACAAGACTATACCGGCATTGAGCGTCGCCGACAAGACCGATGTGGCCGCCCTCACCGGCCGCCTGTCTTCTGTTCGGCGCCCTCGATCCCCGTGATCTTCGTCGTCCACAGGACGGCGTTGCGCAGCAAGGGGCGAGTCTCGCCCGAACCTTCGGGATGGCCGCTGAAGGCGACAATGCGGCCCTTGCCGTACTGCTTGACGATGGTGTGGGCAAAAGGCGGCAAGGGCGGACTGCCGACGTCGAAGAGGATGGCGGCTTCCTCCGACTTGTCCTCCGGAACAAAGAGCGGCCCGCTGGCATGGGGAAAGAGGATTTTGCGCTTGGGGTCGTACGCCTCCGTGACGGCGTGCGGCTTGAGGGTGACCCAGACCGATCCGCGCACCCCGAACGAGTACGACTGCGCCGTAATCAAGCCGGCGGCCTTGGCGGCGCAGGCGCCGCCGCAAATGCCGACGTAGCCGCCGCCCTCGCGCACGTAGCGCAACAGGACCTCCTTGTCGGCGGGGGTCAGATTCAGCCCGCCGCCGCCGGGCACAATGACGGTGTCGTAACCGCGCAAGTCCTTTTTCGTCAGTTCGGTCTCGTGAACCTTGTCGGGGACAGGGATGCGGAGGGGCTTGAAGGCCTCGTCGGGCCAGTGCAGAAGCGAGGTGTTGCGCCCGTGAATCATCGCCAGCTTGCGGTGGTTGAACAGGGCGTCCGCGCGCCGGCGGCTGACGTCGTCGTTGTGGGCGATGCGCTCGCGCATGCGTGCGAGTTTCTGATCGAACGGGAGGCCGCCGGACTCGTACAGCAGTTTGACCTGCTCCGGGGTGAGGCTGCGGTTGTAGACGCAGACCTCCTCAATCAGCGCTTTCGCGCCGTCCGGGGCGGGCGCGCCCGAAGGCCGGGCCTGGCGCGGAGTTCCGGCCGGCGACGTTGGGCCGCCGACACGCAACGCCACCGGCGCAGCAATGGGCAAATAGGCGCATGGGTAGCCGCTCTTGGCTCCCGCCAGATACAGTTGAAGGCCGGACAGGTCCGGGTCGGCGTCGTCCCACGTGACCACGATGTGGTTCCATTGGTCCTTGTCGAACGACCAGCCGTAACGGCTGTAGAGCCGCGGGGCGGCCCGCGCGATCACCTGCGGGGCCATCTCCACGTGATAGAACTTCACCTCCAGCAGGGGCGCGCCGTCTTTGCCGAGAAACTGAAGATAGTAGTGGTCCTGAAGCTCCTTGCGGTCGTGGGCGGGCTTGATCCACAGTTCGAGCGTGCCCGAGCGAGTGTCCAGGGGAGGAAGGCCGCGATACTCAAGACAGCCCCCCTCGCGGAAGTCGGCGGCCTTGCCCGTCTTTCCTTCGGCAAAGCCGAGAGCGGCGTCGCCCGTTACGGTCACGCCGTCTTTGGGAACCGCCGCCGCGGCGCTGCCGTCGAACGGCAGGTGAAACAACGGCGCAAATTCCGGACGCGCCGTCTCGGCGCTGAAGACCGGCGCGGGGCACACCGCCGCCCCCAGCAGACAGGCGATCCCGACGAGCCGCCAGACTCCCGTCCTTGCCATGTGCGCATCTCCCTTCGGCCCGATTGCCGGAACAGGTCAGAAGCTTTCGCGCAAATTTACGTTGCCCACGGACAACCGTCAAGGGGAATCTTGCCGCATGCGGGAAGACGATTTTGGGCTTGAAGTTCCCGGCAAGCGTTAGTAGTATCTGGTATTCCAAACCGCAGAAGAATTCTTCACTTTCACTATACATATGGAGATTGGCAAATGGCTCAGCAGATCGGCGTGGTCGGAATGGATGTGATGGGCAGCAACCTGGCCCTCAACATCGAGAGCAAGGGCTTCTCGGTGGCCGTCTATAACCGCACGGCGGAAAAGACCCAGAAGTTCGTCGAGAGCAAGGGCACGGGCAAGAATCTGCAGGCGTGCTACAGCATCGAGGAGTTCGTGAAGGCGCTGGAGACGCCCCGCCGCATCATCCTGATGGTCAAGGCGGGCGCGCCCGTAGACGAGATGATCGAGCAAATCAAGCCCCACCTGCAACAAGGCGACATGCTCATTGACGGCGGCAACTCCTTCTACAAGGACACCGCGCGGCGCGGCAAGGCGCTGGAGCAGGCCGGCCTCATGTACATCGGCACCGGCGTGTCCGGCGGCGAGGAAGGCGCGCTGAAAGGCCCGTGCATCATGCCCGGCGGGCAGGCGGAGGCGTACAAGCTCGTGGAACCCATCCTGACCAAGATCGCGGCCCAGGTGGACGACGGCCCGTGCTGCACGTACATCGGCCCCGGCGCGGCCGGCCACTACGTCAAGATGGTGCACAACGGGATCGAGTACGGCGACATGCAGCTCATCGCCGAGGCGTACGACCTGATGAAGCACGGCGCCGGCCTCTCGGCGCCCGAAATGAGCAAGATCTTCGGCGAGTGGAACGAGGCCGAGCTTTCCTCGTACCTCATCGAGATCACGCGCGACTGCCTGGCCAAGATTGATCGCGAGACGGGCAAGCCGCTCGTAGACCTCATCGTGGACAAGGCCGAGCAGAAAGGCACAGGCAAGTGGACGTCGCAGGACGCGCTGGACGTGGGCGTGCCGATCCCGACGATCAACTCCGCGGTCGAGGGGCGGCTGTTGTCGGCATTCCGCGACGAGCGCATCGCGGCGTCGAAGGTCATTCCCGCGCCGGCGGTGAAGTCGAAGGTGGCGAAGAAGAAGCTCGTGCAGGCCGTGCGCGAGGCGTTGTACGCGGCGAAGATATGCTCGTACGCGCAGGGCATGTCGCTGCTGCGCGCGGCGTCGAAGGAGTACGGTTTCGGCCTGAAGTTCGCCGAGCTGGCGCGCATCTGGAAAGGCGGCTGCATCATCCGCGCCAAACTGCTCGACCAGATCAAGAACGCCTTCCTGCGCAACGCCGATCTTCCGAACCTGCTGGTGGACCCCGAATTCTGCAAGGCCGTCACCGAACGGCAGGAGGGGTGGCGCTTTGCGGTGACGACGGCGGTCTCGATGGGCATCCCGTACCTGGCGCACAGCGCGTCGCTGGCGTACTTCGACAGCTACCGCCGCGAACGCCTGCCGCAGAACGTGACGCAGGCCCAGCGCGACTACTTCGGCGCCCACACCTACGAGCGCCTCGACAAGGAGCCGGGCCAGAAGTTCCACACGCCGGATTGGAACGAGGCGAAGTGAGGGGTCAGGGTTCAGGGTTCAATAACGGCAGGGAACAACGGAAAACGCCGATAGATGCGAAAAGGCCTTCTTGTCGCATGATGTTTTTCTCCGTTGCGCTTTCGCGCGGCGGTATTGACCCTCCCCCCATTTTGGGGTATAGTCACAGCATGGGTTGGCCAGGTCAGGAGAAAACGATACCGGCTGTCTGCCTGCAGGGCGAGGAGGGCCTATGACATCCAAGAAAATCTTGGAAGAGATCAAGACACTCCCGCCGGCAGAACGCCTGAAGATAGCGGAAGAGGTCCTGCATACCATCCGCAAGGAACTCCGGAAAAGCAAGGGGAGAACTCCGGCCCAGAGAAAACGCCTGATGGCCAAGGCCGCCAAGAGCCTGCTGCGTGATTATTCCGCCGGCGGGGAATTGACCGCGTTCACGGCCCTGGACAGCGAGGATTTTCATGCGCCGGGGTGAAGTCTGGTTGATAGGTTTGGACCCAACCATCGGGGCGGAACTCAGGAAAACGCGACCTGCCGTAATCGTCAACGACGACGCCATAGGAATATTGCCCCTGAAGGTTATCGTCCCAATCACAGAATGGAAGGACCGTTACGGCATTGCCCCTTGGATGGTTCGGATTGAACCCGATCCACAGAACGGACTGGGCAAAGTGTCGGCGGCGGATGCCTTTCAAGTTCGATCGGTGGCCCAAGAGCGTCTTGTTCGAAGACTGGGAAGGATTACGCCCGATACAATGAAACGGATCGGCGAAGCCTTGTCGCTTGTCTTGCGGATTCGGGAGTGATTGCATATACACACGCGGATATGCAGGCCCAGCGCGACTACTTTGGCGCACACACCTACGAGCGCCTCGACAAGGAGCCGGGCCAGAAGTTCCACACGCCGGATTGGAACGAGGCGACGTGAGGAGTGGCGGTTGGGGAGGATAGGGCCATTTCCCGGAACCGAAGAACATTTCGCCTGATTGCGCCGGAAGACGCCGCGTGGGCGCGCGTTTGTTGCGCGCCACGCCCGAAGCGAGGGCGAATGCGGCGTCTGCTCGCGCTGCTGGCGCTGGGGGTCTTGCCGTTGTTCGGCTGCGCCTCGGCCGAAACCCGCTGGCCATGGCGGTTCACCATCGCGTCCGACGCCTACTACGACAAGGTGCGCGGCGCATGGCTGGGCAAGTGCATCGGCGGGGCGCTGGGGATGCCCATCGAGGGCTGGAACTACCAGCGCATCGAAAAGGAGCACGGCGAGATACGGGACTACGTCGGCTACTTCACCGACCGGCACGTGGGCTGGACGGGCGTGTGCGGCTCGGTGACGATCCCCCGCGACGGTCAATGGCACAGCGTGACGACAACGGTGCGCGTGCCCGCCGACTTGGACGCCCAGAAGTTCTACCCGCTCCTCATCCTGGGCCTCACGCCGGAGTTCAGCAAGGAAGACGCCGTAATCGAGGTGCGGGACG
>CAYPFP010000091.1:0-1191 GCA_964409935.1 uncultured Planctomycetota bacterium | reverse complement strand
CGGTGGTCAGACCGGCCGGGCCGGAGATTCCCTTCAATGTCGCCGCGTATCGCGCCGAAAACGGGGCGGCGTGGAAGGAAGACCATATCCGGTTTGAGTCTAAGGCCGGCAGCCGCGCGTGGGCGAAGCTGGACGCCCGCATCGCGAAGCGGACGGCCTTGAAGGCCGGGCAGGAGGTCGAGCTTCGGGTGAGTGCGCGGTGGGTGAGCGGGCTGGACCGCCTCGCCGTCGCCTTTGACAAGATGTCCCTTTACGCCGTGCCTGGATTCGGTCCGGATGACGATACGCTGTATCAGATCATCGGCCTCCACTCGCTGGAGGAGTTCGGCGCCGACGTGACGAGCGAGCAGATCGCCCAGGAGTGGCTCATCCATTTGGGCCCGCCGGGGGAGGGCATGCTGGCCGAACAGATCGCGCATCGGCGAATTCGCGACGGCATCATGCCGCCGGAGTCGGGGAAGCACTCGGCCTCCGAGGCCATCGGCGGACAAATGAAAGGCGAAATCTGGGGCCTGGTCTGTCCGGGCGACGCCCGCAAGGCGGCGGAATATGGGCGCAGGGACGGTCTGGTCGCCCACGCGGGGAACGGCGTGTACGGCGAGATGTTCGTGGCCGCCGTCATCGCCGAAAGCTTCAAAGTGGACGCGGCCTCGTGGAAGGGCAACCCGAAGAAAGCGGTCCGCGATATCCGGCGGCTCCTGCTCGCGGGGTTGAGACATATCCCCTCCGATTCCGAATACGCCGCCACCGTGACGTGGGTCATGCGGATGCACGAGGACGGCATCCCCTGGCGCGAAACGTTGCGCAGGATCGTCAAGAAATACCCCAACCCCTGCAACCCCCTCTTCGGCGACGCGGGGATCGTGGTCCTGGGACTGCTCTACGGCGAGGGCGACTTCGAGAAGAGCCTCTGCATAACGGCCATGTGCGGGCAGGACGCCGACTGCAACGCGGCCACCGTCGGCGCCCTTCTGGGTTGCCTGCACGGCGCCAAGGCCCTCCCCGAAAAATGGACCAAGCCCCTCGACGACACCTTCCGCTGTTACAGCACCAACCTTCCCAACTGGAACGAATGGAAGATCACCGAGCTGGCGAAGCAGATCTGCCAGACCGGCTCATGGGTCTCGCCCGACACCATCAAGCGCGTGTGGCGCTAGGCCGGCGCCGGGCGCGCCCTACCCCGACGGCCCA
>CAYPFP010000090.1:0-21953 GCA_964409935.1 uncultured Planctomycetota bacterium | reverse complement strand
CTCCACGCGCATAAAGATACCGGCGGGCAAAAATCAAGTCAAGCGCGATTCACGCGTTGAAGGGGCGCAGGTATTGTGATAGTCTCTTGAGGATGCATTGGTTTCGGGGCGATCCTTTGCGCGGAGGTCCTGCCGTGTTTCGAGGCGCACATTTCGTCGTGATCATGGCGGTATTCATGCTGTGCGGGCCTTCGGGGCGCGCCGATGATGAGCGCGGCATGTCCCTGGCGATCACGCCTGCGACCGACACGGACAGGCTCCCGCCAGCGGCCGAGATGACCCGCGCCGGCGTTCGCCGGATCATCGTCGGGCATGGGTCTGAAGCCCTTGCGCGTACGGCGAGCGAAAACGGAATCGAGACGTGGGCGCTTCAGCCCCTGTTCGGCCATCTCGAAAAGCTCGCGTCCCAACACCTCTCCGCTCCCCGCGACGACGGCGCTCCGCTCCGGGGGATGCCGTCCTACGCCTATCCGGAGGCGCGAGAGGCCCTGCGGAAGGCCGCGATCAGCCGGATGACGAGCGGGGTCAAAGGGGTCTATCTGCTGGCGGACGGCGAGACGGACTGGCCGAAAGGCAAAGAGGCCGCGCGCGCTTACGGATTTAATGCGCCCGTTGTCGAGGAATATCAACGACGCTACGGAAGCGATCCGCGCAAGGCCGGTCCGGACACGATCGAGGAGATGTTCTTCGTACGGCTGAAAGGCGAACACCTGGCGGCGGCGATTCGGGAGGTCGCGCAGGAGGCCCGCCGCCGTGCGCTGAAAGTCGGGATTGCCGTTGCGCCGTCGGAGACGGACGTCCGCAGCGCCGAACGCGCGTATCTTGACGTCGAAGGACTCCTCCGCGAGCGCGCGGCCGACGAGATCGCCGTCATCGGCAGACCGCAGTTCAACTTCCTCTACTGGAAGCCCCAGGCATATCCCTCCCCATCGGGCGTTCTGTGGGCGCGCGTGGGCGCGGACGGCAGAGGTTTGCGCCAGGCCGCGATGCAGTTCCTGGAGAATGACACGGCCGACCATCTCGTCATCGAGGCCGCGCCGGAAGCCGTCAAGTGGCGCGAAATCGCCGCCGCGAAAACGGACCGGGCCGCGCAGCGCGCGGAGAACGAACGTTTCATGGCCGCGCTGGCCGCCGGAAAATACCGCAAGATCGCGGGCGTCGAAGAACCCAGGAAGACCGACCAGGCCACGACGCACGGCGTCGCCCAGAGTTTCACGCTGGACAAGCCGGCGACGGCGGTGGTGGCGCGGTTGCTCGTGGCGCTGCGGCCCAAACCGCAGGACCTCATCCCCGACCTGCCCGTGGAGTTGCGCGAAGACCGCGACGGCGCGCCCCAGGGCAAGGTCCTGGCGGCGGGGTCAATCGCGCCGAACATGGTAGGGTACTACCCGGAATACACGTGGGCCGTCGCGCGGTTCTCCCGGCCCGTCCGCCTGGAGGCCGGACGCACGTACTGGATATACGTCCCCGATACGCCGTCATACGTCTGGCGCACGGACCCCAGCGGTTCGAACCCGCAGGGCCATGCCTGGAGCCGCCGTTATGACTACGCGAGATTCGACTGGGTTTTTGAACTCCTGGCGGAGCAGTAAGATGCGCGGAACTTTCATCAGGTTCCTGCTCGGTTGTCTTGCGCCATTTGCCTGCTGCGCCGACGCGGCCGACCGGCACATCGCCTTCGAGGGCAACGCGAGAATGGCGGACCGCGAACCTGTCGAGATGAGCGGCGTCGCGTTCGCCGCCGGCGCACAGGGACAGGGCTTGCGCCTGCAACGGGGAAGCCGACTGGCGTACGATCCCTCGGAGCTGAACCGCGACGAGTTCACGATCGAGTTCCGGGTAAAGCACTCCAGGCCGCTCCGCGACCATTTCTACGACGAGATGACCTATGTCTACCATGAAACCGAAGACATGAAAAACCGCATCGGTTTCGTGAAGCGCTCGGCGACGTCGTACTTCGTGTTCTATCTGAGCAACGCGAAAGGCGGCGGAAAAGGCGAGAACTTCGGCGGCAACTGGTTCTCGCTCAAAACGCCGAGCTTCGACTGGCCCGCCGACACGTGGCACCACGTCGTGCTGGCGGCAAGCCGCAAGGCCGGACGCGCCCGCGTTGTCATTGACGGCAAACTGTGCGCCGAAGCCGCCGGAGACCAGTTCCCCGAACGCTGGGGCCAACGCCTTTGGATCGGCAGCCGCATGGGAGCGTCGCCCGTTGAAGGCGTCATTGACGAAGTAAGGATCGGGCCGCCGAGATTCGAGGCGGGTCTGCCGCAGGCAAGACCCGCTGCCTTCGCGCCGCCCGACCCCGCCCCTCGCCAACGCAAACGCGGCGGCAAGGAGTTCACGCTGAACCTCGACTTCTTCGACATTTGCATCGGCACCGACTGCTGGGACATGGCCGACTGCGCGGGAGAGATGGACCGCATCTTCCGCTTGTGCGCGCATAACGGCGTGGACCGCGTGCTCTTTCGCGTGTCGGTGTGCGGGGCCGTATGCTACCGCAGCAAGACCGTGCAGGCCTGCAACGACGCGTGTTTCGAGAAGTACCATAGGGAGATTATGGACGGATGCGTGGGCAGCATCCCCTCCTACATCCCGAACATGGCGCGCGTGATGGAACGCATTGACCCCCTGGCCGAGGCCGTCAAGGCGGGACACCGCTACGGCATCGAGGTCTGGGGATGGAGCACGATATTCGACAGCATGTACTACGCCCCGCCGGGAGAGTTCTTCCGCGAACAGCCGGAGTACACGTGGCAGAGCCGCGACGGCAAGACGTTCATCCCGGGTGTGCCGTGCTACGCCTGGCCGGAGGTGCGCAAGCACCGGCTGAACGAGATGCGCGAGATGCTGGAATACGGCGTGGACGGCCTGTACCTGTGCGTGCGGTCGCACTCGCCCTGGCCGGCGCGCGGTTCGCGCGAGTTCGGCTACAACGCGCCCGTGATAGCCGAGTACAAGAAGCGGTACGGCGCCGACCCGCGCCAGGCGAAGCCGAACAGCCTCGAAGAGATTCGGTTCGTCGTTCTGAAAGGCGAACACCTCACGCGTTTTCTCCGAGAGACGAAGGCCGAGGCCGCGAAGTTCGGCAAGCCCGTCGCCATGAACGCCTCCAGCGACGCCACCGACCCCGTCCGCGCGTCGCGCGTGTACGTGGACATGGATGCCCTGGCGCGCGATCGCATCGTGGACGAACTTTCCTTCATCGCGGGCGCGTCCGCCGACCTCACCCGCTGGCGCATGCTGTCGGACGGCAAGGTGAAGCTCACCGTCTTCGCCGGCATCCACGGCAAGACGTACGAGGAGTGCCTGCCCCTGCTGCGCAACGGCATCCGGGACATGCTGAAGAATCCCACATCCGACGGCGCATGCTTCCATGAGTTGGCCAACGCGTATTACCTGGACCTGTGGCAGGAGGGCGTGGTTCAGGCGTATTCGGAATGGAAAAAGTAGCGCGCGAACATTGAGGGATCATACCATGAAGACCGGATCATACGCAGGCCGAACGTTGCTGGCCTTAGCGATGGCGCTTTCCTGCATGAACTCCGCCTCGACCTCGCCGTGCGTGGTCGTGAGCGCCGACGCCGACGAGACGGCGCGGTTCGCCGGAGCGGAACTTTCCGGTTACCTCGAAAAGGTGTGCGAAAGACCGTTCGGAATCCGAACCGCGCCGAGCGAAGGCGCCTCGTTCGTGTTCCGGCTGACCGTCGCGGACGCGCCCGTGAAGGCCGCCGATGCCGAAGACCCCGCCGCCGCGCGCTGGCGCGACGCCGACAGTTTCGCGATCACGCCGCGCCCCGGCGGCGTGGACATCGTCGGCGGGTCCGGCCGCGGCCTCTTGTTCGCTGTTTACCAGTTCCTCGAACGATGCGCCGGCGTTCGCTGGTTCCATCACGTTGAGGACGGCGTCTGGATTCCGAAAAAGACATGGGCGGAGCTTGAGGCCGCGATATCGAAAGCCGCGCCTTTCGCGCTTCGTCCCAGTTACGGATTCCGAATGGCGTACTACCTCGGCAGGGACTACGTGCGTTGGGCGCCGACGGCAGGCGTAAACGCCTTGAACTTCGGGTACGGAAACGTCACGAGCAAGGACTGGCCCGAAACGCTCCGACTCCTGAAACAGCGCGGCATCTGGATCGTGGTACACAGCCACGACACGTACAGGAGATTTTTGTCTCCGGAAAAGTATTTCGTCCCTCATCCCGAATGGTCGTGCCTCAAGGACGGGAAGCGGATCGGGCTCGAGACGCTCAACGCCTCGGCGACGTTCTGCGTCTCGCATCCGGACGCCCGCAGAACCCTCATCGAGAACGTCGTCGCCTACCTGCGCGAACATCCCGAGATTGACTTTCTCTATCCGTGGCCGGCCGACGCGGCGAAGTGGTGCGAGTGCGCGCCCTGCCGGGCAAAGCCGGTCGGCGACAGCCTGCTCGACCTGGACAATGATATGGCGGCCGCGATCGCGTCGGCGGGCTTGAAGACAAAGCTCATCCATTTCGCGTACGGCACGCACATGGAGCCGCCGCAAACGAGCCGCCCCGCGCCCGGACTGATCGTCGGCTTCAGCGCCTGGGGCCGCGACTTCAACTTCGCCCTCGACGACGAAGGCACGCCGGAACATTTCCGCAAGGCCTTCGTGCGGTGGAGCGAAATCTGCCGGGAAAATCGGACCCCCATGCTCGTGCACGCCAAGCTCCTGCGGCTGTACGGCGTCGGCTTCCGGCTGCTGCCCTATCCGGTGACCGAACACGACCTGCGCTACATGCTCGCGCAGGGCGTCAGCGGACTGGACTTCCACTTCGCCAACACGGGCTGGCGCACGAAGGTGTTGAATACGTACTGCGTGCTGCGCCTGACCCGGAACATCTCGCACAGCTTTCAAGCGCTGCAAGACAGATTTTTCGAGGAGTATTACGGCCCCCACGCAGCCGCGGCCCGCGCCGTCTACGAACGGGCGACCGCCGCCATGCCGTGCGTCAACTACTGGAACAGCCCGCGCTTCAACCCCAACCTCGCCCACACCGCCCTTGATGCGCCGACGGTTCCCGCGCTCTATCGCAAGACCGAACGCACCCGGCCCATCGCGGGACTGCGCGACTACGACAAGAAGGCGCGCGAAGGCGTGGCGCAATGCCTCAAGACGCTCGCCGCGCGCCAGAGCGCCGGCGCGCCTTACGACGCGCGGCTGCTTGAACTCAAGACCATGTTGAGCTACGTGCGCGACCAGCGCGAGGCCGTGGACGCCTTCTGCGCATTCCTCGAAGACGCAGACTTCTCCCAGGTCCGCAACGCCGACGAGATCCAGGCCCGGCGCGAGCGCGCCCGGCAATCCCTGGCCGCCGCCGAGGCCGCCGAAGACCGCATGGCCGCATGGCTGAAGGACGAGGCGAGAAACAAAGGCTTGCTGTGGGACAACGGCTCCTGCCGCAAGAAAGAGGTCGCCGAGTGGAAGTCCTTCGGAGACGAACTCGCCGAGACCGCCGCGCGCGACGCCGAACTGTCGCCCCGAATCGTCTTCCAGATCGGCAGTTTCTACGGCACCTTCTTTGACGAGAACCGAAAGCGCAGCGACCTGGGCGATCCCCAGGCCCATCCCGCGCGCGCCGTCTACCGAGCGCCCGCCGACTGGCGCCAACGGGCCTCCTGGCCCGACTTTCCCGGCCGCCATCAGGAGGAAGGCGCAGGGCATGCCGAAACGATCACGGTCGCCTTCGACGCGCCGGCGGGCAAATATCTGCTGACGGTCGGACACGGCACCACCGGCGAACCCGAAACCGTCCCCGTTCTGGTGGACGGCAGAGAAATCGGCCGCTACACGACACAAAAGGAAAAGTATTCCGCCCGTTCCGACTTCGAAGTTACGCTCGACCGGCCCGGCGAACACACCCTCACCCTCGGCCCTTGCGGACGAAACAAGGGCTACGAGCTGGACGCCATCCGGCTGATGCGCGCCCAGTGAACCCTTGGAGAAGGACGACGCCCATGAACCAGATTCGCTTCGGACGCGCCATCATCTCGACCGGCCACCGCCTTTCGGCGGAGGCGGGATTGGAGGTGTTGAAGCGCGGAGGCAACGCCGTGGACGCCGCGGTCGCGGCGGGATTTGTGGAATGCGTCGTCGAGCCGGAGATGTGCGGCATCGGCGGGTACGGCGGCTGCATGCTCGTGCACCGGCAACAGACAGGCAAGACCCTGGCTGTGGATTTCAACTGTTGCGCGGGCAGGGCCGCCCGACCCGACATGTTCCGCCTGGAACCCGCCGACGCCCGCGACTCCCTCAATACTTACGAGTATGAGACCAACGTGGCCGATGACGCGAACGTCGTCGGATTTCCGGCCGTCGGCATTCCCGGCGTCGTGGCGGGCTTCGGCCTGGCGCACGCGGAGTTCGGCCGCTCCCGATGGGCCGACCTCGTCTCGCCGTCGGCGGCCGTCGCTGCGAACGGCTTCCCGACGGACCCCGTGCTGGCTGCGCATTTTGCCAACCACGCCAAGACGCTGAGACGCTTTCCCTCCTTCTGCGCCATGTTCGAGCGCGACGGACGTTTCCCGAAGGAAGGCGACACCCTCGCGAGTCCGGAGCTCGCGCGCACCCTGGAGACGATCGCCGCTGAAGGCCCGCGGGCGTTCTACACCGGCAGGATTGCGGAGAAGATTTCGGCGGCCATCCGCGCCGGCGGCGGCCACATCACGACGCAAGACCTGGAGACCTACGTGCCCTTTCTCTGCGAACCGCTGCGGATTCGTTACCGCGGACGCGAGGTGTTGACGCCGCCTCTCGGCAACGGCGGCATCACGACGCTCCAGATGCTCAAGATACTCGAGGGCTTCCCCCTCCCCACACTCGACCGAGAGTCGCCGGAGATCGTCCATCTCTTCGCCGAGGCCGCGAAGCTCGCCTGGCGCGACCGCCTCGGCTATTTCGCCGACCCCCGCGCGACGCCGGTGGACGAAACCTTCTTCCTGTCCGACTGTCACGCCGAGGAGTTCCGCAAGACCATTCGCCGCGCCGCCGGCGGCCCCGAGGCGCCGCCTTCGAAAAGCGGCGAGTGCACGACGCACATCTCCGTCATTGACGAGGAACGCAACGCGGTGTCGGTGACGTTTACGCACGGCATGCTCTTCGGGGCGTGCGTGGGAGTGCCCGAACTGGGCGTGACGCTCGGCGACGGGATGTTCCGCTTCGACCCGCGCCCCGGACACGTGAACTCCGCCGGCCCCGGCAAACGCGTGCTCAACAACACCTCGCCCCTTCTGATCCTTCGGGACGGAAGGCCCTTCATCAGTTGCGGCACGCCCGGCGGCCGCAGGATTCTGAGCGCCATGACGTGGCTGACGATCAACCTGCTGGACTTCGGGATGGACCCGGCGCGGGCGCTGGCGTTCCCGCGTTGCCACTGCGAGGCCAAAGAACCCGTCTCCATCGAGCACGCGACCCAACGCCCCGTGGACGGCGCGCCCGGCCCCGCCAACTGGCGCGATGCCGACGCCCTTCGGCGGGGTCTTGAAGCGATGGGCCACCGGGTAAAGTTGGAACAGCGGCTGGGCGGCAACGCCCACGCGATCGTCGTGGACGACGAGCGCGGCGAGCTGCGCAGCGGGACCGACCCCCGCGGCCTGGGCGCGGCGCTGGGACTCTGAGCCGTCCGTCCGACGGATTTTCGTTGTTGAAAAACCGGCGCCGAGAATAAACAATGGGAGGCGTTTGCGCAATCGCACCCATGTCGGAGGTGGACCGTGAAGGATGAGGAACGCGGGGCGCTCCCGCACTCGCTCGCCAAGGTGAGCGCCTTCCTGAAGGACTTTCGTCCGCCGACGGGGCCGTTTGACCCCGCCGGAGAATGGGAGCACCGTTACTCCATGTGGATTCTGTACCCCGACGCGTTCGGGGGCGCGGCCCTGTTGTCGCAGCAGACCATGAGCCGCGACTTCGGAACGCTGCGGCTTCGGCGCAAGCCCGCCGGGCCGGAGGCCTTCTCGCTGGAGGTCGCGCAGGTCACCCGACAGGGAGGCGCCGGGAACTTCTACTACTGCGTCGAGGCGCGCCTGACGTGCGCGACCGACCGCCTGGCCACGCCGCAGTCCTGGGAGATGCGCTCGGTGATGCTCGACCGCGAGCGCAAGCCGGTGGAAGGCACGCAGGTCAGCAAGAGCGCCGAAGTGGCCGGCGGCGCCATCCGACGGCGCGGCCGCGTGGAACGCACCGTGCCGGCGCCGAAGGTCTTCACGTCGAACTG
The DNA here is from genome assembly GCA_964409935.1 of uncultured Planctomycetota bacterium. Taxonomy (GTDB): domain Bacteria; phylum Planctomycetota; class Brocadiia; order JAADGH01; family CAYPFP01; genus CAYPFP01. Next base: position 13,716 of record CAYPFP010000090.1, on the reverse strand, counting down.
GTCGCTCTTCGACGCCCTGCAGCGGCTGCCCGGAGACGAGATTCAGCCCATGGCCTTCGACATGCTGGAGGAGCTTGACCTGCTCAAGCCGAACCAGTGGCTGTCGTTCAAGAGCACGTTCGCGGCGGAACTGGGCGGCAAGCCCGTCCGGCTGCACGGTTTCAGCGTGATCGGGCAGGCCATCCTGCCGTACGAATACTGGCTCGACGACCAGCGGCGGGTCGTGATGGCGATCGGCGGCCGCCGCGCCTATCTGTTCAATCCCGACGCCGAACTGCCGGAGGCGCGCCAATGAGAAGCCGCTCGAGGGCCAAAGGCCCAAACGCGATCTCGCGCCGCCGCTTCCTCAAGACCGGCGCCGCCGGCGCGGCGGGTCTGGCGCTTGCGCCCGCGTTCCGCGCCTTCGCGCAGGAACGGCGGCCGCCGAATCTCCTTTTTATCCAGACGGACCAACTCGGCATTCGCGCCCTTTCGGCGCACGGCTGCGAACACGTGAAGACGCCGAACATGGACCGGCTCATCCGGAAGGGCGTGACGTTCCGGCTTTCGTACTCGGCGAACCCGGTCTGCTGCCCGGCGCGAAGCGCGTGGTACACGGGGCGCGCGTCGTCGGAGACGGGCGTGGTCCAGAATGAATGGCGGATCGCGGAGAACATGCCCGACCTGGGGCAGTGGTTTAGCGCGCGGGGGTACGAGTCGGTTTACGCCGGCAAGTGGCACGTGCCGGGCCGCGACTTCTACAAGAGCTTCAGGGTTCTGACGCCCGGCCACGGCATGGGCGAGCACGGCGACGCGGCGATCTCGCGGGCGGCCGAAGGGTTTCTCCTGAACTACCGCGGCGATAAACCCTTCTTCCTTTCGCTCGGATTCCTCCAGCCGCACGACTGTTGCTACTGGGCGTGGGAGCTGGCCAAGGACACCGGCAAACTTCTCTATCCCGAACTGGCCGACAAACTGCCGCCGCTGCCCGGCAACTTCCACTTTGATATGCAGGAGCCGGAGCTTGTGCGGAAGCCCTGGCGCGAAGGCAAGGCGTGGGAGTTCCTGCATGGCTGGTCCGAGCAGCACTGGCGCTATTACATCTGGGGCTACTATCGCCACGTTGAGATGGTGGACGCCGAGATCGGCCGCGCCCTCGACGCGCTGGAGGACGCCGGCCTGGCCCGCAACACGCTGGTCGTGTTCAGTTCGGACCACGGCGACGGAATGGGCTGCCACAAGACCGTGCAGAAAGGCTTTCTCTACGACGAGGCGGCGGCGGTGCCGTTTGTGGTCTCGTGGCCCGGGCAGGTCGCCGAAGGCGTGCAGGACACGGCGCACCTGGTGTCGGGCCTCGACCTGGCGCCGACGCTGTGCGACTACGCCGGCATCGAGACCCCGCCCAAGGCGCGAGGACTCAGCCTGCGCCCGTTGCTGGAGCAGAAACCCGCGCCGTGGCGCGAGTTTCTCGTCAGCGAGTCCAACATCAAGGGCCGCATGGTCCGCACGTCCGACTACAAGTTTATCACGTACAAGGACGATCCGGTCGAACAGTTGTTCGACATGAAGGCGGATCCATGGGAGACGAAGAACCTGGCCGGCGAGGCGCGTTGCGCGGGCGTGATGGCCGACCTCAAGAAGCGGCTGTCCGAGTGGGAAGGGCAACTGGAGCCCCTCTCGCTGGAGGGCCGCGCGCCGCTGTGGCCGCCCAAGGCCAAGAGCAAACCTTCACCCAGCAAAGGAGCCAAATGAGATGGAAGCCGTGAGATTCCTTCTTGTCGGTTGCGGAATGATGGGCGCGCGCCACGTGCGCGGCCTGGCCGAGTTGGAGCGCGCGGCGCCCGGGAAGCTGAAACTGGCGGCCGTCTGCGACATGAAGCAGGACCTTGCCGAGAAGGTCGCCGCGGAGGCTGAACAGCTCCTGGGCGCGCGGCCGAAAGTGTACACCGACCTCGACAAGGCGCTGAAGTCCGAACCGGACGTGCAGGCCGCGGACGTCGTGACCGACCCGCGGTCTCACGACGGTCTGTGCGCGAAGCTCTTCGACGCCGGCCTTCACGTCATCTGCGAAAAGCCGCTGGCGCTCACGGTGGCGCGCGGACACCGCATGATAGAGGCCGCAAAGAAGGCCCGGCGCATCCTCGCGGTGGCGGAGAACAACCGCCGCGACCCGATGAACCGGCTGGCCAAGGCGTGCATCGCGGCGGGACTCATCGGGAAGCCCAACTTCGTCCTGCAACTGGCCATTCACGGCAGCGCCATCGTGGGGACGGCCTGGCGGCACCGGCTGGCGCAGGGCGGCGTGATACTGGACGTCGCGCTGCACATCGGATACATCCTGGAGTCTTTCGTGGGCCCCATCGAAAGCATCACCGCCAGGACGCAACGGGTCCAGGCCGAACGCCGCGGCAAGGAGTACGACGGAAAAGAAGTGCACGTGCAAGTGGACTCGGACGACGCCTTCACCGCCCTGACGACTTTCAGCAACGGCGCGCAGGGGCAGTGGTCTTCGCACTTCTCGTGTCCGGGCGAGGCCGTCTTCAAACGCCTGGTGGTGGGAGAAACCGGAACGCTGGACGCCCCCGGTGACCGCTCCGGCCGGCCGGTGACGATCCAGCGCGGCAGCAGCAAGATATCGGGGGAAGCGCTCCTGAAGGAACTGCCCAATTTCCGCCTGAACGAGATCGAATCGAGGCTCTTCGGCGAACGGCCCGCGCAGTACAGCTTCCCCGGCCCCGAAACGGACCGCAAGCTCATCGCCGCCGAGATGGACGACTTCATCGAGGCCATCCGGAACGATCGCTCGCCCGAAACCGACGGCGCGGCCGGCCTGCGCTCGGTCGCGATCATCTACTCCGTGCTCGAATCGGCTTTCAGCCGCGCGCCCGTGAAGGTGGAGGACGTTTTTTCGGGCCGCATTCACGCCTACCAGGACAAGGTCGAGGCGGCGCAGTCGGCTTGAGGGGCCGGCAGAGAGCGCAAACCTACTCGTACCGCAGGGCCTCGATGGGGTCTTGCGACGAGGCCTTGTAGGCGGGGTAGATGCCGAAGATGACGCCGACGGAAACCGACAGCGTGAACCCCAGCACAATGGCCCGCGTGGAAACCACGGTGGGCCACTCCGAGCCGGGCGAAAGGAACTCGGCCACCCACGGGATCGCGCCCGCAAACACGCAGCCGAGAATGATCCCGATCGCGCCGCCCGTGAGGCTGATCCCCACCGCCTCGATGAGAAACTGGCGCAGGATGTCCATCTGGCAAGCGCCCACGGAGCGCCGGATGCCGATCTCCTTGGTGCGCTCCGTGACGGTGGCGAGCATGATGTTCATGATCCCGATGCCGCCCACCAGAAGCGAGATCATGGCCGTGAAGCCGATGACGGTGTTGAAGATGCGCTGGGTACGCTGGTGCTGTTCGAGGAGTTCCTGCGGGATGACAAGCTGGTAGTCGGCGACGTTGTGGTGGCGGCGGTCCATCACCGCCTCGATGACGCCGGCCGTCGTCTCCACGAGGTTCTGCGAGACGGCCTTGATGGCGATCTCGGAGATCTCGCTGCTCAGGGGGTCCTGCTTGATGCGCTTGAGGGCCGTGCTGAGGGGGAAGTACACGTCGTGGTTCAGGTCGCGCTCGGAGATAACCTTGGCGCTGCCCTCCGGGGTGGCCTTTTCCTCCATGACGCCGATGACGGTGTACCACTCCGGGCCGATGCGCACCTGCCGGTCGAGGGCCGCGTCATTGGAGAAGATTTCCTTCTTGACGGCCAGGCCCAGGACGCACACGCGGCGGCAGTCGTCCACGTCGCGCGCACTAATGAACCGGCCTTCGCGCACGTGAAAATTCACGACATCCTGGTATTCGGGCGTGGTGGCGATGACCTTGGCCTTGGGCTTCTTGGCGCCGAGGCTGACGGCGAGGCCCATGACCTTCATCGGCGCGGCGGTCTCGACCGAAGGGATGAGGTCCTTGAGGGCGCGGGCGTCGTCCCACGTGAGGCCGGCCGAAAGCTTCTTGCGGGCCTCGAGAAATTCATCGCCTTTAAGGTTCTGGTCGCGCACACGGATGTTGTTGACGCCCATCTGCTGGATCTGGGCGATGGCCTGCTGCCGACCCCCCTCGCCGATGGAGGACATGGCAATGACGGCCGACACGCCGAACAACACGCCCAGCATGGTCAACGCCGTGCGCATCTTGTGCGCCATGAGGCCTTCCTGGACGCCGATGCGGATCATGTCGCGCCAGCGCATTTTTCGGGCGGCCGCCTGCCGCTCGTGCGCGCCGAACTTCACCTCCTCGATGCCCGGGAAGGTGAAGACCGACCGGCTCTTCTGCTCGACCTTCTCCTCTTTGACAACCTTGCCGTCCTTGAGATGGATGATGCGGTCGGCAAAGCGCGCCAGGTTCTGGTCATGTGTGACCATGATGAGGGTGTGGCCGGCCTGATGGAGTTTCTGGAAGATGGCCATGATCTCCTGGCCGGTGCGCGAGTCGAGGTTGCCGGTAGGCTCGTCGGCCAGGATGATGCGGGGGCGGTTCACGAGTGCGCGGGCGATGGCCACGCGCTGCACCTGGCCGCCGGAGAGTTCGGTGGGCCGATGCTGGGTGCGGTCGCCCAGTCCCAGGGCGCGCGCCGCCTCCTCCGAGCGGCGCGCCCTGTCCGCCGCGTTCATGCCCATGTAAAGCAGGGGCAGGCCGATGTTCTCCAGCGCGGTGTTTTCCGACAGGAGGTTGAACGTCTGGAAAACAAACCCCACCTTCTGGTTGCGCACGCGCGACAGTTCGGTGTCGTTGAGCATGTCCACGCGCTCGCCGTCCATGAGGTATCGGCCGCTGGTCGGCTTGTCGAGGCAGCCGATGATCTGCATGAGGGTGGACTTGCCCGAGCCGGAAGGCCCCATGACCGAGACGAACTCGCCCTCGCAAATCTCGACGTCCACGCCGTCGAGGGCGGGGATCTCGTTCTCGCCCTTGTGGTAGATGCGCTTCAGGCCCTCGATCTTGATGACGGTCGCCTCGCGGCCTTTTTCCGGCGCCTTGACCGAGGCGGTTAGCGGTTGCATGGATACGGTATCCTGTGGGCTTCTCAGTTCAGACAAAGGACGTCCCCGTCGCGCAGGCCCTTTGTCACGATCACGCCGCTCTTGTGGGAGGCGCCGAGAACGACCTCCTGTTCGGTCACGGCGTCGTTGTCGAGGAGGCGGACGAAGGTCGCGCCATCCCGTTCGATGACGGCGTCGTACGGCACGACGATGGCGTCGCGCAATTCGTCCACGATGATCTCGACGGTGCCGCTCATGGTGGGGCGCATGTCCGGATCGCGCTCTTCGATCTCGATGGTCACCTCAAAGACCATGACGCCGGAGAGGTCTTTCCGGATGACTCCCTGGGAGCGCTCGTCGCGGTCGGTGGCCAGTCCGGCCATCCACACCACCTTGCCGTGATAGACGCTGCCCGGAATGGCTTCCAGGCGAACAAGCGCCTGCTGGCCGAGGCCGATGCGGCGCACGTCCACTTCGTTGACGCGCGTCAACACGTTCATCCGGCCCATCTGCGTGATGCTCATGAAGCCGTTACCGTTCCAGAGGTAGTCTCCGGGGCGAGGTCTGGTCCACGGCCCCCAGTAGAGCACGGTGCCCTCGGCGGGGGCCTTCACGATAACGCTTTCCAGTATTCTCCTGGAGTTCTCCAGGGACTCTCTGGACCGGTTCAGTTCGGCCTGGGCGACGGCGATGGCCGTTTTCTTGAGGTCCATCTGCGCCTGGGCGCTTTTCTGGACCTGCTCGAGTTTGACCCTGGCCTGTTTCACCTTTTCGCGAGCGGTCTCGATGTCGCCTTCAGGAGTGCCTTTCTGGAGGAGTTCGCGGATGATGGTCGCGTTCTCGTGGACCGTCCTGTCCTTCTCATATTTCAGCCGCGCGTCGGCCATGTCGTTTTCGGAGGCCACGCCTTTCTCGGCCAGGAGTTTCTGGCGGTCGAATTTTTTCTTCGAGGTCTCCTCCGCAAGCCTACCGTACTCGACGTCCAGGTCGGCCAGCTTCTTGGCCGCGTCGCTGGCCAGGCGCCAGTAGGACTGATTGAAGCCGGAAAGGGCCGCGACGGTCGCTGCGGGTTTGACCCGAAGTTCCTTCAGGTCCAGCTCGGCGAGGTCGAGCTGGACTTGGGCGATCTGCTTCTGGTACTCAAGGTCTTTCGTGGTCTGCTGCAGGTCAATCTCCGCCTTGCGCAGCATCGCCTCACGGTTCTTGATGAGAATCTGCTGGTACTCGAGTTCGTCGCGCGCGTCGTCGTCGTTCATGCGGGCCACCATCTCGTCCTTGCGGACAGAGGCGCCTTCCTTGGCCATCTCGACCAGGATGCCGCTGATGGGGGCCGAGACCACCTCGTACTCGCGCGGTTCCAGCTGGCCGACCTCCGTGATGGAGACCGGCAGGCTGGTCTGCTTGACGGTGAAGGTCCGGCGAACCGGCGCATGAGGGGTGGGGCGCGCCACGAGGGCGGCGCTGACGACCAGGAGCGCCCCCAGGACCACCGCAACGGCAAGGGCCGCCTTCCACCCGGCAAGGCCGGACCAACCCCGAAGGGGCGCGAAGAGATTCCGAAGGCGCTGCTTTTCCAGCAGGGCCTTCGCCTGCGCCGCGATTCGATTGAAAACGCCGTTCGTAACCGTCATCCAAAAACCTCGTAGCGGTTGCGGCTCAAGACTCCGGCTCCGCGAGACTGAGTTCTTCGCCGGCCTCCACGCCTTCGAGCACGACGACGCGACCATCGGCCGTCTTGCCCGTCGTGATGGGGCGAGGCACGAAGCGCCAGCCCTGCTTCACGTAGACGATGCTCTGCTCGTCGCGTTTGAACACGGCGTCCAGAGGAACGGACAGAACGTCCTGCATCTCGTCCACGATGACCTTTACGGAGCCGTTGAGGCCCGGCCGGATGCGCTTGTCCTTTTCATCAATTCTGATTTTCACCTCGAAAACCCGGATGCCGGAGGACTCCGTGCTTCCGAGAACCCAGCTCACCTGGCCGCGCGTCTCGCTCTTGTCCACGGTCACGTTGCTGATCTCGGTCACGACGCCGTGGAACTCCATGTCGCGGATGGCGTCCAGCTTTATGACGGCGCGCTGCCCCTCCTTGATGAGCTGAATCTGGGATTCCTCGATATAGACCTTGGCGACCATGCTGTTGAGGTCGGGCAGGAAGATGAGCGGGTGAAAGGTCCATATCGCCGCGCCTTCGGCGATTTTTTCCTCGCCGGCGCCCTGCCAGGTTCGCGCATAGACCACCGTGCCGGCGCTGGGGGCTTTGACATCGGCGTCCTCCGTCGAGTCGGCGCAGCGCTTCAGCTCAAACTTGGCCTGTTCGAGGTCGGCCTCGGCCGCGCGGATGTCCTCTTCGAGCTTCTTGGTCTCGAATCCGAGCTTGGACTCCGCCTGCTCCAGCAGAATCCGGGCCAGGCGCACGGCCATGTCGGCGCGCTCCGTCTCGCACTCGTCCGCGCCCTTCATCACCAGGTCGTGGATAAGCTGCTTGCGCTGCCTGTCCAATTGGGCCTGCTTCCATTCGAGTTCGGCGATCTCCAGGTCCTGCTGCGTGACGTGACCGCTCTTGTGGAGCTTCACCATGGGGTCGTAGTCCTGCTGCTTCAGCGAGGCGATGAGGACGGCGGTCTCCAGTTCCGTCTTCACCTTGACCGCGTCGCTGGTGGTGGGGAGGGATTCCGTCAGGCTCCTGGCGATCCCTTTGATCTCGAGGTCCGCCTTGAGCTTGTCCACATCCGCCCGCAGCCTTTCGCGCTCCACCTGCAGGGTCTTCTTGGCCTTCTCCAGGTCGGCGGACTTTTCGCGGACGTCGCTTTCGGCCTTGCGCAGGCTGTCTTTGAGGTCCGACTTGTCGAGTTCCACCAGCAGGTCGCCGGGCTTGACATCGGCGCCCTCCGCAATCAGCTTGGTGATCTTGACGCTGCCGCCGCGCCGGACGTCCTTGCCCATGTACAGGCGGGGCCGAAGGACCTTGACGGAGCGCTCGGCCTCGAGCTCCCCTCGGACTTCCACCGAGAGCGTCAACGGCCCCTTCGTGACCACGGCGGTACGGACCGCCGCCGCGTCGTCGCTTTTCCTCGCCGCCGTCGCAGCCACATACAAGACCGCGACAGCCAGGACGGCGGCCCACTTCCGCAGCAGAAGCGGAGTCGCTCGCGCACGCCCGGCCCTCCCGACTACCGATCCGTTCATAGCTTCTCCGCCCGCTCGGTCTGAAGGGCGACCGGCTTTCTATCTCTGCGCCGCTCCTTGGAAAGACACACCATCTCGTCTTCCTCCAGGCCCGACTTGACCGCGACAAGGTCCTCGGTCTCCAGGCCCAGTTCCACTTCTCTTTCCTCGGCGCCGCCCAGCCGCTCCACCGACACCACCTTCTTGCCGGCCTTGTCCCTGACAGCGTCCTTGGGTATGACGAGGGCGTCGGGGACGTTGTCCACGAGAATCTCTATTCGCGCGATGAGGTTGGGCACAAGGCGCTTGTCGGCCTGGTCCAGGGCGACTGTCACCTCGAAGATCCGGATGCCCGAATCCTTCTTGCCCTCCCCGAAGCCCAGAATTTCGCCTTCGGCCTTGTCCTTGGCGATCTTGCCCACTTCGGACACCTTGCCTGTGAACGTCTCGGAGGGGATCGCGTGGACTTGAACGAGGACCTTCTGCCCCACCTTGACCAGGTGGATGTAATCCTCGCGGATCTTGGTCTTCACGACCATCTTGGACAGGTCGGGCAGGTCCATGATCGCGCAGCCCTTCCACGCCTTGACGCCCTTGGCGATCTTCTTGCCTTCGACGGCGCGGTAGACCACCATGCCGTCGGCCGGAGCGGCCAGGTCCGTCATGCCCAGGTCTCGCTCCTTGGTGTCCAGGTTGTTCTTGGTCTTTTCGGCAAGGGCCGCCTGCTTTTCAAGCGCGGCCGCCAACTGCTTCTTGGTGCCCGGCAACCCCTCCCTGGCCTGCTGGAGGGAGATGCGGGCCTGCTCGACCTTCAGCTCGGCCTCGCGGATCTCGTCGGGCGTGGCGCCCAGTCTTGTAATGCGCAATTGGGTCTGCGCGCGAACATGGGCCGCCTCGGCCTCCTTCATGGTCGTCAACATCTTGCGCAGTTCGGTCTCGGTGGTGTAGCCCTGTCCGCGGAACCGCGCCATTCGCGAGTACTCTTCCTGGGCCACGTCGAACTCGGCCTTGGCGCGGCGCAGTTCCGCCTCCTTCTGCCGGACATCGTCGGGCCGCGGCAGGTCTTTCAGCCGTTTCAATTCCAGCGTGGCAATGACGAGGTCCGCCTCGTAAGACTTGATCCGGGCGTCCCAGTCCAACTGCGCGGCCTCCAACTGCTTTTTGGCCTCTTCGAGCCTCGCGACGGAGACGGCGTAGTCGGCCTTGGCCGTTCGCACCTCGTTCTCCAACTCCTTCCTCTCGAACTTGGCGATGATGTCGCCCTTCTTGACGAAGGAGCCTTCGGGGATCAGCCACGTGATGGCCTTCCACCATAGCGTGGTGGTGATGCGGACCGATTGGGCCGCTTCCAGCCGCCCGGCGCCGGCGACCTGGACCTCCAGAGGCATGCGCTTCACCGGCACGGACACGTAGGCGGGCTCGCGGATTCCCTCCCATGCGTAGAAGAGAACGGCCCCCCCTACGGCGATGGCAAGCACGGCGGCCAGAGCGTACTTTGCATTCATCAGTTGCGCGCCTTGACGGAGAACCTTGGTGAGGGGAAGTGAACGATGTTCGACCGGGTTGGCTTCCCTACATTGGCAAGGCTAAATGCATTATAGCATCTGGCGCCCCAACATGGCTACAGGATGGCGGGGGACCGGCCTCAGGGCTGACGAACGACCGCCGCGTCATCGAACCACACCGCGCCCTGATTATCCTCGGAACGCAGCAAGAGCCGAAGCCATCGGGCTTTGTCGGGCGCGCGCGCCTCGACGCTGAGTTCGCGCCAGTCGGAATCGCCCGCGCATGAAGCGCTCTTGGCCATGGCCAGAGGCTTGTAGTCGGCGTCGTAGAACTCCAACGCACAATACGTGGAACCCGTCGCCCCTTTGTCTCTCACCCACGCCGAGGCCCGGTAGCGCTCTCCTGGCCTCACCCTGACCGCCGCCGGCCACGTCTGCCGCCAGTCCAGGCCTTTTTTCGGCGGCCAGAGGATCAAGACCGAGCGCGACGCCGTCCGCACGAACTTCTCCCAGTGGGTGCCGGCGCGATACCACTCCGCGCGGCCCAACCGGTCCGACAAATCCAACCACCCCACGCACCAGCCCTCAGGCACGCAGTCCCCGCTGTCCTGTTCGAAGGAGGGATTGAGGACGAGGTTGACGTTGGGCGGAGCGGGAGCCGCCTCCGCATAGGGCCGTTGGGCGAAAGCAAGCGCGGAGTACAGCGCGTCCGCGCAGGCCCGCGCGCATTCGTTAGCGCAGTCCTCGGCGGCGGCCTCGAAGTCCGCCCCTCGTGCGGCGCGCAGTTTTTCCACCGCCTGGATGACGGCGGAGGGCATGGTCTGCTTGCCGCAGAGCGCCTTGGCCTCCGCCAGCGGCATCCCCGCCTGCTCCAGATGCGGCCCGAGACGCTTCTCCGTCCATTCCACAAGCGCCTGTACGCGGACCGCGAGGGCCTTGGCCGCTTCATCGGGGTTCTCGCCCAGGCGCTTCGGCGCGTAGGCGTCCAGGCGGATAGCACGAGAGCCTCTTACGTGGAAAGACCGATGGACCGGCTGGACGTGCGGAAACGCCCCGCTATCCTGGATGTAATGCAGCATCACGCCGAGGAAACGCGCCCCGTCCTCCAGCCGCCTTTCGCGGAGCGCGTGCGCGCCCTTCAGAAAAAAGACGCCGGCCGCCTCGCACGACTGAGGAGGAGCGTGCGAGAATCCCTTGCCCCTTCGCAGGACGGGGTCCCACTGGCAGTAGTAGGAGATGCCCCACTCGCGGCGCGTGTCCGGGAAGCGCGCGGCCGCGGGGTCGCCGACGCCCCCGCCCCACTCGCCGTAGCACGGCCAGTTCATGTCCGGGAAACCGCAGTACGTCTGGATGAGCGCGGTCCGCTCCGGCGCGATGTAGTGGCGTTCCTGTTCCGGCAGGGCGTCGAGCGCCGCTTCCGTGATGCGGTGATGCTCCCCGCCCCACGGATAGGCCGAGGGGGCAAACACCCACAGAACGCTCAGGCCCAGGACCAGACAGAGACACGCCGCCAACGCGGAGGAATGCAGACCGGCGCTCATAGGCATCATCTTCATGTCGCTCGCAATCGCACTTGGGCGTCTTATTATAGCACCGAAATATCCGCCGACGAATCCCAAATCGCCGTGAAGGCCGCGCTTCTCGCGCGATGCCGGCAAAGGCTTGCAATTGCGCCTGCAGGACGCTTATCCTTGTCTGTGCCGCAACCGGCCGGTAAAATGTCCTCGGGATACTTACAAGGTGATCACGCATGTCCAAAGGCCGACCCTGGCCCGCCGAACGTAAAGAATACAGCGACCCGCGATCGGGCGCGCGCGTCTGCCAGCTCACCAACTACAAGGGGAACAGCCACCATCCCTACTTCACCAACTCCGGCTGGTACGCAGGCGGCCGTAAACTTCTGTTCAGCTCCGACCGCGAGAACAAGACAAACCTTTTCAGCATTGAACTGCCGGGCGGTCAGATCACCCAGCTTACCGACCTGCCGCAACCGCCTCCGCCGCATGATCTGGTCTTCCTCGACGTGTGCGTCAACCCGACGAGCGGCGTCGCTTACTTCTGGCACGCCCGCCGGGTCCTCGCCCTGGACTTGAACACGCTTGACACCCGCGCGCTATGGGAAATGCCGGACGGCTTCCGCCATACGATGATCAACTGCACCGCCGACGGCAAGTTTCTCTGCGCCGGCATCTTCGAGGACCTCTCGAGACGAATCCGCATTGACTATCTGCGCGGTTACGTCGGATTCCGCGAGACGTGGGAGGCCCAGCCGCTGAGCCGCATTATGCTCATCCCCGCGGACGGTTCGCGCGCCGACACCGCTTGGGAGGAAAAGACCTGGATCGGCCACATCAACACCTCGCCCACGCAGGCGCGCCTGCTCACCTTCTGCCACGAAGGCCCGTGGGACAAGGTGGACAACCGCATCTGGACCCTTGACCTGAACACCCGCAAGGCCCGGACCGTCCGCCCGCGCGAAGGCGGAGAGTCCGTCGGTCACGAGTACTGGCACGCCGACGGTCTCTTCATCGGCTATCACGGCCGCTGGCCCGACGGCCGCAAGTTCTTCGGCAGTATCCGCTACGACAACACGGAACGCACCGAGGTCTCCTTCCCCCACGAGACCGGCCACATTCACTCCAACGATTTCTCCCTCATCGCCGGCGACGGCGGCCAGGTTGTGCGCCTCTGGAAATGGAACGGCGCGGACTTCGACGGCCCGCGCGCCTTGTGCGAACACCGCAGCAGTTGCCACGTTCAGCAGGCGCACGTCCACCCGCGCTTCACGGCCGACGGCCGGCAGGTCCTCTTCACGAGCAACGTTACAGGTTACGGGAACGTTTATCTTGCCGATGTGCCGGATTTCAACTCGCTGCCCGAGGTCAAGTGAGTCTGGAGGAGCATTGATATGAGACTTGGCGGCCCCGTCTTCGGCGACTGCAGTACGCCCGACCGCTGGATCGCGGCGCTTCGGCGTCATGGCTACACCGCGGCCTACTGCCCCGTGAAGATCGAGCAGCCCGACGACGTCATCGTCGGCTACGTCAACGCCGCGAAGGAAGCCGGCATCGTCCTGGCCGAGGTCGGCGCGTGGAGCAATCCCATCAGCCCGGACGAGAAGACGCGGCAGACCGCCCTCGCGTTGTGCAAGGAGCGCCTCTCTCTGGCCGACAAGGTCGGCGCGCGCTGCTGCGTCAACATCTCCGGCTCGCGCGGAGCAAAGTGGGACGGCCCGCATGCCGACAACCTCACCGACGCCGCCTTCGACCTCATCGTCGAGACGGTCCGCAACATCATTGACGCCGTGAAACCCACGAACACCTACTACACCCTTGAGACCATGCCCTGGATGTACCCGGACTCCGTCGAGTCATACGTGCGCATCATCAAGGCCGTTGACCGCCGCCGGTTCGCCGTCCACTTCGACCCCGTCAATCTCGTCTGCAGCCCGCAGCGCTACTACGGCAACGCCGACATGATCCGCGAGTTCTGCGCGAGGCTCGGCCCCCACATCCGGAGTTGCCACGGCAAAGACATTGCGCTCTCGGAGAAACTTACGACGCACCTCGACGAAACGCGCCCCGGTCTCGGCGGACTCGACTACGCGGTCTATCTTCAGGAATTGAACAAGCTCGACCCCGACACGCCGTTGCTGCTCGAACACCTGAAGACGCAAGACGAGTACGCCCAGGCCGCCGACCATGTGCGCGCCGCCGCCCAGAAGGCCGGCGTGGCCATCCGGTAGCGGGCGCGGCCCGGCCGAACGAGCGGCGTACGACTTGCGCCCGACCCCGCTCGAACGCCTTCTGTGAAAGCGTCCCGCTCGCCCCTGCTGGTTGGTCCGTCATCAAATCCCCCCAATGCCCCCGCCACCATCGCTTGGCCGAGAGCGAATGCCCTCCACCTTAATGCTAATCGACGTTTGTCATCCCCCCCGGCCTTTTGAGCAACATAGTTAGCGTAACTACGCTTCCGAGATTCCTGCTTGACCACATATACGGGATTGAGGTTTAATACGTACAGCCGTT
>CAYPFP010000089.1:0-22442 GCA_964409935.1 uncultured Planctomycetota bacterium | reverse complement strand
ACAGGTTTGTTTTGAAGAGCGCATTGTCACTCTATTATGCGAACCTCAATAGAAGTACTAACACTTGCTTGTGCTATCAGACGCACATCCAGGGGGACCAGACCGGGCAATGAGCAATTCCGGCGGCATATCTCCTTGACATCAATGTTTCTCCGTCCTTAGTGCCCGCCCGCCAGTCCCTCCAAATGGATAGGCGGGCAAGCGGCTAGGCGGGCCCTTGGTGGTTCAGTCACGGCTTCTTGCCACAAAGGTCGCCAAGGACGCCGAATCTGTTCGGGTTGTGTTGGCCGCCGCCCTTCCTCCTTCCTTGGCGGTCCAATCCCTCCATCGGGACACGATGCTGTTTCCCCGCTGCGATTCCGAGAGAGGCAGTTTGCCTCTTGCCCCGCGCGGCGGCGGATTGTAGGATTCCGGCAGGGAGGACGGGGCCGGTGGACTGGATCGCGACTTTGAAGGGATAAGGCCATGAAACGCTGGAAGCTCTACGTCGTGCCGGGGTCGCACTTTGATCTGGGCTGGTGCTCGACGCCGGCGGAGGCCTTTGCGTACGGGGACGAGATCATCCGCAACGGCATTGACCCGATGCTGAGCGCGCACCCCGACTTCCGCTTCACGGTGGAGTACGCGCGTTTCATGTGGCACTTCCTCGACACGTATCCGGAATACCGCGACAGGGTCAGGAAGCTCATCGCCGAAGGCCGCTTGGCGCTCACGGCGCTGTGGTCGGGCATGATGGACAACATCCTCGACGGCGAGGCCATGATCCGCAACGTCGTCCTGGCCAGGCGTTGGGCGAAGGAGGCGCTGGGCGCGGAGCTTGCGGTCGCGCAGTCGGCCGACTGTCCGGGCCATGCTCGGCAGTTGCCGCAGGTGCTGGCCAAGTGCGGCGTGAAGTTTCTTTCTCACTCGCGCTTCGGTCCGCCGGCCACGGTCTACCGCTGGCGCGCGCCCGACGGCTCCTCGGTGCTGGCCGTCAACCACAGCCTCGGTCTTTACCCCGGCATCCATAAGGGCTGGCCCGATGCGGGATACGGCTGGGCCTTTACCTTCCTGCGCGACCCCGCCGCCGCCAGGGACGCTTTCCTGAAACAGTTGGGGCAGACCGAGCAGACGGCCACGAGCGATCATCTCGTGATGGGGATGCAGTCGGACCTGCTTATGCCGGAACCGAGAATCAACCAGCTTCTGGACAAGTGGCGCGAGGCCCTGCCGGATTTCGAGTTCAGTACCGCCACGATTGAGGGGTATTTCGAGCGGGTGGCCGCCGAGGACGACAAGCGGAAGTTCCCAACCTTCTCCGGCGAGATGCCTTACGAATTCTATTCGATCCCGGCCTTCTCGGCGGCCGTGTATCAGGAGTGCCGGCGGGCCGAGAACGCTTTGGCGGCGGCGGAGAAGTTCTGTTCGTGGCAGGAGGTCCTCGGCCTCGGACGGTATGAGCCGAAGGGCCTCGACGCCGCATGGGAGAAGCTCTCGTATCCGCACGATCACAACGTCGGCGGCCGGCACGGCGAGATCAACGACGTGGTCCGCCTGCGCAAGGCGCAGGAGGCGCGTCTGTCCGCCGATGAAGCCCTGGAAGAGGCCGTCATCAGCATCACGACCCACATCCGGTACCCGCGCGCCGAGACGCCGCTGGTAATCTTCAACCCCCTGTCGTGGACCCGCACGGACGTCGTGGAGACCTATCTGGAGTTCTGGCCGAAACCCGTCGAGGGCATTGTCCTTCACGATGCGCAGGGACGAGAGGCGCACGTGCAGATCCTTTCCCTGGAAAAGCACGGGAGTTTCACGCGCGTGACATTTCTTTTCGTGGCGGAGAATGTGCCGCCGATGGGGTACGCGACGTACTATGCGACGCCGCTGGAGAAAAGGCCGCCGGGCCAACCGTCGCGTCCCATGCGGGTCTCCGTTTCCGGCTTCGAGAACGGTTTCTTCAAGGGTGTTCTGTCCGACGGGTTCATCGCAAACCTTCACACCAAGAGCTTCGGCTTCGAGATGGTCGGCGCGGGGGCGCATCGCTTCAACGAGGTCGTGGCGCTGGAGGACATCGCCGAGGACGTGGACGAGAAGTTCACGGGCAAGCAGTGGCGCGCCTCGGAGCATGCGACCCACGTCGAGGTCGTCGAGAACGGGCCGGTGCGGGGGCGGATTCGCGTTCACGGGCGGCTGATGAACTCGACGCTGGAGCAGGACATCACTTTCTACGCGGCTCTCCCGCGCCTGGACCTCTCGACGCGCATTGACTGGGAGGGCCGCCGCAACACCCAGGTGCGAATCGCCATGCCGTTCGGCGTTCCCCGCGGCGCGCTCACCTACGAGTCTCCGTACGCGCACGTGACCATGCCCGACGACGAGATGCCCACGACGTATCGCGGCACGGGCGGCCGGTTCACGGGGAAATGGATTGACGTTTCCAACGGCGAGATCGGCGTGACGCTGGCCTCGCGTTCCGGCTGCCATTCGCTCGGCGGCGCCGCCGTGTATGCGGTCATCCTGCGAAACGCTTACAGTTGCGGCACGCCGTTCCTGTGGTATCCGCAATACGGATGGCACACGTTCGACTTCTCGCTGGCGGCCCACGCAGGCGACTGGCGTTCGCCGGTGTGCTATGAATCGGGCTGGGAGTTCAACAACCCCTTGCGCGTGGGGCGGATGTGCACGGCGAGGCCCATCAAGCCCGTCGCGCAGCGGGCGCGCCTGCCCGAATCGGGCAGTTTCTGTTCCCTCGACCAGGACGGCGTCATCGTTTCCACGATCAAGAAGGCCTACGACGGATCGGGTTACGTCGTTCGTCTCGTGGAGCTGACCGGCGAGGCCCGCCTGGTGCGACTGCGGTTCGGGGCGGAGGTGGGCGGCGCGGTCGAGACCGATCTGCTGGAGCGCGCCGGCCGAGGCCTTGAGTCCGTCGGGCGGGAGGTGGTTGTTCCGGTGACGGCGTATGGGATTCACAGCGTGAAGGTGTTGCTTGCCGGCGACGGAGCATGACGGCACTTGCGTCTGAATGGCGGGGCCGCATGAACAGAAAAGCCCGGTCATCCTTCGGACGGCGCGGATTGAGCTTCCTTCGGTTCGGATCTCTTGGGCGGGACTATGGGGTTTAGCGGCGTGCTGGTGTTGGCCTTTGCCAGCACGTCCACAAGGCTCGGTGTGGTGCGGTGTCTGCGAGAGCGGCGGTGCCGCTTCCGCAGTTCGCGGTAACGGAAGATGCTCCACGCAATGATGCCGGCGCCCAGGAAGATCTGGAAAACGAAGATATGGGGTCCGTACCCCTCGCTGTACTCCAGACCCGCAGCGATTCCTATGGCCACGAAGAGGAACCCGAAGAGAAACAGTTTGTCGGGGTCCGCTTTCAGAGGCGGATCAGGAAGCTCAAAATCGCAGTTGGGACACCTACGCTTGCCGGACAAACGTTCACGCCAGATTGAAGTTGACTCCCCATCCTCGACGTCGCGGTCCAATGCCATCCCCCCTTCTCCCCGCCCGATCAGGGAGATGAGAACCCAATGCGCCTTCCAGTTTACCCCGGCAGGCTTGTTCGCCCTTCGACAGACTGCCCGAGCTTCCCGCCATATCGCCGGCAGAGCGGCCTTCGCCAAGCTTGGTCATAATAGTAAGCGACCGCGCCGTCATGTTCAACAGAAATCTTCGAGCGCGTCTGAAACAGACGCACTCCCCATCTCAGTCTGTAGTAGGCAGAGGCCCGCCAAACCCCAACCCATTGATTTCGCCCGGAATCCGCAGAAAACGTCCACAAATTCCTTTTGCCCGGGGGCGCAGAGTCACGGCTGCGTGTTTGCGGCGTGGCGGGAAAAATGTTGACAAGGCGCGCGGGTGCCGATATTCTGAAAATGTCGCCAGTCGTACGGCAAACCAAGTGTTGCGTGGTGTGTTTGGACTGTAGACGGCGTGAAGGAAGCTGACATCCGATCATCCCCGTTTGCGGGGGTGATTGGATTTTTTTTGCCGTGTCCGCACGAAGTCTCACATTGGGAGTCCGCCGATGAAGCCCCGCAGTCGTATTCACAGGAAGCTCGTCATCGAAGAACTCGAAACGCGAGCGGCGCCGGCGACCGACCTTGCCAAGCTGGGTCTGTTTCTGCCGGAGATACTCAAGGAGCACGCCGCCGCCGGTCCGATCGCCGGGCCTATGGCGGCGCCGGTCGCCGAGCCTCTTGTGGCCTTCCTTCCCTACCGAGACTTGGTGACGATCCGCGACGAGAGCATCCTGCTTGGCGTCTACACGACCTCCAGCGCCGCCGATGCCGCCGCGCAGTTGCAGTTGCTCGGCATGCAGGTGACGGCCACGGCGCGCGCGGGAGACCTGAATGTTATCGAGGGCTTCATGCCCCTGGCCAATGTCGTCTCGGCGACGGGGATTCCGGGCGTGACCACCGTGGCGGCCTCTCTCAGACCGCAGTCCCTGATGGGCAGTGTGACGACCCAGGCCGACACCGTGATGCAGGTTGACCTGGCGCGTCTGCGCGGTTACGACGGCTCCGGCATCACCGTCGGCGTGCTGTCCGACTCCGCGAACATGAGAGACGCGATCCCCGGCGGCCCCATCGGAATCGCCGAGTCCCAGGCGACCGGCGACCTGCCCGACAGCAGCCGCATCACGATCCTTTCCGATTACGCAGGCCCCGGCAGCGACGTCACCGACGAAGGTCGCGCCATGATGGAGCTGATTTACGACATGGCCCCCGGCGTTAACTTCGCCTTCCATTCCGCCTTCAACGGAGACGCGGATTTCGCGCAGGGGATTCGCGAACTGGCCGCCTTCGGGTGCCGCGTCATCGTGGACGACGTGTTCTACTTCAACGAGCCGTACTTCCAGGACGGCATCATTGCGCAGGCCGTCACGGAGGTGGCGTCGGGCGGCGTCGCCTATTTCTCATCGGCCGGCAACCAGTCCAACAAGGCCTACGAACAGGCGTTCAGTGGCGCGAGCTCGATCGTCAACGGCCTCTGGGGCTACTGGCACGACTTCGACCCCGGCCCCGGCTTCGATTTCCTGCAACAGGTCACGTTGCCGGCGAACCGCTCGGTGGTCTTCATCCTGCAGTGGGACGAGCCGTGGTACACCGTCGGCGGCGTGCAAAGCGACCTGGACTTCTATGTCGGCATCACCGGCGCCGGCGCCTTCCTGGGCTACTCCGGACTGGACAACATCGGCAGCGGCCAGCCCATCGAGGGCTTCTCGCTGAACAACAGCAACCCTTTTCCCGTGAGCATTGACTTTGCCATTCAATGGAGAGGCGGAACGCGATTCCCGCAACTCCTCAAGTGGGTCGGCTACAGCAGCAGCCTCGCCATCAACGAGTACGCGACCAACAGCGCGACGGTGGGCAACCACGCATCCGCGCTCGGCGGCATAGGGGTGGCGGCCAGTCCCTACTACGGTCCCGCTTCCCCCGAGCCTTTCACCTCGTGGGGACCGGCCAGGAGGCTCTTCGGCCCCTCCGGCAACCGGCTGCCCGCCCCCGAGATTCGTTACGCCCCCCAGATTACGGCCACCGACGGCGGAAACACGTCCTTCTTCTGGACCGACGACGCCATTGACCCGGACACATTCCCCAACTTCTACGGCACCTCCGCCGCCGCGCCGGGCGCCGCCGCCGTTGCCGCCGTCCTCTTCAGCGCGGTCCCGACCCTCACGAACACGCAGGTCTACACGGCCCTCCAGAGCACGGCCACCGACATTGTGAGCACGGGCGTGGGGTTCGACAACGTGACCGGCTACGGCCTCATCAACGCGCGGGGCGCGCTGGACTTCGTCTTGCCCCCCGCGCCGGGCGCGCCCGACCTGCTCGCCGTCAGCGACACCGGACTACTCAGCACCGACAACCTGACCCGACTGGACAACAGCGCTCCGGCCAACGTCTTGCAGTTCCAGGTGGGTGGAACCGTTCCCGGCGTTCTCGTCCGGTTGTACAGCGGCACGGCGGGTCTTGTCGGGTCGGCGGTCGCCTCCGGCTCTACCACCACCATAACCACGAACGGAACGGTTGACCTGGCGGACGGCGTCCATGTCATCACGGCCACCCAGACGGGATCGGCCGGGATCGAGTCGCCGGCCTCTTCGGGCCTGAGCGTCACGGTGGATACGGTTTGGCCGAGAATCATCTCGTCCTCTCCGCAAGGTTACATAACAACTTGGACGGGGCCGTGGGGCGAGGTCGTCTTTGATTTCAGCGAAGCCGTGGACCTTAGCACGCTGGGGATGGACGACATCTCGGGTTGGGGGCCGCAGGGCAACTCCATCGTGGGCTATCTGGCCTACCCCACGCAGCTTACGGTGTACTTCGGTGGTACTTATCCGGGCGCCTACGCCGTTTTCGTCGGTCCCTACATCGCCGACTATGCCGGGAATTTCATGGACCAGAACACGAACGGCATAGCCGGGGAATGGCCGGAAGACAGGTACGAGAGCGGATTCGCTCTGCTGCCCTGGCAGACAGCGTCGCTGCTCAACGGCCAGGTGATCCTCTTCGACACCGACTCCGCCAACCCCGCAGCCGCCGACGTCAGCCCATCCGACGTTGTGGTGAGGACGGATTCCCAGGGCAATATCCTGACCCTCTGGGTCGTCGGAAATCCCACCGGGCTTGGCCTCGTCGTCAATTCGCCCGCGAACCCCCCCGCTCTCGTCATTTCCGACATCCGGCGGGGAGCGCCCCTTAATGACATATCCTTCATCGCCGTGAACGGCTCCGCCAGGCAGATCGTTGTCAGAAGCGACATGCAAGGGTGGGACATCGGGAATCTCCTCGTCGGTCTCGGCGCGACGGGGGACGCCGATCTGGACGGAGACGGCCTGGTGGGGGACGCTACGGCCATCTGGGTGGGCGGCTACGCCGCCGGCGCCGGCGAGATCGGCACGCTTCGCATTTCGGGCGCTGTGCTCCAGGGCGACATTGTTGCGAGGAACTCCGCCTTCAGCGGGGCCGGCGGCATCGGCGTCGCCGGTGTCGGCAGCCTGTTGCAGTCCGAGGTGACGGTCGCGGCGAACCTCGGCTCGCTTTCCGTGGGCGGGAGTTTCTCGTTCAGCCGTCTGAACGCGGGCGGCAACGTCAACTACCTGGACCTGGGCGGAGGAGCGTTTTTCTCCAGCATCGGCATCGGGGGGAACGCCGGCGCGATTGAAGTGAGAAGCACCATGTTCGGGAGCGCCTTGAACATTGCCGGCAACGCCGCCCGCGTCACGGTGCGAGGCGGGCTGGCGTACTACTCGACGATAAGTGCGGGCAGCGTGGGCGCGCTCAGCGTCATGAACGGCCTGAGCATGGACTCCCGCATTGTTGTGGCGGGCAACGTGAACGACCTGCGCATCGGCGGGGGAATCGTCCTGAATTCCCTTGTGGACGTCGGAGGCCATGTCCGGACGGCGCTTATCGCCGGCGCGGCCGGCGGCCCCTCGGTCGCCGCCGGTTCGGTGGTACGAATCGGCTCGTTGGGCGGGCTTTTCTCGCTGCAGGGCGAGCTGGCCGGCGAGGTGGACATCGTCGGTTCGGCGGCTCGCGCCACCATCAACCTCAACGGCAATCTCACCGGCAGCCTGCTGGCCGGATTGTTTGGGAACGTCACCGTGATGGGCCGATTTAGCGGCCGCATCGGCGACGCGGGCACGGCGCCCGGTCTGAGCAACGTTCTGCGCGTGACCATGCCCGGTGGCGGCGGCATCGTCGCGCCCCCCAACGCCTTCCGTAACTACCTCGGCTATCCGTAGGCGGCCAAGAACCGCCGAGAAAGCGAGACACGGCATGAAAACGCCCGTCTTCGAGGACGCGGAACTCGGCCGGAAACTCAGCGCGGACAAGTACAACAGGCTCGAACCCAGGCTCCGGACCGACCTGCTCCAGATCCAGCATCAACTGAAGTCCGCCAAATTCTCCGTCTTGCTGATCATCTCCGGCGTGGACGGCGCTGGCAAAGGGGAGACCGTCAACCTGTTGCACGAGTGGCTCGACCCGCGTTTCCTCAACGCCACGGCCTTCGGCGAGCCGACCGACGAGGAGCGCGCCCGGCCGGAGTATTGGCGCTTCTGGCGTCGTCTGCCTCCCAAGGGCCGCATCGGGATATTCTTCGGCTCCTGGTACACCGAACCCATCATCAATCGGGTCTACAGGCGCATCGGCAAGAAGGCGTTCGCCGGGGAACTGCAGCGCGTCAACAGCACGGAGAAGATGCTGGCCGACGACGGCACGCTCATCCTCAAACTGTGGTTCCATCTCAGCAAACGCGCCCAGAAGAAGCGGCTGAAGAGACTTCAGCGAGACCCCGATACGCGCTGGCGCGTCACGAAGACCGATTGGGATCGTTTCGGTCGCTACGACCGGTTCCGCAAGATTTCCGCCGAGGCCATACGGGCCACCCACACGCCGTCGTCGCCCTGGAAGGTTGTCGAGGGCGAGGATGCCCACTGGCGCAGCATCGTCGTGGGGCGCTACCTGCTCAGCCGGATCAAGGCCCGCCTGGCGCCGTCGGCGGCCTCCGCCCCCCGGACGGCGGCTCCGATGCCCGCGCCGAAGAAGTTGCCCGCGACCGCGCTGGATAAACTCGATCTGAGCCTGAAGCTGGAGGAGGACTACAAGGTGGAACTCCTCCATGCGCAGGGGCGGCTGAACCGCCTGTTCCGGAAGGCGAAGGACAAAGGCGTGGCCAGCGTCCTGCTCTTCGAGGGGTGGGACGCCGCCGGCAAGGGCGGGGCCGTGCGGCGCATCACGGCGGCCCTCGACGCGCGGGACTACCTGATCGTGCCCATCGCCGCCCCCACCGACGAGGAGAAAGCCCGGCACTATCTCTGGCGATTCTGGCGGTGGGTTCCGACGGCGGGCCGGCTCACCATCTTCGACCGGAGTTGGTACGGGCGCGTCCTGGTCGAGCGCGTCGAGGGTTTCGCGACGCCGGACGAATGGCAACGCGCCTACGCGGAGATCAATTGCTTCGAAGAGCACCTCCGATGCAGCGGCATCGTCCTGGTCAAGTACTTCCTGCACATTGACCCCGACGAACAGCTCCGAAGGTTCAAGGAACGCGAAAAGGTGGCGTACAAGAAGTTTAAGATCACCGAAGAGGATTACCGCAACCGCGCCAAGATGCCCCAATACACCATGGCGGTCGGCGACATGATCGAACGCACCAGCACCGAGGCGGCGCCCTGGACACTGGTCGAGGCAAACGACAAGGCCTACGCCCGCATCAAGGTGCTCAAGACTTACGGCGATCGCCTGGAAGAGGCCCTCGACTCTGCGCGTCCCAACCGCTAAGGCCTTGCCGGCGAACCGCTCATTACCTTGACTCCGGCATCTTCCAGCCGGCCGCTTCCGCAATGCATTTCATGGCCATGGGGCCGTACGCGAGCATTGTGCTCGGGCCGAGGGGGCGGGTCTGGTCGGTGAACTGGGGCGGGCGGCCCATGCCGGCGGACTTTTCAGGCTCGTTCGCGCCCCATCCCGCCCAGAAATCCCCGCGTCCGATCGGATCGGGCGAACGGTTCTGCGACTTGTCCAGGCGCGCATAGACCTTCTTCGCCCATTCCACGTACCTGGGATCCCTCGTCGCCCGCCACGCCGCGTCCAGCCCGATCATGATCAGCGGCGCGTCGGAGGTCATGCCCGCGCACTCGTCGGCGTTCTTCGGAAGGTACCACTCCAGGGACTTCGTGATGACCGGCAGCATCCGCTCGTCTTTCGTCGCGCCATAGTAGTCCGCAGCGGCAAGGATGACGTGGTCCACGAACCCCGCCGGATCGTTGGGCTTCGCCAGGTACTTCGACCACGAACCGTCGGGGCGCTGGGTCTTCATGAGCGCTTCAGCGGGGGCCTTCGCCGCCTCCGCGTACCGCTTGTCGCCGGTATAGCGGTAGTAGGTGATCATCATGTGCAGGTGGAGCGACGTGGTGCGCGCGTCGGTCTTGCTGAAGTCCGCCCTGACCCGCACAAGCTGCTCGCCGCACTTCATCATCCAGTCCCACACGACGGGGTCGCCGGAGACGCCCGCCCATTCGAGCAGCCCCAGCAGCCAGGCATGGTCGGACGCCCCCCCGTTGCCGCCGGCGCGATAACAGTGGCCGTAGGCGTGGGTGTACATGCCCCAGACCGGCTTGTGCTGGATGTCCACGTCGAGCGCGTGCCGAGCGGCTATGGCGGCCAGTTCGTAGGCCTTCGGGTTTCCGGTGCGCAGGTAGTGAAGGAGCAGGCCGCGGAGGGTATCGCGTTCGTTGTTGTGCCAGTAGCCTTCGCGGGGCATCTCCTGCATGGACGCCCATTTGCCTGTCTCCGTAAGATACGTGGTCGAAGGCGTGAAGTACTTGAAGTCGCCGTAGTCGAACTTGCCGTAGCATTCCAGCTCGTCAATGTGGCGGACGAACCAGTCGAAGGCCTCGTCGAAGGTGCGCTCGGCTTCGGGAAAACGTTCCTTGTCGGCGGGCCACAGCGGGCCGAGGGCGAGGCTCTGGGCGACGGGCGCGGGGCTGACGGTCCCGCGCGCCGGTTCCAGCGCGCGCAACCAGTGCTTCTTCTCGAACGACAGATCCGCGTCGAGGATGATCGTCTGCGTCTTGGCCAGGCCTTGCGGCACGTCCAGGCACTTGTCCTCCGGGCTGAAGAAGGCCAGGTACGGGTGCGGCATGAGCGGCCAATACTGCGGGCGCCGATAGCGGAGCTTCGGGTCGGGGTTCTCGTTGGGCGGAAGAATCGGCTTGGAAGAAAGGTGCGCGTTGGCGCGTTCGGGCCAGAGGCCGATGGAAAGTTCCCCCGCCTTCACTTGGATATCGTTGGGGTATTCCTCCCGGAAACGGGGGACGTACGCGCCGAAACACCGCTGGTCGTCCCGCACGTACAGCCAGCCCGGACAGCGGCGGCCGTTTGCGCCTCCTGTGGCCATGTGCAGGACGCGGCCGTCGGTGTGGAGTCGTCTGGCCCAGTACCAGTCGTGGTCCTCCTGCAAGACCCAGTAGACGTTGTCCTTCATCCACGGGGCGTCGTAGACGCCCCGCTCGGCCCCCGCGATGATGCGGTTCGGCGCGAAATCGTACGGAAGATTCACCCGCATATCGCGCACACGCTCGCCGGGGGCGTCGGTTGCGTTGAGCCACGTGAGGGTAAGGATTCTCTGCGAGCGATTGCGGTAGACCTGCCAGCGGGCGATGAAGTCGAAGAGCGGCTGTCCCTTCTCGCTTTGACACCGCCCCTCGTACCGGATCGAGGCGCGGACCGGTCCGTTCTCCTCGATGATGGGCTTCTCGGCGTTGGGGGCGAGCGGCGCGCGGAAGACCGTCCCGTCCGGTGTGGTGATCACGAAAACCGAGTCCACGGACGCGCCCTCGCCGTTCTCCTTTACGAGCGCCGGAGCCGAGGGCGTTGTTCCCTGTGTGAGACGATACAGGCCCGGCCCCGCCTCGGCCTCGAAGACCACGAAGAGCCACCGGATGCTGCCGTCGGGCCACCGCATCGCGGGGCGGAACTGCGCCATGACAGCCTTGTTCTCGGGCGAGACCACGGCCAGCCCGCCTGCCTCCTTCAACGCGCCGGCGGCGAAAGGCACGCTCGTTTCCACCGGCGCGCCCAATGGCGGCGGGCCGGCGGGGGCGGCGACTCGGATGGGCACGCTCAAGGTCTCGGCGTAGGTCATGAGGGTCGCCGCCAGCGTGGAGAGCAGGATGATCCACATCAGATGCTTCGCAAGCATGCGCGGCCTCCTGTCGGTCATTGGGATAGGGGTCAAGGCTGGTAGTGTACTTCGCCGCCCGGCCAAATCAAGCGATTTCCTCGGCAAGAGGACTTGCGTTTTGCCGGGCGTGAAAGTAAAGTGTCTCTTCTGGTCTCGATCTTCGGTTTCTGTTCTTAGACGGTCGCGAATGGCCAAGGAAAGACACGAACTTGCCTGCCGGAACAAGTGACTGCCTGCTGGCCGTGTCCGGCGTGGGGGCGTTCAGCAATCCGGTCTATCTGGTCTAGGGATCATGCGGTTTGTCGGTCCGGCAGGAAAGAGGGAATGAAGGCATGGCTTGGTTTTCGCTGCAGAAACTGAAAGAGGGTTTGAAGAAGACGCGGGGCCGGATCGCGTCGTCCATCAAGGGCATCCTGACCATCGGGCGGAAACTGGATGCCGCTCTGCTGCAAGAGGTGGAGGAGGTTCTGATCGCGGCCGACGTCGGGCCGGCGGCGGCCGGCAGGATCGCGGCCGATCTCCAGAAGGCGTACAAGGACCGCGTGATAGAGGACCCGTCGCAGGTGCTGGAATTTCTCAAGAACGATCTGAAGGCCGGCCTCAAGGGGTGGGATGCGCAGATCCGCTTCGCGCCCCAGCCGCCGACCGTCATCATGGTGGTGGGCGTCAACGGCGTGGGCAAGACGACCTCGATCGCCAAACTCGCCTATCGTCTCAAGAACGAAGGGCGCAACGTCCTCCTGGCGGCGGCCGACACGTTCCGCGCGGCCGCCGGCGAGCAGCTTGACGTCTGGAGCAAGCGTATCGGCGTGGACATCGTGAAGCACCAGACCGGCGCCGACCCCGGCGCGGTGGTCTTCGACGCCGTCGAGGCGGCCGCGGCGCGCGGCGCGGATGTCATCATCGTGGACACGGCAGGCCGTCTCCATACCAAGCAGAACCTGATGATGGAACTGGGCAAGATATCGCGGGTTATTCAGAAGCGCATCCCCGAGGGGCCGCACGAGGTCCTCCTCGTGCTCGACGCCACCACGGGGCAGAACGCCATCTCTCAGGCCAGGCTCTTCAAGGAGGTTGTGCCGGTGACGGGCATCATTCTGGCCAAGCTGGACGGGACGGCCAAGGGCGGCATCGTCATCGGGATGAGGGACAAGGTGGACATACCGGTGAAGCTCGTGGGACTGGGGGAGAAGCCCGAGGACATGGAGGCGTTCGACCCCGGCGCCTTCGTTGACGCCTTGTTCGAATAGACGCGGCTTATCCCAGCTTGAACATGACCTGGGCCTTCTGCTTGATGAAGGCCCAGATGCGCTGGCCGAAGGACTTGCGGCCGGCGTAGATCTTGGCCCAGCCGGTCATGCCCGGCTTCAGAAGCCGGTCGTGGTTGTTGATCGTGATGTCCACCTCGAAGTACTTCTCGATAGGCTCCCCCGTCTGCTTCACCACGACTTCGCCGCCGAACGGGTGCAGCAGCGGCAGGCTGTTGATGGACTCGTGCGTGGCGGGGGACTTCTTGCGCACCACGCCCTCGAACGTCCGGTCGGGGTGGCTGTACATGCGGAGCGACACCGGCGCCCCGACCTGCACGTCGGAAATGTTCGCATCGTGGACGACGGCGCGCACCACGACCTCGTCAATGTTCCCGATGGCGCAGATGGGATCGCCTTTCTGAAGGAAGGCGCCCTTGAGCAACTGCAGCTCGACCGGCTTCGACGTGTGACCCTCCGGGAGCAGCACCGCTCCGCTGAACGGGGCCTTGACGGTCAGATCGGCGAAGATGCCGCTGAGCTTGGCGACCTCTTCTTCTTTCTGCTTCTTTGTGACCAGAAGCTTGTTGACCTCCGGCTCGTCGTTCCGGCCTTTGGCCTCCAGTATCTCCCGCTCCTTGACGACGATCTCGGCCTGGCGCTGGGCGATGGTGCGCTCGAGGTCCAGGTTCTTCAGCACGCAGAGCACGGTGTCTTTTTCCACGAGCTGCCCTTCGGCGATCCGCAAGTCGTCCAGGAAACCCGAAAAGGAGGCGCGAATCTCGGACCGTTTCGACGGCTCGATGACGCAGGCGTTCTTGAGCTTGTAGTCCATCTTGTACAGCGCGAAGAAACCCAACAGGACCGCCAGGATCCCGCCGGCAATGTATAGACGTTCTTTTTTGATTTTCATGTTTCTCCTGTTCTTCACGAAAAACGTGACCATCTTCCGCAGTGGAAAGAGAAGAAGACCGATGAACATGGACAGGAACATGTAGAGTCCCAGGATGTAGATCTGGGACATGGTGAAGCCGGCGATGGCGAAGACAAAGATGTAGATGTAGAGGCTGGAGGCCAGGCCGTAGGTGACGTACAGCTTGTTGTCCGGGTCCTTGATCTCGTCGTCGGGGACCTCCATGCCGAGGACGAACTTCTTGACCAGACCGCCCATGCGCTGGATGGACTTGTTGCGCAGGTTGGGCATCTCGAGGTAGTCCGACAGCATGTAGTACCCGTCGAACTTCATCAGGGGGTTGGCGTTGAAGAAGACCGACGAGACGCTGCAGAGGAACATGGTGTTGTAGGCGAGGGTCTTGATGATGCCGGGCTCGGAGGCCTTCCACACCAGGCAGGCCACGGCCGCCAGGAAAAGCTCGATGAAGATGCCGGCGCTGCTCACCCAGAGGCGGCTGGATTTCTTCTGGAAGATCCAGGCGTCGCTGACGTCGCAGTACAGACACGGCGTGAAGAACATGAACAGAAGGCCCATCTCGTGCACTTCGCCGCCGTAGTACTTGCAGAGGTAGGCGTGGCCCAACTCGTGGAACATCTTCACGACGATGAACACGATCCAGAAGAAGACCAGGTTGCGCAGGGAGATGATGCCGCTCATCGCCTCCGCGATGCTGCTCGTGCTCATGAAGGCGATCCACAGCCCCGCCGCCATGACGGCCGCGCACAGGTAGGCCATGGGCTTCGAGAATATCCACCGCACATACGGGAGGGTCTTGTCGAGGAATCGGTCCGGATCGCACAGCGAGAACTTGATGAAGAAGATGTTCTTGATCTTGCCCCAGAAGCTGAACATCCTCGCGCGCTTCTTGGCGCGTTCGTAAAGCAGGCGGCTTTCCTTGGCGTACATGCGCTCCAGGAAGTTCACCTGCTTGAGCATGAGCAGGAAGTGGCTGATGCTGTCCTTGGTCAGCTCGACGTCGGCGAACTCCTCGTGGATGATCTTCTGGATGTCCTCGACGCTGTGGTTGCCGTCCAGGAGCGTGAAGACGCGGAACTCGACGTCGGAGAGCCGGAAGTAGCGCAGGGCCAGGGGGTCTTTGATGATGTAGCACGTCTCGTTGCGGTGCACCTGCTTGGAGATCTCCAGGTCGGTGCGGACCTTGAAGTACTTCTTCTCCTGGGTGGTCAGTTGGGGGGTGGCGGTTGCCATACTTCAGTCTTTGCGTCCCAGGGACAACGAACAGCCAAAATAATTCACATGAATCACGAGTACGGCGAGAGCCGTCTTCTGCAGATTGTCTTTACTTCTTGTTCCCGGCCGCGATCTTCGCAGGGAAGATCACATCGGCGTACCAGCCGGGCTTTATGGTGTTGTCCTTGTTGTCTATCTTGATCTTCACGAGGAACGTCTTGCTGCGCGGGTCGGCGATAGGCCCCTTGCTGTGCACGACGGCCGGGAAGGTGCGTCCGGGCAGCGCTTCCACCGTGGCCGTGACTTCGTCTTTTTCATTGATGACGGCGAAATAATCGTTCTCCACGTTGATGTTGACCAGGACGCTGGAGACTTCCATCACTTCGCACACCTTGGTCGTGTTTTCGACGGACTGTCCTTCCTCCACGCCCTTCATGGTGATGACGCCTTCGAAGGGGGCGAAGATCTGGTAATCCTCAAGGCGCGTCTTGGCCTGCTCCACCTGGAGGACATGGGCTTCCATCGAGGACTTGTGCTGGTCAAGCTGGATCCGGGCCAGGTCCAGATTGTACTTGGCGCGGTCTTTCTCGGCCTGGGAGATGGCCGCGCCGCCTTCCTCCATCCGCTTCAGCTCGAGCGCCTGGTAGTCCAACTGGCGCTGAAGGCCCGCCATTGTGGCCTTGTCCTGCTCGACCTGCTGCATGGCGATCCTGGCGTAGATGGCCGGCTCCCGGTCGTCGAGTTGCACGAGGACCTGTTTCTTCTTGACCATGTCGCCTTCCTCAAAGAGCACCTTCTCGACGCGCGCGCTCTGCTGGCTGGTCACCAGGTTGGGCTGCATGGTCACCCGGCGAAGCGGGTAGACCACGCCCTGATAGTGAAGGTCTCCCTTTTTCGACGAGGCGTCCTGCGCCTGGAGGGAAAGCGCCCACCCCACGGCGGCCAGGCCGGCCAGTATCGCAACGGTTTTCCCATACGGCATGGAGCACCTGCTCAATGAAAGTTCCTCGAATTGTTCCTGATGCCGCGCGCCCGGCGGCGCTCGCCGGCGTTTAGAACAGCACGCGAATGCGGATGAAGTTCCATATCTTCCGGAAAAGGATGTAGCCGACGACTTCGCGGCCCACGTCTATGCTGGCCGTGCCGCGCATGCCCTTGCTGAAGGCGTGCTCGGCGTTGCTCACGTCCATGGTCACCAGGTAGCAGTTGATCTGGTCAACCTGGATGGCCTCCTGTCCGAGCTTCTCCACCTTGCCCTCGAACTGCTTGTCCGGCAAGGCGTTGATCACGTACTTGACCGGATATCCCAACTTGACGAAGGAGAAGTCGTCCTCCGGCACCTCCATGCGAAGGGACATCGGGTCGAGCAGGGCGACCTCGCAGATCGTCTGGCCCACGCGGACCGTCTGGTCTTTCAGCTTGTGCAAGTCCGCCGTGAGGATGGTTCCCGCGATGGTCGAGCGAAGCTCCGTATCCTGGATCATCTTCCGGAGCTGCTCGATGCGCTTCTCGGTCACCTTCATTTGTTCCTTGACGATGCTGGCCTTGGCGGCGTCGCGCTCGCCCATCGCCACGTTGTATTCCTGTTCGTTGCGCTTCAGGTTGCCCTGTTCCTCGGCCAGTTGGAGCTGCAGATGAATATCGTCCATCTTGGCGATAATCTCGCCCGGTTCGACGGTGTCGCCTTCGTTGCGCAGCACCTCCTTGATGGTCCCTTCCAGGCGCGCCGTCACCTTGCGCGATTCTTTCGCCACGATCGAGCACGGCGCATGGATCTGGAAGGGGTACTTGACGAAGAACAGGACGAACAGGACGAAGGCCACCACGCTATACTTGATCGCGGTCTTGACCCGCTGTTTGCCGGTGACTTTCTCCTTGGCCTTGGCAAGCTGTTCGAGCGTGCCGACCATGGGCAGGGAGTGGTACTTGCGCGCGTTGTTCAGGGCGGCGCGCACCTGGTTGGTGAGAATCTGCACGATGGCCAGGTCCTGTCCCGTGAACGGCTGTCCGTTCCGGCGCTCAAACGTCATCACGCCCAGCGTTCGCTTCTCCTCCTTGACGGGCAGGATGAAAAGGATTTCCATGTTGGTGTCCTGGTAGTAGCGCTCCACCAGGGTCTTGAAGTGCTGGTCTTCGGTGGCGTCGAGCGATTGGCGGGTGATGACGGTCACCTCGCCTTTCTTGGCGACCCAGTTGGCGATCTCGGTCAGAAGTTTCACCAGCGCGCTGCGGTGCTGGACCATGTCCTGCCCGGAGATGGCCGAGATCTTGGCCTTGTCGCCCTTCATGATCGCCAGCGAACATCGGTCGTGCGCCAGGAGTTCCGGCGGCATGTTGACGATCGTGAAGGCGATCTGTTCGGCATTGAGCGTCTCGTGCAGGTCGGTGCTCAGCTTGTTCAGCGCGTCGAGCTTGGCCGTGCGGGCCTGGAGCTGTTGGCACTTCCAGTTCAGGCAGTAAGCCCTCACGTAGGTGGCCAACTGCTTGACCAGGTACACGTCGGTGGTGTCGAACCGGCGCTGCGTGCCGTCGGTGTAGAAGAAAAGCGCGCCGGAGGATTCCTGGTCAATTTCGTAGGGGACGCACATGGCCGACAGGACGTTGGAGTTGGCGTCTTTGCCGAGGGCCTTGGCCAGGGCGCTGTCGGCCTGATCGGGCGCCACCAGGATGGAGTTGTCGCTCTTGATGGAATTGAGGACGGCCTTCTCGATGGTCTCCTGTTCGGGCGTTTGCGAGGCGAATTCCTTCGGCTTGGAGTCCACGCGGCAGTGGAGCTTCTCGGTGGCCCTTTCATAGAACCACATGGAGCCGCCCTGCGCCTCGACGATCACCCCCACCCGCTCGAAGAAGGCGCGGAAAAACGTGTCGGGGTCCACCGATGCCTGAAGGGTCAGCCTCTTGATCTCGTTCAGGAAGGCCGCCTTGCGGTCCATCGGCGGGCCGGTGCGCGTCTGCTGCTCTTGCTGGGGGATAGACATGATTTCGCCCAAGGAAAGTGCCTACGCGCCTGCGGAACACAACGCCTTCTCCGCACACCAGGGGCGCGTTCGTTTCTTATCGTATCTTGGGCGCGGGTTTGAATCAAGCGAAAAATCCGGCGTGACCCGGCGGATGGAACGCGCCGGACGCTTATGGCTTGACCTTGTCGTACTCGTTCTTTATCTCCTGCGCGGTTCTGGCGCGTTGGTATATGCGGACTTCGTCTATCAATCCGCGGACCTCGTAGGGCTTGCCGTCGAGCGTGTACCGGCCGATGTAGAAGGGGCCGGTCCAGGGCTTCATGTCCACCTGGGGCGTTGCGCGGCGCCCGACCTCGCGGCCGTTGACGTAGACGCGCATGTCCTTCATGTCGTAGGTGCACACGACGTAATACCATTTGCCCGGCTCGAAGCGGCCCGCGTCGCAGTCGTTCAACCCTCCCAGGTGAAAGCGGATGCGGCCGCCCAGCGATTGCACGAAGAAGCCCCGCTCGCGCCACTGCCCGTGCGAGATGAAAACGGGCATGCCTTCGGTCGTGGCGAACTTGACCCAGGCTTCCAGCGTTAGTTCTCCAGTGATGTTGAAGATTTCGTGGTGCGGGTAGACCGCCCAACCGCCTGCGATGAGGTCGAGGGCCTGGCCCGCCACCCCGGGCGCATAGGCCGCGCGGCCTTCGAGCCTGCCTTTCAGGACCCCTTGAGCCGAAGGATCCCCCAGAACGGCGTCAGGCGAATTCTCGAAATGCGCCGCGAAAACGGGGGTTTCCATCGGGGGGAGGGGGGTGGCGCTTGCGGGCTTTGAGGCCTCGCTTTCGAGTCCGCCCCGGTCCACGGCGCGCACGGTGTAAACGCAGGGGTTGGTCTCTTTCAGGCCCGCGTCAATGTACACGCCTTCTCGAACCGGCCCGCTCGTGTTCAGGAGGACCGGCTTCCCGGTCGGGTCGTTGCGGTACACGTTATAGCCTACGACGGGCAGTTCCATAGGATTCCACAACACCTTCACCTTGCCCCGGCCGGGCGTCGCCGAGAGATTGGCCGGCGCGGCCGGCGCGGCGCACTTGGGAACGGTCACGGACGCGGCCTCCACCGTCGCGCCGAACTGCCCTGCGGCGTCGCGGGCGCGGACGAGGTACCAATAGGTCTCTCCGCCGCGCACGCCCACGTCATACCATTCGGTCTTGTACGTGGCGCACAGGAGGGTCTCCGGCTTCATCGGGAATACTTTTGTCGCGCCGCGGTACACCTCGTAGCCCGCCACGCAGACGTCGTCTTTGGCTTCGGGCCATGTGAGTCTCACTTCATAGGGCGCGACGATCTCCGCCTTGAGTCCCTTGATCGGCTCAGGCGCGGCCATGTCGGGCGTGTCCTTCCGGGGCGACTTCTCGCCCCCGGCCGGTTGAGTCCACTTCTTCCACCACGCGCCTTCGACCTCGACGAAGTACTCGACCCCCTGGGGCGTGATGTCGGTCGCGGGGATTCGCCCCTCGAAGGAATCGTAGAAGGTGTTTGTCATCGGCAGGCTCTGGAAATCGCTCTTGCCGACGGGCCGGTAACGCAGCCGGGCCTTGCACTCCGGCGGTTGAGGGACGACCATCGCCAGGACCTTGTAGTTCTGGCCCAGCCGGGGACGCGAGTCGCATTGGGTGATGTAAAGCGAGGGGTCCGGCGCGGGCATCACGGCGCCTGAATACGTCACGCCCGGCCCGCCTCTGGGCGCGGTGACGGCGTTGCCCGCCGTATCCTTCGCCTCAAGGTAAAACTCGATCCCCTCCCCGCCGACCATGTCTCCGGGGATCACGCCCTCGTAGGTGCGTCGGAAGACGGCCTCCATGGGGAGGCTTCGGTAATCCTTTTCGCCGATCTTGCGGCAGTACAAGGTCACCGAATCCAGGCCAACCGGCGCGATCACGGCGGCGCGGATAGCGATGGGCTGTTTCTCCGGGAAGATGGTCGGCGGCGTCTTCGCCACAATATGAAGGCCGGGCATCTCCGGCGCGCGGACAACCGCCACCCTGGGCCTTGCGGACTCATAGGGGTTCGGCAGAAGCGCCCTGATGCGCTCCTCCAACTCCATGAAGCTCGCATAAGCCTTCACATTGATGGTGGCGAGCGCGCCGAACTCCCCCCGCGTGGTCATCTTGGTGGGGAAGATGCGCATGGCCTCGCGCAGGGAGCACGTCTGCAGGATATCCCACGCCTCCTGGGCTTTCCTGGCGGCGCCGGCGGCGTCGTCTTTGCGCTTGAGCGACTCGGCTTCGGCGATCAGATTCGGCACGTCGCCGTTCGGATGCAGCTTTACGGCGGCGGCGTCGTACAGCGTGACCCAATCTATCGTTGCGATAAGATGCCCCATGCGTTCGAGGCCTGCGGGGCGGTCCTGGGCCTTCATGTCCTTCTGAATCTCGACAAGGCGCGCGCGAATCTCTCTCAGGGCCTTCAGGTTTTCGGGTTTGGGCATCTGGCCGCCTTGCAACCACGTGAACCGTGCGCACTCTGCCTGCCCGCCGCCGCCCGTCCATCGTTGTCCGAGCGATTCGAGCCGGCGCAGGATGGCGCTCATCTCATCGGCATAGTCCTTGCCGAAAGACCTCAGCGCGAAGCGGCGGTAGAATTCCTCGTACGCCAGGTCAGGCTCCCAGGCGAACTGGGCCTGATACGCGGCCGCTTCCTCCACGTCGCGCGTCCGCCAGTGGATGGCCAGCAGACCCTGGCAGCCCTTCTGGAGGGCGTCGCGGCAGAGCAACGCGAACTCCCGCGTGTTGGGCTGAGGGCAGAACTGGTCGCAACGCGGCCCGCCGCCGTCGGACTCCCACCAGGGGATCGGCCAGCGTTCGCGTCCGGCGGAGACCTTGCCGTAGACGGCGCTCACGTTGGGCTCTTTCGCGGGGTCAATGTTGTCGAGCGCGGCGAAGACGACGTCGGGCGGGAGCGCCTTGTCGAAGCCCTCGTAGAAGTCGCTGAAGCGCATCCACTTGTCGCCGCCCCATCCGCTGACGACGAGGCGCATGTGGGGCGCGAGGCGTTTGAGGATCGTGTGTCCCAGCCGCGCATACTCGCACACCCGCACGGCCTCGACGATGCGGCGGGGGTCCTTCAGGTACTCAAAGTGACGGCGTTCCTGGCGCACGAGCAGGTCGAGGGGGGAGTCCACGGGCGGCAGGTCGGCGCCTTTGCCGCCGAGTCCTTCGCTCTGCCAGAGCCATACGTAATCGAGCATCGGGTAGGAGCAGACCAGTTCGCGAAGCCGCGCTTCGAGCGCGGTCTGCTGATCGGGGTCGGCGGGGTTGCCGGTCGCCTCGAAGCCCACGCAGACTTTGATGCCCCGTTTTTTCGCGTAGTCCAGGCCCGCTGCAAGCACGGCCTGGGCGCGGCGAATGGCGTCTTCGGGGCCGCCGGCTTCGGTCGTGGCCCGCGAGCCGAAAAGCTCCTGGTCGAAGTACTCGCCGGTGCCGAAGCCGAACTGCTCGGTGGCCAGCCCCCGCACCGTTCCCCAGCCGTAATTCTTCGAAGTGACGAGCGGCGCCGCGCGCAGGAGCTTCCCTTCCTGAGGCAGCGGCGCAAACGGTTCGCTGTCGTACGTGTGGAAGCCGACGAAATTGTTCTTCATCTTCGACATCTGATCGAAGAAGTACTTGAAGTCGTCGAGGTCCCACGTCGTGGGGCTGTTCAGGAAGTTGTACCACGGGAGCGAGCCGCGTATGGCAAAGACCGGTTTCTGCCGGATGTTCAGGCCGGCGGGAATCTGCGGGGGCGTTCCGGGTTGCGCGCCCCCCACGGCGTCGCCGCCGAGGTAGAAGCCGACGCCCATGTGTTCGAGGAAGGTGTAAGCCCCGTACAGGACGCCGACGGGACTTGGGGCCGCGATGGCGAGCGTCGGGCGGTTCTCGATCTCAAGCGCTCTTACGATGAAGCCCTGGTCGCCGAGCGCGTCTTCCGTCGCGCCGAGTCGTCCGCCCGTGTCGAGCAGCTTGATGATCGAGTTGCTCTGCGGCGTTCCCAGGACGATGACGGGCTGCGCGGCCTGTTCCTTCCACGCCTTCTCGGCGGCGATGGGCAGCACGGTCCCCGACAGGCGGTAGAGGTACCTCTGCGACTCCTTGGCCGCCAGGCGCTCGATGTCCGACGCATTGTCGCCCTGGACGATGGCGGCGGGGGACCATGTTCCTTTCTGCTCTGCGCCGAGCGCGGGGCACAGCGCGAAGAAGGCGAGCACGATGACGGCAAGGAGCTTAGACCGACGGACAAGGGTCTGCATCGCAGCCCTCCTATAGTTGGGATTGGGAGTCGTTGTCCGGCAGGCCGGATTATAGCTCTACAGGCAGCCCTTTTGCAAATTCCCGCACCCGCCGGATCTTCTCGATGGACGCCGCGGGGGGCATGACGCCGGCGGAGGTCAAC
>CAYPFP010000088.1:21157-22453 GCA_964409935.1 uncultured Planctomycetota bacterium | reverse complement strand
GCATGACGGCGACCGACACGCGGTTCGGGACGATCTCGGCCGGCAGCGCGGTGGGTACGGCGGGCATGGCCGAGGGCGTGAACGTCTCGGTCGGCGGCGATATGACCGGTTTGCGCTTCTGGCACCGCACCTATGGCAGCTACACCGCCACGGACCGCATCGTCACCAGCATGCCCGTGAACGTGGACGGCACGATCACGGCCGGCGGCTCCATCACCAACGTCGTGGAAATCTGGGGCAACCTGGGCACCTCCGGCGCGATCATCTCCAACGCCACCGACCCGTTTGCCAACGTGCTAACGATGAGCAACCCCGACAGCACCACCAACTGGGCAGGCTACCTGATCTACACCGGCGCCGTGCCCGAACTGAGCATCCTGGGCTGGAATAACTTCCCCGGCATCTACACCGTGAACTTCCCGGCCACCAACGCCCAGGTCAAGGGCACGATCGCGGCCCCGAACGCCAACATCGCCACGGTGACCATCGGCAACATCTGGGCCAACGACGCCAACATAGACGGCGCCACCATCACGGCCGGCCGCAACATGGGCACGCTCCTCGTCAGTTCCTTCGTGGACGACCAATACATGACCGAAGGCACCGGCGGGAACCTGCTCGGCGCGGCGAACGTCACCGTGGGCGGCATGCTCAACCAGTTGCGCGTGCAGGGGCCGCAGGGCCTTACCGCCGACGCCACCATCAGCGCCGGTCTCATCCGCTACGGCGCCTGGGTCGGCACCATGTACGGCTCCACGCAGGCCGGCGGCTCGGTGGATCGCGGCAACCTGGATGGAACCTTGATCGCCACGGCCGGCATCCAGGGACTCAATAACCCGCAGGTGGTCATCCCGGGCGGCACGAGCACGTTCTCGGCCCTCACCGTCATGGGCGACCTCAACGGCACCATGCGCGTCGGCACGACCATCAACCAGACGCCGTATTCCTTCGTGCAGACGTCGGGCTGGTCGCCGGAATATCCGTCGGTGCGCGTGATGGGCGGCCTGACCGGCACCATCACCGCCAACAACATGGGCGCCGTGGTGGTGGACGGCGGCGGGCTGAACTCCCTCGGGACCGGAATCGGCACCGGCGGCAAGGGCGTCTCCTCCACCGGCGTCATCCAGGCCGTCAACGGCGGCATCGAATCAATCACCGTGGTCAGCGGCGACATGGCCGGACTGATCCAGGTCTCCGGCACGCTGGGCCGCCTCGCGGTGCAGACCGGCAACCTGAGCGGCACCGTCAGCGCCGGCGCGGGCATCACCGGCTCCATGGCTATCGGCGGCGACCTGA
>CAYPFP010000088.1:0-21057 GCA_964409935.1 uncultured Planctomycetota bacterium | reverse complement strand
GCGAGCAACCTCGGCGGCCAGGTCTACGTGTTCGGCACCCTCGGCTCGGCGGCGGCCGTCAACGTCGGGAACGATGTTACGGCCCTGGGTTCGATTCGAGTGGGCAGCATGTCAACCGGCGGCGCCATCACGGTGGGCGGCAACGTCCTGACCACGCAGGTCGCCTCGGTCCCCGGTTGGGCCATTGACGTGAACGGCAACATGGATGGGAACATCACGATCACCGGAGGCACGAACCAGGGCCGCCCGATCCGCATCGGCGGAGACCTCGGCGTGTTGGGCCAACTGCAGGCCCTGCTGTTCGGGAACGTCCAGATTGACGGGAACTTTGCCGGAGCGATCACGGCAACCGGCGGCGCGCCGGGCGTCGGCTTCAGCAACATCCTGGCCGTAATCGGGGCGCTGACCGGCACTGTTACGCCGGACGGCACCACACCGGCCGGTCCGTTCCCCATGGCGGGTCAAGGCGGCACGTACGCCTTCGACATCATCCAGAAGACAGCGCTGTAGGCAGGAAGGTGCCTCGCGCGATCATCGGCCCTTGGGCGCCCCCCTCTCCCAGGGGCCGGTGTGTTTTAACGTCCTCCATGCGCCCTGCGGGGCGGCCAGGGCGCGGAGTCTGCGGGAAGCGCAGGAAGTGCGCGCTGCCCGGACAAAAGCCAGGCAGTCCCAACCCCGCGGGCTCGGAATTGTCTTGACAGCGCGGTGTGGGAGGGATAGACTTCGCTGCCGCACGAAGGGGCAGGGGCCAAGGGCGGGATATGAGCCAGCCAACCACACCGGCCGTGAGTCGGTACTCCTCCTGGCTTCGCGGGGAGGTGGACGCCTGGGTCCGCGACGGCCTCATCAGTCCCGAACAGGCCGAGCGGATTAAGGCCCGCTATCCTGTTGCGCCGGAGCACCGGGATTACTCACGCCTTATCGCCATCCTCTCCACCCTGGGGGTGCTCCTGGTGGGCGCGGGCGTAATCCTCTTTTTCGCCGCCAACTGGCAGGGCATCCCGAAATGGGGGAAACTGACGCTGATCCTGGGGGCCATCATGGCCACCCACGGTCTGGGGTACTACCTGAGGTATCATTCGGCCTCGCGGCCGCGCACCGGCGAGGCCTTGATCCTGCTCGGCACCGTCTTCTTCGGCGCGGCCATCTGGCTCATCGCCCAGATTTTCCACATCAATGCCCACTATCCCGACGGCCTATTCTACTGGGCGTTGGGCGCGCTGCCGGCGGCGTGGGCGGCGGCTTCCGCGCCGGTCCTGTGCTTTGCCGCGCTGCTTTTCACCTTCTGGAACGTCATCGAGAGCGTCGGTTTCTTCAACGCAAGCCCTCTCTATGTCGGCATCATGGCCGCGGTGGTGGTCCCCATGTGTTACTGGCTGCGTTCGGCCCCCGCGCTGGTGCTGACGCTCATCGGCCTGAACTACTGGATCGGCGCCTACATGGTCTTCGCCCCGGAACCGGTCTTCGCCGCAAGCCTGGTCTTCCTTTACCCGGCGACGGGGGCGCTCATGTACGGCGCGGGGCTTCTCCATCGCGCCCACGAAGGCGCCAAACACATGGACCGGGCGTATTGCGTGCCGGGCATGATAGCGACGCTGATGAGCGTCTATCTTCTGACGTTCAGCGGCGTTCTCAGTGAGGTCCCCAAGGAATGGGCCAAGGCCGGCGCGGGCGGCTCCATGCTCGTCTTCTGGGTCTTGTACGGCGCGGCGGCCGTTGCGGTGGGCCTTGCCGCGTGGCGCTCGCGGGCCGATGCCGGCGCCAGGCCGCGGTATGAGATCGGCTGTCTGGCGGCCATCCTGGTCCTGAGCTTTGTAGTTTTGCTGACGCTGGCGGCCAAGGCGAGCGACTCAGAGACGGTCCATGTCCTGGTTCTTGTCATGAATCTGGCCTTCTTCCTCCTGGCCCTGGGGCTGATCTACGGCGGTTACCGGGGCCGGCGCCTCGACGCCGTGAACCTGGGAACCCTCTTCTTCGTGCTGGGCGTGGTCAGCCGGTACTTCGATTCCTTCTGGGCGCTGATGCCGCGTTCCGCCTTTTTCATGGCGGGCGGCCTGCTGCTCCTGCTCCTGGGCACTTTCATGGAGCGAAAACGCCGACAGATGGTGCGCGAGATCGCGGGGGGACAGCCATGATCCAGGCCATTAAATTTTGGGCGGCGGTGGGTGTCCAGCTCGCCATACTCGCGGGCATGGTCGCCTCCAGAGAGGTCACGCTCCTCTACGGACGCACGGTGGTCCTCCAGACCGTGCCGGTGGACCCCCGAAGCCTCTTCAGCGGGGATTATGTTCGCTTAAGGTATGGAATCTCAAATCCCAATTCCCTCAAGCCGCTCGACGGAAAGCCCCCTGCGCGGCGCGGCGAAACCCTCTACGTGCTGTTCCGCGAACGGAACGGAGACTGGGAACCGTTGGGGTACCAGCGCTCGTGGCCGGCGGGGCGTGAGGAACCGTTCATGAGGGGGACGGTAAGCGGGGTGACGATCGAGTACGGCATCGAGACATACTACGTGCCTGAGGGGCAGGGGCGCGAGATCGAGGAGGCCATACGCAGGCCGCTCCGAAGCCATCCGCGTTCCGAAGCCCGCAGCCGCGTCCGCGTCGAGGTTCGTGTCGGCTGGTCGGGCAACGCCGTGATCCGCCGTCTGATTGTGGACGGAAATCCGTTGTCGTACTGAGTCGCAAGGGCCGACACAACCCGCCGCGCCCGCCCTGAACGAGTCCCGTTCAGGGCCCGCGCCCTGCGCGCCCGCGCCCTGCGCGCCCGCGCCGCGCGCCCGCGCCCCGCGCGCCTTGTCCGCAGCGAAAACGGTTGACACCGATAGCCTTCCCGGATAGACTCCACATAAAGACAATCCGGCGAAGGTCCTTTCAGGGTGCAGGCGTGAACCGGCGTCAATTCCTTGTTACGGCAGCGGCCTCGGCGGTGTGGTGCGGCGTCAGGAGTGCGGAAAGCGCCGAGATTCCGGCCGCGCGGCGCAAGGCTCCCTACAGGCTCCTCTTCAGCAACGATACGACGAACATCACCACCTGCGTCAGCCCGTTTCACAATAAGCGAGAACTGTTCCGCCCGCAGATGCTCGAGGCTACCGTGGACGAGACAGCCGGCACAGGCATACAGGTCCACTTGTTGCAGCCTGGGTTGGGCTGGGTGCCGTGGTGGCAGAGCAAGGCGTATCCGCCCCAGGAACACGTAAAGTGGTTCCGGGAGCGAACCGGCGCCCCCAGGCCGGATTCCTACTGCGAATACGCGGCGGCCGGCGGCGACATCGTCGAGGTCTTCGTGAAACGTTGCCGCCTGAAGGGCCTCACGCCGTTCATATCGCTGCGCCTCAACGACGGCCACCACCTCAGAAACCTCGAAGAAAAGAACACGCGCGCCGCCGGCATCAGCCGATTCTACTGGGAGCATCCACAGTTCCGGCTGGGGGCAAATGCCAAAGACTGGAACGAGGGCGTCTTCAACTGGGCCATACCCGAAGTCCGCGCGCATAAGCTCGCGTTCATCAGAGAGTTATGCGAGAATTACGACCTGGACGGCTTTGAGATGGACTTCATGCGCCATCCGAGTTACTTCCAGTCGGACAAGACGACGCCCGAACAGCGAGTACGGATCATGACGGAGTTCGTCGGTCAAGTGCGCGATGCCCTGGATCGGACGGCCGGCCCCGGCCGGCATCGCTGGCTATGCGCACGAATACCGTGCTATGCGGCCGCCCACGAGGCCCTGGGCCTCGACGCGGCCGCGATGGCCCGCGCCGGCGTGGAGATGCTCAACCTCTCGCCCCACTACTGGACCGTGCAGCAGACCGACTTGGCCGCCATACGCCAGAGCGTTCCCGCCGCCGCCGTGTACCTGGAGATGACCCACTGCACCGGAAAGATTCCGCCTCCGCCGGGAGCGCCCGCCGATCAGTTTGCGCTGCGCCTGACCACGCCGGAGCAGTTCTACACCACCGCGCACCTGGTCTACTCGCGCAAGGCCGACGGCGTGAGCGCCTTCAACTTCGTCTATTACCGCGAAGGGGAGACGCCGCCGATCGGCGAGGCCAACGCCCCGCCGTTTCATGTTTTCAAGCATCTGGGCGACCCCGACTGGCTCGCACGCCGGCCGCAGCACTACGTCGTGGGGTTCCCGCCGGCGCCGTTCCCGATGGCGCATCCCCTGACGGAAGGCCGAGCACTGCGTCCGCCGCTTGGCGCGGGGCAGCGGGTGGAAGTCGTGATGGACATGGCCCCGCCCGCCGGCGGGTGGAAGAAGGGCGGGAGGCTTCGCATCCAAAGCCGCGCCCCCATGCCGGGGAACAAGTGGGAGGTCTCCTTCAACGGCGAAACGTTGCCGCCGACAGAAGACGTGTCCGAGCCTTACCCGAACCCCTACCCGTTCTGCCTCGGCAACGCGCAGACGTTGCGGGCATGGACGGCGCCGGCGGGGATCATGAGAGACGGGGCGAACAAGATCGAGATTGTGATGCGGGAGGGAAGGCCTGCTCAACTTGTATTTGTTGATCTGGCAACGACGTGAGGACCTGTTTAGGGAGGTGTGCGATGGCCGGGAATGCAAGCATCAATCGGCGGGATTTTCTGAAGGTGTCGTCGGCGACGTTGGCGGGACTGACCGCGGGGGCGGGCGGCATGGCCGCGGCCGAAAGCGCTCCGGTCGGCATGAAGTCCCGAGCGCTGGGCAAGACGGGGATCAAGGTCTCGGAGATCGGCATGGGAACGGTCAACGTGGGCGAGGCGGCCGTCATCCAACATGCCTTCGACAAGGGCATCACGCTTTTCCACACGTCGGCGGCCTACTCCAAAGGGCGCAGCATCCAGGTCGTCGGCGAGGCGATCAAGAACATGAAGTCCAAGCGCGCCAAGATGATCATCGCCATCAAGAACGCCAAGCTCGGGGACATTGACGAGGACCTCAAGACGCTGAACACCGATTACGTGGACCTCTACATCCAGCCGATGGAGGCCAACTCGCTGGCCAATCCGGACCTGCCGGAGATCTTCGACAAGCTGAAAAAGGCCGGCAAGGTCCGGTTCTGCGGGTACACCAACCACAAAGGCGTGGCCGATTCCATCGAGGCGGCCCTGAAGATCAAGTGCATCGAGGTCATCCTGGCCACGTACAATCTGCCGAACAGGGAGATGCTCGATCCGCTGCTGCGAAAGGCGAAAACGGCCGGCATCGGTTTCCTCGCCATGAAGACGCGCACGGGCGTTCCCAAAGGGGAGGACACCTCCGGCGCGGTGCGGACCATCCTGCAGCACAAAGACGTGGACTCGATCCTCGTGGGCCAGGCCACGATACAGGATGTGGACAAGGCCGTGCTGCTCTCCACGAAGAAAATGACGATGCGCGAGCAGCGAGAGGTGCAGGAAATGATGTTGGCCATGACGGGCGTGTGCGGCTCCTGCGGGCGCTGCGAAGGCGTGTGCCCGAAGGGCGTGGTTGTCCCGGACGTCTTCCGCTTCCGCATGTATGCCGCGCGCGATGAAGCGGCGGAGGCGCGGGTGGGGTATGCGGAGTACCGCCGCCTGGCGCGCGCGGTCTCGGCCAGAGGCTGCGACGGCTGCGGCGCGTGCGAGGGCGTGTGCCCCAACGCCGTGCCCATCCGGGAACGGCTCAAGGAGGCGCATGCGGTTCTGGCGTAACCAGGTTATCTTTGTGCGGCAGGGGCGGATGCTGAATCCGCCCCTGTTTTTGGAATGGAGGCCGGTTCGCGGATGAGGCGGGGGCGCTGGGCGTTTGTACTAGCGGTCCTGATGTTACCCGGCATCGCGCCCGCCGGGGCCGTGGACGGCGTGAAGGACGGCAAGTACGCCTTTCACGCCGCCCGCGAACGGAATCCCTGGTGGCAGGTGGACCTGGAGGCCGTCGTTCCCATCGAGCGCGTCGTCGTCTTCAATCGGCTGGACTACGCGCCGGGACTCCACAACGCCGACCACCTCAACCTCCTCACCTCCGACGACGGCAGGGCGTGGATGTTGGCCACGAGAACAAGGGCAGGCACTTCGGGGGGATCAGCGGGGCCAAGCCCCTGGAAATCGTCTTCCCGCCGGGCGCGCTTCGTGCGGTTGTAGATCCCCGGCGCGACCTGGCGGACTTTTTCTGAGAAAGGGACCGATGTGGCCAGACCGAATGTTCTCCTGATTCTCGCCGATACCCTTCGGCCTGACTATTGCGGCTGCTACGGAAACACGTGGGTGCATACGCCGGCCATTGACTCGCTGGCGCGTTACGGCACGCGCTTCACGCGCTTCTACTGCGCAAGCTTCCCCACGCGCCCCATGCGCAA
The DNA here is from genome assembly GCA_964409935.1 of uncultured Planctomycetota bacterium. Taxonomy (GTDB): domain Bacteria; phylum Planctomycetota; class Brocadiia; order JAADGH01; family CAYPFP01; genus CAYPFP01. The sequence continues at coordinate 14,762 of CAYPFP010000088.1, read as the reverse complement.
GGACCTGCACGCCGGGCGTTTCACTTTTGCGTATACGCGGTGGACGGGCGATTGGGCGCGGGGCGAGGTCGTGCTCGCCGAGGTCCTCAAGGGCCTGGGGTACCGCACGGCCCTCATCGGCGACACGCCGTCCAACGGCGGGTTCGAGAGGGGGTTCGACCACTTTGAGATCATCAAAGGGCAGGGGCCTCACCCCGTCAACCCCACGGCTCCCGACCAGCCGCTGCCCTGCGACGAGCGCAAGCTGCGCACGCCCCCCGCGCGCCTGCAAGCGATCCTCAAGAACCGCCTCCTCTGGAAGGGCGAGGAAGACCATTATGTCGCCCAGAGCATGCGCGCCGGCCATCGCTGGCTTGAAGGTTGCGCGCGAAATCGCCAGCCTTTCTTCCTCATGGTGGACACCTTCGACCCCCATGAACCGTGGGACCCGCCCCGCTATTACGTTGACATGTACGACCCCAGGTACAAGGGCAATGAGCTTTTCGAACCGGCCTACGAGCCGGCAGGCTACGCCACCCCGCGCGAGATCGCCCACATGCGAAAGCTGTACGCCGCCGAGGTGACGCTCGTTGACCGGTGGATCGGATACCTCCTGAGCGGCGTGGAGCGCATGGGCTTTGCCGACAACACCATCATCGTCCTGACAAGCGACCACGGTTTCTATCACGGCGAGCATGACCTCATCGGCAAGGTGCAACTCGAACGCGACGGCGTCATCTCCCGCCGCTGGCCGTGCTACGACACCATCGCCCGCGCTCCGCTCATTATCGCGCAACCCGGCCAGAAGGGCGCGCGCGCTGTTTCGGCGCTCTGCCAGGCGCCCGACATCATGCCCACGATCCTGGACATGGTCGGAACGGCCATTCCCGGCACCGTGCAGGGACAATCGCTTCTATCCGTCATGAAGAGGCGGAAACGCGCCGTGCGCGACCTTGCCGTCACCAGTCACACCTACGTGCAGGATGCCGAGGTCCGTTGTCCCACGGCGTTCCGAACGGACGACCATCTCTACATCTACGGCGGGGACGAATGGAAAACCGAACTGTACGACCTGCGAAAAGACCCGAAGGAGCAGCGCAACATCCTCGCGCGCAAGAAAGACGTGGCAAAGGCCCTGCACCAGCGTTATATTGGATTTCTGAACGATATCGAGTGTCCCAGGGAGTGGATTGAAGGGCGGCGCGAGTTCTGTCCCGTGCCGCGCGCGTCGCTCCCGCGGATGCGTTGGCTTTAGTCGCCGTACGCAGCGACGACCCTTTGCGGAACAGATTCATGACGAAAGAAATGTCTCCCGTCGAACGTGTTATTGCCGCCCTGGAGCGCCGCGAACCGGATCGCGTGCCCGTCTTCGAACTCGTGATCGCCGAGAACGTCATGCAGGGCATCATCCCGGGATGCTCGTACTACGAATTCGTCGAGCGCATGGGGCTGGACGTCGTCGGCCTCAACCGGTCCTCGTGGCGTAAAGACAACGTGGAGTATGTGGATAAGGAACGCGGCCTGTTCCGCGACCAGTGGGGCGTGATCCGCGCCTTCGGCCCGGAGAGCAGCCCGTACCCCGTTGAAGCGCCCATCAAGCGGCCCGAAGACTTGCGCTCGTACACGCCGCCGGACCCGAATGTCCCCGGCGTGCTGGGCCATCTGCCGGAGGTCGTGGAACGCTACAAGGGAAAGCTGCCCATCATGTGGATCGGGCGCGACGCGTTCTTCGACCCCGCCCACCTGCGGGGCATGGAAGAGTTCCTCATGGATTTTCACCTCAACCCCGGCCTGGCGCACGAGTTGATCGAACTGTGTCAGGCCTACGACATCGCCGTGATGCGCCGGGCCATTCGGGCGGGCGTGGACATCGTCGTGTTCGGCGACGACTATGCCGACAAGAATTCGCCGCTCATGTCGCCCAGGCATTTCGCGGAGTTCGTCCAGCCGGGTCTGCGAAAGGCGGTGGCGGCCGCGCACGAAGAGGGCGCGTACGTCATCAAACACACCGACGGAAACATCATGCCGATCATTGACATGATTATCGAGACGGGAATTGACGGCCTGAATCCCATCGAACCCGTCGCGAAGATGGACATCGGCCATGTGAAACGCAAGTACGGCGACCGCGTGTGCATCGTCGGCAATATTGACTGCGGCGAACTCCTGAGCCGCCGCCCCGTCTCGGAGGTCATCGCCGCCGTCAAGAGATGCCTCGCCGACGCCGCCCCCGGCGGCGGGTACATGATCAGCAGCTCCAACAGCATCCACTCCTCGGTGCGCCCGGAAAACTACCGCGCCATGGTGGAAACGGCAAAGGCATTCGGGAAGTACCCGATCGCGTTGTAGGAAGGAACGAGTCGAGATGCGGCTTCGAAGTTGGGCAGCGCTGGTTCTGTTGAGCTGCGCGGGTCCGCTCCCGGCGCAGGAACAAGGCGTTGCGGTGCGGGAGTCTGCGCGAAGGATTCCGGTCGCGTATCAGGCCGATGTGGCCGTCGTCGGGGGGAGCACGGGCGCGGTGTCGGCGGCGGTGTCGGCGGCGCAGCAAGGCGCGAAAGTCTTTCTGGCGGCGCCGCGTCCCTACCTCGGGGAAGACATGTGCGCGCCGTTGCGTTTGTGGCTGGAGGCCGAAGAGAGGCCAACCGCCGCCCTTGCGCGCAAACTATACGCGCGAAAACGGATCCCTAACACCGACATTGACCCGTACTCGCTGGCAGAGTTTCAATACGAGGCCGACAGGCCGCCGCCGGCCCGCTGGCGGAGCTTCTGGCCAAGCCCGGCATGACGGGCCATGCCGTCGCCGCGATTGAGACGGCTCGGCAGCCTCGCGTGACGAAGCAGGACACGTCGGTCCGGCGCGACGCCCTCATCGAGATCATGCTGGCCCGGGCGCTGTTTCGCTGCGGAGACAAGGACGGGGCGGGGCGGAAAATTCTGGAGCAATATCAAGACGACCTCCGCGGTCACTTCGCGCGGCATGCTGCGGCGGTCCTGCGCTCGGCGAGATAGATCAACTGTTTCTCATGTTGTCGCGGGAGGAGAGAAATGCACATTGCGCTTGCGCGAGTCGCCGTCATCGTCGTCTTCTTTGTTCTGCTCGGCGCCATCATCTACTTGAAGTCCAAGGGCAGCGAGGAGCCGCGCGCTTCGGGGCCTGAGCCTGCCGCTCGCGCCTCAGCGGGCGGGACGACGCCGGAACAGACCCTTCCCGCCATCCTCGAATTCGGGCGCGGGCAGTGCACGATGTGCAAGTTGATGAAGCCGATCCTGGACGAGCTTCAGAAAGAATTGGCGGGAAAGGTCGAAATCCGCATCGTGGACACGAGCGAAAGCCCGAAGGAAGCGGAACGGTACAAGGTCACGACGATCCCCACGCAGATATTCCTGGACAGCACGGGCAAGGAGCTTTATCGCCATGAGGGCTTCCTGCCCAAGGACAAGATCCTCGCCAAGCTCAAGGAATTGGGGATCCAGCTATGACGGAGATTCTCAACTCCCTGACGGCGGCCCTTTACGGCGCAGCTTGGCTGGCCTTCGCGGCGGCATTCGCCTGGGGCGTACTGAGCATTCTGCTCAGCCCGTGCCATTTGGCGAGCATTCCGCTGATCGTCGGATTCATTGACGATCAGGGCGCGCGCACGCCCCGGCATGCCTTCGGTCTGGCCGTGCTCTTTGCACTCGGCATATTCATCACCATCGGGATCGTGGGGGCGGTGACGGCCTGGCTGGGCCGTATCGCGGGCGACACGGGCCGGTGGCCGGCGTACGCGGTGGCGGGAGTCCTGCTGTTTGTCGGCTTACACTTGATGGACATCATCCCGTTCTCCTTCGGAGATCCCCGCCAACCCGGCATGAAGCGAAAAGGATTCGTGGCGTCCTTCCTGTTGGGCTTGATCTTCGGGGTGGCGCTTGGGCCTTGCACGTTCGCCTTCATGGCGCCGATCCTGGCCATGACGTTCAAGGCCGGCGCCGCGAACTGGCAGTACGGCGCACTGCTGCTGGCAGCGTACGGGCTGGGGCACTGCGGCGTGATAGTTCTGGCGGGGACGTCCACCGGCTGGGTGCAGCGATACCTGGGATGGAGCGCGGCATCGCGAGGGACCGTTATCATCAAACGGGTGTGCGGGGCCTTGGTGGTTGTCGGCGGTTTGTATGTGGCGTGGAAGGCGTGAGCCGTTGCGGGCAGGGCGCGGCAGCGTGTCATAACGCATTATCAGGCCGATTGTTACAAGGAGGCATTCATGAATAAGGTACGGGTTCTAGTGCTGTGCACTGGCAATTCGGCGCGAAGCCAGATGGCGGAAGGCATCCTGCGAAGGATGGCCGGCGACCTGGCCGAAGTCCACAGCGCCGGTGTGAGGCCGGCCGCGGAGATTCATCCCCTTGCGCGGCGCGTCATGCAGGAACGCGGCGTGGACATCAGCGGCCAGTATCCGAAGGACGCAGACCGGTACGCAAGACAGGAGTTCGACATCATCATCACGGTGTGCGACCACGCCAAGGAAACGTGCCCGATGTTCCCCGGCTCGGCCCGGCGCCTGCACTGGAGCCTGCCCGACCCGGCGGGGGCCGGAAGAAGCGAGGAGGAACGTTTGGGGGCTTTCCGCGACACCGCGGAGGACCTGGAAAAGCGGCTGCGCGAAGTAGAGGACCTTGTGAAGAGATTGTCCGCCGCGCGCACGAAAGGTTGAGAAGTCGTGGAAGGCTTTGTTCGATGCAAGACGGCGACTTTGACGGAAGAGGTGGGAATGCTGGCCCGCGATGTCACGCGGGTTCGTCCCCTGCCTGCGGATGGGCGATTATCCTCCCACGGCCTGCGCAAGCTCTACGTCGAGCCGACAAATCGCTGCAATATCTCCTGCGCCACCTGCGTCCGCAATGCCTGGGCCGAGCCGATGGGCGAGGTGCCGCTGGAATTGTATGAGAGACTGGCGCTCGAGTTCGGCGGCATGCCCGATCTCAAGTGTGTTCAATTCGGCGGGTACGGCGAGCCGTTGCTGCATCCGGACATCGCGAGGATGGTAAAGCATGCGCATGAGCGCGGGCTGCGCACGGAGCTTCTCACCAACGGGTTGCTGCTCAGCGAAGATGCATCGGAAGCGTTATGCCTCAGCGGCCTGGACGCCATCATCCTCTCGCTCGACGGCGCGTCTCCGGAGACGTACTCAAGGGTCCGTCGCGGGTCGGACTTGCCGCGGGTGGCCGAAAACGTGCGCAGGGCGAGCAGGATTTTCCTGCGTATCCGCCAGACCCCGCCGGAGATCGGGATCGTGTTCGTGGCCATGAAGAGCAACTTTGCGGAGTTCGGGGCGCTGCGGAGCTTGGCCGGGTCGTTGGGGGCGAGCTTCGTGATGGTGACCAACCTGTTGCCGCACAGCCGCGAGATGGCCGACGAAATCCTGTATGGGCGCGACCATCCGACGGCCTTCGAGCCGCACATCGGACGGTGGAGCCCCGAGATCAGCATTCCAAGAATGGATTTCAACGAGCAGACGACCGGGCCGCTGCTTGATCTCTTGCGGAACCACTCCAACGTAACTCTTGTCAGGACACCGCTTTACGGCTCGCACAGCCACTGTCCTTTTGTCGGCGAGGGGCGGGCAGGGGTCAGTTGGGAGGGCGCGGTGAGTCCGTGCCTGGCGCTGATGCACTCGTACACGTGTTTTGTGGCGGGGCGCGAGAAGAAGATACGCCGGTACGCGGTCGGGAGTCTGCGCGAGCAAAAACTCAGCGAGATATGGAACGACACCGCCTACGTCTCGTTTCGAGATCGAGTCAGCCGGTTCGACTTTCCGCCGTGCTCGGATTGCGGGTCATGCGAACTGGCGGCCTCGAACGAAGAGGATTGCCTCGGCAACGCCTTCCCGGTATGCGGAGACTGCCTGTGGGCCAGAGGCGTCCTGCTCTGCCCGTGAGGCGGCCGTCTATATCTGGAAATCCCCGACGTGATCCTTGTCCTTGCGCGAGATCGAGCCTTTGTAGCGCAGACGCGGCGTCTCAATGATGACCTTTGTTCCGGGCGCAACCGAGGTCGTGAGCCACACATTGCCGCCGATGACGGAGCCTTTGCCGATTCGCGTGTCGCCGCCGAGGATGGTCGCGCCGGCGTAGATGGTCACATCGTCCTCGATGGTGGGGTGCCGCTTCTTGTCGCGCACGAGATTGCCTTTCTCGTCGCGGGGGAAACTCAACGCGCCCAGGGTCACGCCCTGGTAGAGCTTCACGTTGTTCCCGATCTCGGTCGTCTCGCCGATCACGATGCCCGTTCCGTGATCAATGCAGAAATGGTTGCCGATCGTCGCGCCCGGATGGATGTCAATGCCGGTCAAGGCATGGGCGTACTCGGTCATGATGCGCGGGAGCAGCGGGATTCTCTGCGCGTGGAGTTCATGAGCGATCCGGTACGTCGTGATGGCCCGCAGACCTGGGTAGCTGAAGATGACCTCCTCCAGGCTCTTGGCGGCGGGGTCGCCGTCGTAGATGGCCTGCACGTCCTGCGCGAGCATGCGGCGGAGCTTCGGAATCTTCTTGAGGAACGCCACGGTCTCCTGCTGCCCCATGCTCGTGCACACGTCGCAAAGCCGATGGCTGCCCTTGCACTCGTGGCGCAGGCTCTTGGCAATCTGAACCGAGAGCGATTCGAAGATACGGTGCGTGCTCTCGCCAATGTGGAAGTGCAGATTGCTCTCGTCCACGCCCTCATGCCCGAAGTAGCCCGGATAGAGGATTTCATTGAGATCGTGCAGGACTTGGATGATGGAATCGAGGGATGGTATGGGATAGGCGCTGCCGTACGCGAGCAGTTTCTCCTTGCGGTAACTCTTGACGATATCGTCCACCACCCGGGGAAGCTCCTTGCGGTTATCCGTCTCGGTAGGAGGCGCGATCTCGATTGAACGCGTGCGCTGCGATCTTGGCATAAAAAAAGCCCCACAGGTGCACGAAATGCATGACAGCCACTTTCCATGTACTTTTTACCCATTTCGCGGGCAAAAGACAAGGAGATTTCGGCGGCGTCAGGCGCGGGACCCGAAGACGGCGACCACCTTGCGTACCGTCTCGGCAAGAGACTCTTCCGGCCCGGCCTCGACCCACGTGAATTCCTTGAACGAGCGGAACCAGGTCATCTGCCGCTTGGCAAACTGGCGGGTCTTCAGTTTGACAAGCTCGATGGTCTCCTCCAGGCTGCGTTTGCCATCGAAGTACTCAATGACCTCCTTGTATCCGAGGGCCTGCCGCGCCTCGCGGCCAAGACCCTCGCCGCGGTCCAACAAAGAGCTAACCTCGTCCACAAGACCCTCGCGAAACATGCGCGTCACACGTTCGTCAATGCGCGCGCAGACGTCTTCGCGGCTGCGCGCCAGGATAAGGCCCACGACATTGTGCCGGAGCGAGCCCGAACTCCACTCGCGCTGCTGCTCCGAGATAGGGCGGCCGGTCTTGTGACGGACCTCCAGGGCGCGGACGATGCGACGCAGGTCGTTGGCGTGTATGCGTCTTGCAGCGCCGGGGTCCACCCGGGCCAGTTCGGCATGAAGCGCCGGCACGCCATCGCGTTCGGCGCGGGCCATGAGTTCTCGGCGAAAGGCCCAATCCGCCGAAGGGCCTGCGAAAAGCCCCTTGACGAAGCCCTTGATGTACATGGGGGTACCGCCCACAATGAACGCGGTTTTCCCCCGCGCACAGATGTCCTCGGTGGCTCGCTCCGCCTCGCGGATGAAATCGGCCACGCTGAACGACTCCCGCGGGTCCCTGATATCTATGAGATGGTGGGGGACTCGCCGGCGTTCCTCCAAAGACGGCTTGGCCGTGCCGATGTCCATCCCCCGATAGACCTGCATGGAGTCGGCGGAGATGATCTCGGCGTGGAGGCGGGTCGCGGCTTCCAGCGCCGCCGCGCTCTTGCCGGAGGCCGTGGGGCCGGTCAGGAGAAGAATCTGTCCGTGCATTGCGATCGCTCGTTGCGGTGACGATCCGCGCCAGTTGTCCGTGACCGAGGATACCACTGCGCTATTGTCGGTTCAAGAGATTGCTGCTATACTGGATAAAGAACGATTAGCACAGAGCGAGGTCGGCAAGAGCATGATCGGAATTTCGAAGTTGTACTGCGGCACGGTCGAGGCCTCGGATCCGCTCCGTTACGGGCGGAGGTCCAAGGCGCTTCCCTCACACCTCCTGCAGTTTTCGAGCGACAAGAAACCCGTCGTGGTCTGGAACTGCGGGCGGCGATGCAATCTGCGCTGCGTGCACTGCTATTCGCATTCCCGCGACATTCCATACGAGAACGAACTGACCACCGAACAGGGCAAGGCGCTCATCGAAGACCTCGCGGAGTTCGGGTCGCCCGTGATCCTCTTCTCCGGCGGCGAGCCGCTGATGAGACCCGACCTTGAAGAACTCGCCAAATTCGCCACCCACAAAGGGATGCGCGCCGTAATCTCCACCAACGGCACGCTCATCACCGAGGACGTCGCCAAGCGGCTGAAAGAGATCGGCCTTTCGTACGTGGGCGTCAGTCTGGACGGGATGCGCGAGACGAACGACCGTTTTCGGGGCGTTCGCGGAGCCTTCGACCAGGCCCTGGCCGGCATCCGCAACTGCAAGCGCGCAGGAATCAAGGTCGGCCTGCGCTTCACCATGAACAAACGCAATGTCACGGACATGGCGGGCATCTTCAAACTGCTGGAGGAAGAAGACATACCGCGCGTGTGCTTCTACCACCTCGTCTACGCTGGACGCGGCAGCAAGCTGGTCGAGGAAGACCTCGACCACGCCGAGACCCGCAACGCCGTGGACCTCATCCTGGACCTCACCAAGTCGCTGCACGACCGCGGGTTGAAGAAGGAAGTGCTCACGGTGGATAATCACGCCGACGGCCCGTATCTTTACCTCCGGCTCCTGAGCGAAGATCCCCGCCGCGCGGCCCAGGCGCTGGACCTGCTGAAGATGAACGAGGGCAACAGCTCCGCCGTGGGGATTGCCTGCGTGGACAACGTGGGCGAGGTGCACGCCGATCAGTTCTGGCGACACTACTCCTTCGGCAATGTCAAAGACCGCAAGTTCAGCCGGATATGGATGGACACCTCCAACGACCTGATGCGCAAGCTGAAAGAGAAAAAGCGGCATGTCAAAGGCCGATGCGCCCTGTGCAAGTGGCTCGACGTCTGCGGGGGCAACTTCCGCGTGCGCGCCGAGGCCGTAACGGGCGACATCTGGGCGCCCGACCCCGCGTGTTACCTGAGCGATGAAGAGATCGGCGTCAAGAAGAGCGGATGATGGCCAAACAAGAGCTTTCCCTCTTTGAGCGACGGTTGCTCAACCGCATCCAGGAGGGCCTGCCTATTGCCTCGCGCCCGTTCCTGGCCATCGCCGGAGAACTGGGAAGCACCGAAGAAAAGGTGCTGGAAGGGCTGGCGAGACTGAAGCAGAAGGGCATCGTGCGGCGCGTGGGCGGCGTTTTTTCGTCGCGCGACATGGGGTTCAAGACAACGCTGGTGACGGCGAAAGTCTCGTCGAGGCACCTTGCCGGGGTGGTGAAGTTCGTCAACGGGTTCCAGGAGGTCACGCACAATTACCTGCGCAGCAACGAATTCAACCTCTGGTTCACGCTGACCGCGCCGAGCCGGCGGCGCATCGAGACGATTCTGCGCGCCATCCGAAGGCAGACCGGCGTGATGCGGCTCATTGAGCTTCCCGCACTCGAGTACTATAAAGTCGAAGTCAAGTTCGCTGTGTGAGGCGCGAGACGATGCTGGGAAAACTGGAACGAGAACTTGTCCGCGAACTGCAGGGAGACATCCCCCTGAGTCCGCGACCGTTCGCTGAGATCGGACGAAGACTCGGACGGACCGAGAAGGAAGCTCTTGAGGGACTTCGCAACCTATTGCGAACCAAGGCGTTGCGACGAATATCGGCCATACTCGTACATCGCCGGGCCGGCTTCCGCGCGAACGGGATGGGCGTGTGGGAAGTCGCGCCCCGCGACTGCAAGCGGGTGGGACGAATCATGGCGTCGTTCGACGAAGTGACGCACTGCTACCGGCGCCCCTCGTTCCCCGGCTGGCCGTACACGCTCTTCACGATGATCCACGGCCGTACCCGAACCGAATGCCGGGCCGTCGCAAGACGCATCTCGAAGGCGACGGGGGTGAAACGCTATGACCTGCTCTTCAGCACGAAGGAGTTCAAGAAGACCAGCCCGGTGTATTACGATGCCTGATTAAGCGACACGTTGTAGGGATAGGCGCAACATATGGATTACACAGGATCGCGTTTGGCCCAGGAACGGGAGGAGCGCACATGGCCATTCTCAGAGATCGGAACGGCGTCTTTTACGAGATCCCCGAACGCGAGCTGAAGAAGTACGCCGTGCCGCCGAAGAAGATCAGACAGATTCTGAAGAGGGAACCGGTTGCGGGGGGACGGGTCGGTCCGCCCGAAGGCGCGCCGCAAGTGTCTTTCCCCAGGCCAAGCACGATCGTGATCAACCTCTGTCCCCACGGTGAGAGCGGCGGAGAACCGGCGGGGGGCGAAGAAGGCGAGGTCCGCGCCCATTCCAGCAGCGCGTGCTGGCGGCGCTCGTGCGCCTGTTGGCGAAGGTCGTGTTCGTGCAAAAAGTAAGATCAGCATGGGCCGTTTATGTCACGCTGGCCGAAGCTTTCCGCACTTGAGAGACGGACTTTCCGCAAGCTCCCGCGTTGGCGCTACGAGCGGCATCCCGGCGGGATCGCCAGGGCCGTAGTTTTTCTGGAACATTCCGGCGCCGTCATTCGTCCCCGCACACTCCAGGATCTCGGCAGATTCCTCAACTTCGACGGAGCGGAGAACACCGATATCGGCGTGGAGCTCCGCGCCTCCTCGCCGCACGTGCCGGTCCGGCTCGCGTTGCGCGCCTGCGACATCCTTGCGCATGAGACCCGGGCGGCGGGGCGCAAACTGCAATTCAGTCTCGCCATGTCATCGAGGCAAATGCTGCGCGGACTGACGAACTCCGGCCTCAAGGTGTCCGTGCACTGGGCCGGAGGCGCCTCGCAATCCCTGCTGCGGTCGGCGGCAGATATTCACGCGTCGGGCGCACTGAGCGAGGTCGTCCTGCACACATCGCCGGCCCGCACTGAGGCGCTTGAGACCATATTTCAAAAACTGGCGGCGCGGGGTATTCCGGGGGTCTCGGTTCAGATGGAATACGCGCAGAAGTGGAGCCGGTACGAATACGGCGTTCTCGAAAGGGTGCTGTCTGGGCTGCGTCGGAACGGTTGGCAGGTCGGCGGGCTGAGAGTTCGGATGCGGGAATCCATGTGTCGGAAGGGACGCGCAAATTCGCACTGCGGGGCCGGGGTCACGAAGGTCGCCGTCGGTCCGGACGGCGCGCTGTATCCGTGCCACCGTTTTGTAAGTGACCGGCGACGGATCATCGGCACGACGGCGCTCGGATTCTGGCCCGGCGTACTTGGCCTGCATCGCTACAACCCGCAGCAGAACCCCGACTGCCAAGGGTGCGGACTGATTTCGGCGTGCGACTCCGGCTGCATCTGGCTGAACCTCCGCGAGACCGGGCGCATGGACAAGACGACAAGCGCCGTGTGCGAGTTCACGAAGATGCTGTGGGCGGAGGGAATAACGTGAGGAGATACGCGCGCGGCACCATCAGCCTCGGCCCCGCCTGCAACAACCGGTGTATTTTCTGCTTCTATGCGGAGGAACGAGGCAAACCGGATCTGACCACGCGCGAGGCCATGCGCGAAATCCAGCGCGCGCGCGAGGCGATCGCCGGCGATACGGTGACGTTCTCCGGCGGAGAACCGGCAATACGGAGCGACATCGCGGCGCTGTGCGCCTACGCGCGGCGCGCGGGGTTCAAGGGTGTCAATATGCAGACCAACGCCCGCGCCCTGGCCGACCGAGGTCTCGTCCGCGCTCTCAAGCGCGCAGGCCTGGCTTCCTGTTTCGTGTCCTTCCACGCGGACACGGCGTTGCTTTGCGAACGCCTGACCGGCGCAAGACGGGGTCTTGCGGAGGCGATGGAGGGGTTGGGCAACCTGGAGGAGGCGAGGATTCCGTTCAGCGTCAACACGGTAGTCTGCCGCGACAACGTTCATCGCTTGAGGGACATTCATCGGCTCCTGCGCTGCGGGTTGCCGTCGCTTCGCAGTCTGCGGCTGTCGTTCCCGCGCATCACGGGGGCGGCGCTGACGAATTTCGACCGGGTTGTGCCGCGATTCGACGAGATCGGCGCCCCTGTGCGCGAAACGATACGCGCCGCGAAGCGAGACGGGATGAAAATATTGTGCGACCAGTTCCCGCCGTGCGTGTTGGGGCAGCATGCGGACTGCGACATCGCCCGCGAACGAAGCCCCTACTGGATTTCTGATCGAGCCGCCGGCGGGCCGGTAGGCCCGGCGTACGCCATGAAGTTCGATTTCTGCCTCCGGTGCGCGGCGATTGACCGGTGCTGCGGGATACCCATCGAATACGCAAGACGTTTCGGCTATCGCGCCGAACTCAGACCGATGAAGAAGCCATGATCCAGAGACCGGTCTTTTCCATCCAGTGGCATATCACGGCGCAATGCGACCAGCGCTGCGCGCACTGTTACGTGTACGATGATCGCACGTACGCGCGCGAAAAGTCAGAGGCGTTGTCGCTGCGCGACTGCCGGCGGGTCATTGACGATTACGCGGCCACGCTCAGGCGTTGGGGTGCGCTCGGCGACATCGGATTTTCCGGAGGCGATCCGCTTCTGCGCCCGGACTTCTTCCAGATACTGGCCCATGCGCAGTCTCGCGGTTTCGGCGACATGGGAGTCCTGGGAAATCCGTTCCATCTCAGTCTTCGCACGGCGCGAAGACTCCGGGAGTCGGGCGTCTCCTCGTACCAGATCAGCATTGACGGACTGCGCAGAACGCACGACCGCATCCGGAAGGCAGGCAGCTTCGACAGCTCGCTGAGAGCGTTCGGGCTTCTCAAGGAGGCCGGCATCGAGACGCTCATGATGTTCACGCTGACGCCGGAGAACAAACGCGACCTGCTTCCGGTCATCCGCCTGGCGGACGAGATCGGCGTGGACGGGTTTACGTTTGCACGGGTCTCGCTCGTCGGCGAGGCGCACAAGTCCACGTCGCGGATTATGCCGCAGGAATACCGTGACATCTACCTGCAGGTCATCAATGAGTACGAGCGCCTGCGCAGACGGGGTACGCAAACCACCTTCATGCTTAAAGATCATCTGTGGGCGCCGCTGTTTGTGGAGACGGGACGTGTGCGCGACGCGGGTGCGCTGCGAGGTCGGCGCGATGCGCTGCCGTGCGGGATGGGCGAGGCGCATCTGACGATACTGGCCGACGGAACGGTTCTGCCCTGTCGGCGGCTCCCGTTGCGCATCGGTCGCGTGCCGCAGGAGTCCCTCGCGGCGATATGGCTTAAGTCTGCTATGCTCAATCGGTTACGGCAGCGAGGACGGTACGCGAAGTGCGGGCGGTGTCTCTATGCGGAGCACTGCATGGGCTGTCCGGCCGTGGCCTTCGGAGAGACGGGCGATCCGTTTGCGGCCGACCCGCAGTGCTGGGTCAACGTGCCCGTTGCTTAGTCTGGGCGGATGGGCTGAAGACCGGGTCAGGTCTGAACGGCAAGCTCGCGAAGTTTGTTCACGATGCGGGGGAGGACTTCGATCACGTACTCAATCTCATCCGGCTGAGTGCTGGCCGAGAGACTGAAGCGAATCGAGGACTGGGCCGCCTGCCTGGAAAGCCCCATCGCCACGAGCACGTGCGACGGCTCGGTGGCGCCCGACGTGCACGCCGAGCCGGCGCCAACCGCAATGCCGGCCAAGTCCAGATTCACCAGAAGGCTCTCGCCCTCAACGCCGGCGAAAGAAAGGTTCAGCGTATTGGGAAGGCGACCCTCTCGCGGCCCATTGAGGGACGCGTTCTCAACCGCCTGCATCAGTCCGTTCTGCAGCCTGTCCCGCAAATCTTGAATGCGGGGCGAATCCGCCTGCATCCGGGCGCAAGCCAGCGAAAGCGCCCGACCCATGCCGACGATGCCGGGGACGTTCTCCGTGCCGGGGCGCAGCCCGTTCTCCTGATGACCACCGAAGAGCATCGGCTCGATGCGAGTTCCCTTCCGCACATAGAGGCCGCCGACACCCTTTGGGCCGTGGAACTTGTGCGCGGAGAAGGAGAGCAGGTCGCAGCCCATGGCCTGCACGTCGCACGGGATGCGGCCGACGGACTGGGCGGCGTCGGTGTGAAAGACGGCGCCGTGAGCGTGCGCGATGCGGGCAAGATCGCAGACGGGTTGTATGGCGCCGGTGTCGTTGTTGGCGTGCATGACGCTCACGAGCACGACGCGTTCTCCCGAACTGTTCGCCTTCGCCAGCACAGCCTCCAGATCGCCCGGAGAGACGACGCCCCCGGCCGACATCGGCAGAAACGAGACCGTAACGCCCTGTTTCTCAAGGTACCGACACGTCTCCAGAACGGCGCTGTGCTCGATCTTCGAGGCCACAAGGTGTCGGCCTTTGCGGGCCAGCGCGCGTGTCGCGCCGACCAGGGCCAGGTTGTCGGATTCGGTTCCGCCGGCGGTAAAGACGATCTCCGAAGGAGAGGCGTTGAGGGCCTTCGCTACCGCTTCCCGCGCGTCTTCCACCGCCTTACGGGCCTCACGCCCGAAAACATGAGGACGGGAGGGATTGCCGTAGTGGAGGGCAAAGCAGGGGCGCATGGCCTCAAGGGCCTCCGGGGCCAGGGCCGTGGTCGCGTTGTTGTCGAGATAAACCCGCCTTA
>CAYPFP010000087.1:0-22552 GCA_964409935.1 uncultured Planctomycetota bacterium | reverse complement strand
ATCGCCAACGCCGCGCCGGTGGTGGGGGAATGGACGCGGCTGGTGTTGCTGGGGGGAACCACGATTGACCAGGGGGCGCTCATACGATTTTACGTCCTGCACTGTTTCTTCCTGCCGTGCGCGGTGCTGCTCCTGTTCGGCTACCACATGTGGCGGATCAGGAAAGACGGCGGGCTGGCCTCGTCGGACCAAGTGTCTCTCCGTCAAGAGCAAGAGACGGCGGCGCCGGTGCAGAGCAAGACGTACTCGCTGCTGGGGGTGGTGCGCGGCTCGACGGTGCACGTGGAGACGAGCCTCATTGACGAGGAAAAACACACGGTGGAGTCCTCTCCGAACCTGACCTTGCGTGTGGCGGCGGTGACGCTGGGAACGCTGGCTGTGGCGACGCTGCTGACGCTGGCGTGGGCGGCGCCGCTGGAGGAGGCGGCCAATCCGAGCGTGACGCCGAACCCGGCCAAGGCGCCGTGGTACTTCCTGTGGCTGCAAGATCTGGTGACCGATACGACGTTCACGGTGGGCGGATTCACGCTGAACGGGGCGCTGATCGGGGGCATCGTGATCCCGGGCCTGCTGGCGGTGTGGCTGGCGCTGTGGCCGTACCTGGACCGCTCGCCGGTTGGGGCGGTGGGCGTCTGGTGGGCGCGGGGGCGGAGGGCGCAGAACCTCATTTTCCTGGCGATTGTGCTGGCGGTAGTAATCCTGACCATCATCGGCACATTCATGCGCGGGCCTTATTGGGGCTTCTACTGGCCCTGGCAGACGTGGCCGGAGACGCCGCGCATTTTCTGACGGAGGGAAGGAAGTGTTCCAAAGGGATTCGGCGTTGGTCGGTTTCTTCGGGGCGGCGACGCTGGTCGCCACGGGGGTGGTCTATTGGGGTTATCATACGCCGGAGTGGAAGGGGTATCAGGACGAGTTTCGGGAGTATGTGGCGGAGAAACTGGGCGAGAAGAAGGCCGCTCAGGTTCCGAGCGGCCTGCAGCAGATATGGGTGAAGGGGCTGGACCGGGTAGACCGGTGCACGACGTGCCACATGGGGATGGAGTGGAAGGGGCTGGAGACGGCGCCGAACCCGTTCAGGTCGCATCCGCGGCAGATACTTGAGAAGCACCCGATTCAGAAGTACGGTTGCACGGCGTGCCACGGGGGGCAGGGGTACGCGACGGATTCGGGAGCGGCCCACGGATTTGTGGAGCATTGGGAAGAACCCCTGCTGGGCAAGCGGCTGGGCGAGCTTTACCTGGTGAAGGACAAGAAGGCGCTGATGCAATCCAACTGCAACGTCTGTCATCGGTACGAGCGGGAGACCAAGGGGGCCGATTACGTCAACCGGGCCAAGAGACTCCTGCACGAAAAGGGCTGCCGCGCGTGCCACATAATCAACGGGCGGGGCGGCGTGATCGGGCCGGACCTGACGAACGTGGGGAGCAAATCGCCGGAACAGTACGACTACTCGCGCATGTACGGGGTCAAGTCGGCGTTTGCGTGGCACGTGGCCCACCTGCAAAGCCCGAAATCGCTGGCGCCGGAGACGGTCATGCCGACGTTCGACCTCTCCAGCAGCGACGCACAGGCGCTGGCGTTGATGATCCTGAGCTGGAAGAAGATCGAACTGCCGGTGCGTTACATACCCGGGGCGGGGGTGGCGGACCGCGCGACGCCCGAGGAACAGGAGCGGGAGCGGCAGATGCTCACGGGCGAGGGGTCGTTCTTCGTCAAGAAGGGGTGTTTCATCTGCCATTCGGTAAGCACGCTGGGGATCGAGTCGGCGACCAAGATCGGGCCGGACCTGGCGGACGCGGTGGCCGACGTACAGAGCCGGTTCGGGCGGACGCTGGACGATTTTCTGATGGCGCCGACGGGGACGATGGCCGTGGTGCTGGCGACCCAGATTCAACTGACGGAGGCCGAGAAGCGGGAGGCGATCGGCAAACTGAAGGCGGCGTACGCGAAGAAGACTGCGCAGGAAGCGCAGAAAAAGCGATAGACGATCGCTCCGGGCAGGGGCGGAGAGCCAAGCGAGTTGAAGGAGGAAAGACCATGAGCGGGAATGAGACAAAGCTGGCGTGGTTCGGGATGGGCGCCTTGTGCGCGCTGGCGGTGTCGCTGGCGCTGTTCAACTGCGGCAAGAAGCCCCGCGTGGAGCGCGCCGCAGCGGCGGAGGCCGCCATCGCCACGTACGTCGCGCCGGGAGACACCGACGAGTACTATCTTTTCTATTCCGGCGGACACTCCGGCCAGGTGTTCGTGGCCGGCATTCCCTCCATGAGGCATATCGCGACCATCCCGGTCTACTCGCCGTACCCGTCTACGGGGTACGGGTTCGACAATGAGAGCAAGGAGATGCTGGGCAGCTACACGTGGGGGGGATGCGCACCACCCCGCGCTGAGCGAGACGAACGGCGACTACGACGGTCGCTGGTTGTTCATCAACGACAACGCCAATAACCGCGTGGCCCGGATAGACCTGCGGGATTTCAAGACCAAACAGATTCTCGGCCCGATACCGAACGTGTCGGGGAACCACGGGTCGTCGTTTGTGACGCCCAACACCGAATACCTGCTTGCGGGGTCCCGCTTCTCCATCCCGCTGCCCAAGGGGACGTACGCGCCGGTCGAGCAGTACGCCACGACGTACAAGGGCGTGGTGACGGGCGTGGCGGTGGATTCCAAGACGGGGCAGATGAGCGTGGGGTGGGAAATCCTGATGCCGCCGTTCAACTATGATCTGGGCGACGCGGGCAGGGGGCCGAGCGAAGGATGGGCCTTCTGGTCGTGCTACAACACCGAGCGGGCGACGGGGAAGCTCGAGGTCACGTCCACGCAGAAGGACCGCGACTACATCGCGGCGGTCAACTGGCGCGAGGCGGAGAAGGCCGTAAAGGAGGGCAAAGGCAGAGAGCTGGGGGGGGGTGAAGGTGCTTGATCCGAAGGACACGCCAGGTCTGGTCTACCTGATTCCGTGCAGCAAAAGCCCCCACGGGGTGGACGTCAGCCCCGACGGCAAGTACATCATCGGCAGCGGGAAGCTGCAGTCGGTGACGACGGCCTTCCACATGGAGAAGATTCTGGCGGCGGCGCGGGACAAGGACTTTACGGGCAACGAGGACGGCATACCGGTGTTGAACTACGATCGCATCAAAGAGGCGGAGGTGAACGTGGGTCTGGGGCCGCTGCACACGCAGTTCGACGACCAGGGCTACGCCTACACGAGCCTGTTCGTCGAGAGCGCGATCGCCAAGTGGAAACTGGGCACGTGGGAAGTGGTGGACAAGATACCGGTGACGTACAACATCGGGCATCTGACGGTGGCGGGAGGCGACACGGCCCATCCGGCCGGCAAGTACCTGGTGGCGTTGAACAAGCTGTCGCACGGCAGGCACCTGAGCGTCGGACCGTCGCAGCCGGAATGTTCGCAGCTCATTGACGTGACGGGCGAGAAGATGAAACTGCTCTACGACGCGTTCACCGAGCCTGAACCGCACTACGCGCAGATCATCAGGGCCGACAAGCTGAAACCCATCGAGGTATACCCCAAAGAGGAGAACAAGAATCCCAACGCGGTCTGGGACATAAAAGACACAAAGGTCGAACGGACAGGGACAAACGTCACCGTGAAAATGACCGCGACGCGAAGCACGTTCGAGCCGAGCAAGGTGGAGGTCGTCCAAGGGGACAAGGTAACCGTCTACCTGACCAACATCGAGCAGACAACGGACGAGTTGCACGGACTCGGACTGTGCGAGTACAATATCAACGTGGTCGTGGATCCGGGCGAGACCAAGACGATCGAGTTCACGGCCGACAAGGCGGGGGTGTTCCCGTACTACTGCACGAACTTCTGCTCGGCGCTGCACCAGGAGATGCAGGGATACCTGCTGGTCAAACCGAAGCCCTGAGAGGTCTGGAGAAGCCCCCATGAGCGGCCTGCTGGAGCGGGCGGACCGGTTTTTCGACACTCGGCTGACGTGGCGGAGCCGGACGCTGGCGCTGATCGCGGCGGCCGTGCTGCTGCTGGCGTACTGGTTCCCGCTCTGGACCATGCGGTTCTACTCCAACCAATTCCTTGACGGACTGGCGCTGAACATCTACTCGCACCGGCTGGAGGGGGGCAAGACACCCAACCGGGACGATCTGAAGGAGATCAATACGCTCAACCATTACATCGGGATGCGGCCGCTGCAAGAGAGCGACTTCAGCGAGTTCATATGGCTGCCGCTGGCGATCAGCGGCATCATGCTCCTGGGTTTGAGAGCGACGGTCCTGGGCCGAATGGCGGACCTGGTGGATGTGTTGGGGGCTTACGCCTACTTCGGACTGTACTCGCTGTGGAGCTTCTACCACCGCCTCTATACCTACGGCCACCAACTGGAGCCGACGGCGGCCATCAAAGTGGACCCGTTCACGCCGCCCCTTATCGGGATGAAGGTGATCGGCAATTTCACGGTCTACAGCCTGCCGAACGTCGCGTCCTTTGCGCTGATGGCGTTTTCGCTGCTGATGCTGGGGGCCGTGTTCCTCTCGATGAATCCTCGCAAACGAGCAAGCACATGAAGGGCCTGCGTTTTCCGGCGGCACTCGTCCTGGCCCTGTGGGGCGGCCGGGCGTGGAGCGAGACACTCACGGTCGGCGGGAACGCCGCTCAGTTCCCGTCCGTCGCGGCGGCCCTTGCGGCGGCCAAACCCGGAGACACCCTGCGCGTGGAAGCCGGCGCGCACGCCGGGGGTCTGACCCTGGATAAGCGGGTGGCGCTGGAGGGGGCGGGCCGGCCGTTGCTGCGCGGAGGGGGCCGGGGAAGCGTCCTCACCGTGCTGGCCGACGGGTGCGCGATCCGAGGATTCGTCATCGAGCACAGCGGCCGCGACCTGCCGCAACGGGTGAGTTTTTCTGAAAGTCTCACAGCCCGCGAAGTGCTGGCCTTCTATTGCCGGTTGAGGAAGATACCGCTGAGCCGGATTGACGACCTGTTGGGAGGACACAAGTTCGACTTCGACGGATTCGCCGACAAACCGGTGGGCCAGTTCTCCGGAGGCATGGCGCAACGGCTGGGGCTGGCCGTCGCGTGCCTGCCGGACGCGCCGATCCTGGTCCTGGACGAGCCGACGGTGAGTCTGGACCCCGAAGGGGCGATCCGTTTTCGGGAGTACCTGGCGGCGCTCAAGGGCGAGGGGAAGACCATCGTGTTCTCGTCGCACATGCTGGCCGACGTGGAGCAACTGGCGGACCGCGTGGCGATTCTTGTGGGGGGCCGGCTGGTGGCGCTGGAGACCGTGGAAGCGCTGGAAGACGGGCTGATGCGCAACTGCCGCATGCGCGTCGTCTTGCGCAACCCGGATTCACGGTGGGCCGAGACGGCGCGCCAGGCCGGCGCGGACGCCGCCGCGCTACAATCGGAAGCGTTGATCATCACGTCGCGCGCCGAGGATCGGCTGAAGATACTGCGCGCTCTGGAGACGGCGGGGGCGGTCATCGAGCGATTCGCCACGCAAGAGCCTTCGCTGGAGGACATGTACCTGAGGTACATACATGGACAGAAACTTTGACGCCCTGCGGGTCCTGTGCCTGAGCGCCCTGCTGCTCGGAGGATGCGGACAAGGCGAACCGAAGCCGGTGAACATCGCCCCCGAAGACATGTGCGCCCTGTGCAAGATGGCCATCTCCGAGAAACGCTTCGCCGCCGAGTTCATTGACAAGGACGGAGAAGCGTTCAAGTTCGACGACATCGCGTGCCTGCTCCAATACGTAAAGGGCAAGCGAAACCAAGCGGCCATCGCCGCCTACTTCGTCGTGGATCTCGACTCGCAGAGCTGGACGAAGGCAGAGGAGGCGTATTTCGTCCGCTCGGCGAAGATCAAGACACCCATGAGCGGCGGCGTGGCGGCCTTTCGGACACAGACCAAAGCACAAGAGGCCGCCGCCCAACACCAAGGCGAGACGCTTCGCTTCAACGATCTGCTGGGAACACCCGCCGAGACCGGAAAGAACTGACGGAGAAGCAACGTGGATATCGGCGTCATCAAAGCCATCGCGCAGCAGGAACTGGTCATCCAAATCCGGAACCGGTGGACGCTCATCTTTGCCGTGGTTTTCGGCGCGCTGGCGCTGAGCATATCGTACTTCGGACTCGCCGCCGCCGGCGCCATCGGGTTTCAAGGGTTCGCCCGAACCTCCGCCAGCCTGCTGAACCTGGTGCTCTACGTCGTGCCGCTGATCGCCCTCATCATGGGAACGCTCAGCTTCACCAGCGAAAGAAGCGCCGGCGAACTGCTGTTCTCGCAGCCGGTCACGCGCACGGAGATACTGCTGGGCAAACTGGCGGGGCTGTTCGCCTCCATCTGCACGGCGACCCTTCTCGGGTTCGGACTGGCGGGAATCGTGATCGCGTTCCAGGGCGGGACAGAAGGCTCGTTGCGATATCCGATCTTCGTCAGCTTTGCGCTGCTGCTGGCGCTGATCTTCCTGGCCCTCGCGGCCCTGGTGTGCGCGCTGTGCCAGAGAAAGGCCAAGGCCTTCGGCGCCACATTGTTCCTGTGGTTCTTCTTCGTGATCTTTTACGACCTGCTCGTCATCGGCGGCACGTCCGTGCTAAAGGAACGGACGGCCAACCAATTCATCTTCGCCTCGCTCTTCGGGAATCCCGTAGACATGGTGCGCGTGGGAAGCCTGATCGTGTTGAACGGGAAAGAAACCTTCGGGGCCGCGGGAGCCGCGCTGGTGCGGTTCCTGGGCGGCGAGGCCCTCGGCATCCTGTTCCTCGTCCTCGGACTCCTGCTGTGGACCCTCCTCCCCCTTCTGTGGTCGCGCCGATTACTCAAGCGGCAAGACATCTGAATTATGGCTTGTCATCGCGGCCCGCGAACGGCTAAAATGACCGTTTCTAACCGGCGTTGCTTTTCAGCCCCTTGCAGGATAGGAGCAGGATTTCATGAGCTTTCGTTCGGCCTCAGCGGCCGAGATTCAGGTAGACCCGGATGAGCGCGGGTATTTCGGCGGGAAGTTCGGGGGCAAGTACGCGCCGGAGACGCTCATGCCGGCCATCGAGCAATTGCAGAGCGAGTACACGCGCGCGCGCAAAGACCCCCGGTTCCAGGAACAGCTCCGGTATTATCTCCAAGACTACGCGGGCCGACCAACCCCGCTGTATCACGCGCAACGGCTGAGCGAACACGTCGGCGGGCCGAAGATCTATCTGAAGCGCGAAGACCTGGCCCACACCGGAGCGCACAAGATCAACAACGCCATAGGGCAGGCCCTGCTCACGCTGCGCATGGGCAAGAAACGCGTGATCGCGGAGACCGGCGCAGGCCAGCACGGCGTGGCCGTGGCGACCGTGGCGGCGCTCTTCGGGCTGAAGTGCGACGTGTACATGGGCGAAGAAGACATGCGGCGACAGGCGCTCAACGTCTTCCGCATGCGGCTGCTGGGCACAACGGTGATCCCCGTGCGGGCGGGCGCGCGCACCCTGAAGGACGCCCTGAACGAGGCCATGCGCGACTGGATGGCGTCGGTTCGAGACACACACTACATCATCGGATCGGTCGCGGGCTTCCACCCCTACCCCATGATGGTGCGCGACTTCCAGGCGGTCATCGGGAAGGAGACGCGGCAACAGATGATGGAAAAAGAAGGGCGACTGCCGGACTGCCTGGTGGCGTGCGTGGGAGGCGGGTCGAACGCGGCGGGGATATTCCATCCGTTCCTGAAAGACGAATCGGTGCGCATGATCGGCGTGGAGGCGGGGGGCGTGGGGATGGAGGTCGGCCAGCACGCCGCCACGCTGTCGCGAGGCAAGGTGGGCGTGCTGCACGGCAGCCTGAGCTACGTGCTGCAAGACGAAGAGGGGCAGACGGCGCCCGTACATTCGATATCGGCCGGACTGGACTACCCGGGCGTCGGACCCGAACACGCGTACTGGAAGGAGACGGGGCGGGTGGAGTATGCGGCCGCCAGCGACGCAGAGGCGCTGGAGGCGTTTCAGACGCTGGCGCGGCTCGAAGGCGTGATACCGGCGCTGGAGTCGTCGCACGCGGTGGCGCACGTCCTGAAGGCGGGGGCCGCGCTGCCGAAGAACGGGCTGGTCGTCATCAACCTGTCCGGGCGCGGGGACAAGGACTGCATGGAGGTCGCGGAGAAACTGAAGGCGCAGGGCCAAGGGCCGGCAACGGCAGGCCCGACACCCCATGCGCCACGGTAGAGCGACAAAAAGATGCGGCTGCGAGGCATATGGCAAAAGACGTGGCTGATCGTTCTTGTGTCGGGAGCGGCGCAAAGCGCAGCCCAGGACACGGCGACGGTGGGGGCGGCGCTTCAGCGGCTGGAGATCGCCCTTTACCGCAACATGCCCAAGACGGCTTCGTGCCGGATTGAGGTCGCGCTGACGCGGCCGGACTCGCGCAGGGGTTTTGCGGACGCGGCCCGGCTGACGCCGCTTCTGCTGCGATGGAAAAGCCCCTCCAGCCTCAGGCTGTCGCTTCAGGAGGAGAACCGGACGCCCACCACGCCGCCCGACCCTTCATGCACCTTTGCCTCAAGGGGGCCGTACTTCGAGACGCGCATCCGTCCGTTTCTGTCGCAGATAAACAAGATGACGCAACTGAACCAGATCAACGGGGTGCAACTCGATCCGGTGCAGGCCATCCTGATGAGCCTGCGGGGCGACGCCGAAGCGAAGGCGCTGGGCCGGACCGACGCAGACGGGACGCCCGCGATCTGCCTGGACTTCCCCAACGCCGGACTGCCGATGCCGATGGGTTTGAAGGCGCAACGCCTCAAGCTGTGGCTGAACGAGAAGGACGGCATGCCCAGGCGGATGCGGTTCTTTACGCAACGACAGGGCGTGGTGACGTATGAGATAAGGCACGAGCCGGTGAAAGACGAAGCCGGGCTCGAGTATCTGCTGCCGGCGGCGATCACGCTGTGGCCGGCGGAGAGAGAGGACGTCCCATCGGCCGCGTATCCGGTGCGGGTGTATTTCAGGAACTACGAACTCAACAAAGAGATTGCGGATGAGGCATTCACGCAGTAAGACCATTGGGCTGGCGCTCGGCGCGTGCGTTCTGCTGGCGGCCGCGGGCGCGCCCGCGCGGGCGGCGGCGCAGACGATCAACGAGCGGGCGCTGGAGTCCGTCCGGGCGAAGGCGGTGAAGACCCCGTTTGACTTCATCGCCATAGGCGACCCGCAAGGCAACTACGAGGCGGCCACGCGGCTGCTTGAAGGAGCTTCGCGCCATAACCCGGCCTTCGCGATCTTCCTGGGAGACCTGACGCAAAAAGGAAAAGAAGAACAATACCAGAGCTATGCGGCGATGATTGCGGCGGCGAAGATGCCGGTGCTCTCGGTGATCGGGAATCACGACACCGACGCCCCGGAAGGACGGGCTACGTACGAACGACTGTTCGGTTCGCCGGATTTTTCTTTTGAGGCCGGCGGGCGGCGGTTCGTGGTCCTGGATACGGCGGGGGGACAGCTCAGCGACGCGCAGTTGGCGTGGTTCGAAAAGGCCCTTGAAGGACAGAAGCGCACCTACGTCTTCACCCACGAGCCGCCGTACATGGGGAACTGGTGGTTCAACGGCTTCGTGAGCGGCACGGGGCAGTTCCTTTCGCTGATAGAACGGGCGCGGGCGCCGTGGGTGTTCATCGGACACTCGCACGTGCTCGACGGCCTGAAGCGAGGGGGGACGCGCTTCCTGATGGTCGGTTCGGGGGGCATCATCCCATACACGCTGCCACAGGGCAAGGCCGCGCGGTGTTATGTGCGGGTGCACGTAACGGAGACCGGCGAGGAGATGGAGGTCATCGGCCTGCAAGGGGAGCGGATCGAGATAGAGGAGTTTTTTAATTGACGCAAAAGGTTATCATGTGGTAGTTTAAGACGCGGGGAGACGGGGAGAGGAGGGCCGGATGCCTAGAACGGTGGTGACAGGAGGCGCAGGTTTCCTGGGGTCGCACCTGTGCGACTACCTCCTGGGGAAAGGGCATACCGTGGTGGCCCTCGACAACCTGATCACGGGCACAACGGACAACATCGCGCACCTGCTCGGCAACAAGAACTTCCTCTTCTACCACCATGACGTGACCAACTATATCTACCTCGACGGGGCCGTGGATTACATCCTTCATTTTGCGTCGCCGGCGAGTCCGATAGACTATCTGAACCTGCCGATCCAGACGCTGAAGGTCGGCTCGCTGGGCACGCACAAGGCGCTGGGACTCGCACGGGCGAAGGGAGCGAGGCTTCTGCTGGCCTCCACGTCGGAGGTCTACGGCGACCCGCTCGTTCACCCGCAGAAAGAAGACTACTGGGGGAACGTCAACCCCATCGGAGCGCGGGGCGTCTACGACGAGGCCAAGCGGTTCGCCGAGTCCATGACGATGGCGTATCACAAGGCGCACGGAATCGCGACGCGCATCGTGCGGATATTCAACTGCTACGGGCCGCGCATGCGGCTCAACGACGGGCGGGTGCTGCCGAACTTCATGTGCCAGGCGCTCAAGGGAGAAGACATCACCGTGTACGGCGACGGGTCGCAGACGCGCAGCTTCTGCTACGTGTCGGACCTGATCGAGGGTATATACCGGTTGCTGATGTCGGACGAACACCTGCCCGTGAACATCGGGAACCCCGACGAGGTAAGCATCCTTGACTTCGCAAAGGAGATCGTCGAACTGACCGGCAGCCGAAGCCGCGTCGTGTGCGTGCCAAAACCGAAAAACTTCGAGGACGACCCGAAAGTGCGCCGGCCGGACATCACCAAGGCGCGGGCCCTCCTGGGCTGGCAGCCGCAGGTCCCCCGGCGGGAAGGACTGGCCAAGACGCTGGAGTATTTCCGGAAGCGGCTCCAGATGTGACGCAAGACGAAGCGCAAAGGCAGGAAAAAGATGAGCATCATCAAGGGCGAGGGATACGCGCGGGCGGGGCTGGTGGGACACCCGTCGGACAATTTTCCCGAGTTCGGGCATCCCGGCGCCGTGCTGGCCATGACCGTGCCGAATTTTTCGTGCATGGTGGAAGTGTGGGAGTCGCCGGAACTGACGATCCAGCACCACGACCGGAAATTCGCGCACTGGCGCGACCTGCTGGCCCACAGCGCAAAGTACGGTATTTTCGACGAAGAGCCCTTTCTGCGCGGCGGGCTAAGCGTGTTCGCCAAGTACTGCAAACAGCACGGGTTGCTGCGCCGCCTCAGAACCAACGTCACCATACAACTGGCCAGGACGAACATCCCCAGACAGCTCGGGCTGTCCGGCTCGTCGGCCATTGTCACGGCGACGATCCAGGCCCTGATGGCGTTTTACGGCATGACCACGCGCGAGATACCGCTGTCGGTGCAGGGCTGGCTGATCCTCGAGGCCGAGCGCGAGGCAGCGATGAAGGGAGGGCTGCAGGACAAGATGACCCAAGCCTTCGGGGCCGCCGGACATCATCTGTTGCAGATGCACTTCCCGGTAGAGCTGCGGGACCGCCCCGAAGGACAAGCGGGGATTTACCAACCGCTCGACGCCAAGCTGTTGCCGCGCCTGGCGATGATCTACACGAACCAGGCGGCGAAGCGATCGCACTCGGTCCACAGCCGCTGGGACGTGCTCTTCCGCAACGCCAAGTCCAGGTTCCTGTCCGCCGTGAAGGAACTGCCGACGCTGGTGGACAAGGCCGTCAAAGCGCTTCAGCACCGCGACACAAAGACCTTCGGGAAGGTATTAGAGCGGGGATTCGAGCTGCGGCTGGCGACGTGCGGCACGTCGGAAGCGGACATGCGGGTGCATCAGTTCTGCTGCGAACACGGACTGCCGTCCAACCAGACCGGATCGGGAGGGGCCGCGATTCTGGTGTATGAGGATCCCGCGCAGATTCGGGCCTTGCACAAGGACCTGCCGAAAGACTGGAAACTGGCCGTCATTCGGTAGACGGACGGGTCAGACCGCCCAACAGCCGCGCCAGACGCGAAGAAGACCCACCTCCAGGGCAAAACACACCACGGCCAGCGCAAAGGCCAGGCAACACCAACCGAGGCCGGCGCGGCCACGCCACCGGAACAGCCCCAGAATCACAAGCGTGTTCGCCGCAAGCCAAGCCCCCGCCAATCCCACGAGCGAAGCCCACGACACAAGCCTATGGACGTACCAGACAGGACTGGCGATGACGGGCACAACCGCCGGCAGGAGCAGCAACAGCAGGACGAAGGAAAACCACTGGGGCCGCCGCCAGGGACGAAGCTCTGCGCCGCCGATCCAGTAGGCCGCCACAGGCCAGACCATCACGCTGAGAACGGCGCCAAACGCCAGACCGATCCCCGCACGGGGGGCGTTGCCCAGTTCCACGAACTCATACAGCCGGCCAAAACCCAGCGCGGCAAAAAGCACGATGACGGCCACGCAGACCCAGACCGCAAGGCGGGGCATGGCCGCCGCCCGACGAAGCGGCGAGACCCACGCCCATACAAACCCAAGCAAAAGACCGACGTAAACGCCCGTACACCGCGCGCATAGAGGAAGCGCATGGCCCGCGGCGGCGTAGGTACGCTCGGGCAGCGCGTGACAGAAAGACGAACTGATCAAGGCAGCGACGTCCATGAGCGCTTCCCGCACAACTACGGCCCTTCCTCGAAACGAGCCTTGAGACGGGCCATGTTCTCCTGGGCCTGCTTCGCCTCCGGACTGCCGGGCAGCAACCTGACCACATTTTCGAAGGCCTGAACGGCGGCCTTGCCGTTGAACAACTTGTCCGCCCAGAGATTCCCGGCCTGAAGCCACAGACCCGCAGCCGCCGCGGAGTCTTTCGCCTCCGCCGCCTTCCTCTCCAACTCCTGCGCTTCCTGGACAATCTTGCCCGCCCCCTCGACCTGGTCGTAACGACCCAAGGCGAGATAAGCCTTCCTCACGAGCCGAACGGCGTCGTGGTCGTTCCAGCCGCCGCCGAGGGCGATCACGTCCTCAAACCTGTTGAGCGAGAGGAGGGGATAGAGTTTGGCAGCCAACAGGGCCTTGCGGGTCTTGTCGTCGGCCGCCTTGGCGACGTTCTCGTCGAGGAATGAAAGGAGAGCACGCGCCTCCTTACGCGCATCGGCATATTGGCCGCGTTTCTCCAAGGCCCTGACGTCGCCGGCCCGAAACTCCGCCAGGAAGACCACCGAGTTTTCGTCAAAGACGGGAAAACGTCTCGACTTGCCGTCGGCGCTGAAAATCGCCGGAGACAGCCCCTGAACCCGAACAGCGATCCAGCGGCCGTCGGGAGACCAGGAAGGCATCGTGAAGGCCAACTGGCCGTCGTCGGCCGCCGACCATGACTCCGCGATAACGCTCATCTCCCCGCCCGGCACCTCCAGACGCAGGAGACGCGCCCCCATCTCCTTCTCCGACGAACCCCGGATCATGTCCGAGATCACAAGACAACGCCCGTCCGGCGACCAGACCGGATTGGAGAGGAAACGGCCTCTGGTTGCCTTGTGGAATTCCGTGCGCTTACCGTCCAGACCCGCCAGCCACACCGACTCGGCGGCCTCAGCACCTGACTTGGGAGCGGCGTAGGTAGTGTAGGCCACGGCGGCCGAGTCGGGACGCCACGCGATGTTCACCCAGGAGGGAGACAAATGGTTCTTTTCGAAATCCACAAGGCGCAGCTCGCCCAGAGCCACGCGATTCAGGCCGTCAGGCCGCACGGCCTCAACAGCATAGGCGGGCGATTTCTTCTCCGAGTCCGGCAGCGGACGCAGAAGGCATATCCAGTTGCCGTCGGGAGACCAGCGCGGGTATGCGGCCCCTTGCGCCAAGGGGGTGACTTTACGCGAGGCAATCTCGACCAGATAGGAGGTCGGCCCCGCAGGTTCGCGAAGGGAGAACGCAATTTTGCTCCCGTCGGGGGAAAGCGAAGGCGCGTCCCACAGAAACCCGTGTTTGACATCGTCGTTGGCGAAGTCCAGGGGGGGCAACTCAGCCAAAGTCGTCCGCTCCCGGCCGTCGGCATCAGCCAGGACAAGACGCACCGGCCGCGGAGAAGGCTCTCCCCGTTTCTTCTGAAGACCCTGATCGGGCAAAGACTCCAGGAACACCACCCGCTTCCCGTCGGGCGCGAAAACGCCGCCCGACAGTTCGGGACTCTCGACAAGAAGACCGGCCCGCTCGGTCGTCATGTCCCAGAGCCACAGGCGGTGAGTCTCGGTCTTGCGGATGCTCCCGTCGGGAAGTTCTTCCTCTTTCTCGCGCAAGACCGTAAAGGCCAGCCAGCGGCTGTCCGGCGACCAGGCGATGGGCGAGAAGCAGGCCACGGCATAGACGGCCAATGAGATGACGAACGTCAGGAGAAGGCGGCGGGAAACGTTGGCATCCATTGTGACGCCTCCTGCATGCGAGATGAGTCAGTTCTCATACCAGTCCGGCATCACGCCGTGCGTGGCCGGACGACCATTTTTTCGGCGAAGGGCGGCAAGGATATTGACGATGGAGTAGCGCGTCCCGTGACGCAACATGGCCCGGCGCACGGAACGACGGCGAGGGTCGGGATCGAAGAAAAACTGCCACAAAGCGCGGCCAAAATCGCGCGGCCAGGCAGCAAGAATGCGCGAATGCATAAGCCGCTGAAGCCGCGCAGCCGAGTAAAGGCGCGTACGCATAACGGGCGTCACGAAGTCGTAAGCGCGAAGGTCCTGAACCTCGATAGCGCCGGACCGGCGCGCCTCCTCCCACACCTCCGTACCCGGGTTCGGCGTGAGAGGAATGAAAAAGGCGTAGTCGGCGCCGCACGTACAGCCGAAACGCACCAGGTCGGCCAGCGAGTCCGCCGTTTCGTCCCACAGACCGTAGATGAGTGTGGCGATCGTAAAGACCGAAGGATAATTCCGGCGAAAGATCGCGAAAGCCTCGCGAACCACGTCCGCCGAGTTCGCACGCTTGCCGAAACGGCAAAGGGCCGCGGCTTCGGGACGCTCGACACCGATGATGGCCTGACGAAGACCGGCAGCGACCTGCTTGCGGAGCAGACCCAACTTCTCGTCGCGCACAACATTGTCCGCGCGAACCCAGGCAGTGTGAACGGCGCTCAGACCCGCCCGAAGCAGTCGGTCGCAGAACTCGTCCGACCACGCCGGATCGGCGTTCCACGTAGGATCAACCCAACCAAGCGTCCGGCGTCCATACGTCTCGATGAGCAACCGCGCTTCGTCGAAAGACCGCGAGGCACTCTTGGTGCGGTAGCACGGCGAACAAGAGCCGTGATCGCCCTCCGCCGGACGACCCATGTGACGCCAGAGTATGCAGAAACTGCACCGCTCCGTACAGCCGCGACCGTGCTCGACGGCGGCCAGATCGGGATGATTCCGGGAACCCTCGCCGTAGCAGCGCATAGGCAGCAGATCGTAAGCCGGCATGGGCAGGTCGTCGAGACGCTCGATGAGGGGACGCGGCGGGGTCTCGACGACAGACGATGAGGGGCGGTCCAGAAAGGCAACCCCCTTCACGCCCGCAAGATCGGGGGCCTTCCGCGACAAGCGGCGGAGCAGGTCCAGGAGCGTCAACTCCCCCTCCCCCTTGACCACAATGTCAATGGGATGATTTCGGAGGGAATCCTCCGCCATAAAGCCGAAGTACACGCCCCCCGCAATGGTCACGACCTGAGGGGCGACGGACTTCGCCAGGCGCGCCAGACGCAGACCGTCGGGGGCCGAAGGGGTTTCCTCGCCGATGCAGACGACGTCGGGAGGATCGGCGCGAAGGAGCGCCTCCAGGGAACGCCATCCCATCTTGAGGGCCGGGCAGTCAACGATCCGAAGGGCAAGGCCCGGCAGCTCGCGGCGCAAAACAGCCGCCATCGAGGCAAAGCCCAAAGGCTGCCAGACCCCGCTACGCTCGGAGTGAAAGGGCCAAAGGCGACGAGGCGCCTTGATAAAGAAGACCTTCACGGCATGTCCCCCGACCCATGAGCACTGGCCGCCGGACCAAGAGCCATAGTACACTTCTACTGCTCCAGGACGGCGAATGCAACACATTTTCCCTGTTGGCAGCAGACAGGGAGTGCGGTAAGATGCCAAGGCCATCATCGAGAGGAGCGAACATGACAGCGGGCAACCTGAAAGACGCCGACCTGATCCTGACGGGGGCCGCGCGCACCGCCGCAGGGGCCTTCGGCGGCGCACTCAGAGACGTCGGGCCATTGGCGCTGGGAGCCGCGGCCATCGCAGCGGCCACCGAACGGGCAGGGCTGGAAAAAGAAGCCGTTGACCGCATCGTGATGGGACAGATACTTCAGATGACCGAACGGGGCAACCCGGCGCGCGAGGCGGCGCTGAAGGCGGGAGTGCCGGTCGAGAAGGCGGCGTACACGGCAAACATCAATTGCGGAAGCGGACTGCTGGCGGTGCGGCTGGCGGCGCTCGAAGTGCTGGCAGGCGAGGCCGACATCGTCGTCGCCGGCGGCATGGAGTGCATGAGCGCGGCGCCCTATCTCGCGACCGAAGCGCGATGGGGACGCCGACTAGGCCACGGAAGCCTGCTCGATTCACTGCAGACCATCGCCATCGGCGGCATGGGACAGACCGTCGAGAAACTCGCTCGGACGTTCGGCATCTCCCGCCAGGAGCAAGACGCCTACGCGCTCGAAAGCCACCGGAAGGCGGTGCGAGCATGGGACGAAGGCCGGTTCGCGGATGAAGTGACGCCGGTGCGCATACCGCAGCGAAAAGGCGAGGCCATAGTCTTCGCCCGCGACGAGTCCCCGCGCCCCGACACCAGCCTGGAAAAACTCGCCAAACTGCCCGCCGTCTTCGAGGAGGGAGGCACGCTCACGGCGGGAAACAGTTCGCCCATCAGCGACGGAGCGGCGGCGGTGGCGGTGATGCGCGGGCGCACGGCGCAGAAACTCGGCGTCAAGCCCATGGCGCGGGTCATTGCGTTCGGGGCGTCGGGGTGCGAGCCCGACCTGATGGGCATCGCGCCTGTGAAGGCCGCGCGCCAGGCCCTTGCCAAGGCGGGGCTGGAAGCGAAAGACATGGATTTGGTGGAACTGAACGAAGCCTTCGCAGCGCAGACGATCACCGTGATGCGGGAGTTGGAACTTCCGCCGGAGAGGACAAACGTCAACGGCGGCGCCATCGCGCTGGGGCATCCGGTGGGCGCGAGCGGAGCGCGCATACTGGTGACGCTGCTCCACGAGTTGCGGCGACGCGGGGGCCGATACGGACTGGCGACGCTGTGCATCGGCGGGGGACAAGGCATAGCGGCCGTGATTGAGGCGGTCTAAGGGACGCGGGTTCAGCAACGGCAACAGCGAAGGGAAACAAACATGTTCGGGTTGTCGGGCCGTGTGGCGCTGGTGACGGGAGGAGAGAGGGGGATCGGGCGGACGATCGCGACCGCGCTCGCCGCCCAGGGAGCCGACATCCTCATCGGATATCCGCCCGACGCCGCGGGAGCGGAACGCAAACTGGCCGAGGAGACCGCCCGCGAGATCGAGAAAAAAGACCGGCAGGCGTTGATCGTCGAGGCGGACGTCACGCAAGCCGAGGCCGTCAAGGAGATGGTCAAGAAGGGCCTGGCGAAATTCGGAAAGATTGACATACTCGTCAACAACGCGGGCATCATCCGCGACAAGACGCTGAAAAAAATGTCGCGCGAGGACTGGGACGCGACGCTGGCCGTGAACCTCACGGGGGTGTTCAACGTCACGCGGGCGCTGGTCGAGCACATGAGCACTCTGGGGTGGGGACGGATCATTAACATCAGCTCCATCAGCGGGCAGATGGGGTTCTTCGGCCAGACCAATTACGCGGCGTCCAAGGCGGGCGTCATCGGGTTCACGAAAGCGCTGTCGAAGGAGGTGGCGGGGCGCGGCGTGACAGTGAACGCCGTGGCGCCGGGGCTTGTCGAGACGCAGATGCTGTGGACGATCCCCGAAGACGTGCGCGGGAACTTCCTGCGGATGATACCGGCAGGACGGTTCGCAAAGCCGGAAGAAGTGGCGGCGGCGGTCTGCTTTCTGGCGAGCGAGGAGGCCGCGTACGTGACGGGACAGGTGCTCGCCGTCAACGGCGGATGGTACACGTAGGCGGCAAGGACACGCGAGGGCGACGGGATGCAAAGCAAGGTGACAACCGCCGACAAGGCCGTCGCGCTCGTGCGCGACGGAGACACAGTGGCCAGCGGCGGCTTCGTCGGGACAGGGCATCCGGAAGAGCTGACGAGCGCGCTGGAGAGGAGATTCGCGGCCACGGGGTCGCCGCGCCGCCTGACGCTGGTGTACGCCGCCGGCCAGGGCGACGGCAAGACGCGCGGGGCCAACCACTTCGGGCACGAGGGGATGCTGAAACGCGTGATCGGCGGGCACTGGAACCTCGCGCCGAAGCTGGGCGCGCTGGCGGTGGGCAACCGTATCGAGGCGTACAACTTCCCGCAAGGGGTCATCAGCCACCTGTACCGGGCGATCGCGGCGGGGTTGCCGGGCATCATCACGCACATCGGGCTGAAGACGTTCGTGGACCCGCGCGTAGAGGGAGGGCGGCTGAATTCGCGCGCCACGGAAGACCTTGTGGAGTTGACGCACGCGGGGGGGAAAGAGTGGCTGTTCTACAAGACATTCCCGATCCACATCGGGCTGGTGCGCGGCACGACGGCGGACGAGCGCGGCAACGTGACCATGGAGCGGGAGGCGATCACGACCGAGATGCTTTCGATCGCGCAGGCCGCGAGGAACTCGGGAGGCAAGGTAATCGCGCAGGTGGAGCGCGTCGTGCCTGCGGGGCAACTCGACCCGCGCCTGGTGAAGATACCGGGCATTCTGGTGGACGCCGTCGTGGTGGCGCGACCGGAGAACCACATGCAGACGTTCGGGGAGCAGTACAACCCGTGTTACGTTGGGGAGAAAGGGGACACAGAGGCGTCGCTGGGATGTTCATCGGCGACGCCCATGCCCGCCGAGCGCCGGATCATCTGCCACCGCGCCCTGCGCGAGCTGCCGGAGAACGCCATCGTAAACCTGGGGATAGGGATGCCGGAGGGGATCGCGCCGCTGGCGGATGAGGAGGGGATAGCGGACAAGTTCACGCTGACGGTGGAGGCCGGACCCATCGGGGGCCTGCCGGCGGGAGGGCTGAGCTTCGGGGCGTCGGCCAATCCAGAAGCCATCATTGACCAGCCGTACCAGTTCGATTTTTACGACGGAGGGGGGCTGGACATCGCCTTCCTGGGGATGGCGCAAGTGGACGCCGAGGGAAACGTGAACGTGAGCCGGTTCGGGGCGCGGATCGCAGGGTGCGGGGGTTTCATCAACATCAGCCAGTCGGCGAAGCGGGTGGTGTTCTGCGGGAGCTTCACGTCGGGGGGGCTGGAGACCGAGGTGAAAGACGGGCGGCTGCGGATTCTGCGCGAAGGGACGCATCGCAAGTTCATCGAGCGGGTGGAACAGATCACGTTCAGCGGGGAGTTCGCGCGGGAGCGGAACCGCTCGGTGTTGTACATCACGGAGCGCGCGGTTTTCCGGCTGGGGCCGCAGGGGCTTATGTTGACGGAATTGGCGCCCGGGTGCGAGATGGAAAGGGACATCGCGCCAGCCATGGGTTTTCGACCGCAGACGGCCCCGAACGTGGCGGCGATGGCCCTTCCGCCCGGGCTGTGCGGCCGATGAAAAAGGGCGTTTACTCCACGTGGAACGAGTGGAGGACGGCATGGGTGAGCAGAAAGACGACGCTGCCCAGGACGATCACGCCGACGGTGGCCACGCTTTTCCTTTCGCCCAGGACGGGGATAAGGTCGGAGGCGGCCACGTAGAGGATTGCGCCGGTGGCCACCGGCAGGGCAAAGTGCGCGACGCCGGCAAAGACCGAGACGATGCCGGCGCCCAAGAGGGTACCGGCGCCCAGCAGGACGGCCGACCCCAGGGCGTTGAGGCGGCTGTGGCCGGAGGCAAGCTGGATCGAGGCGATGGTGAGGCCTTCGGGCACTTTGTGGATGACGGCGATGAGGAACAGGAGGATGCCGAGTTCGCTGCCGCCGACCTGGAAGCCGGAGACGATCATCGCGCCGTCGAGAGTGGCATGGATGGTCATGCCGATGAGGGCGGCCGTGCCGACGAAGGATCGGACCATCTGTTCGCGGTGAAGGGCGTCCTCGATGTGCATGTGGGAGACCAAGGCATTCTCGCACAGGAGCACAAAGATGTAGCCGCCGAGGATGAGGAGAGGGGCATGCGAAGTGTGGGACATGCCCTCCAGGCTCTCCGGAATCATCTCGGTCAGGGCGGCAGCAAGGATGAAGCCC
This sequence comes from uncultured Planctomycetota bacterium, assembly GCA_964409935.1. Classification (GTDB taxonomy): domain Bacteria; phylum Planctomycetota; class Brocadiia; order JAADGH01; family CAYPFP01; genus CAYPFP01. The sequence goes on along the minus strand of CAYPFP010000087.1, from coordinate 2,311 downwards.
GCCCCGAAGGCCATGTAGTTGCGCAGCAGAGAGGTCCCCGTAATTGTCCGCCACGTCGCCACGAGGCCGCCCACGCAATTGGACAGAGCGGCGACGGCGGCAAGCACCCATCCCAACCAGTAGTAGTCCATAGCGCCTCTCCGAGTTGTGGCTGACCTGCACAGGGGAACGCCGCACACACGTCCATGCGTCATGCTTTCAGTTCGACGACCTCGTCAATGCGGATCTTCACCGCGTGTTTGGCGCGGTGGTACATCATCTGGCCGTGCGTCACTTTGGCGGCCAGTTGGTCGAAGAGGGGGCCGCGTTCGATCATCTCGGCGCGGCCGCGAATCTCATAGCCGGTGTAAGCGGCGGGGTTGACGATGACGACGGCGATGCGGGGGTTTTCCTCCAGGTTCCGGCGGGTGAGGCCGGTGTAGAGGTCGGCGAAGACCAGGTGCTCGTCGTCGAGGACGGCCAGACTGCCCTTGGGGACGACGTGGGGTCGGCCGTCGCGGCTGCAGGTGGCGACATAGGCCAGACGGCCTTCCTCGATGAAATTTTTTGCTTCTTCCGGGATTTTTGCCATGATCGAGCCTCCTGCATAAGACCCTTTTCTACAAAAGGATACAATAAATCACAAGTACGCACGGATGACGTCCTCGACTCTTGCGGGATCGAGGCCGAAGTCCTTCCTGAGAGGCCCAATGTCGCAGACGTTGTCCTCGCGCAGCATGAGGAGTTGCTCCGAAGTGAGGGGCGCGGGCAGATGGACCAGTTCCAGGAGGCGCACGGCGGGCGCGACGAGCGCCAGGGGCACGTGAAGCTTCAGCCGGAAACGCCCCATGACGCGACAGATGCAGTCAATCAGCTCGTTGAGGGTCAGGGCCTGCGGGCCGGCGACGTCGTAGGTCTTGTTTGCGATGGCGCCGGCGGCGGCCTTGACAAAGCAGGCGGCGACGTCCTCGACGGAGACGGGCTGCAGCTTCGACTGTCCGGACCCGATCACGGGAATGACGTGCGTCAGGCCGCCGGGGAAACGGATGAGGCGGGCGAGCTTGTTGACGAATTCGTCGTCGCGTCCGCAGATAATGGAGGGGCGGAAGATGACGTAAGGGATGCCGGCGGCGCGAACGATCTCCTGAGCGGCCCATTTGGCGCGGTGGTAACGCGCGGGGGCGCCGGGGCGCGCGCCCAGGGCGCTCATGTGGACGAATTTTCCGACGCCGGCTTTCTTTGCGGCATCAACCACATTGCGCGTTCCTTCCGTGTGGATCGCCTCGAAGGTAGCAGGGCCGCGCTCAACAATGATACCCACCAAGTGGATCACGACAGAAGCACCCTGGACAAAGCCCGACAATGTGGCAGGATCAGAGATGTCGCCCTCGCAGAACTGCACGGTTTTGCCGAGAAAGATGTCGCGGCGCGAGGAGGGCCGGGCCAACAGGCGCACGTGTTGGCCGGCGTCGAGCAGCCTGCGCACAATGGTCCTTCCCACGAACCCCGTACCGCCGGTGACGGCGATCATGGCCATCCCCCTCTTCCCAACACCGAAACGGCCGTTGAGGCCGCCCGGGCTGTTCGGCCCGGGCGGCCCCCGTATTCAGGCTGGGAACGAATTGGAGTCATCTATTCCTCATCAGAGATCGAGACTTCCGGATGCGCGATCTTATGGAGCAGCGCATCATGCGCCTCGGAGGTGGAGTCGAACTGAAGCGTCGTGTCGGTGATGCCGAAGCGCGAATGGAGGGCGCGGTTGATCTCCAGGCGAAGGGCTTCGGGGTTTCCCTCCCAGGAGGGGTCAATGAGGACGTGCGAACTGAGGGCCATGATGTTGGAGCATATGCTCCAGACGTGGAGGTGGTGGACATCCTTGACTCCCTCGATGGCGCAGATGGTCTTGGCCACGTCGCTGACGCGAACGCCCTTGGGGACACCCTCCAGGAGGATGTGGGCGGACTCGGCCACCACGCGGCCGGAGCCGAAGACGATAAGGCCGCCGATAATGACACTGATAACGGGGTCCACGACAAACCAGCCCGTGAAATACATGATGAGGCCGCCGGCGACGACGCCGACGGAGGCAAGCAGGTCGCTGACGACGTGGAGGAAGGCGCTGTGGATGTTCAGGTCCTGATGGCTGTGGCCGTGCAGTTTGCGGGCGACGACGGCATTGACCAGCATACCGGCGGCGGCGATGATCATCATGTGGAGCGTCTTGACCTCCGGGGGGTGGCGGAAGCGATTGGAGGCCTCGTAGAAGATGCCGAGGGAGATGAGGAAGAGGGTGACGCCGTTGACGAGCGCGGCGAACACCTCGGCGCGATGG
>CAYPFP010000086.1:0-22881 GCA_964409935.1 uncultured Planctomycetota bacterium | reverse complement strand
AGCAGTTCCTGAGCCAGCCCTGCGCCAACCCCTCCACAAACGGCGCCTCCATCCCGCCGTTCTTGAGCATCTCGCCGCCGCCGCAAAGTCCGGAAACGCCGCAGACCCAACAAACGGCGCAAACGACGGCGAACAACGTCCGCCTGTTCTTCACGCTGGTCTCCTTTGGGGCGCGTTCCCTTTCCGGCCGTCCTGGTTACATAATGTTAGCCTGCCGCGTGCAGTTCTCAAGAAGATTCCGGCCGCGCATCCGCTCATGCCCAATGTTGCTTTTGGCGCGGTTTGCGGGTATCATGCGTTCTAGCCGCGCCGGGGGGCAGTCCCGGCAAAGGATCCAGAGGACACAATGCCAGAACGATTTCTTGTCACGAGCGCCTTGCCGTATATCAACGGCGTGAAGCACCTGGGCAATCTCATCGGCTCGCTGCTGCCGGCGGATATCTACGCCCGCTTCCGACGACACCAGGGCCACGAGGTGCTGGCCGTCTGCGGCACCGACGAACACGGCACGCCGGCCGAGATCGCCGCCGTCGAGGAACGCCTCCCCGTTCAGGAGTACGCCCGCAAGTATTACGAGAAGCAGAAAGGCATCTACGATCGCTTCGGCCTTTCCTTCGACTACTTCGGCCGCACCAGCAGCCCGGAGAATCGCCAGATCACGCAGCACATCTTCCTGAAGCTGTACAACAACGGCATGGTCACGGAGCGCGAGACCCAGCAGCTCTACTCGGTGGACGACGGCCGCTTCCTGCCCGACCGCTTTGTCACCGGCACGTGTCCCCGATGCGGTTACGAGCGCGCCCGCGGCGACCAGTGCGAGTCGTGCACGGCCCTGCTCGACCCCACGGACCTGGTCAACCCGCGTTCGGCCATCAGCGGCAGTTCGCGCCTGGAGCAGCGCAAGTCCAAACACCTTTTCATCAACCTGCCGAAGATGGAGTCCCGAATCCGCCAGTGGCTCGGAACCAAGAACGTCTGGCCGCGCACGACCATCAGCATCGCCAACAAGTGGCTCAACGAAGGCTTGCGCGAACGCTGCATCACCCGCGACCTCACCTGGGGCGTGCCCGTGCCGCTGCAAGGTTACGAGGACAAGGTCTTCTACGTCTGGTTTGACGCGCCCATCGGCTACATCGGCATCTCCATCGAGTGGGCCAAACACGCGGCGAATTCCCCGGACGCCTGGATGTCCTGGTGGAAGAGTCCCGACGTCAGGCTTGTCCAGTTCATGGCGAAGGACAACATCCCCTTCCACACCGTGACCTGGCCCGCCACGATGATGGGCGCCGACGACGGCTTCATTCTCGCCGATTTCATCAAGGGCTTTGAGTGGCTCAACTACGAGGGCGGCAAGTTCTCCACCAGCCAGAACCGCGGCGTGTTCACGGACCGCGCGCTCGAACTGTTCCCGCCCGACTACTGGCGCTACGCCCTGGTCTTCATGGCCCCGGAGGGCGCGGACACGAGTTTCACCTGGGAAAAATTCCAGATGTGCGTCAACAAGGACCTGGCCGACAACCTGGGCAATTTCATCAACCGCGTGCTCTCGTTCACGCTGCGGTTCGCCGGGGGCGTCGTGCCGAAGCGCGGGCCGCTTGCCGCCGCCGATGAAGCCGCCATGAAGGCCGCGCAGGACGCCGTCGCCGCCGTGACCCGCGAATATGAGAGCGTCGAGATGCGCAAGGCGCTCCTGGCCACCCGCGAGCTGTGGGACGCTTGCAACCAATACTTCGAGAACAAGAAGCCCTGGGAGGAGCGCAAGAAATCCCCGGAGAGCCTCGGAACCACCCTGAACGTGGCCGCGCACCTGTGCCGCACCGTGGCGGTCCTGAGCGCCCCGCTCATCCCCTTCACGGCCCAGAAAATCTTCGACTACCTCGGCCTCAACGAGCGGGTGGAGAAGGTGAACTGGGACCGAGCGGCGGACTTCGACTGCGTGACGGGACACAAGGTGGCCCCGGACGTGGCGCCGCTCGTCACCAAGATGGACGACAAGCGGGTCGAGGAACTCAAGCAGGAGTTCGCCGGAAAGTAGCGCAAGCCGCCGGGCGAAATTGGATGAAGACCATCTGCATTGCCGGGACCCGCAGCGGCGCGGGAAAGACGGCCGTCGCCGAGATGCTCCTGCGCTCGCTCAAAGGCTGGACCGCCGTCAAGATTTCCGTATCCCACGTCCGCTTCGAGGGCGGCAGAAAGACCCTCGAAACGCACGGTCTTGCGGACCGGCCGTTTGAGATCGTCACGCGGTTGCGCCTCCTCAGAGAACCCGGCAGCGACACCGCAAGGTGCCTGGCCGCAGGGGCGCGGCGCGTGGTTTGGCTGCGCACGAAACGCCGCGCGCTGCGCAAGGCCGTCCGGGCGCTGCTGGAAAGACTCAAGTCGGAGGGAAAACTCCTCGTCGAAGGAAACAGCTTCGCCCTCGCGACAAAGCCGGACTTGACCATCCTGGTCGCGCCCGCCGGCGAATCGTCCCTCAAGCCTTCCGCCAGAGCCATCCTGCCAAAGACCGACATCGTTCTGGTCCAGGCAGGCCCTGCCGCTTCTGCGGAACGGGCAGGCAGACTGAGGGATTGCTGGAGAAAGCGAACCCCGCGCGCCGGGATATTCGTCACGCGGTCCCTTCGAAGAGAAAATCGCCGCTTCGTAAGCGAAGTGTCGCGGCGCGTCCGAAATCGAACAGGAGATTCCCCATGTTGATCAGAGTCCTTCTCAGTCTGGCGTGCGCGACGGCGGCGCTAAGCTCCGGATGCTATCGTTGGGAGCACGACACCTTTGACTCCAAGACCGTCCGAATCCCCTGGTACACGCCGGGCGACAACCCGCGCCTCACTATTACCGTCGAGGACGGCGTTCTGCACATGGTGGATGCGGGAACGCAAAGAGGCGACCTGCTCTTCCCCACCAAGCCGTGGCAGGCCGACCCCCAGAAAGGCGCCGTGGTCGAGGCGCGCATCAAGGTCGTGGACTGCCAGGGCGCCTGCGGCGTCATGTTGATGGTCGCCGACGGCGTGCATGAGGACGCCCTCACCCTGTACAAGGACAAGATTCGTCTCGACCAGGCCAAACTCGAATACGCCGCGAACACCACGGACGACTTCCACGTCTACCGCATCGAGATTCGCAAGACGGACATCCGCGTTTTCATGGACGGGAAACAAGTCATAGACGGCAGGGGGAAGTTCGCGTCGCCGGCTTACGGCGCCCGCAACTGTTTCGGCTACGGCGCCGGCAGCAGCAACGCCACAGGCGAGGCCTATTGGGACTGGATCCGATGGACCACCTACAAGGAGCCGCTCGTCGTCCCTCCAGTCGTCCGCGATACGGAACAGGTCATCGTCTTCAAGAAGGAGGGCGTTTACGCCTGTTTCCCCTCCCTGGCGATGGACCCGGAGACCGGCTTCCTCTACACGTCCTTCGGCACGCGCGTCAAGCAGACGCACATTGACCCCACCGGCGGCTCGGCGTGCATGGAGAGCAGGGACGGCGGCCGGTCGTGGAACGCCATCGAACGCATTCCGCCCACGGCCGTCCCCGAGCGCCCCCCCGGCCCCTTCAAGACACCCGATGGCGCGCTGGTGGACATCGGTTTCTATTTCTGGCGGCGGTACCCGGAAGCCCAAAGGGCGGAACTTGAGAAGAAGTATTTCGTGCACGTCAACAGCGGGCCGGGACCCGGCATGGTGGCGACGTGCACCGGCGGTTTCATCCGCCGCTCGACCGACGGCGGCAAGACGTGGGAGAAAAAAGACCTGCCCGAACTCGACGTCCACATGTCCGCCTCCTCCGGATGGTCTCGCGTCCAACTGCCGGACGGCTCGATCCTGCGCGCATTCATGGTCAAGAAGTCCGCCAAGGAACCGTGCGACGGCTACGCCGTTCGCACAACCGACGGCAAGACCTATGAACTCGCCCTGGCCATCGCCGACCCGGACCGCAAGGCCGACATCACCGAAGAGAACTGGCTCCACGTCATGGAGAACGGCAACGTGTGGATGCTGGCCCGCACCGAGAAGAGCGACGACCATCTCTGGCAGGCCTTTTCCGAGGACGGCGGCAGGACATGGCGGTCCGTCAAGACCGGCATCAAGGGACACCCCCCGAGCAGTCTTATCCGGCTTCACGACGGCCGGCTCCTGCTCACTTACGGCTATCGGCATCCGCCCTTCGGTATTCGCGCCGTGGTCTCCGAAGACGACGGGAAAACATGGCGGACGGACCGTGTTTTTGTGCTCCGCACCGACGGCGACAATTTTGACCTCGGCTACCCGCGCTCGGTGCAGATCAAAGATGGTACAATAGTGACAGTTTACTACTTCGTGACCGGGGACTACATCACGCATATCGCGTGCACGCGCTGGCGGGCGCCGAAGTTCTAAACCGGAAAACTGCCGGAACTTCGCGGGGCTTGCCGGCGTCTAAGAGTATGGCCAATCTGCCGAAATGTTCCGAACGGGAGGAGATTGTCATGTCCGCAAGGAAACCATGCGCGTTTCTGTTGGGGATGCTGCTCGCCTGCGCGCCGGCCGGCTTCGCCGCCGACGAGACCGAGGGCGTGGCGCTGACGGTGTACAACCAGAACATCGCCCTGATCAAGGAGAACCGCTTCATTGAGCTAAAGCAGGGCGAGAACGTCGTCCCTTACACCAACGTGGCGGCGCAGATCGAGGCGTCGTCGGTCCACCTCAAGTCCCTCACCGCCCCGGACGCCCTTCAAGTCCTGGAGCAGAACTTCGAATTCGACCTCGTGAACTCCACGCGCCTGCTCGAAAAATACGTGGATCAGGAGATCTCCGTGCTCACGGAGCAGGACAACAAGTACACCGGAAAACTCATGAGCTACGACGAACAGCAGATCGTCATCTCCGCCGACCCCAAGACCGGCCCGGTCAACATGATCCGCCGCGACAATCTGCGCGACGTCTCGTTCCCGAAGCTTCCTTCCGGACTCATCACCAGGCCCACGCTGGTCTGGCACCTCAACTGCTCCAAGCCCGGCAAGCACCTCACCAACCTGACGTATCTCACCAACGGCGTGAACTGGCTCGCCGATTATGTCATGGTGACCAACGCCGCCGACACCGCCGTTGACCTGAGCGGATGGGTGACGATCTCGAACACCAGCGGCGCCTCCTACCAAAACGCCGCCCTCAAGCTCATCGCCGGCGACGTGCACCGCGTCGCGCCCCCCCGGCCGATGGAGGCCGACCGCGAAGTGCGCATGCTCGCCAAGGCCGCCGGTCCCCCGCAGTTCGAGGAAAAGGCCTTCTTCGAATACCACATGTACACCCTCCAGCGCCGCACGACCGTCAAGGACCGCGAGACCAAGCAGATCAGTCTGCTCTCCGCCGAAAAAGTGCCCGCCAAGAAGACCTACGTGTACAACGGCGCGCGTTACGGCAAGAAGGTCCGCGTCTACATGCAGTTCGAGAACAAGAAGGAGGCCGGCCTGGGGATCCCCCTGCCCAAGGGGAAGATCCGCGTCTACAAGGCCGACGCCGACGGCTCGCTGGAGTTCATCGGCGAAGACCAGATTGACCACACGCCCAAGGACGAGAAGGTGCGCGCCTACCTGGGCGACGCCTTCGATATCGTGGGCGAGCGCGCCCTCATGCAGACCCGCCGCATTGACGCCCACACGCAGGAACAAGCCTTCCAGATCAAGCTGCGCAACCACAAGACCGAGGACGTCCGCGTCGTCGTCGAGGAGAACTTCTTCGGCTGGACGCAGTGGGAGATCACCGAGTCCTCCCTCCCGCATGTCAAGAAAAGCCAGTTCACCGTGGAGTTCGACGCCCCGGCGCCCAAAGACAAGGAGACGGTCGTCACCTACACCGTGCGTTACCGGTTCTGACATCCGTCCGCCGGCAACATCTTCGACAGCGCGCCCGCGCCCTTTGGAAACGCCGGCGTCTCCGCCTATTGCCTCCGCGCAGACCACCCGCTAGAATGAAGCGCGTGCTCCAGACATCAAGGCGCGTTTCTCGACCACCCAGGCGGAGGAAATGAAGTGAACAAGGCGACCAGGCAGATGCTCAAGAACTTGACGGAGGCCCACGGCGTGCCGGGGTTTGAGGGCGAAGTCCAGGCCGTCATCAGGAAACACCTGCCCCCCCGCACCGAGATCGAGTACGACCGTCTCGGCAGCATCGTCTGCCGGAAGCAGGGATCGGGCCCCGAACCGCGCATCATGATCCCCGGCCACATGGACGAGATCGGTTTCATGGTGAAGCTCATCACGGATCAGGGCTTCATCAAATTTGCGCCCCTGGGCGGCTGGCCGGACCAGGTGGTGCTCTCGCAGCGCGTCGTCATTCGCGGCAGCAAGGGCGATGTGCCCGGCCTCATCGGCGCCAAGCCGCCTCACCTCATGTCGCCGGAGGATCGCGCCAAGCTCGTCAAGAAAACCGACATGTTCATTGACATCGGCGCAAAGGACAAGAAGGAGGTCGTTGAAAAATACGGCATTCAGGTCGGCGACCCCATCGCCCCGGACTCGCCCTTTGCGGTCCTGAAAGACGACAACCTCCTCGTGGCCAAGGCCTGGGATGATCGCGTGGGCTGCGGCCTCTTCATTGACGTGCTCAAGGCGCTCCAGGACAAGAAGCACCCCAACACCATCTACGGCGTCGGCACGGTCATGGAAGAGGTCGGCACACGCGGCGCTCAGACGTGCGCCGACGTCGTAAACCCCGACATCTGCCTCGTCGTCGAGTCCGGCATCGCCGCCGACGTGCCCGGCATCAAGCCCGAAGAGGCGCAGGGCAAGCTCGGCGCCGGGCCGATCCTCTACGTCCTGGACGGCGGCATGATCGCCCATCGCCGCCTGCGCGACTTTGTCGTGTCCATCGCCGAGAAGAAAAAAATCCCCTACCAGTTCAGCCTGCTGGAAGGCGGCGCCACCGACGGCCGCCCCATTCACCTGCACGCCAAGGGAGTCCCCACCATCTTCATCGGCGTTCCCGTCCGCTACATCCACTGCCACGCCGGCATCATGCACGCGGACGACTATGACAAGACCGTCGAGCTTCTCGTCGAGACCGTCAAGCGCCTCGACGCAAAAACGGTCAAGAAGATTCTGGACGTTGCTTGAGACCTTACTCCGAGCAGGAGAAAACCGGAAATGCGCGGAACGGCGCTTCGTTTACGACCGGCCCTGTTCTGTGTGCTGTTCTGGGCGGCCGCACCGGGACTGGCGGCGGAGAGCGCCGCGCTCATCGCCGAGCATTTCAAGGATGCCCCGGAAGGCGCGCTGATTCACAAGGCCGAGATCGCACGCGACGGCGAAATGCGGCGGCTGGCCGCATGGATTGACTGCAACGCCCGCCAATCCGTCGGGCGGGCGCTTATGACCCCGCCCGCCTGCTGGGCGGGCGCCCAGCAGGCCGCCCAGCTTTCCGGCCGGACAATCCCCATGCCGGAGATTCAGTAAGACGAGGAGGACAGCGGATGAAGTTGGCGAGAATCCAATGCGACGGCGCGACTTCGTATGCCGTGGTCGGCGAGGACGCCTCCCTTCAGGGAGGCGCGCAGGGTGCGCAAGCGTTCGACCTCATAGACGGCGACATCTTCGGTTCCTGGAAGGCGACGGGGCGCACCGTCCCCCGCTCCAAGGCGACCCTTCTCGCGCCGGTGGCCCCGCCGCAGGTGGTCGCCATCGGACTGAACTACCGCGGGCACGCCGCCGAAAGCGGCATGGCCGTCCCGACCGCCCCCGTCATCTTCATCAAGACCTGCAACGCCGTCATCGGACCTGGCGATCCCATCCTGCTGCCCGCCATGGCCCCCAACGAAGTGGATTATGAAGCCGAACTGGTCATCGTAATCGGCAGGAAATGCAAGAACGTCTCCAAAGAGGACGCCGCCCGGTATGTCCTCGGCTACACCTGCGGCAACGACGTCAGCGCGCGCGACTGCCAGTTGCGCCTCGACAAACAATGGGCGCGCGGCAAGTGCTTCGACACCTTCGCCCCCATCGGTCCCTGGATCGCCACCGACCTGAACGGCGACAAGCTCGGCATCCGCCTCCGCCTGAACGACCGCGTCATGCAGGATTCCAACACCTCGGACATGGTCTTCTCCTGCCTCGACCTGATCAGCTACCTCTCGCGGTGCATGACCCTCCTGCCCGGCGCCGTCATCATGACCGGCACGCCGTCCGGCGTCGGGTTCAGCCGCAAGCCGCCGGTATGGCTCAAGGAGGGCGACACGGTGAGCGTCGAGATTGACGGCATCGGCACACTGACGAATCCCGTGAAAAGAGAAAAGTAACGAGGGCAAGCATGGGCAAGGACGTGCGCGCGCACCGGGTGCGCGTAACGCATCAATGGCTGCGAAGCGTCTGCAATGCCATCCAGGTCGGCTTCGGGCTTCCCGAACATCATGCCGAGACCGTCTCCGACTGCCTTGTCGAAGCGAACCTCATGGGCATTGACACCCACGGCGTCCTTCGCCTGAAACTTTACATGGACCGCATCCGGGCCGGCGGCAACAACCCCAGGCCGGACATTTGTCTGGTCAAGAACCACCCTTGCACGGCACTCCTGGATGCCGACAACGCCCTCGGTCCTGTGGGCGCCAAGGCGGGGATGGACCTCGCCATCGAGAAGGCCGCCGCCCACGGCATCGGCATGGTTCTGGTGCGCAACGGCAATCATTACGGGCCGGCCGGCCACTACGCCCGCATGGCGCTGGCGCACGACATGATCGGCCTGTCCCTCACGAACGTGCTGCCCTCCATGCCGCCCACCGGCGGCGCGCAGGGCGTGCTGGGAAATAACGCCTACGCCATCGCCTTCGTCGCCGGGGAGGAGCCTCCCGTCGTGGTGGACGGCGCTACGAGCAAGGCGTCGTGGGGCAAGGTCTTTCTCTCCGCCCAGACCGGCGCGAAGCTGCCGCCGGACTGCTACCTCGATTCCGACGGCAACACGACCCTGGACCCGAAGGCCGTCATGGAGGGCGGATGCCTACTGCCGTTCGCCGGCCACAAAGGCTATGGCATCGCCGTCGCCATCGAACTCCTGACGGGCATGCTGGCCGAGGCCGCCCTGGACCACGATATCCCCCACCCCTACAAGCGCCTCGACCGCCCCGGCGCCAACACCTTCACCCAGGCCGCCATACGGATTGACCACTTCGCCGACGTAGCCGCTTTCAACCGGCGCATGGACGAGTGGATTCGGCTTATCCGCGGCACGCGCAAGGCCCACGGCGTTGACCGCATCTGGCTGCCGGGCGAAATGGAATGGCGGACCCGCGTAGAGAGGCTTGCGGCTGGCATTCCCCTCAACGACAATATGGTGCAGGAACTGAACAGCCTTGCCGTGGCCGCGAAAGTTCCCTTCGTTCTATCTCGGTGAGACAATGTACGAATCCCCTGGCCTGTTATTCCCGTTGATGGTCGCGGCTGTTGTGGCCGGCCTTGGTGTCGCGGCGGCGGCCCAGGAGCCGCCTCGCGAGGGCCTGCGCCTGTGGCTCGATGCATCCGACGAAAAGACCGTTGTCACCGACGCCGACGACGCAGTGCAGCGATGGGCCGACAAGTCCGGCGGAGGACATGACGCGCTGCCGGCGCCGTCGAAGGGGAGCGCGCGCCGCATCAAGGCCGCGATGAACGACCGCGGCGTTGTCCGGTTTGAAGGCGCCGCCTCCCTCAACGTCCCCGCCGTCCGCAACGAAGTCGGCCCGGCCCACGTGTTCATCGTCTCGCAACGACTCGCTCCCCAGGTTTCCGACGCCAGCTGGCAGCGCCTCCTCTCGTGCTGGGACGGCGTCTCCAAGAACGACAACGCCCCGCCGGGCTTCACCTACACCAGCGGCTTCGTCAGGAGCAAGAAGCCCGTGCTCTACGGCTACTTCGAGATGCGGGCCAAGCTCCTCGACGCCTCGATAACGTCCTGTTTCTGGCTCTACGAAAACACGCCGGAGGCATGGACGGAGATTGACATCGTTGAGATGCCCGCCGGCATCCCGCAACGCGAACGCCACCACACCATGAACGTCCACGTCTTCCATGTGCCGGGCTATCGCGGCGCCAACGAGCAGCACTGGGTAGGCTCAGGCACGTGGTACTCGCCGTTCCGCTTCGCCGACGATTTCCATGTCTATGCGGCGGAATGGGACAGGGAATTCATCGCATGGTACGTGGACGGCGTCCCGGTCCGGCGCATCAAGAACACCCACTGGCACTATCCGCTGTTCCTCAACATGAACATCGAGTCGCAACAGACTTTCGTTGAAAACCCCATGCCGGAGCGATACCCCGCAACGTTCGACATTGACTACGTCCGGTCCTGGACCAAGACCCCCTAGACCGAATGGTTTTTGCCGGAAACGCAGGCAATGAGACTTGAAGACGTTCTCCAGAAGCTGAACGAGCCGCAGGCCCTGGAGGCCTTGCAGCCGCACTGGGCCGAGTCCGTGGCAACCCTCGATGGGCGTACGCCCTTCTTCCTGCAACCGGACGCCTTCACGGCCGGGCGCGAGTGGTGCGGCTTCGGCCGCGAGGCGGACCCGTCCCTTCGCGAAACCGCCCGGCGCATCGTCGAGGACCCTGCGCTCACGCTCCTGGCCTGGCACTGCTACCGGCTGCTGTACGAGCACGCCGACTACAACGACATGAAGCGCTGGCCCTCCTTCGAACAGGCCCTCGGCGACCTGGGCGGCGTCTTCCATCTGCTGGTCACCCTAGCCATGGTCCCGCGCGTGCGCGAACTGCACATCAAGATGGGCGTGGAGGAGGACGTCACGCGCCAGACCCTCTCGCAGGTCTCGTGCATGGCCGGGAATTTCCGGCGCATGACGGGCGGGCGACTGGGCGTCACCCTCAACGCCCTGTACTGGATGCGCCACTACGTCGCCGGACGGCTTTTCCGCATCGGCCGGATGGAGTACATGATTCAGCCCTGGGGCGGCAGCGTGGAGGTCTGGCGACACCGCGAGGCGGGCCAGGTCGTTGCGCTCGCCCCGGACGGCGCGCGCCTCAACGGCGGGGGGTTCGTGGACGGCACAGCCGGCAAGTTCGACGAAGAGCGCGGCTGGACGGCCCGCCTCGTCGAGGACGCCGAGGCCGTCGCCGGATGTCCCATCTCTCCTTTCGGCATGGCCGAGCGGCGCGAGGTCCGGCTGGCGAAGGCCGTCTGGGAATGCGTGCTCAAGAAGGGCGACCTCTCGCTCCAGATGCACATCCCCGCCGGCGGCGGCATGACACTGGAAAGGTGCGGCGACTCCATGCAGCGGGCCGTCCCGTTCTTTCGCCGTCTCTTTCCGGACCAGCCCTTCAACGCCGTCACGTGCATCTCCTGGATCTTCAACACCCAGTTCGAACAAATCGCGCTTTCGTCCGATAACCTGGTGCGTTTCCAGCGCGAACTGTACCTCTTCCCGGTCTCCTCCTCCGGCAAGGACGGGTTGTGGTTCATCTTCCTGCGCGATCCGGGGGACCCCGCCTCCGCGCCGCGCGACACCAGTCTGCGCCGCGCCGTCGCTGATTTTCTCGCCGCCGGAAACACGTGGCGCGGCGGCGGCATGTTCTATCTGGCCGACGACCTCGCCCGTTTCGGCTCCCAACACTACCGCTCTCACTGGCCGCCGCAACGGACTTGCGCATCATGAAACACGTCACCTGGGAAAACCTGGACTGGAACGCCCTGGACCGCCTGCGATCCGTCTTTCTCGCGGAGCAGACGCCGCCTCGTTCTTATTGGTCGTGTTGGGAGGACCTGGCAAACTACGATCTGACCTTCGGCCGGCGCATCGCGTGGAAGTGGGACGCCGTTCTGCGCGAGCTGCGCCGCCGAGGCTGGACGCCGCCGCCGGGGGCCGTTCTGGACTGGGGCTGCGGAAGCGGCGTCGCGGGCCGGCGCGTGCTGGAGACTTTCGGCGCCGCGAACTTCACAAGCCTTTTCCTCCACGACCGTTCCGACCAAGCCCTGGACTTCGCGGCGCAGGCGGCGCGCGAGGCCTTTCCGGGGTTGCGCGTGGAACGCGCCGACGCCGCCGCTTCGCCGCGAAGCGGACGTCTGCTCTCGGGCCGCGAACCGCTCGCGCTCCTGGTGGTAAGTCACGTCCTCACAGAGCTTGACGCCCCCGACCGCGAGCCGCTCCTGCGACTCGCGCAGTCCGCGCAGGCGATCCTCTGGGTGGAGCCAGGCACGTTCAAGGCCGGCCGAGACCTCGTCGTGTCCTTCCGCGAACGCTTGCGCGGCCGCTTTCGGATCATCGCGCCCTGCACGCACCAGGCGGCCTGCGGGCTGCTGGCGCCTCACAACGACCGCCACTGGTGCCACAACTTCGCCGACCCGCCCGAAGGCATCATGGCCGATTCCCATTGGGTGCGTTTCGCCAGGCGCGCGGGCATTGACCTGCGCAGCCTCCCCTACAGCTTCCTGGCCCTGGAGAAACCCGATCGGGCCGCAGATATCGCCGGCGTGCAAGGTTGCTCCCGCATCATCGGCCGACCCCGATACTACAAGGGCTACGCCCTCGTCACCAGTTGCCAGGAGGACGGCGTTTACGACCTTACGCTTCGCAAACGCGACGCGCCGACCCTGTTCAAGGCGCTCAAGGACTGCGGCGAGAAGCTCGTCTACCGCTGGGAACGCGCCGACGATGCCGCTTCGCCGCGAAGCGGACGCATCACGGGCGCTCGCGCTAGTGCCTGGCTCGCGGCGGACGTTTGCCGCGTGCCTGGCACTCCGTTTAGCGCCATAGTGCCAGGCACCCGTCCGCCAATCCGTCGGGCGGACGGGAGCCAGGCACTAACACAGGCAGATGGAAAGGAACCGTCTATGAAACTCTACATTCACACGGACATTGAAGGCGTGGCTGGCATGGTGCATTTCGAGGACCGAAACGACCCGTCCACGGAGGGCTACTTCAAACGCCTCCGCATGCACAAGCTTCTGACGGGCGAAGTGAACGCCGCCATCGAGGGCGCCCTGGAGGCGGGCGTCCGCGAGATCCTCGTCAACGACTCCCACGGCAGCGGCTACAGCATTCTCTTTGAGGAGCTGAACCCCGCCGCCCAGATCATCCACGGCCCCCTCACGCGCCAGCCCTTCTGGATGCCCTGCCTCGACTCCTCCGTAGACCTTCTCTTCTGCGTGGCCCAACATGCCATGGCCCAAACCAACGGCGTTCTGGCCCACAGCCTCTGGTACTGCAACGACCTGTACTTCGGCGAGGCGGGCATGGCCATGGCTTTGGCCGGTTGTTTGGGGATTCCCGCCGTGCTCGTCACCGGCGACAACACGTGCTGCGCCCAGGTGCGCGACCTGGCGCCGCAGATCGAGACCGTCGTGGTCAAGGAGGCCCTCTCGCCGTACAACGCAAAGTCCTGGACGCCCGCGCGCGCCCGCGAGATGATCAAGGCCGCCGCCGCGCGCGCCGTCCGGAGAAGCAAAGAAATCCCGCCTTTCCGCATCAAGCCGCCGTACAAACTCGGCTTCGCGCCGCGTCCGGGCACGCCGCCTCAACGCCCCCTGGAAGGAAACGACTTCCACGAACTGGTGATGAAGATACTGTTGAACGGGTACCATTACGACCTGCAGAAGCTTCCGATCTGGCCGATGGAGCCGGGCTACCGCATCCCCGCGCTCCACAAGTCGCTGCTCAAGAAATGGGAGGAGGAGCACAAGACGGGTCCGAAATGACGGAGAAGGCTCAGACGCCGCCGGTTGCCCGTCGCGCTTCGTCCCCTTTTTCGTTGCAAACTCCGGGCCTGGAACATATACTCGCACCCCAACAATATGACGCACGCGGCAGATGCGGAGGGCCAACCATGCCCCGCCTCAAGATCGCCTTGCGCGTGGATTCGCTTGGCCTCGGGGCCAAGGCCGGAATCGTGGCGGCGGGTGATTTCGGTCTTGAAGGCGTCGAACTCAACGCCTCGCACGGCGACACCACCCCCGAAGGCCTCTCGCGCACGGGCCGAAGGGAGGTCATGCGATTCGTCAGCTCGCGCAAGCTGCAAGTCTGCGCGCTCAACAGCGACATCGGGGTTCCCTTCACCGACGCGCGCCGGGCCGATGAGATCGCCGAGCGCATGCACCGCATCGTCGAACTGGCGGTGGACCTCGGCACGCACATCGTCGTGGCCCCCGCCGTGTCGGCGCCCGAAGCCGGCAAGACCGACGCTCCAGCGGAGTCTGCGCCGCGGCTCGCGAATCTGGGATCGGCCTCGGCGGGCGGAAACGTCGCCGCGCAATTGCTGGCCGACCTTGCCGGCATGGCGGCCAATTACGACAGGTTCCTCGCCGTCCGAACCGGCCTGAACGACGGCGCGACCATGGCCGCCTTTCTCGGCGCGCTCGGCGACGGCGCAAAGGCCGCTCTCGACCCCGCGGCGCTCCTCATGGGCGGTTTCGATCCCGCCAAGACGGCGACCGATCTCGGCAAACGCGTCGTCCACGTCTATGCCAGAGATGCCCAGGGGCCGGCTTCGGGCCGCGCGCGCTTCACACCGTTGGGCGAAGGAAAGGTCGTCTTCCCGGAGGTCATCGCCGCCCTCGACGGCCTGGGCTACGACGGTTTCTCCGTGGTCGAGGCCGTCCCCGGACAGGACCCCCTTCGCAGTGTGGAGGCCTCGCTGCACTTTCTGCGAAAATTTTGACGGGATGGCCGTCGGGCGAAAGCCTCCGTTCCGGCCCTCCCTTTTTTGTTGAATATGGAAAGGAGAAAGGATGGTTAGCATCGGCTTTATCGGTTGCGGAGGGATCGCGCGGCATCACCTCTCCAAGCTCAAGACGCTCCCCAATGCCAAAGTGGCGGCTGTCATGGACAGCAACCCGGAAGCCGCGCAGAAGTTTGCCGCCGACGCCGGCGGCGCGCGCACCGCGGCGAGCGTGAAGGAACTCGTCGCCATGGACGACGTTCAGGCGGTTTACGTCTGCACGCCGACCTTCCTTCACCCCGAAGGCGTCATTGCGGCGGCCAAAGCCGGGAAGCATATCTTCTGCGAGAAGCCCATCGCCATGAAGGCCTCCGACGCCAAGCGCATGATCACGGCCTGCGAGAAGGCGGGCGTCAAGTTCATGATGGGCTTTGTCCGGCGCTTCTGCCCGCACTGGGGCAAGGTCAAGGATCAGATCGTCAACGGCGTCATCGGGCGGCCGATCATCTGGCGCAGCGTCGCCGGCAGCGCCGGCCCGGCCTCCAAGTGGTTCCTCGACCGCGCCCAGGGCGGCGGCCCGCTCCTGGACGGCGCGGTCCACGACTACGATTTCCTCCGCTCCATGTTCGGCGACGGCAGGCTGGCCATGGGCAGCATGAAGACCTTCAAGCCCGATTCCACCGCCCTGGACGCCGGCACCGGCCTCGTGCGTTTCAACTCCGGCGACGAGTGCGTGATGTCGTGGTGCTGGGGCCTGCCCAAGGGCGTGAGCACCTCTCATCATCACGACGTGATCGGCCCCAAGGGCGCCATCTTCTTCAGCGCTCCCGCCGACAAGATCCCCCAGGGCACCGACCTGACCAAGTACGGCGCCATCCGCGTGCTGCTCGAAGGCGGCGTCCAGAAGATCGAGCTTTACGAGAAGCGCGACATGTTCGTAGACCAGGCCAGGTGCTTCCTCGATTGCGTGGAGAAGGGCGCCGACCCGCCGGCCACGGGTCACGACGGACTCAAGGCGTTGGAGATCTGGTTGGGAATCTACAAGTCCGCCGAGACGGGCAAGGCCTCGGTGCTGAAGTAAGCGCGGCAAAAAAAAACGGGCGGCAGGATCAATCACAACCGGTCCTGCCGCCCGTGGTTTGGCATCCGAATTACAGCTTCAGGTTCCGCAGTTTCTTCGCCGCGAGTTCCGTGTCCTTGATGCTCGGCACAAGCGCGAAACGAACGTACCCTTCGCCGGGGTTCAGCCCGTCGGCGGTCTTTTCACTCAGCCATGAGCCGGGCGTCGTCACGATGGCCACCTCCGGCGCGAGCAGCTTCGTGGCAAACTCCACCGACGTCATCCCCTTGGGCACCCTCTGCCACATGTAAATCGTGGCCTCCGGCGTGCAGTCCGGCAGGCCGATGGACGTGAGCGCCGCGACAAGGATGTCGCGCTTCCGGCGGTATTCCTCGCGCATCGCCGCCACGTGCTTCTCGTCGCTCAGCGCGGCGATCGCGCCGTCCTGGATGAACGTGGCCGTGCCGGAGTCAATGTTCGTCTTCACCTTCTTGAAGACGTCCACAATCCGCTTGTCGCCCGCCACCCAGCCCACGCGGTAGCACGTCATGGCGCTGCGCTTCGAAAGCGAATGGATCGCCGCCACGCCCTCCCTCGTCACCTCCAGGATGCTGTGCGGCGGCTCCCCGAAATACATCTCGGAGTACGCCTCGTCCGAGGCGATGATGATATCGTGCTTGCGCCCGAACTCCACAACCTCCTTCAGAAAACCAAGCGGCGCCGTCGCGCCCGAAGGCGAGTTCGGGTAATTGATCCACATGATCTTCGCCCGCTTCCGGATTTCCGCCGGGATCTTCTTGAGGTCCGGCAGGAATTTCTTCTCCGGCAACAGGGGCACAAAGTACGACCGCCCTTCCGCGAACAACGTCCCGCGCGTGTACGGCGGGTACCCCGGCGTCGGGATGATCACGACGTCGCCCGGGTTTACGAAACCCTCGTGGAAGTTGAAGACGGCCTCCTTCGATCCCAGCGTCGAGCAAATCTGCGTCGCCGGGTCGAGCGTTACGCCGAACCGCCGCTTCGTCCACTCCGCCACCGCCTGGCGGTATTCCGAAGCGCCGACGTAGCTCGGATACCCGGCCGACTTCCTCTTGTCCACGCCCTTTTGCGTCGCCTTGCGGACAATGTCCGGCGTCGGCGTGGTCGGGTCGCCCACGCCGAAATCAATCGGCTGGATGCCCTGGGCCTTCAGTTTTGTCACCTCGCGGTCCACTTCCGCAAACGCGTACGCCCCGATGGACTGCACCCGTTTCGATGCAACGATATTCACTCTCGCTCTCCTTTTCAATCGTCCTCGTCCGCCTGACCCGCGCTACTTCATCACCCGCGACGTCGCCTTCATCTCATAGTCGGCGTCGCGGAACCTCTCGCTGTTGAACGTCCACGTGGCCCGGTTACCCTCCACCTTGTCGGCGTTGGTCTTGACGATGGTCCCCGGCATCTCGACGTTCACGGTGAAATGCTCGTCGCCCAGGTCGTTCGTCACGTCCCATTCCAACCGCGCTTCGGCGATCTTGTCGCGAATTTTCTCGATCGTCTTCGCGTACTGCGGTTCGGGCAGTTCCTCCAGCAGAATCCGGTCAATCTCTTCGCATGCCTGCCGCCGCAAATCCTCCATCGCCTTGCCCTTGGCCTCGTCGGGCAGGTCCGCGATCTTCTGGATCGCCTCGTCGCTGGACAGGGCGTCCAGCGCCCCGTCCACCTTTCCCAGGATCGCCATGGCCTTCTCGCCGGGCAAGCCGCCGCCCGCCGACGCGTTCACCACCGCCGCCGCCACCCGGTCGTACTCCAGCCGCAATCCCCAGCGGACAAACGCGGCCAACACCGCCTGTTTCTCCGCCGGCGTCAGCTTCTCGGCCCCGTACCGCTTCATCAACTCGGCCAGGTCCGCCCCCATGATCTGGTTCAGGAGATCATGATACTCCCGCCACCTCCGCGCCTTGTAGGTCACCGCGAACTCGTAGACGCTCAGACCGTTCTCGCGCTTCACGCGAAGCGTCACGGGCGTCTGGAGATACACGTTTGCAAAACGCGTCTGCGCTGTCGCTAGATTCGGCGCAATCTGCGAAACATGGGCAAAGGACCTTGTCGCTTCGTATACGTGTTCCTTGTTGCCCTTCTTGTCGGTCGTCTCGGACTCTTTGACCGTCCAACTTTCCTTCGGCGGCATGAGGTCGCCTTGCGCGATGTCCTTGGCGTCGCCGCGCGCGACAAACTGCACGCTCGCGCTGCCGTCCGCCCCGATCGTGTACGTGACCTCGCGCTTCAAGCACCCGCAGACGAGCGCCGCCGCACAGACCAGGAAGACGCCTCCGCTCCACCTTCTCATGTCCCGTCTCCCGATAACGTTGCGCGTCGAACAACGTTCAATGCAGGATTGTAACCGCCCGTCCCAGGGCAGTCAAGTCGGCGAAAACCTGCGCGCGCCGTTGTGCAAAGGCCTGCAACCTGATACCATGTCGGGAAATCGCCCTATAAGAAACGATCACGGCTCCTATGACACGAAAATGGTCGGTCTCCGCCTTCTGCCCCTGCTACAACGACGCCGGCACCATCGCCAGCATGGTCGCGGTGTTTGACTTGACGCTTCGAAAAGTCTGCGACAACTACGAGATCATCGTCGTGGACGACGGAAGCTCCGACCGCAGCCGCGAGATACTGCAATCCCTTACGGCCCACTACCCGCGACTGCGGCTGATCTTCCACGAAAGCAATCGGGGATATGGGGGCGCGCTACGCTCCGGTTTCGCCGCCGCCGCCAAGGAACTTATCTTCTACACCGACGGCGACTTCCAGTACGACCCGGCGGAGCTGCCCGCCCTTTTGGCCGAGATGAAAGAGGGCGTTGACATCGTCAACGGCTACAAGATCAAGCGCCACGACCCCCTTCACCGCATCGTCATCGGGCGCATCTACCACCACATCATGAAGCTCCTCTTCGGATTCAAGATCCGCGACGTGGACTGCGACTTTCGCCTCATGCGCAGGGCGATCTTCGACAAGGTCCGCCTCGAACACTCCAGCGGCGTCATCTGCGTGGAGATGGTCAAGAAGATCCAGGACGCCGGATTCGTCTTTGCCGAGGCCCCTGTGCATCACTACTTCCGCGCCTACGGCAAGTCGCAATTCTTCAACATCCGCCGCCTCGCCCGCGTCGCCGTCAACATCGTGGGACTGTGGTGGGACCTCGTCGGCAGGCCCCGGCTCGCCCGGCGCCGCAGCGGCCGGTAG
Source organism: uncultured Planctomycetota bacterium (assembly GCA_964409935.1). Lineage (GTDB taxonomy): Bacteria > Planctomycetota > Brocadiia > JAADGH01 > CAYPFP01 > CAYPFP01. The sequence goes on along the minus strand of CAYPFP010000086.1, from coordinate 3,982 downwards.
GACGGCATTTCAGACTTGAACATTCCCCCCCGGATGGTAAGATGGTGTTTGAGGCCGCGAAACGCCGCGACCATCCATCGCGTGGGCCCATAGCTCAGTTGGTCAGAGCGGCGGACTCATAATCCGTTGGTCCCAGGTTCGAGTCCTGGTGGGCCCACCACGAAAACAGGGCGTGCGTCTTGATGGGACGCGCGCCTTTTGCATTGATACCGCCCTCCCCTTCTTCTCTCGACGACCGCGCTCCCCGCGCCCCCTGCCGGCAAGGGGCGGATGCTCTGGAAAGCGGCGGCGGCATATGTGATAATGGCCCCGAGAATTTCCGTCACTTGAAAGGAGCCTGTGATGAGAACATTTGCCCTGATCGTCGCGCTGCTGGCGGTGACGGCCGGCGCCGCCGCTCAGGAGGCGCAAAAGAAAGGCCCCGTCGTCGGCTACAAGGACACCCCCATGCTCCCGGACGGCAAGTGGCACATCCACGACAGCGACCGGCCCCTGCCGCGCGTCGTCACGCCCGGTTCCTGGGGCAGCGAGGACACGCCGGGCAAGCCCCCGTCGGACGCCGTCGTGCTCTTCGACGGAAAGGACCTCTCCAAGTGGCAGACGCCCAAGGGGGATCCCGCCGGCTGGCAGATCGAGAACGGCTGTATGATCGCCACACCCCGCAAACTGCCCGGCGGCGGCGACATCCAGACGAGAGACCAGTTCGGCGACTGCCAGCTTCACATCGAGTTCGCCACTCCCGCGCCGCCCAAGGGCGACAGCCAGGGCCGCGGCAACAGCGGCGCCTTCCTAATGGGCAAGTACGAGATTCAGGTGCTCGACAGCTTTGACAATCGCACCTACGCCGACGGCCAGGCCGCCGCTCTCTACGGCCAGTACCCGCCCCTTGTCAACGCCTGCCGCAAGCCGGGCGAGTGGCAGACGTACGACATTATCTTCACCGCGCCGCGTTTCAAAGACGGCCAGCTTGAGTCTCCGGCTTACGTCACGCTGTTGCACAACGGCCTCCTGGTTCACAACCATACGGCCTTGCTTGGTCCTTCGGGTCACAAGTCCCTGCCCAAGTACACGCCGCACGACCCCAAAGGCATCATCCGTCTTCAGGACCATGGCAACCCGGTCCGTTTCCGCAACATCTGGATCCGCGAACTCAAGGGGTACGACGAGCAGTAGGCCGCACGCCTATGGTCTCGTCTTGCTCGCAAACCAAGAGGGAGTGCCGTGATGGACCATGTGCTTAATCTCCAAGTGTTGTTGGCGTTCTTGGTGTTTCTGGCTTCGACGATCGGGGCGCAGGAAACGAATCAGGGCCTTGACCCCGACCGTCTGCACGCCGTGGCCGCAATGTTGCCGGAGCGTCCGGAGGGATCAGGCAGACCGCTTTCCGACCGTCCGGCCTGGGGACGCCTGGCTTCGCTGGAGGAGTACAAGGACGTCATCCGTCGCGCCGAGACGTTCCTGACTTCCGCGCTTCCCGAAGAGTCCGACGATCTCTTCCTCGATTTCTCGCGCACGGGCAACCGCACGCGCTGGGAGAGTGTCGCGAGCCGGCGTCGCGGTCGTCTGTCCTGGCTCGTGCTCGCGGAGTGCCTGGAGAACAAGGGCCGGTTTCTTCCCGTCGTCAGGCAGCTTGTCGAGTCTCTTTGCGCCGAACGCGTGTGGGTCATGCCCTCTCACGACGTGTCCCTGAAGAACTTCCGCGGCGAGGTGATTGACATTGACCTGGCCTCCTCGGCCCTGGCAGGGAACCTGGCCCAGGCCGACTGGCTTTTGGGCGACGCTCTCGGCGAGGACGTCCGCCGGCAGCTTCGCGACAACGTGCGCCGCCGCGTGCTCGACCCGTACGAGGCCATGGTCTCCGGCGCCCGCAAGCCGAACTGGTGGATGCGCGGAACGAGCAACTGGAACGCCGTCTGCCTGGCGGGCGTCACGGGGGCGGGGCTGGCGCAGGTCGAGTCGCGCGAGGGGCGGGCGCGGTACGTCGTCGCCGCCGAAAAATACTCCCGGAACTTTCTCGCGGGCTTCACAGAGGACGGCTATTGCAGCGAGGGTCTGGGATATTGGAATTATGGTTTCGGCCACTTCGTGCTTCTGGCCGAAACGGTCCGACAGGCCACGAAGGGCGGCGTTGACCTTTTCGCCCTCCCGGAAGTCAAGGCGCCCGCCGCTTTTGGTCTGGGCATCGAGATCATCAACGGCGTTTACCCCGCCTTCGCCGACTGCTCCACGAATGCGCGCCCTTCGCCCGGGATCATGTACTTTGTCAACCGCCGGTATGCGATGGGGCTGAAGGACTGCGATGACCCGGACATTCGGCGCTGTTTTCACTCCCTTTTTGAGGCCATGATCTTCAGCTTCCCCAACGCCGCCTCGTTATCGCCGACGGTCGAGTCGGTTTCGAAGGGGCCGGGACTGCGCACCTGGTTCGACAAGGCGGGCGTCCTGATTGGCCGTCCTGCAGAGGGTTCGTCCTGCCGCATGGGCGTGGCCCTGAAGGGCGGTCACAACGCCGAGCATCACAACCACAACGACGTCGGCTCCTACGTCGTCGTGGTCGGCGAACGTCCCGTTCTGCTCGACCCCGGCGCCGAGACGTACACCCGCCGCACCTTCAGCAAGCAGCGCTACGAGGGCAAGCTCCTGAACTCCTTCGGCCATCCCGTGCCCGTCGTGGCCGGCCAACTCCAGCGCCCGGGCCGCGACGCCGAAGCGAAGGTCCTGCGCGCCGATTTCACCGACAAGGCCGACACGCTCCAACTCGACCTCCGCTCGGCCTACCCCGTGCCGGAGTTGAAAACGCTCGAACGGACCTTCGTCTACTCGCGCGAAGGCGCGGGTTCACTGACCGTAACGGACCGTGTGGAGTTTACGGCCCCGCAGTCCTTCGGGACGGCCCTGATCACGCGCGGTTCCTGGCTTCGCAAACCGGACGGCTCGCTGCTGGTCTATGAGACGGATGAGTCCCTGCAGGTCAGGATTTCGGCTTCCGGCGGCGAGCTTGCCGTCCGGAGCGAGGAGATTCACGAGGATGCTCCCGTGACGCCAACGCGAATCGGCGTTGACTTCACGGAACCCGTTGCCGCCGCCTCGATCACCCTGACCATCATTCCAATGGACATGACCGATGACAGATCGGCCGGCAGCCTCCTTCGCAACGGCGGCTTCGAGTTGGGATCATGGGGTTGGCTGTGGCCCAAGGGCGACATGGGAGCCGTCTCCACCGAACAGGCCGCAAGCGGAACGCACTCTCTGAAAATAGTTGATCGCGACACGACGACGGGTTCGAACATCTCCTCGGCGCGGATGCCCGTCAACGGCGCGGGCAATTTCCTTCTGCGCGGGAAGGTGTTCCATGTCTCCGGGAAAGGAATCGGCCTGTACGTCAAGTTTTACGACGCGAAGCGCAAACTCCTGAACCCCACCGACGCCAAGGGGTACATCGCCGCCCTCGGCGTCGTTGGGGGCGACGTCGGCAAATGGGAGTCTTTCGAGTTTCCCTTCGCGACGCCTCCGGGTACGACCTCAATGCAGTTGTGGATACACAGCATCAACGCCTTGCTGGTGGAGGCTTACCTGGACGACCTGGAGGTTATCGCCAGATGACGCGCCGTGCCGTCCTGGAACGTGGCGGACTCTGTCACGCGCCGTCCCATCGGTAGCTCTGGCCTTTGTCTATCTGCGCCGCGCGCACCTCGCCGCCGTAACGCAGCCGGCAGGGATTCCCCCGCGCCGAGCGAATCTCGGCCCCGACCAGCTTGCCGTCGCGCCACTCGATGTCCACCTCGAATCCCCCTCGCGCGCGCAGGCCTTTTACGCGCCCGTTCGCCCAGGCCTTGGGGAGGGCGGGGAGCAGGTGTATCTCGCCCTCGTGGCTCTGCACAAGCATCTCGGCGATACCCGCCGTGCCGCCGAAATTGCCGTCAATCTGGAACGGCGGGTGGTTGTCGAACAGGTTCGGCAGCGTGGACTTTGCCAGCAGCGC
>CAYPFP010000085.1:22150-23105 GCA_964409935.1 uncultured Planctomycetota bacterium | reverse complement strand
CGCTCGTATCTCTCATGCTCTCAACACTTCACGCCTTTTCGCAATAGGCTTTTGTGCAGATTGGTGTTGACTTCGTGAGGATTGTCGGCTAAACTCGCCTCATTCTATGCCGTCTATCCTACGGAGCAATCAGGGGACGAGCGTTGAAAGTGGCTCCTTCGGACAGAATCGCGCGAGACCGCAATGTCGTTGCCCGGCAAATGGACGACGGCGGGGAATTCATCCTTCTTCATCTGCGAAGCGGCGGCCTCTACACCTGTGGGGAGGTGGGGGCGCTCGTCTGGCGTTCCCTCGAAAAGCCCGCCACACTCCAATCCCTTCTCGACAAAATCTGCGAGGAGTTCGAGGCCGAGGAAGCTGTCGCGCGCGCCGACCTCGAGAGATTCGTAGAGGACATGATTGCGGAAAAGCTGGTCACGCGAGAACGCACCGACCATGGTTAAGCGGATGCGTTTCTGGGAGGTTCGCATCTTCTCTGCATGCGTCCCCCTCGCGGTGAGGTTTTTGTCGTTCGAGATGATCCTGCGATTGGCCGAGCCGAAAAAGCCGTGGAAGGGGCGCGACCTTCCCGCTCCGCAGGAGCTTGCGGACTTTGTGGACCGGCTTCTGGCCCGGCGCGTGCTTATGCGCAAGCAGCTCTGCCTGCGCAGGAGCTTGGTGCTTTACCGCTTCCTGCGCAAGTTGGGACTGGATGTGCGGATCAACTTCGGGGTGGCGGCGCCGGGTTTCAGCAACCGCCTGAAGGCTCATGCGTGGCTGTCCGCGAAGGGAAAGCCGTACCTGGAAACCGGCGAGAGTCACGAGAACTTCGAGATCATTCACAGTTACTCCGGCAAGGATGTCGGCTGAGGGATCGGGAGGTCTTTTCTAGGAGAACAGGCATGATTCGTCGGAAGAACAGCGGGACGAAGAGACGGGCCTATGCCGCGCCGAAGCTCGTGAAGCGCGGTTCCCT
>CAYPFP010000085.1:7791-22050 GCA_964409935.1 uncultured Planctomycetota bacterium | reverse complement strand
GTGGAGGTCGGCAGATGAAGAACGCCTTGCGCCGTAAGTCCGGCGGGACGAAGAGACGGGCCTATGCCGCGCCGAAGCTCGTGAAGCGCGGTTCCCTGCGCAACATCACCGCGCAAGGGACGCGGCGGCCGGCATAGGAAATGTGACCGAGTCTTGACCAGAGACTTCTCTTCCAGGCATGTGGAGGTCGGCAGATGAAGAACGCCTTGCGCCGTAAGTCCGGCGGGACGAAGAGGCGAGTCTATGTCGCGCCGAAGCTCGTGAAGCGCGGCTCCCTGCGCAACATCACCGCCCAGGGGACGCGGCGGGAAACCTAAGCGTTGAAGCCCGTCTTCAGCCGGTGAAAAGACAGAGGCGAATGCCTCTCCTGCGGAGAGGATGTTCGCACAAGGAAGCGATACGGAGTGCGGAGCCGCAGAGTGTTCGAGTCGCACTATGACCTTCACGGCGTGGGCCTCAGCGTGCTTTCCGGCTCCAAGTGGATGGCGGACTGCTTTGCGCGGGCGCTGGAAGCCTTCCGGTCTCCCTCGCCGGTTCGACGCGCCACCCTGCTGGAATTGCATCAGTTGCGCGCGCCCCGCAAGCCGGCACGCCATCTCCCCGGGACGGCGGAGCTTCTGCGCACGTCGCGAGTCCCCCCCAACGACCGGCTGCGTTACTGGATGTCCGGTCCCGATCTCTACATCGAAGCCGTGGACCGCTGTCTCATCCGGTTCAACTGGGCGAACAAGAGAATTCGGGGCTGGCTGTGCGCCTCGCGCGGGTGGGACGCCGGGCGCCTCCTGATCCATCCGGTCTGCTACGAGTTGTTCCGTCATGCCGGTCTCTTCCCCATGCATGCCGCCGGAGCGGTGCGGAACGGCCATGCCGTGATCTTTTCCGGACGCGGCGGCAGCGGGAAGTCCACTTCGGCGGTCGCCCTGGTGCGGTCCGGCTTCGAACTGCTCGGCGACGACCTCATCCTGCTTCAAAGCAACTCGGCCGGCGTGCGGGTCCTGTCCTGGCCCCAACGCATCAGGGTCACTCGCAAGACGGCGGCAATGGTGCCGGAGATCGCGCACCTGCGCAACGCGCCGGGCCGGCTCAAGAAGGCCTTCTCGCTCCGCGACGTCTACGGCCGCGACCACGCGCTCTCGGCGCGCCCGCGCTTGATCCTGTTTCCTGAGCTTACGCGCCAGCCCGGCCATGCGGCGGTTCCTCTCGATCCCGCTACCGCCCTGTGCCGGCTCCTGCCCAACAGCCTCTATGTGGTCGAACCGCAGACCGCCGCAAAACACTTCGACGCCCTGGCCCGCCTCACGGCGGCCTGCCGGTGTTTCGTCCTGCGATGCGGCACCAACATCGGCGACCTTCCTGCCGTGGTGGAAAAACTCCTTCTGGAATGCCGGTGAACCTCTCCCATGAACCGCGCCATGGTCTCCTTGCTGTTGGCCCTGTCTGATCCGGAAAAAGACTCGCCCCCGCGTCTGCCCGCCGGTGAGCGCGACTGGCGCTCATGGCTTTCCTGGGCCGATGCCCAGGGCGTCCTCCCCATTGTCTCCAGGAAGCTCGAATCCCCTTCCATCGCATCGGCCGTTCCCGCCTGGGTCAGGGAGCAGGCCGCAGCCGCCTACACCGCCTCGTGGGGCAGGAACATGCTCCTGGAGAGTCATCTGGTGGAGTTCGGCCTCGCCCTCCAACGCCCCGGCCTGCGCGCCATCGTGCTGAAGGGGCCTGCGCTGGCCGAGACGGTCTATCCCGAAATGGGAATGCGGCCGTTCACGGACATTGACCTCCTCATCGCCCGCGCGGACGTGCCGGCGGCGTCGCAAATCCTGACGGACCTGGGGTATCAGCCCGACTGTCCGCCGAATGAGCTTGGCGCGGTGGGCGGGTTGTGCAAGGCGTGTTTCCTGAAGCGCACGGACGACATGCCCTTGTGCATCGAGGCGCACTGGGACGTGGTGAATTCCCCCTCCTTGCGGGCGCGTTGTTCGGTGACGTTTGAGGACCTTGTCTCCGACGCCGCTCCCTGGGGCGACTCCGCCGTCTTCATGTTCCCCTGTCCCGAAGACCTCCTGCTGACGTGTGTGCTTCATCTGGCGGTGGGGCATCGGCTCGACCGCGTGGTCCTCTTTGTGGACCTCTTGCAGGTCCTGCGGCGCATGGCAGGGCGCTTCGAGTGGGGGCGTTTCTTCCAAAAGGCGGACCGCTGCGGGGCCGGCCTCATCTGCGCGTCCGTCCTTCGGCTGACTACCGATCTCTTTCCGCTGCCCCTGACGGACGAGGCCCGCAAGGAGATTGGCGACCGCCTCCGCGCGCCGAAGCTCTGGCGGCTCCTGCTCGACGGCCGGCAAGCCATCGGCCCCGACACCTGGGGCAAGTCCGTCCGCCTGCGCGCCTACCGCGAGGCGATCAAGCGTTTCGGCAAGAGCCGCTGAACGGGACGCGCCGCCCCGGCGCGCCCTCAATCCTTCCTCAACCCCGCGAACACCGGCTCGAACTGCGCCTTGATCGCCTGCATGCCGCGCAGGATCATGATGAGGTCGGCCCCGCACGCGATGAAGCGCGCTCCCTGATTGAGATACGGGACGGCCGCCTCGGCAGAGGGGACGGGCAGCCCCCAGAATTTTCCGTGCCTCCTGGCCGCCGCCGCGATCTGCTCGACGGCGCCGGCGAACTTCGCGTGCTTGAGATCGAACGGTATCCCCATGCTGATGGTCAGGTCCGCCGGTCCGATGAAGAGGATGTCAATCCCCGGCACGGCCGCGATCTGGTCGAGATGGGGGAGGGCTTCGGGGTCCTCGATCTGTATCGCGACGAAGGTCTCGCGGTTCGCAAACTCAAGATGCTTCTTGGGATCCATCAGGCAGTACCCCGCATCGCGTCCGGCTCCGTCGAACCCGCGCCGTCCGAGGGGCGGGAACTTGGCGTTGCGGACGATCCACTGCGCTTCCTCCGCCGTCGCGACGTGCGGGATCATGATCCCCGTCGCGCCGCTCTCGAACGGGCGGAAGATCGTGGTGTATCCGCCTTTGCGGATACGCACCATGGTGTCCAGGTTGTGCGCCTGGCCGGCCAGGAGCAGCGGGTTGATCTCGGTTTCGTCCATGTCGCGGTGCTCAAGGTCAATCCACACCCCGTCAAAACCCGTCATCCCCGCCATCTCGACCGTCTGGGCGACCGGCGCCAGGCTCGTGTTGGTGATCAGCACCGGCTCTCCGTCTCGCAACTTGGCCAGAACGCGGCTCTTGCGCATCTTTCACGCTCCTTGATCTATAGGGATCGTCTCGATTCGTGACAGACTTCTTTCAGTCTTCGGCAGAAATACCGCATGTTTTCCCACGACACGTCGTGCGGGATCAAGTGGTCGGGGCTGGGCACGTAGCGCCCGCCGGCGAGCGTGCGCTTCACGACGTTGAACTCCGCCTCCATCGCGGCGGGGCCTTCGGCGATGCATCGCTTGTTGTACCCGCCGAGCATGCCCAGGTCGGGAAACCGCCGCCGAATCTCCTCGATGTCGCATCCGGCCTGCCGCTCGAAGGGCCACAGCACGTTTACGCCCGCCTCCTGGAACCACGGGATCATGTCGGTGCAGTTGCCGTCGGTGTCCACCGACAGGATCGGGATGTTGTGCTTCTTCGCAAAATCGCGCAGTTTTCGATAATTGGGGGTCATGAATTCGCGGAACATGCGGCCGGAGATGAGCGAGCCTTGTTTGCCCGCCATATCCTCCCAGATATGGATCCAATCCACGCGCACGTCGCGCACGACTTTCTCGTAGATGCGAATCCAGAAGTCCGTCAGGTAGTCCATCATGTCGCGGACCCATTCGGGGTCGTCATAGAACAGCACGAGCAACTCCTCGGCTCCCACGAGGTCGCGCGGCGTGCCGAAGATGCCCCACGGAAACGCGCCCAGTTGCACCGCGACGTTTCCGCTCTGTTGCTTCCGGCGCCACTCTTTCCAGTCGTCCGGAAAACGGCCGGCATCGTCGGGGTTGAAGCGTTCGGCCTTGACGCGCTCCCAGTCGTCGCGCGTTTTCACCGGATACTCCAGCCACTCCGGCATCGAGGCCCCGTCCTTGCGCGTGCGGATGATGATGCCGCGCCAGTCGCGCGCGATGACGTAGTCGCCCCGGTCCTCGAGCACCTCCTGCTGCGGCCAGCGCGGACACCAGCCGAGGTTCACGGGCGCCTGCGTCCACATCGGGTCGAACCCGAACTCCGCCGTCCAGGCCTTGTCGAGCGCCAGTCCTTCCTTGCGCCAGCGCTCCAGCGTTGTTCCCCACGGCCCGAAGAGCATCACGCAGGGCGTGCGGTCGGTCTCGCCGCCCAGCAGCGCCGCCAGCATTCTCTCACGCGAGGTCATGGGAGCCTCCCGACTCGAGTCCAGGGAACCGGAAAACGAACACTATGAAAACCCGCCGCCCAAAAGTCAAACATTTTCCCGCCCGCACAACTTTATTGCGCGCGCGCGCGGCAACGTTTATGATACGGCGGCCCGGGGATTCCTTTTTCTGAGGAGGGTGACGATGGGAACCAAGTGGCCGCTCCTGGCCGCGCTCGTCGTGTGCATGTTTGTGCCTGTCGTGTTTGCGGATGAACCCAAACCTACCGGAGAGCAGCAAACCATGAAAGCCGAGAGAAAGAAGGCCGCGCACCGCAGACGCCGCATCATGTTCAACAACGACGGCAACGACGTCGTCTATGAACTCAAGAACGCGACGGCGGAGGAACTGCTCAATGCCCGCACAACGCCCCTCCTGGGTTCGCAGGTGGACGCCATCTTCTATTGCACCTGGTGCTCGGGCTACAGCTACTTCACCCACCGCACCGCCGCGGGCGAAATCTTCACCTCCACAGCCAATCCGGAGCATCCGGACAACAAGAGCGGCGGCTTTTCCAGGAACAAAGTGGCTGATTTCCTCAAGCAGGGCACCGACGCGCTCCAGATCATGGTGGACTTCTGCCGCAAGAACAACATCGATATCTTCTGGTCGTTTCGCATGAACGACACCCACGACGCCTGGGGAAGCTGGTACGGAGACCTGCTCTTTCCTCAGCTCAAGAAGGACCATCCCGACTGGCTTACGGGCAGCAAGACGAACCGTCCCAAACACGGGGGCTGGTCGGCCGCGGACTTCGGCAGGCCGGAGATCCGCGACCTGACGGTGAAGTTCATCGCGGAAGTCTGCGAAAACTATGACGTGGACGGCATCGAGATGGACTTCTGCCGCCACCTGATGTACTTCAAGAAGGTGGCGTGGGGCGAACACGCCGGCCCGGACGAACTCGCGCAGATGACCGACATGGTCCGCCGCGTCCGCCAGACGGCTGATGCGGCGGCCCTGAAACGGCGCAAACCCATGCTCGTGGCGGTTCGCGTCCCGGATTCGGTCGGCTACTGCAAGGCCATGGGCCTCGATGTCGAGGCCTGGTTGCGCGAAGACCTGGTGGACATCCTCTCGGTCAGCGACTACTTCCGCCTGAACCCGTGGCGAGTCTCCGTCGAGTTGGGAAGCAAGTACGGTGTGCCGGTCTACGCCGGCATCAGCGAGTCGCGGGTCACGCCCGACGTCTCGAAGCTGCGCAATTCGCCGCAGTCCTACCGGGCGCGGGCCTTGAACGCGTGGAACTCCGGTGTGGCCGGCGTCTACATGTTTAACTTCTTCAACCCGCGCAGCCCGCTCTGGAGGGAACTCGGCGACCCTCAAACCCTCGACAGACTCGACAAGGTCTATTTCGTCTCCGTCAGGGGGGCCAAGGGCAGCGCCAACCCTGACTTCTGGCTGCGCGCCGGCGCGGGCTTCCGCACCCGCACGCTGTTGTCGCCCGACAGCCCCATGCCCCTGAAGCCGAACAAGAAGACAACCGTCCCCATCATGATCAGCGACGACGTGTCGCGCGCAAAGTCCGAGGGCGCGCCGGTCCGGGTCACCCTCAGGATGCTGCTGGCCAAGCTTGCCGACCCCGCCGACGTCTCCGTCGCCCTCAACGGCAAGTCGCTTGCCGGCGGCGCGCTCGTCAAGGAATGGCTGGAGTACGCCCTGCCGCCCGAACTCGTTGCAAAGGGCGAGAATCGCTTCGAAATCCAGGCCAGGCAGGACGCCGTCCTCCAGGACCTTTGCGTTCACGTAAGGTATTCAGACAAATGAGTTTGCGACAGGAAGGCCCCGCTGCCGGCGACTGGTACGAGATACCCTACCGTTCCCTTGTGCCGAGGGATGTGAAGGGGCTGCTGGCGGCGGGCCGGTGCATCTCCGGCGACCGGGCCGCGCAGGCGTCTTTCCGCGCCATGCCCACGTGCATGTACACGGGCGCGGCGGCCGGTGTGGCGGCGGCGATGGCGGTTGCGCAGCGTATCCTCCCCCACGAACTCGACGGGCGTCTTGTGCGAGAGAAAATCCTCGGTAATTAAGGAGCGGCGATGTCGGATTCCTCTGTTGAAATGCGCGAAGGCGTTGTTTACGGCAAGGGCGGCGGCCGCGATCTGGTCCTCGACCTTTTCCTGCCCGTCAATTGCAGGGACCGCAAACCCATGCCCGCCATGATCTTCATGCACGGCGGCGGATGGACCGGCGGCAACCGAGGACAGTTCCACTGGCAATCGCGCCGCCTCGCCGCCGAGGGCATCGCGAGCGCCTGCATAACCTATCGCTTCTCGCAGGAGGCGATCTACCCGGCCGCCGTCGAAGACGCCAAGTGCGCCGTGCGCTGGATGCGCGCCAACGCAAGAGACTTGAACGTCAACGCCGACCGCATCGGCGCCGGCGGCGGCTCGGCGGGCGGTCATCTGGCCGCCATGCTGGCGACGACGGCCCATCTTCCCGCCCTGGAGGGTCGCGGCGGTCACGCCGATTGCAGCAGCCGCATCGGCTGCGCCGTTCTCTTCAACCCCGCCGTGGACATGGCGGGGCTTCTGAACCCCGCCGCCCTGGAGGTAACCGTCAGATTCATGGGCGGAACTTCCGAGCAGCGGCCCGAACTTTACAGGGAGGCCTCGCCTCTCTTTCACGTCAGCAAGGACACGGCGCCCTGCCTGCTCTTCCACGGCGTCGCCGACGTCATCGTGCCCCACGGGCAGTCGGCGCGATTCGAGAAGGCGTTGCGGTCCTTCGGCGTCGAAGTCGAACTGGTCAGCGTCGAGGGAAAGGGCCACGGCTTCTTCAACGCCAGCCCTTTTCTGGAAAGCACCTGTGCGAAGATGGAAAGCTGGCTGAAGCGGCGTTGGGGCCTGTAGGAGACGACAGCTTATGAAGCTCGCGAATATGCCGTGCGCTCCCCTCCTTTACACGACCCGCGACGGCATCGCGGACAACATCCATCGCGGCTCGGCGGTGGCGGTGGATTGCGACGGAAGGATTGCGGCCAGCGCGGGAGACCTCCAGAAACTTGCGTTCCTGCGCTCGGCGGCCAAGCCGCTCCAGGCGATCGCCCTGGTCGAGCGCGGCGGCCTGGAACGCTTCGGGCTGACCGACCGCGAACTGGCCCTTATCTGCGCCTCGCACGCCGGACAGGATATTCACGTGGCGGCCGTCGGCGGCATCCTGGCCAAGATCGGCTGTTCCCAGGCCGACATCCACGCCGGCAGCGGCCTGCGCGACAACTGCTCCGGAAAGCATTCCGGCATGTTGGCGCTGTGCCGGTTCATGAATTTTTCCATCGCCGGCTACCGCCACCCCAGGCATCCAGTCCAGATTCTCATCAAACAGACCGTCGCCCAGATGTGCGGGATGCGGCCGCCGCAGATTCGCATCGCCGTGGACGGTTGCGGCGCGCCGATCTTTGCCATGCCTCTGCGCAACATGGCCCTGGCCTATGCGCGCCTGGCCTCGCCGGACGCCCTGCCCCCCGAACGCCGCGCCGCCTGCCGCAGGATCGCGCGCGCCATGATGGCCCACCCCGAAATGGTCGGCGGCCTGGACCTGCGCAAAATCTGTCCCGGCAAGGTCGTTGCCAAGAGCGGCGCAAGCGGCGTCTACTGCGCCGGCATCCTGGGCGAGGGCCTCGGCTTTGCGACGAAGGTGGACGACGGCTCCGGCGCCCCGCACCATCTCGTCTTCTTTCACATGATGCGGCGGCTCCGGAAGATCACGGCCGCCGAATTCAAGGCCTATCTGGCCCAGTCGCCCCTGGACGTGAAGAACCGATGCGGGGACACGATCGGTCGTTGGGGCGTCGCATTTTGAGGAAGACTTAACCGGAGAACGTCATGAGCGCAACCCTCGGCGTCGGCATCGTCGGCTACGGCTTCATCGGCAAGGTGCATACCTACGGCTACCTGAACATCCCCCTGTTCTACGATCCGCCGCCGCTGGCGACGAAGCTCGTGGGCGTCTGCACGGCCCACAAGGAGACCGCCGAAAAGGCGAAGAAGATCGGCGGCTTCGAGTTCGCCGCGACGAACTTTCGCGAACTCATTGGCCGCCCCGACATCCACATCATCAACTGTTGCACCCCCAACAAGCAGCACCGCGAAGTGCTCGTCGCTGCGATGCGCGCCGGCAAACACGTCTACTGCGACAAGCCTCTCGGCTTTGATGTCGCCGATGCCCGCGAGATCGCCCGCGTGGCCCGCGAGACGGGCGTCAAGAACCAAGTCACGCTCCAGAACCGCTACTACCCCGCCACTCTGCGCGCCAAACAGCTCATTGAACAGGGCTTTCTCGGCCGGGTCTACACCTTCCGCGCTGCGTATCTTCACGCCGGATACATTGACCCTCAGCGCCCCATGAGCTGGCGTCTGGAACGGACGCAGTCCGGCGGCGGCGCCCTTTTCGACCTGGGCTCTCACATCCTCGACGTCGTCTACTGGCTCCTGGGCGACTACGCGCAGGTCTTCGCCCTGTGCGACACCCTTATCAAGGAGCGCCCCATCAAGGGACAGCCGGCAAAGTCGGGCCGCGTGGACGTGGACGACCTGGCCCTCATGACCGTTCGCATGAAGAACGGCGCGGTCGGGACCATCGAATCCTCGCGCCTCTCGACCGGCGTGCAGGACGACATGCGTTTTGAGATTCACGGCGAGAAGGGCGCCCTGCGTTTCAACCTCATGGAACCCAACTGGCTCTACGCCTACGACTGCCGCGACACGGAAGGCGACCTCGGCGGCAACCGCGGCTTCAAGCAGATCGAATGCGTTCAGCGCTATCCCGCTCCTTCCGTGCTGCCGGCCCCCAAGCTCACCATCGGCTGGATGCGCGCCCACATGGCCTGTCTCTACGACTTCCTCAAGCATATCGCCGACGACGTGCCCTGCGACCCCGACTTCTCCGCCGGCGCCCGCATCAACGAAGTCATGGATGCCGCCCAACGCTCGTCCGAGAAGGGGACGTGGATCGCCGTCTAGGCGCGGACTCCGGCGGGCGCTCATTTTCCCGCCGCACGCCCCGCCAGTTTCCGGTAGTGGGCGCGGACTTCGTCGGCGCTCAGGGCGCGGTTGTAGAGCTTGACCTCGTCGAGAAGTCCGGCGAAGTGGGCGCGGTGTTTGATGGCGTAGTTGCCCAGGCACAGGTAGAACTGGTTGGGCTTGGCGGGGCCGGGGCGTTCCATGGCGCCGCGTTCTTCGCCGTCCACGTAGATTCTCATCACTTGCCCGTCGAACGTTCCGGTCAGGTGAACCCAGCGCCCCGTCGGCAGGACGTCGGCGGCCGACAGATGATGGCTGAACGCCGTCAGCGGCGCCTCGAAACAGGGCCGGCCTTCGAGCAGGCCCATCCGGTAGCCCGTGTCCGTCCCGCCTCCGAACACGCGGTTGAGGAACCAGGCGTTGCGCTGGTCGGGCGTGTCCGTCTTGACCCAGCACTCGATCGTCAACGCCGGCGCCGAGAGCCGCGGGTCGTTGCCGACCTCCACGCATCCGCCGTTGCACACCAGCGCGCCGCCGTCAATGCCGGGGGCGCGCTCGGCGTCGCGCAGTTTTCCGCCCAGTCCGTTGCCGGAGTAGTCCAGGGCGACGGGGCTGTCGTTTCCCTCGTCGAAGGCCCACCACGCGATGAGGCCCGCTTCGGGGGCGCCCGCCTTGAGGACCTTTCTTGAGACCAGCCTGTCCAGGGCCTCCTCGCGCTGCTTCCATGACGTGTACGCGGTGTCGTACGGGCCGAGGCCGATGTCCTCCGGGATGAGGTCTTCGTGCTCTTCGGGGGCGTCGGAGAAGACCTTGCGCACGGCGTCCAGATACCCGAAGCCGTACTCGCGGTACGGCGCGATGTAGTGGCCTTCGCCCCACTCGTTCCAGTTGTCCAGAAGCAGCATGCGGCTTCCCAGTTCTCCGGCGGGAAGTGTGGCGATAAAATCCTTCGCCTGGCGAAGCAGCGTCTCGAATTCGCGGGGCGGGATCTTCCAGATGCTGCCTTCGTCGCGCCAGCCGCTCCACGCCTGCGACACCGTGACCACCTGGGGCAGGATGCCCAGTTCCTGCGTCTTGCGGATGTAGTCCATCTGCGCCTGGACGGCCTGCGCCGGCGTGGGGTTGTCCTTGATGGGCCAGCAGTAGGCGAACGTGTAGTCCAGACCGAGATGCTTCATCAGGGAGAGGCGTTTGGCGTCGAGGCCTCGGTACTCACCCAGAAGGTGCAGTCCCGCAAAGCCCGCGTCGCGGCAGGCCCCGCGCATCTTCTCAAACGCCGCCGCCACATTCTCCACGCTCCCCAAATCCTTGACGAGGAACTCCGGCCGGTAGATGAACAGGACGGGCTTGTTGTCCACCTTCAGGTAACTCGGATGCTTGAAGTAGGTCTCGATCCAGTAGGGGAGCAGGTTGGACATCAGGTCCTTCTCGTCGGCGACGCCGGCCGTGCCGCGGGACTGGTTCTCCCACATGATCGTGAAGTTCATCTTGCCGACGAAGCGCGACTTGAAGAACGCGTCGTGAATGGCCGAGCCGAATCGCTGTTTTACCGCGCCTCCCTGGCCGTCGCGGTACCAGCAGTAGATGAAGAAGCTGACGCCGTGCTCGACGGCCCACTTGGTCTCCCAGTCGGCGACTTCGGGGTTTTCCTGGGCGTAGAAGCCGAGGGCGGGCGTGCGTTCGGGATGCTTGAGGACGTTGGCCCACATGTGGGGCTTGTCGGCCTCCCACAACGGGCAGTTGTGCGCGCCGACGAGGATGGTCGTCTTGACCGGCTGGGGGTCGGGGATGTAGGAGAGCTTCCGCGTCTCGACCGCCGGCAGAAACAACACCGAGAGCGGAGAGGTGGCGATAGTCGCGCCGTCGGCGCTGACCTGGAGACCGATCTCGAACTGCCCCGGCGTGTGGGCCTCGATCTCCCACGCGAACTTCTTCTCCGTTCCGGCCTCGATGCGCGCCTTGCGTTCGGTTGCCGCCCGCCGCACCCGGACCCCGTCGGGCAGGCGGAGCCGAACGCGCACTTCCGCCGCGTCGCCGCCCGCGTTCTCGATGACGGCGGCCACCGGCGCGGGTCTTCGCGCTCGGCTGATGGGCTTTTCGGGCAGGAAACTGCGCACGCGAATCTCTGCCCGCCCTTGGGGCTTTGCCGCCTTGTCCACGCTTTTTTCCTCCATCCGGCACGCCGACAGCAGCGCTGCGACCAGGGCGCACACGCCCGCTGTCCTGAGCCGCCTCACCATGCCTTCACCTCGCCTTCTTCTTCCGCCTCCGCGCCGCATTATAGACGAGGGCCTGGCTGAAAGCCATGCGTCTCTCCTGCCTGAGAAGAAACGGCGCCCGGAAACATGCGCCTATGCGTATCTTGTTACGCACAAGGCCGCCTGCCGTGACACGGGCCGCACGCTGGGGGCTTGGCCTGACGGCGGTCCAAGAGGGACAAGAAATGGCATGGAAGTTGCATGAGGTGAACCCACATTTACCGGGTCGGTGCGACGTTGTGGCAAAGACAGAACAACTCTTCAGGGAGCGGCCGATGGATGCTTTGTGGTTGTCGCGGGTTCAGTTCGGCTTGACGGCGGGATTTCACTTCATCTACCCGTCCATCACAATTGGCCTGGCCTGGATCATCTTCTGGTGGCTGACGAAATACAACACCACAGGCGACGAGGCCTACCGGCGGATAGCGAAGTTCTGGGTGAGGATCTTTGCCGTCAGTTTCGTCGTTGGCGTGGCGACCGGGATCACCATGGAGTTTCAGTTCGGGACGAACTGGTCGCAGTACTCGCGATTCGTCGGGGACATCTTCGGGGCGCCGCTGGCGGCGGAGGGCGTATTCGCCTTCTTCCTCGAATCGAGCTTTCTCGCCGTGCTTGTTTTCGGGTGGAACAAGGTCTCTGCCAGGGTGCACTGGTTTGCGTCGCTGATGGTGGCGGTCGGGGCGACCCTGTCGGCCTTCTGGATCCTCGTGGCCAACTCCTGGCAGCAGACGCCGGCGGGATATCATCTGGCGAATAACCGGGCCGAGTTGACCAGTTTCTGGGCGGCCGTCTTCAATCCTTCGACCGTGCCGCGATTTCTCCACACGGTAGACGCCTGCCTCGTGACGGGGGCATTTTTTGTCCTCGGGATAGGCGCCTGGTATCTACTCAAGGGAATCCACGCCGATGCCGCCAAACGCTTTGTGCGCGTCGGGCTTGTCATGGCGCTTGTGTGTTCGGTGCTTCAACTGGGATTGGGCCACTTCCATGCGGTTCAGGTGGCCCATACGCAGCCGGAGAAACTGGCCGCCATCGAGGGGCTTTTTGAGACGCAAACCTGGGCCCCGGTGCTCCTTTTCGGAATACCGGACGAAGAAAACGAGACCGTGCGCGCGGCCATTCGCATCCCCGGCCTGTTGAGCCTTATGGCCTTCGGGCGCCTCGATGCCGAGGTCAAGGGGTTGAAGGCCTTTCCAAAGGACGAGCGGCCGCCGTTGACGCTCACGTTCTATCCCTTCCACCTGATGGTCGCTTTGGGCATGTATTTCATCTTTCTCCCGGCGTTGGGGCTTCTCCTCCTCTGGAAAAAGAAGCTCTACGAGAGCCGGATTTTCATGGCGCTGGCGGTCGCGACGATTCCCCTGCCGATTGTCGCCAATGAATTGGGATGGATTACGGCGGAGGTCGGTCGGCAGCCCTGGATTGTCTATCGCCTGCTTCGAACCAGCCAGGCATTCTCTCCCACCGTGACGGCGGGTGAGGTCCTCTTCTCAATCGCCATGTTCAGTCTTATTTACATCCTCCTTTTCATTACGTGGATATACCTCGTCCGGAAGGAAATCCGCCGAGGGCCGGTAGACATACCGGCGTTGTCGCCAAAGGAGGCGCAAGGATGAGCGAACTGCAGGTCATATGGTTTGTCCTTATCGGTGTCCTGCTCGCGGGTTATGCCGTCCTGGACGGCTTCGACCTGGGCGTGGGCTTCTGGCATCTCTTCACGAAGACCGACGAGGATCGCCGCGCCTCGCTCGGAACCATCAGTCCCGTGTGGGATGGCAATGAGGTCTGGCTCCTCACCGGCGGCGGCGCGCTGTTTGCCGCCTTCCCGCACGTCTATGCCACCGTCTTCAGCGGATTCTATCTGGCCTTGATGCTGGTCATTGCCTCCCTCATTGCGCGCGCCGTGTCGGTGGAATATCGAAGCAAGGACGCCTCCCCCCGATGGAGGGCGGGATGGGATTGCGCCTTCGCCGCGGGGAGCGTCACGGCTTCGCTGCTGTTCGGCGTGGCGCTGGGGAACGTCATGCGCGGCCTCCCTCTCGACGAGGCCAGGAATTTCACGGGGAACTTCTTTACGCTTCTGAACCCCTACGCCCTTCTTGTGGGCTTGACCGGCGTTGCCATGTTCGCGACGCACGGGGCGCTGTACCTCAGGCTGAAGACCGAAGGCAACCTGTCGGAGCGGGCCAAAGGATGGGCGGGAAAGGCGGCGTGGGCCTTCATGGCGCTATTCCTTGTCACGCTCCTTGTCTCGATCGTTTTCCAGCCGCATCTTCGGACGAACTATAAGGCGATTCCGGCCCTGTGGGTTATTCCTCTTCTCGCGCTCGTGTGCATGGCGGCTGTCAGGGTCTTGAACAGGGCGGACCATGCGGCCGGCGCTTTTGTATGTTCGGCGTTCTCAATTGTATTGGTCATGGCGATGGTGGCCATCGGGCTGTTCCCGAATCTCGTGCCCGCCCTGAACGACTCCGCCCTCAGTCTGACGGTCTCCAACTCGTCGTCGTCCCCTCTGACGCTGAAGGTCATGCTCATCATCGCCCTGACAGGCATGCCCATCGTCATTGCATACACGGCCTGGATTTATTACATTTTCCGCGGCAAGGTCAAGGCCGAGGAAGTCTATTAGCCTGGTTTGTTCCTGAATCTTCAAGATGCCGCGTTGCCGTGT
>CAYPFP010000085.1:0-7691 GCA_964409935.1 uncultured Planctomycetota bacterium | reverse complement strand
GGGGGCCGGCTCAGCCGCCGCCGATGGGGGGCAGAAAGGCGACCGTGTCGTTGGCGCGCAGGACCTTGTCCAGCGAGGCGGCCTCGTGGTTCACGATGGCGATGATCATCTGCCTGCGGAGGGCAAGGTCGGGGTAGCGCTGCCGCACGTATTCGAGCACGTCGGTGACCTTCGTCTTGTCCGTTATGGGCATATGAATCCTGTGCGTCTTCGTGACGGCGCGCTGCGAGCCGGAGAAGTCAATGGCGATCACCATGTTCCATACCACCGTAGATTGAGATGGCCGTGTTCGATCCCGCTCAAACCCCCAGTTCGTCCAGGAGCTTCCTGGCCTGCTCGTCCATCAGCCCGAATTTTTCGACGGTCTCCCGCTTGACCAGGCCCTGGCGCGTGAAGCCTTTCTCCTCGTAGACCACGTCGCAAAGCTGCTGGTAGGCTTCCTTCCTCTTTTCCATGAGGAGCTTGTGTCTTTCCTTCGGGTCTGCGGGGAGGTCGTTGCCGTCCGATTGGCTTTTCAGCCACTGGTCGTAGTAGTCGGCGCGCGCCTCGTACTCGTCGAAGAAGGCCGGCCCCATGGCCCGCTGGGGGATCTGGTCGCTGGCGCGGTCGCCCTTGCCCTGCCGCATGTTGATGAGCTTCTGGAGGACGTACAGGCGTTCGGAATCGTCCAGGACGTCCTGCAGGGTCTTGTTGCTGCCCGTCGTGGAGTTGAGGTGCCTCACGTAGTAGTCCAGCGTGGGCAGGTTCTTGGCGGGGGCGTCGGTCTTGGCGGCCTCGGGATTGCGCACGTCAATCCAGGGCAGCTTGCACAGGCCGGTGGCGTTGAACCACGTGCGGATGAGCGGGAACCATTTCAGCGCCGCCGCCTTGTGCTCGAACGTGGGAAGCTCTTTGTGGACCTGGTCAATGAAGATGAGCCACGCCTCGTCGTGCTGCGGCCCTTTGAGCGCGAAGCCGTACCCGCCCTGCTGCGCGAGCGACTCCTTGCTGATGTACATCGAGAATTCCAGCCCCTTGACCTCCATCGCGAACCGGTTCCGTTCGGCCGTTACGGCTTCTTCGGATGCGCCGTTTCTGGACGCGCACTTCGCGGCGACCCACTTGCGGCCCCTGGCCACGCCCTGGCCCGCGATCCGCCCGAAACCCGTTCCGGTGGCGATCTCGTGCAGGAGTCTGTCCGCTGCCTCCATGTTGCCGAAGCGCAGGTCGTAGCCCACGTCCTCGGCGCTCAGGAACCCCCGCTGTACGCATTCCATGAAGAAGGAGATGCTCACCCCCGTCGAGATGGTGTCGAGGGCATATTCATCGCAGTACCAGTTGTACTCCATGATGAACTGGGGGTCGAAGATGCCCATGCACACGACGGCGGCGACGGTCTCGTACTCCGGTCCGTCCACGCCGACCTTGCGTCCGGCCTTGGGTCCTCGCGTGAGTTGGACGTTCTCGGCGCTCTTGGCGCACACCAGGTTGCAGCCGTAGTAACAGCCGTCGGGGAGTTTCTTGCTGAAATAGCGGTCCAGGAAGACCTGCCCGAAGACCTTGGGCGAGTCGGGGCTTTGGCCGCGCTGGTAGTTGTTGATGGGGAAGAGGTGGAACTTGTCCATGTACTCGGAAAGGCCCGTCGTGCCCCACGCCGTGAGGTGGAGTTGTTTGGAGTCGCAGTCCCAGACCACTTTTTTCAGCGCCATACCGGCGTCGCGCACGCCTTCGCGTTCGACGGCGTTGTTGGCGTTGGCCGCGGCCAGTCCGCTTCGAGCCGCAATGGCGCGCAGCCCCTTGAACCGCATGACGGTGCCCGTGCCGCCGCGACCGGCCTGTTTGGAGCGGATGCGTTTGCGCTTGATGTCGTAGAACAGGCTGTTGACGATGCCGAACCGGGCATGGCGGGCGCCGGCCCCGGCGGTGACGGCGGCGAAGGTGTCGCTGTGCTCCCCGCCGTTGAGGTCTTTCAGGAGCCGCTCGCCGAAAGAGAGCGCGCCCTTGTCGGTCTCCTCGTCGTAGGCGGGAGCGGCCGCGATGCTGATGGTCCCGGCGCTGCCGTCAACGACGATGATCACGTCTCTGGACGATATTCCCGTGACGGCGATGGCGTCGAAGCCGGCCTGCTTCAGGAGCGGCGCGAAATGCCCCCCGACGTTGGAGTCAATGAACGTGTCGGTGAGGGGCGAGATGCTGCCGACGATGAACTTGCCGGTGCCGGGGAAGCCGGGTTCGTTGCCCAGCGGGCCGCTGGCCATGACGAGCATGTTTTCGGGACTGTCGTAGCGCGTATCTCGCGTCGTGCCGTCCCAGACCAGCTTGAGGGCGTATCCGCGTCCGCCGACGAATTTGGTCTTGAAGTCCGGCGGCAATTCCTGAATGGAGATCTCCCGCGTTGTCAGGTTCACTCTCAGGATACGGTCGGTGTAACCGCCCACGACCTTGGCGGGTTCGTACTTGATCTGTTGCAGTATGTCCAAACTCACGCTCATCTTCTTTCCAATGAATCCAAAGGCCGGTCACTCGCCCGAACGGCGAAAACTGGCAGGATACAGCATGATTGAGGGGCCTGTCAAGCGCCTTTAGCGGCGTTCTCGGTCACCGTGCGTTGACGCCGCGCCGGCGGCGGCTCAAGCGGTTGACGCTGTAGATTGCCAGAGCGAAAACGGTCAGCAGCCCCGCCGTGCGCAGGGCGGCGGCGTTCTGCCCCGCCAACAGCCCCACCCCTGCCGCCGCGCCGGCCAGGGGGACCAGCGCCGGAACCCGGAACGCGGGGGCCGGCGCCGCCGCGTCGCGTTTGATCCGCAGGAGTCCGATGTGGAGCAGGACGAAGACGACGAGCAGAAACGCGGCGGTCCCCGACGCCAACGTCGTGACGTCGCGGATGCATACCAGAAGCACGGCCACGATCGCGGCGCACACCCCCACCCCGACCACGGGCGTGCGCCAGGAGGCGTGCACGTACGTCAGCGCCGACGGCAGAACGCCGGCGTCGTCGCGCGACATCCCGTAAAGCAACCGCGACGCCATCATGAGGTTGAGCAGCGCGGTGTTGAACACCGCGAAGCCCGGGATGACGGCGTACAACCAGAACGGAAACGCCGGACAGGCCTGCCGCACCACGTCGAGCAGCGGCGACCGCGTCTGCGCCAGGACTTCCGGCTTGAGCACCGAGACCGCCACCACGGCGATGGCGCAGTAGATGAACGCCGTAATGGCGATCGCCAGACAGATGCCCAGGGGGATGTTGCGTTCGGGACGGCGGACCTCTTCGCTCAAGTTCACCAAATCCTCGAACCCGACGAACGCGAAGAAGGCGATGGACGCGCCCGTCACCACCATGAACGGGATCGGCGTCGGGGGCGAAGCGGCGAATTCCATGTAGTTGACCGATCCCACGTACCGCGACGCCACGACGATGATGGCGAGCAGTCCCAGAACCTCGATCACCGTGCAGATGATGTTTGCGAGGGACGAGAGCACTATGCCCCGCACGGCAATGCCCGATAACGCGATCACGAACAGGATCGGCAGCGCGTAGTCACGCACCGCCGCCGGCGCCCACGGGCAGAGCGCCAACGCGTAGTCGGCGAAGATTCGCGACGCCGTGGCCATCGAGAACAGGCCCGACAGCGTCACGAAGAAGATCACCAGGAACGTGATGAGCGGGTTGCGGTAAGCCGCCTGACAGAAATAGGCCGCGCCGCCCGCGCAGGGGGTAGCGCGAGGCCAGCTCGGCGTAGGTCAGCCCCGTCAGCGCCGCCATTATTCCGGCCAGCACATACGACAGCCATGCGGCGTTGCCCACCATTCCCGCGATGCGTCCCACCAGTCCGTAGACCCCCGCGCCCAGGATGTCGCCCACTCCGAACGCCGTGATCGCCAGCAGTCCGAGCGTTCTTTTAAGCTGCGGGGGTTGTGGTCTTGTGTCTTCCGACAAGCTGCTCTCCAATCAAAATCCCCCGATGCGCCTTGTTTGCGCTCGGTCACAAGTCAAGATATGGGCTATGCACTTCAATATCCCCCGATCCCCTGCGGCGCCCTGTTTGCGCTGGGCCACCATTCAAGGAGTGGGGCTATGCACTTGACTCCCGTACCCACAATACATAGTGGTTCACGATCTCGGACGACGGTCCCGGAGGTCGTGTCCTGTCACAGGGCGTACGGCCAGCGCAGGTCTGCCAGATACCGACGACAGTCCTCCTCCGCCGCAAACCGCCTCTCAAACTCAAGAATCGTGCTCGGATGGTCCTCCATGCCCACATACTACCGGTGGGGGGTACGGGAGTCAAGTGCATAGCCCAATCAACCAGTTCTGCCGCGCTTGCGGCGGACTCCTGCTTTCTCCCGCTGTTCGTCGCACCTCCACCGCGGCTAAAGTCTTGAACGACGCGGCCAAAAGTGGTAAAAGAAACTCATAGGCATCCCCGGTACGGAGGGCGCTCCATGATCCGCTCGACGACAATACTTTCTGTTCGGCGCGACGGCGCCGTGGCCATCGGCGGCGACGGGCAGGTGACGCTCGAAAACGCCGTCGTCGTCAAGAGCGACGCCGTCAAGATCCGCCGCCTCTACGACGACAAGGTCATCGTCGGCTTTGCGGGGGCCGCCGCCGACGCCTTCGCGCTCATGCAGCGTTTTGAGGACAAGCTGCGGGAGTTCGGCGGCAACGTGCTGCGCAGCGCCTATGAACTGGCGCGCGAATGGCGCACCGACCGCGCCCTGCGCCAGCTTCAATCGCTGTTGGCCGTTATTGATCGCACCGTCTCGCTCATCATCTCGGGCAGCGGCGAGGTCATCGAGCCTTCCGACGGCATCATCGGCATCGGCTCCGGCGGACCCTTCGCACGGGCCGCCGCGCGCGCCTTGCTCACGCACACGACGCTTCCGGCCCGTCGGATCGTGGAGGAGTCGCTGAAGATCGCGGCCGAGATATGCGTCTATACCAATGACAAGATTCGGGTTGAGGAATTGAAGTGAAAGAGCTGACCCCTCGCAGGATTGTCGAGGAGCTTGATAAATACATCATCGGCCAGGACGAGGCCAAGCGTTGCGTCGCCATTGCTTTGCGCAACCGCTGGCGCCGCCAGCAGCTCGGTCCGGAAATGGCCGAAGAGGTGATGCCGAAGAACATCATCATGATCGGCCCCACAGGCGTGGGCAAGACCGAGATCGCCCGCCGCCTGGCCAACCTGGTCAGCGCTCCCTTTGTCAAGGTCGAGGCCTCGAAGTACACCGAGGTCGGCTACCACGGGCGCGACGTCGAGACGATGGTGCGCGACCTGGTCGAGATCGGCCTGAGCATGACGCGCCAGGAACAGCTCGACCAGGTCCGCGAGAAGGCCGAGCATCTGGCCGAGGAGCGCCTGCTGGACCTTCTGCTTCCGCTCCCGCACCGCAACCCCTCCGATACCGACCAGGAGCTTCACAACGCCACCCGCGAGCGCTTTCGCGAGCGCCTGCGCGACGGCAAGTTCGAGGATAAGAGCGTCGAGATCGTCGTCGAGGAGAAGCCCGTTGTCTTCCAGGGCGTCGTGGCCGGCGCCGAGGAGATGGGCGTTGACTTCCAGAACATGATCGAGCGCATGATCCCGCCGCGCACCGTCCGGCGGCACGTGACGGTGGCCGAGGCGCGCAAGGTCCTCTGCGACCAGGAAGCCGACAAACTCATTGACAAGGACAAGGTGGTCCACGAGGCCCTGGAGCGCGTCGAGAACTCCGGCATCATCTTCATTGACGAACTCGACAAGGTCGCGGGGCGCGAAAAGGGTTACGGCCCCGACGTCTCCCGCGAGGGCGTGCAGCGCGACCTGCTGCCCATCGTCGAGGGCACGACGGTCTCCACCCGCTACGGCCCTGTTCGCACCGACCACGTCCTCTTCATCGCCGCCGGCGCGTTCCACGTCTCGAAGCCCTCGGACCTGATTCCCGAACTGCAGGGGCGCTTCCCCATCCGCGTCGAGCTGAAGGACCTCACGAAGGCGGACTTCGTGCGCATCCTCACCGAGCCTCGCAACGCGCTGGTCAAACAGTACACGGCCCTCATGGAGACCGAGGGCGTCAAGATGGAGTTCAAGCCCGACGCCATCGAGGAGATCGCCTCCATCGCCGCCAGCGTCAATTCGCGCACACAGAACATCGGCGCGCGCCGGCTTCAGACGGTCATGGAGAAACTCCTTGAGGATGTCTCCTTCAATGCCCCCGAAATGAGCGGAGAGGCCGTGACGGTGGATGCCGCCTTTGTGAAGGAGAAGCTTGCCGGTATCGTGAAGGACGAGGACCTGAGCAGGTACATCCTGTGACACCGCGCTTTGAAGGGACCACAACGGCCATGCGCGTAGCCGTGCTTACTGTCAGCGACAAGGGCGCCGCCGGTCTCCGCCAGGACCAGAGCGGCGACGTGCTCGTCGAGATGGCGCAGCAGATGGGCGGTCGGGTCGTGGCGCGCGAGATCGTGCCCGACGAGAAGGATCGGATCGAGGCTGCGTTGCGCCGCCTGGCCCGACAGGCCGACCTCGTCCTGACCACCGGCGGCACGGGACTCAGCCCGCGCGACGTGACGCCCGAAGCCACGCGCGCCGTCATCGAAAAAGAATTGCCCGGCTTCGGCGAGGCCATGCGCGCGGAGAGTCTGAAGGTCACGCCCCGCGCCATGTTGTCGCGCGCCACGGCCGGAACCGTCGGCGGAACGCTGATCGTGAACCTCCCCGGCAGCCCCAAGGCCGTGCGCGAGTGCCTGAGCGTCGTCATGCCCGCCATCCCTCACGCGATCGAGATCGCGTCGGGCAGAGGCGGCGAATGTGGTCATGCGGAGAAGAAGAAATGAGCGTCGTTGCACAGAAGACATTGACCTTCCAGGGCGTCATCCGCCGCCTTCAGGAGTATTGGGCCGATTACGGTTGCGTCATCACGCAGCCCTATGACGTGGAGAAGGGCGCGGGTACGTTCAATATGGCCACGTTCTTTCGCTCCCTGGGGCCGGAGCCGTGGAAGGCCGCCTACGTCGAACCCTCGCGCCGTCCGGGCGACGGGCGCTACGGCGAGAATCCGAACCGCCTCTACCTGCACCACCAGTACCAGGTCATCGTGAAGCCCGCCCCTCCGGACTCACAGGAAATCTATCTGGAGAGTCTGCGCCACCTCGGCATTGACCTGGTGGCCCACGACGTACGTTTCATCGAGGACGACTGGGAGTCCCCCACTCTCGGCGCCACGGGTCTGGGCTGGCAGGTCTGGCTCGACGGGCAGGAGATCACGCAGTTCACGTATTTCCAGCAGGTCGGCGGCATCCCTCTGGACCCTATCTGTCTGGAACTCACCTACGGTCTCGAGCGCATCTCGCAGCCCATCCAGGGGAAGGAGAACGTCTACGACCTTGAATGGGTGGAAGGCGTCAGCTACGGCGAGGTGCGGCGCCAGTGGGAGTACCAGCTCTCCAAGTACAGCTTCGAGATCGCCGACGCCGAGATGCACGTCAAGCTGTTCGACATGTTCGAGACCGAATGCAAACGCCTGCTCGGCATGGACCTCGTTCTGCCCGCCTACGACTACATGCTGAAATGCTCGCACGCCTTCAACATGCTCGACGCGCGGGGCGCCATTGGCGTGGCCCAGCGCACCGCCTACATCGCCCGTGTGCGCGGCCTGGCCCGCGCCTGCGCCGAGGCCTGGCTCAAGCTCCGCGAGAAGCTCGGCTTCCCGCTGTTGAGAAA
>CAYPFP010000084.1:17559-23954 GCA_964409935.1 uncultured Planctomycetota bacterium | reverse complement strand
TAGGGGAAACCCAGAGCACTCAGTTACACGAAAGGCAAGCAATGAAAAAGCTCAGAGTCGGTTTGATCAGTTGCGGTTCGATGGGAACCGGTCTGGCGAAGGCGTGCAACGATCTCGACAGCGCGCAGGTGACGGCCCTCGCAGATGTTCGGCAGGAGGCCCTGGACAAGTGCAGCAAGGAGTTGATCGAGACGGCCGCCAAGGCGGGAAAGACGGTAAAGCCCACGGCCTATCTTGAGTACGAAGACATGCTTTCCAAGGAGGACCTTGATGCGGCCATCGTCGCGTCACCGGGCTATCTCCACCGGACCATGGTGGAGAAGGCGGCGCGGGCCAAGCTGCACGTGTTCTGCGAGAAACCCCTGGCGGTCACGGTGCGGGACTGCGACGCGATGATTGAGGTTTGCAGGAAACACAACGTCAAGCTCATGGTCGGGCAGGTATGCCGGTATCACGCCGTGCATTCCAAGGTGCGCGAACTGACGGCAAGCGGCGAGTACGGGAAGCCCATCTGCATGGTTGTCCGCCGGCTAGGCGGCGGGTTCGGCGGCGTGTACCGGCAGAGCTGGCGCAACGAGAAGGCCAAGTCGGGCGGCCTCCTCATGGAGGTCAATGCCCATGAGATAGACTTCATGCGCTTCGTGTGCGGAGACGCGGCCAAGGTACTGGCCGTGGGCGGGCGGTACGGGGCCTCGGAGATTGACTGGCCCAACGAGAACCTGGTATCGCTAGTCTTCCGCAGCGGCGCGGTCGGCGCGTTGCATGCCAGCGCGGCCAGTCTCATCGGCTCGTACGGGGGACGCGTAGACTGCGACGGGGGCTGCCTGGATTTCCCCAACATATCGGGCGCTAACGCCGGGATCAATGCGGTGAAGGCGGGTGTGCCGGCCAAGTTCATCCCGGTCTCCGAGATACCGGTGGAGAATCCAGTACGGCATGAAGTGCGCGCCTTCGTCGAGTCCGTGCTGAACGATACGCCGGTTCCAATTCCAGGAGAAGAGGGGCGCGCGGCCGTCGAGATCGCATGCGCGGCATATAAGTCCATGGAGACCGGCCAGCCGGTCAGCCTGCCGTTCCGGGAGTAGGGACAAGGGGCGACCCAGGAATGAGGCGGAGGGTCACGCGGCGAAAGCTGCGGGCAAAAGGCGCTACTTTTTCACGTATTCCCTGGCGACCTGCTGGAGATCGTGAAGGAGTTCCTGGGGAGTCTGGTAACGGCTCTCGGGGCTTTTGGCCATCATCCGTGAGACGATGCGGGCCAAGTGCTCGGAGGTGTCCTCGCTCACCAACCGGACGGAACGCGCTTCCTCCTTCTCAATCTTCGCCGCGAGTTCGCGATTGGTCTCGGCGGTGAACGGAGCCGCGCCGGTGAGGGCATAGTACATCGTGGCGCCGAGGGAATAGATGTCCGACCGGAAGTCGAGCTGCTCCTCTTTAGGGTTGAAGAACTCCGGGGAGCAGAACCGGAAATCGCGCACACTCGACAGGGCCGTCGCCAGGACTTTTGCGGGGGCCTGAAGCACAAAGGCGCTCGAACCAAAACCCTTCAGTTTAGCCACGCCGGCCCTGTCCAGGAGAATGTTCTTGGGCTTGATGTCCTTGTGGACGAGTTTGTGCTCCTGCGCGTGCTCGATGGCGTGAGCAATCTGGATGGCGACGTTCACCACCTTGGGGGGCGGCAGACGCTTTGCGCGCTTGACCATGGCTCGGAGGGTTTCGCCCGGCACGTACTCCATGGCGATAAAGTAGCAGCCGTCAACCTCTCCGATATCGTAGATCAAGACGATATTGGGGTGAACGAGCCGGCCGCCCTCGTGAGCGCAACGGAGAAAGGACTTCAGCCACTGTTGATCGCCGGTCACCTCGGGGTTGAGGATCTGCAGGGCCACGGGACGGTGCAGAGTCACATGATCGGCACGGAACACCGGGCCCAGGTTCCCGTCGGCAATCTTCTCAACGATCTTGTTTCCTGCGAATACCATGCCGATGAGACTTTCAGGGACAAGCCGCCCCGACTCTTCCTTCTCCGCGCTGCGACGCAACTGACCCGCCACGAACTTCGGCAAGCACTCGCCACACAGCAGTCTTTCGCTCATCCAGGTAGCCTTGCCGACCCCAAGCTGTTTACCGGGGATACTACCGTGGCACTCCGAGCAGTAAAGCATGGCCGCCGGCGCCTTAGGCCTGGCGGCCTTGCCTCTGATCTCGCCCTCGTAGAGGAGGCTCGTCAATCCAATTCCGAGATGATCGCCGGGCTTCAGGACCTTCTCCCCCACCTTTTCGCCGTTGACGAACGTACCGTTGGTGCTGTTCAGGTCCGAAAAAGTGCACTCGCCCTCGGCGAGTTCAAGCTGACAGTGAATGCGGGAGACCTTATGATCGCGCAGACACAGGTCGTTGGTGGAGCTGCGGCCGACGGTAAAGACCTTGCCCTCGACGAGGGACAAACGCTGCCCCCGCCGTCTTCCTGTCAGGAACACCAGTTCAACCATGGAAGCACCTTTCCCTCATTAGTGCCTGGCTCGCGGCGGACGTTTGCCGCGTGCCTGGCACTAGCGGGGCAACCGCCCGCGGGTACTATAATCCATACAGCCAGGTTGTCAACACAAATTCAAACGGCTCACAAGTCCACCGACTTGCCCGTCTCGACAGACTCCAATGCCGCCAGCGACACCTTCAAGGCCGCCAGACCGTCAGCGCCCGAGGCCTTGACAGGATCGCCCCCTGTGACAGCACGGGCAAAGCACGTCGTCTGCGCCACGTGCAAGTCCGGCAGGGCCTTGCTGGGATCGCCGATCTTCTCCTCTTTGCCCCCCTTTACCAAGGTCAGTCCGGCCAAACCGTCCACCCTGATGATGCCGTCGGGGCCGAGGATATCCGAGCCGCCCGGGTAACGCGTACCGGCCGGCAGCCCCCAGGAGATAGTGATGACGCCCAGGTCCCCGCCGGCGAACTCCACGATGACGGCAGCCGTATCCACGGCCAGTTCCTTCAGGTGAGCAAGCTCCGGCTTATTGCGGCCGAACGTGAAGCCGCGCGCCGTCACGCGCTTAGGCTCGGCGCCAAAGCAGACGCGCCACATGTCAAAGTTATGGCAGCAGGTGTCCACGATGGGGCCGTTGTTTTGGTGCCGGTCATGCATGGCGCGCTTAGGACGAATCTCCGCGACCTGCGCGTGCCGGAACATGACGGGGCGCCCGATAGAACCGTCCTTCAGGTGACGGGCAATCAGTTCCGTTGCAGGACTGAACCGGAGGACGAAACCGACGGCCAGTTTCAGATTGCGCGCCTGCGACGCGGCGATCATGCGCTCGGCGTCGGCCACAGTAAGCGCAATCGGCTTCTCACAGAGCACGTGCTTGCCCTGCTCCATGGCGAACATCGAGACCGACGGATGAAAGCATGTAGGCGTACAGACCGAGACCACGTGAACGTCGGGCCGGGGAATGGCCTCCCGGCAATCGCTGTAAGCGCGATCGAGACCGCATTCAGCGGCAAGCTTCTGCGCCCGCGCGACGTCGGGGTCCGCCACGGCCACGACCCGGCCAACTTCCCCACGCATCCAGGCCTTTGCGTGAGTCGTACCCATGTCCCCGCATCCGACAACACACACGCCCACTTTCCCCTTGCTCATCGCCAACCCTCCACGCGCAAGCCGCTCCGGCCGTCCTCCCTAACCGCTGAGATTCTAGGGCAGCGCCGACTCAATTGCAATTTAAATGGACTGCCAGTAGAATGGCCTTCACAGTCTTGGGATGCACACTGTAACAAGGATCATACAATGCTTATCAGGACACAGACTAGCCTTACTCTCTGTCTCTCAATCACAATGACCCTGAGCCTGATCGCCGCGGACACCAAGCCAGCGACCGACACCATCTCTTTGTGGGACACCGCGCGAGGTTCCGCGACGAGCATCAGCCCGGCCGCCGTCCTCACAAAGCCCCAATGGAACCCCATGACCGGCGACACTGCGAGTTTCACAGGAGACGCGTGCATCGTCAACCAGTACCTCGCCCTTGTCCTGCGGAGAGGGGCCAACGGCGCAGAAGTGTACTACCGCCTGGGCGACGACTTCGTCAAGGGGCCAACACTCGTTCCTCTCGGCCTCAAAGCAGACACCGCCAAGGCAATTACGTCGTTCCGCCTCCTCGATCACACCAGCGACAGCTATCTCCTCGAAGCCACAGCCGCTACCCAGTCCGGCACTTCCATTTCGGGGCGATACCTGATCAAGAAGGGCAAGCCATTCGTCGAGACCGCCCCCGGCCCAGGAGCCGAGAAGATTCTCGTCGAAATGAGCAGCCCACACGTCGTCGTGCCCGACCTCTTTGGAGCCGACCTCGTCGTGACGGCCAAAGACACACCGGCTTCGCGGCTGCGGCTGCCGAGCGAGAGCATGCTGCTCGCCATGGCCGGCGATGGAAACGCCATCATTCAGTGTGCCTGGCGCTCCAACCAACAAGGCGTCACCATCGGCCTGCAGGGCGATGGGGCAACCCGCATGATCTCCAGCGCCGAGATTGAGTACAAGAAGGATTTGGATATGCGCGTCACGGTGGGGGTGCTCGCGGCGCCCGCCATCTGGCACCAGAAGAATGCAGGCGAGCTCAACGCCGTGAAATTTACCAAGCTCGACTGGCAAATGCCCTACCCCGCCCTATGGAGAGCCAACTACCGCCGCACCGACAATCTCATTGACTCCTGGAAGCTCGTCATCAAGAAGGACAAGCCCGGCCAGTGGGAAGGTTTCGGCATCTCGCTAAAGAAGGAAGGCACCGTTTGGCATCCGGCTCGAGGCACTTTCGGCTATCCGGCGCAGATCGAGCAGAATGCCGCCTATCTGCGGACCCCGAAGTTCGAACCCCTGAAAGAGCTGAAGTACAAGCCCGATGCCATGATCGTGATTTACCCATTTCAGAACACCGGCGCAACCCCCAAGACAGCATACAGCGCCCTAGAGTTCCTACGGGAGGCTTTGGCCGAAACGCCCGAGTTTACGCGTCCAGACGACATGCAGGTGAAGGTGCTTGCCAGAAGCCGGTATCCCGGCGTGTGCGGCACAACGGACGAGGTGGAAAAGATATTTCACGCAAAAGAAGAACGCGCCAAGAAGAGGCAGATCATCGAACGCTTCACAAGAATGAACTACTTCAACGTGGTCGTCAGGATGCGCATTCAGGAATACATGGACTGGAGCCAACGGACGCGCGAATTGTGCGCCACGGAAAAAGCCCAGCACCCTCACCTTTCCGCACTCGCCAACGAGATCGAGCAGATGGCGGCAAGGTGTGAGGCCGCCTACGCCAAGCACAAACTAGCCGACCGGACTCCAGCCGCCTCTCATGTTCTCGTAGAGAAGTTCATCGCTCTTGTGGACTCCAATGAAGACAAGAAGGACGAACACGCGAAACAGCTCGGCCGCGACCTTCGAACAATCGCCTCCAACCAGGATAATGCCCTCGGCGTATTCCGAATGATCGCCAAGGAAATGAGGCAGTCGGCAGGATACCGAATGCTCGAGGCCAAAGACGAGGCCGCGTTTCGGTTTGCGTGGACCATTCGCCAGCGAACGGCCGAAGTCCTCCAGAACACCTTGGGCGTTGAGAGCGGATTGACCGACTAACCATTCAAACATTTCGGGAGAAACATGACCTCTTCACAATACATCAACCTTGTCGCAGCTATTGTGCTGTCAGTCTCACCTGCGCTGACGCTTGCACAGACAAAGCACTCCCCAGACAATCTCTTCCGAAATTCCAGCTTCGAGATACGCGGGATGGGAGACCACGGCTGGCGCATTGACAAGGACGGCAACACCGAGGCCGATTTTTGCGTTGACAGAGAGGAAGCCGCCGCCGGCGAACGCAGCGCCAAGGTCACGTTGCGGAACGTCACAGGCTGGGGCACACAACTCGGCCAGAGCATGCCCGGCGGCCAAAAGGGAAAGACGTACACCTTTGCCGTTCTCGCCAAGAGCCTAACCGGGCCGGTAACGATAAGCCTCCAGATTGAACGGTCCGCAAAGCCGCATGATCGGGTGGCCAGGAGCCAGAACTTCACCCTCGTCGCAGAATGGAAAGAACTCCACGTCACGTTCAAGGCGGAGAAGGACTTTCCCGAAGGCTGGTTTGCGTACATAAGTTGCCTACAATCCGGATGCGCCTACAGAGCCGATGTCTTTCGATTGTATGAGGGCAACTATGTTCCCTACACACAGATCACCCAAGAGACCGCCGCCGCAGAGGCAGTGCGTCTTTATGACACGCAAACCGCCTCAGCCGCACCGCTCGCCGACGAGGCAGTGAAGCGCAAGGACGGATGGGCCGAGGTGTCGCACGGGAACGCCGCACACTCCTTCAAGGGCGACGCCTGCGCCGCAAACAGCTACCTGG
>CAYPFP010000084.1:0-17459 GCA_964409935.1 uncultured Planctomycetota bacterium | reverse complement strand
GAGACACAGCCCGGCGAGGGCGGGGAGAGGATTGTTGTCGAGACGCAGAGCCGTCATGCCGTGCTGCCGGACCTCTACGGCGGCGACCTTGTCATCAGCGCCGCGGATACCGCCGATGCACAGTTGCGTTTTCCGAGCGAGCGCATGATCCTCCATCTCGCCGATCAGGGCAATGCCCTTGTCATGTGCGTGTGGCGTTCCGCAAGGCAAAACGTTCAGTTGAGGCTTGCGGGAGAAGGAGACAATCGCACCATCACGGCAACCGAAATTGAGTATGGGAAAGAGCCATCTCACAACGTGTGGGTCGCCGTCATGGCACATCGCGGCATCTGGTTTGAACAGAAGATCAGCGAATTGAGCGCCGTGAAAGACAAGACGCTCGACTGGACGATCCCCTTTCAAGCCCTCTGGCGTGCGGATATTCGCCGCCAGGACGGATTCATTGATTCCTGGCCCATGGTCATCAAGAAAGACGGCAACAATTACGAGAGCTTCGGCGTCGGGCTTAAACAGAAGCGGACTGTGTGGGCATCCGCGCGCGGCACGTACGCGTATCCGGCCTGCATCGAGGGCGACCGCGCCCACCTGCGAGCCAGCAAGTTCGAGAGCCTTCCGTACATCAAATATAAGACCGACGGGGCCGCCCTCCTGTATCCCCTGCAAAAAGCATCCAGCACGCCCGCCCATACCTTCACGGCGATGGACGTGCTCGCTGAGGCGCTGGACGGAACGCCCGAAGCCCCCCTGCCGGAGGAACTTCGCGTAAAGCGGATGACAAAGGACAAGTATCCCGCCACGTGCGGCGTGACCGAGGAGTACGAGAAAATCTTCGACGCCAAACAGGAGAAAGCCAAGAAGCAATATCTGCTCAAGCGCCTTG
The DNA here is from genome assembly GCA_964409935.1 of uncultured Planctomycetota bacterium. Taxonomy (GTDB): domain Bacteria; phylum Planctomycetota; class Brocadiia; order JAADGH01; family CAYPFP01; genus CAYPFP01. The sequence continues at coordinate 16,579 of CAYPFP010000084.1, read as the reverse complement.
AAGCCATGGACAACTTCGTTATTGTTGTCCGGGAGCGCATCACTGAATACATGGACTGGAAGAAGAAGGCGCACGACCTTTGCGTGAAAACCAGGTCTGAAAAACCTTCGCTCGCCGCACTGGCCGATGAGTTCGACGGCATGCTCACAAGATTCGACAAGCGGTACGAGTACTTGAAACTGGGGGAGAGAAATCCCGCCGCCGCCAAAGTCCTCATCGAGAAGGCCAGGGCGCTCATAGACGCCAATGATGACAAGAAGATTGAGAAGGCCAAGGAACTGGGCCGCGCCACGCGCTCCATCGGCGGCAGCCAGGATCATGCCATCGGCGATTTCCGCGTCGTCACCAAGGAGATCCGGCAGCGGGCCGGATACATCATGGCGCAGGCAAAGGACGACTCGACATTCGATTTCGCCAGAGACATGCGGGACCTCACCAGGGAAATGCTGTGGTGCGCCCACGGCCACGAAGGAGCGCTCACCAACTGACAGGCCGCACATTTCATTCGCCTCAAGTGCAATCTTGTGACACGGATACGGAAATAGCAATGCGTCACTGTGGATTGAGATGTACAATTCCAAGCGGAATTCTGGCGCTTGGAATCTTCCTTTCCCTTTCGTGCGGCACAAAGACGGAGGAAGACGCGGGGAAGCCCGCCCCCGCAGCACAGACCCAGACGCCGAAGGTGATAAAGACGGAGTCGGGCTTCGAGATGGCGCTCATTCCCGGCGGGACATTCGTGATGGGCGACGCCAAAGGCCCCCCCGATACGCAGCCCGCACACGAGGTCACGGTCAGCGCCTTCTACATGGACACGCGCGAGGTCACCCAGGCCATGTACGAGGACCTCATCGGGAACAACCCCGCCAAGTTCGACGGGGAACAAAATCCGATGGAGCAGATTCGCTGGACCCAGGCCGTCCGGTACTGCAACGCTCGTTCCGAGAAGGAAGGACTCAAGCCCTGTTACGACGAAGACACATGGGCCTGTGATTTCACCGCCAACGGGTACAGACTGCCGACCGAGGCGGAATGGGAGTACGCGTGCAGGGCAGGCACCACGACCAAGCACAGCTTTGGCGACGACCCGCAGACACTGAAAAGCCACGCTTGGTTCAAGGCCAACTCCGACAAGAAGACGCACCCCGTCGGCGCCAAGACCCCAAATCCCTGGGGCCTCTGGGACATGTACGGCAATGTCGCCGAATGGTGCAACGACTGGTACGCCGAGGACTACTACCGGTCCAGCCCCCACAATGACCCTCGCGGACCCGACACGGGAACCAAGCGCGTTCTTCGAGGAGGAGCCTGGACAAGTCCGCCGGAGAAATGCAGTTCCGTTTACCGCATGAGCGACGCCCCGGCCCTTCCCGACGTCTGTCTGGGGTATGATGATTACGGGTTTCGGTGCGTGAGAAACGCCACCACCGACAGATAACCCATACTACGCGCCCACGCATTGAGGAGACACCATGGCGGAGGAGAAACTGGCGATTACCGGCGGGCCAAAAGTGCGGGCAACGCCCCTACCCGGCGGAAAGAAAGTCGGGCAGGAGGAGATCAAAGAGCTTATTGACGTCATCAATTCAGGCAACATGTTCCGCTACGGAGGCACCAAGGTTCTCCAGTTCGAGAAGGAATTTGCCGAGATACACCAGACCCGGCACGCCATCTCCAGCACATCCGGCACGGCCAGCCTGCACATCGCCGTCGGCATGGTCAACCCATCCCCCGGAGACGAGATCATAGTCGGCCCCATCACGGACATCGGAAGCATCATCCCCATCCTGTACCAGGGAGCCATCCCAATTTTCTGCGAGGTGCAGCCGGACACCTTCAACATGGATCCCGCCGACATAGAGCGCAAGATCAGCAACAAGACCAAGGCCATCATGGCGATCCACCTTTTCGGCAACCCGTGCGACATGGATCCCATCATGGAGGTCGCACGGAAGCACCAGCTTACCGTCATCGAGGACTGTTCCCAGGCACACATGAGCCAGTACAAAGGACGCCTGGTCGGAACCATCGGGGACATCGGGTGCTTCAGCCTTCAGCAGTCCAAACACATCACCTGCGGCGACGGCGGCATCACCATCACCAACAATGACGAACTCGCTCTGCGCGGGCGACTGTTCATGGACAAAGGGTGGCACAGAGCGGAGTACGGACCCCGAAGGTATACGACGTTCGGACCGAACTACCGCATGAACGAACTCACTGGCGCGGTGGCCCTGGCGCAGACACGGAAACTCAGGAACGTCATCAGCCTCCGCCGGCAACGCGGTGAACAACTGACCCAGCTTCTGAACGGAAACCCCCACGTCATCCCCCAACGCCTGCTCGACGGATGCAAACACACGTACTGGCAGTACGGGATGCGCGTTCTGCCGGAAGCCCCCTTCACGGCCGACGAGTTCGCAAAGGCCCTCAGCGCCGAAGGCATCGGCTGCTCCGCCCACTATATCGGCAAGCCCATCTTCCTGTGCCATGAAGCCGTGCGCGACCAGCGGCTCTTCGGCGACTCGCGGCACCCCTTCGACCATCCCAACGCCAGACCCAACATCACGTATACGGAGAAGACATGCCCGATAACCCAGGGCGTGCTTGATTCCATGGTTGCGACGCAAGTAAACCAGTTTCTGAGCGAACGCGACGTTCAGGACATTGCCGCCGCCATACGAAAGGTGAGCCAGGGACTCAAGAGGACATGAAAGTCCGCCGACTTCACCGATGGAATGTCACCTACCACGACGCAGTGGCGATTCAGAACCGTTTGCGCGAACATCTCATTCTCAAGGCCCCGTCCGGCCTGGCCACAAGGGCGCGCCTTCTCGTAGCCGGCGCCGATATCTCCTACTCAAAGTCCACGAATCAGTTGTTCGCGGCGGTGCTGGTGATCTGCCTTGCCCGACCCGGAAGTCAAGACGAACCCCGTGTCATTGAGACGCGCACAGCCTCCGGGCAGGCCACCTTTCCCTATATCCCTGGACTGCTGTCCTTCCGCGAGATTCCCATCCTCGCCAGAGTGTTCAGCGCCCTGAGGACAACACCCGACGTTGTCATGGTGGACGGGCAGGGGACGTCTCATCCGCGCGGATTCGGGCTTGCGTGCCACCTGGGGATTCTGCTCGATTGCCCATCCATTGGTTGCGCCAAGAGGCTCTTATGCGGCGAACACTCCTGCGTACCCCGGCACTGGGGCGAACACGTCCCCCTGCTGTTTGACGGCCGTAAAGTCGGAGCCGCGCTCCGGACACAGACAGACATCGCCCCAGTGTACGTATCACCCGGACACCGGATGGACCTTCAAACAGCCATCGCGATTACGCGGCGCTGCCGAGGGCGATACCGCGTACCCGAACCCACGCGCCGCGCCCACCTCGTAGTCACACAAATGCGAACGCGGCATTTGGGTTGACTGCGGCGGGTTTTCGTGTAAAGTTACGGGGTCTAGACTGACCATCCATTTCCCCACTGAGGAGAGAACGTCATGAAATTCTCGCTTTCGGGACGATACGTCGAACTGGGCGCCGCCAAGCACACCATGACCAATGCCCAGTTCATCGAGCTGGCGAAGCGCACCGGTTACGAAGGCGTAGACCTCCGAGCGTCGCAACTTTCTCCGGATAGCCCGCCCTCAACCTTGCAGGAAGTGCAGTCGGCCCTCAAGGACACCGGGCTGCACGTCGCCATCATGGGATTGAAAGATGCCGGGGAGAAAGGACTTGCAGCGCTTCCCAAAGTCCTCGAGATGGCAAAGGAACTACACTGCGGCCTCATCCGCATAGGCGGTGACGCGGAGTTCATCAAGAAGGCCGCGGACCTGGCCGCGCCGCACGGCATACGGCTTGGCTCGCAGATGCACACCGGGGGCGAATTCGAGACCTTCGCGCTTGCCCAACAGACCCTCGCCCGGATCGGCCGGCCAAATTTCGGCCTCATTACCGAACCCGCCAACCACTACATGGCCGGGGATACCTTCACCGCCGACAACTTCCGCAAGATCGCCCCCCAGATCTTCGCCTCCAACATCCAATCCCTCGTCGTTCTGCCGCCGACGGAAACGGCGTCGAAGCTCAAGCTGCGCAGCGGAACGACTATTGGCTACAAACGCCTGGCCATTCAACAGAACACGCCCATGAACATTCCTGCCTACTTCGCCGGCCTGCGCGCCGTCGGCTTCGACGGCTGGGTCAACATGCTGGAACCTGTGCCGGAGGAAAAGGATGTCGAGAAGTTCGCGCGCGAATACCTCGTCTTTCTCAAGAGAGTCGCGCGCGGGTGACGGCGGAGAGACATACGGGCGCCGGCGCAGCTCTGCCCGGACGGCACTTGCATATTGCCCGTCGGTCGGATAACTTCATGATATTCTGCCCGTCCGTGGCAATGTGGGCGAATCATGGACTCAGAATGAGGAAATCGGAATGAAGCGACTCAGGATAGGGCTTCTGGGACTGGGCACCATCGGCAGCGGCGTGGCGCGGATGCTGTTGAGCGAAGGAAAACATCTGTCGCGCCGCATCGGCGTGGAACTGATTCTGGCGCGCATCGCCGAAGTGAACCCCAGGCGCGCGCGCAAACTGAAGATACCGGCGCAACTGGTCACGACGCACGCCGAGGACGTGCTGCAGGCCTCAGACCTCGACGTCGTCGTCGAACTCATCGGCGGCATTCATCCGGCGCGCGAGTTTATCCTTGCGGCGCTGAAGTCCGGCAAGCACGTGGTCACGGCCAACAAGGCCGTTCTGGCGGCGCACGGCCGCGAGATCTTCGCAACGGCACACAGGGCGCAACGCTGCGTGACCTTCGAGGCCAGCGTCGGCGGCGGCATCCCCATCATCGCGGCCCTCCGCGACGGATTCGTTGCCGACCGAATTGAATCCATCTTCGGGATCGTGAACGGCACGACCAATTATATTCTCACACAGATGACCTCGGCCGGCGCAAAGTACGAGGCCGTCCTTGCCGAGGCGCAACGCCTCGGATACGCCGAGCGCGATCCGTCTTCCGACGTCGAGGGGTACGACTCCACAAACAAACTGGCGATCCTCGCCAAGGTCGGATTCGGAGTCAACGTGGACGCCTCGAAGATCCATCGCGAAGGCATCACACACGTCCACATCGAGGACATTAACGACGCGCACGCCATGGGGTACACCCTCAAACTCCTTGCCATCGGCAAGCGCGGCAAGCGTCTTGACCTGCGCGTGCATCCCACGCTTCTGACCCACCGACATCCCCTGGCATCCGTCAACGGGGTATTCAACGCCATCTGCGTCACCGGGCACCCCGTGGGCGAGACCATGCTATACGGGCGCGGGGCGGGACAGCAACCGACCTCCAGCGCCGTGCTGGCGGACATTGTGGACATCGCCCTGGGCCGGGCGCAGGTCACGTTCAGCCACCTCGACACCTTTGCCGACGACTCGCCCCCCGTCACGCTACTGGACATTCGCGAGATCACGTGCCGCTATTTTCTCCGGTACACGGTCGTGGACAAGTACGGCGTCTTGGCCAAGATTTCCGGCATCATGGGCAAACACCAGATCAGCATCGCATCGGTCGTGCAGCCCGAGCGCCGCAACGGGAACACCGTCCCCCTCATCATGATGACGCACTTAGCCAAGGAAGGCGCCATGCGGCAGGCGGTGTCCCAGATTGACCGCCTCGACGTCGTGCGCGGGAAGAGCCGATTCCTCAGGGTGGAGTCGTGAATGGATCGGCCACCGCCCAAACACCGAGAGCGCTGACGACCACTTCATGAGGAGACCCAGGATGAAAAATTGCCCCAGCCTGCAGAAGAACCTGGAGATGTGCACGTGCACCTACTCCGGCTGTACGAAGAAAGGAAAGTGCTGCGAGTGCATGCATTACCATCGGATGAACGACCAACTGCCGGCCTGCTTCTTCCCGCCGGAGGTGGAAAAGACGTATGACCGTTCCATCCGACGATTCGTCCAACTTCACAAGTAATCCGTCCGTATGGCAGAAAGGAGAAAGACCATGCCGAAGGTCCGTCGCGTCATGATCATCGGGGTGGATGCGCCCATTACGCCGCGCGTGCGGCAGTTCGCGGCGGCGGGGCATATCCCGTCCGTCAAGAAACTCCTCGACGGCGGAGTCGTGGCGAACAACTGCATGGTGCCGTTCCCGACCATCACGCCGCCCAACTGGACGACCATCGTCACCGGCGCATGGCCGGGCACGCACGGCATCACCTGTTTCCACGTGCACAATCCCGGGGACCCGCTTGATAAGGTCCACGCCGGCTTCAACTCCGCTGACACACAGGCCGAGTTCCTGTGGAACGCCATCGCCCGGGTGGGCAAGAAGAGCATCGTCCTGAACTATCCATCCACGTGGCCGTCCACCCTGGGCGAGGCCGGCGTGCAGGTGGCAGGGGCCGGGCTGGCCATCAACGAATGGCGCCTTCACAACGAAAGCGACCTGCCGTGGGACGTTCGGGCGGATGTAGCCGATTCCCAACTGTTCGCGACCGAACCCTACCCCATGTCGCAGCAGATCAAACCCAAGAAGGCCGAGGGGTGGACAAATGCTCCACCCAACGCAGGCTTCGAGTTTGAGGTTCGGTGCGAGGGGCGCAAGACGCTCAAACCCATGACGGCACAGACATGGCATGCCCTGGTGCTCAAAGACGGAATTCTCATCAGTGAATCCAAGGACGCGGCCAAGCCCCTGTGCCGCCTGCGCGTCGGCGATTGGAGCGAGAAGCTTAGCCGCACATTCCAGACCGCGCAGGGGGAGAAGAAGGCCGTGTTCAAGTTCAAGCTTCTCGAACTGTCGCCGAGCGGCGAGGAGATAAAGCTATATCTCTCGCCCCTGTGCTCCCTCAGCGGCTTCACCCATCCGAGGTCCCTGGCCGACGAGCTCGCCACCCTCGATGCCATGCCGCTGCCGAACTTCGGCTACGAAGAGCTGAACCGGGAATGGGTTGACGACGCGACGCACATCGAAATCATGAAGGCCAATCATGATTACATGTGCGCGGCGGCGGATTATCTGCTATCGAAGAAGCCGTGGGATTTGTTCTGCACCCACCTGCACTGCCCCGACTGGGCTTACCACGCCTTCGGCAAACGCCTCGACCCAAAGACAAGTCCCGATGCCGCCGTCGTCGCGCGATTCCAGAAACTGGAAATGGCGTTCTACAAGGAGATGGATCGGTACTTCGAGACGGTGCTGAAACACGCGGGAGAAGATACGCTCGTCGTTGTGGTGTCGGACCATGGGGCGCAGACCACGACGGGCCATGTGCCCATCGGCAAGATACTGGCCGATGCCGGCCTCACCGTGTACAAACCCAAACCCCAGGGCCAGGTTGGGCCACCCGAGATTGACTGGTCCCAGACCAAAGCCGCCGTGCAACGCTCCTGCTACATTTATGTCAACCTGAAGGGGCGCGATCCCCACGGAATCGTCGCCCCCGGCAAGGAGTACGACGAGGTCCGCGAGGCCATCATCAAGGCGTTGTACAACTACACGGACCCCGAACTGGGCATCAAGCCGGTGGTTTTTGCACTGAGGGCCGAAGACGCGCGCGTGATCGGCTTGTACGGCGACCGCATCGGCGACGTCGTGTACGCTGTGCGCGAGGAACGTTGCGGACAGCACGGACCCGTGCTGCCAACGGCCAAGTACGGCATCGGCTCCATCGAAGGGCTTTTCATCATGGCCGGACCCGGGGTAAAGAAAGGCGCGGCGCTGGACCGCAATGTGTGGCTTGTTGATGTAGCGCCGACCCTCTGCCACCTGGCGCAGTGGCCGATACCCAAACAGGCCGAGGGCGCCATTCTGTACCAAGCCTTCGAAGACCCCGACAACCTGCTGCATGAGATGGAGAAGTGTCGCAAGAATTACGAACGCCTGGAGCGCACGTTTGAGGCAGAGAAACAACTGACACACAGCTATAACCGATGAACCTGGAGCACTCCTATGCGCGGTAAACTTGTCATGGTTGTTGGCGGGACGGGCAAGATCGGCAAGCATCTCGTCCGGAAGCTCGTCGAGATGGGGAATACGGTGCACGCGATCGCCCGCTTCAGCAATGCGGAGCAACTCCGCATTCTTAAGGACATGGGCGTAAAGACCTTCAGACGCGATGTCGCACAAGTCGGCGCGTTCAAAGGCATTCCCACCGATTACGACTGCGTGTTTCACGAGGCCGCTCTGAAATTTGGGTCGGAGAGCGAGCCGGATTACACGGTCGAGATGAACGTCCGCGCCGTGGGAAGAGCCATGGAACACTTCAAGAAGACGCGAGCGTTCCTTTTCGCCTCCAGCGGGAACGTCTATCCGGATTCACGGGACGGCCTCGACGAGACAGCCCCCCCACAACCGCCCAGCCTGTACGCCACGACCCGCCTCGGCGGCGAGTGGATGGTGGACTATTTTTCCCGCCGCAACGGCACGCCCTCGGTCATTCAACGCATCTTTTACGGCTATCACGAAGAGTTTGGAGTGCCGACGGACATCGCGCGCCAGATACGCGACGGCGAGGCCGTAGACCTCACAACGAGTTACGTCAACGTCATCTGGCTCGACGACCTGATGGACAAGATGATCGCCTCGCACAAGGCGGCGAGGGTCCCGGCACGGATTCTGAATCTCACCGGGACGCGGAAGGTGTCCGTGCGGTTGATCGCCGAGAAGCTCGGCCAGCTTATGGGAAGCAAGCCCAAGTTCAAACGGACACCCAAGCCCACGGCCCTTCTCGGCAAGGCCGACGAGATGGCGCGTCTGCTCGGCGAGCCAAAGGTTTCGTTGGACGAAGGACTTCGCCGCGTTGCCAGGTCCATCATGGCGCGTGAATTCCCCATAGACCATCCAACCCAGTGGGAGAGGCGAAAGGGTTTCGGCACTTAAGAGGATTGACCTCCGCCGCCTTTCCGCCTGACACCGAACAAGCACACCTCAGTGCCTGCCATAGTTCATGGTTACGCCCTTTCGCTGCGCCAAGATGTACGCCTCAAGCGCCCTCATTCGCGGGTCGTCAGGCGCCAGGGCCTTTCCGCGCACGGGATGCTCAAGGCACCAGTTGATCATGTCCCGCAGCAGGGCAACGCGGCCCATCTGGGTCTGGAACTTCGGGTATGTTTCCGGATGGGTGTTTGCTGCGTCGGGGTGGCACATGTCGCACGAAACGCCGATGGTTCCGCCCATCCTCTCGGCGCTGTGAAAGATTCGCGAGCCTTCCACGACCAGCTTCTCCGTCTCACGCGCCCAGATAAGAATGTCCTGCTCCGTGAAACTGCCATAGGTATGGCCCTTGCCCTGCTCGCCCTTGAGCAGGTCACGATTGTCGGCGGGCGGCTGTATCTTGTGGCGCTCCTTTTCCTCCTTCACCCATTGCTCAACCTTGTTCGGGTTCTTCACTTTCCATTGGGCCATGTGCGCATCGGCGATTGCCTTTGCGTCGGCCTTCTTTGCATCCTTGTCCTCCGCAATGGCCTCCGTCAACGGGGGGCTTTGCGCAGACAGCCCGATACCAACGACAACGACGGCTGCGAGAACGACAACCAAGTACCTGGCAGACCAAGACATGGCAACCTCCCTCAGTATCTGAACTTGCCGCTTATCTCAATAACCCGGACGATTCGGCCTGGGCGGTACGTGCTCTTTGCCCCAACTGGCCGTATAGCCCTTTACAATCGTGATGGGATTCCGGTTCCACAGATTGTACACCTTGTCCACCAGACCGTCCGGGTAGCACAGCACCTCGCCGTCGCCGCAACCGTCGTTCGGGTTGAACGGGTCGGGCCGCGCCATCTGGATGGTCAGTTCCGGCATCCCCGCCGGCGCGTAGGGCCACGGCCACGCGGTGGACAGAAGGCCATGGAAGTGGATGTTGCCGATGCGGTTGGTCAACAGTTGGTGGGTGTGTCCGTGGATCACCACGACACGGTCGAAGCGGCGAAGGATGGCCTGAACGTCCTCGGCGTCATCCGTCCAGAAGTTCCAGTTTTTGTACAGCTTGTAGAGCGGGGAATGCGAGAAGACAATCAACGGGGTGTTATTGGGGTACTTCTCCAAGTCCTTCTTCAGCCAGTCACGCTGGGCGTCGCCCACCATGAAAGGACTTTGCATACGGTTGTCGAGACCGGCAACGGTCTGCATACGCTGCATGGGGGTCATGCCGCGCGCCGTCCAGAAATCGCGCTCCATCACGCTCATGAGCACGACGCAGTGCACGCCTTTGTGATCCCAGGAATACGTGGGTTCCCCGAACAGTTGCCGCCATTTCTCCCCCATGTCCAGGAACCAGTCGTGTTCCCCCACCATCATCTTCACCGGGGCCTTCAGGTTTCGGAGTATCTGCGCCCCCAACTCCAGTTCATGGGCCTGGCCGAGTTGCGCAAGGTCACCGCCGTAGAAGACGAAGTCCGGCTGCGGATCGAGGCTATTCATGTCGTCCACGGCCCGGAGCAGGGCGCGCGCAAACCGGTCGTTCAGGCCCCGCGAATACAGATGGGAGTCGGAAATGTAAGCGAAGCGAAAAGAAGGCGAAACTCGCGGCACATCCGCCGCATGCGCAACACTCGCGGATATCAGTCCCTTCGGCAAAAGCACCCGCTCCCCGACCACGGCGGCCACCGCCGCGGCAGACGCCTTGAGGAATGAACGCCGGTCGAGACTCCTGGGCGACTCAAAGCACTGCCGCCGTCCGTGCATATCCCCGGCAACGCGTCTCTGTCTCTTCTTCATAATCATCTCCTAGTCATTTGCCGGCGCCCATGACCCTGCTCTCAAACGCGAGCCTTCGCCGGAACGCCAGGTCATCGTCCCGGAAAGGGCGGCTCGCGGCGGCTGCGGCCCTTTGCGCATCCAATTGACGCTGGTTTTCGGCCGCAAAGCGGTCGTCGGTCAGGGCGAAAAGGAACGCAACCATTTGGTCAATCTCCGCGTCCGTCAAGGCGAGCGGCTCCATGCCGCCGTCGAGGAACGGATTAGGCTCGCCCCCCTTGTTGTAGTGATCCATGACGTCCCAGAGGGTCGGAAGCGAACCGTCGTGCATATAGGGCGGGGTGATCCCAATGTTCAGCAGGAGGGACGTGCGGAAGGCGCCAGTGTCAGCGCGGTTCTTTGTAACCATGAAGCGGCCAAGCTCGCTCATGTCCGTGCCCAAGGCCAGTTCGTCCAGTTTCTTCTCCGAGGGGTCTGCGCTCAGGGCCTTCAGGGCACGCTTGGCCAAGCCCTCGAAGTCATGGTGCCGCGCGGAGACGCCGATGTTGTGAAAACGGTTGTCCGTACCCAAGGGATTGGACAGGTTCATGTGATGACACGAGACGCACCGAGCCTTGCCGTTAAAGAGGACCCAGCCCGCCCGCGCGTCAGCCGAGATAGCCCCGTTGTCGCCCTTGAGGAACCGCCGGAAAGGCGAGTCCATGAATATCAGCGTCCGCTCAAACGCGGCGATCGCGCGCCCGATATCGGCATAGCTCACCTCGCGGCCATACGCCTCCTTGAAGGCCCTCTGGTATTCCGGGTCCCAACTGATAGCCTTCACGGCAAACGCCTCGTCGGGCATGCCCATCTCAATCGGATTCACGATCGGCATCATGGCCTGGTGGTCGAGAGTCGGCGAGCGCCCATCCAGAAACAGTGTCTGAAGCAGGGCCGTGTTCAGTACCGTTGGCGCGTTGCGCTTCCCCAACTGGCCGGCGATCCCCTCGGAGACCTTGAGTTGGTCGGTGAAGCCGCGGGTGACATCGTGGCACGTGGCGCACGCAACCGTGCCGTCCCGCGAGAGGCGCGTGTCAAAATACAGCTTCTTCCCCAGCGCCACGCGCGCCGGCGTCACCGCGTTGTCCTTCGGGATGAACGCCGACCATACCTCCGGGTCCAAGTCAGGGGGAACATCGGCCAGGCTCGTCGTTTGCATCAGCCTGTCGAGTTCCTTTATCTGGTAATCCATCTTTGCCGCCCCGTGTTCGCCTCGAGGGACATCAAACTTCCTCGGGGCGTTAATGCATGTCAAGGAGACCAGAAAGGCCAACACCAGCCCGAACCCCAGCAACCTAAGCAAGACGTGTCTTGGGATCATGCATACCCTCCTTCTTGTGTCATATTCGCACCCCAGGCGATTGCATGGGAGAAGTTCTGTAACTCTCGACCAGCAAACCATCGCACTGCTTCGTTGCCGCTATGGCAGGACCCCGTGCTTCTGAGCGGACGGCTGATATAGTTTAGTATACCCCATTATGTGACGGCAAGTGAGATTTTCGGCGGCGGACAGCAGGAGACGACCTATCACACGCGATTCGGCCGCGCTGAATTGCACATGGTGTGTGCCACACAGGGCCACGGCATACCGCCAGGCCGTCTATTTCTTCTTGCGTGCATAGTCCTCGCGTAGTATAAGGCACATGATCGTGATCTGAGTCGCTGGCCCGCTAGAGAGGGTTTCGGACATGAAGCGGACGACGTTTTCTGGACGGCTGGCTTCACTGCTTATGCTTGCGCTGACCTTCTCTCCCGTGACGTCCGCTCACCCGGCGGACACGAATCAGCCGCCGTTTGTCCAGAAGCCAACATGGCAGGAAACGTTTCAAGGCTCACTCACGGCCCTCCTGGACTGGGAGAAGAAGTTCGCGCCAGCGGACACGACAAAGGTGGACTTGACCCTCGGCCCCTGGTGGTACATCGGGCCTTTCGACAATGAGGGACTCAAGGGTTACGCGACCGTCTTCCCCCCCGAAAAGGAGATCGCCTTCGACAAGACGTACGCCGGCAAGCAGGGAAAACAGGCCGTCTGGAAGAAGGGCGACCAACTCCGCGACGGCGAAGTCTTCAACATCCATCCCTTCTTCGAACTCACCGAATACGCCATCGCCTACTTTCACCGCGTCATTACGTCGCCCAAAGACCAGGAACTGCGCATCTACTTCGGCGGCGACGACGGCCTCGCTGTATGGTTCAACGGCGAGAAGGTCATTGACAAAGACGTGCCCACCGTGGCCTCCCCCGACCAGTACGTCGCCAACCTGAAATTCAGGAAGGGCGAAAACCATCTCCTCCTCAAGGTCGTCAACCGCACGGGCGGATGGGCATATTATTTTTCCACGCGCCGCAGCGGTTTCGCCGGTCCCAAAGACCCACGCCATATCAGGCGCGAGCATGACCTGTGGTCGCGCGTTCAGAAGGAATTTTCCGGCGAGCGCGACCGGCAGGAAATGGCCCGAGAACTAGAGGACAGAATCTGGGAGCCAGGCAAGGAAGCCCAGAACATCGGGCGGCCACTCCGCCGCCGCTACGCCCAGGCCGTTGAAGAACACCTTGAGAAACTCAGGCTGACATTGACCGGCCTGAAGAAGGATGCGCCCGACCTGCCGCTCGAAAAACAGACCGCCGCCTGTCAGGAACTGCTGAAGCGCCGCTCGGAAATGCAGAATCTCAAGGCCCCCGAAGAGGAACTCACGCGCCAGTGGCGCGAGTGTTATCACGGCGTGCGGGGCCTTGCCGCCGAAGCGGGCGTTCTGGCGCGCATTGTCAGCCTGCGCCTGGCCGTGCTCGACCTTCGCAAAACTCACGGGACGCGGTATCCGGCGGATGAATTCCTGGCCCGCCTCGACCACCTCCGCGCCCTGCCCCCATCGCCGGAACTCGAAGCCGACGTCAAGGCCCTCCAGCAGGAGGCGCTCGTCACACGCAATCCGCTCCTCCAATTCGAACGACTCCTGTTCGTGCGACGAAAGGGCGCGTTGGGACTGCCGCAGAACTGGCAGAGCAACAGCAGCATGGGCCGCAAAGGCTACGACACCGAATTGTGCGTCCTTTCCCCCGTCCGCCCCGACGGCAAAGTGACGACCGTCTTCAAGTCCGACGGCCTCTTCCTCGGCGACCTCGAACTCTCCTTCGATGGGACGAAGGTATTGTTCTCCATGCCCCTGCCGGAGCCGCCCAATCCCTATCAGGTCTTCGAGATTGGCGTGGCCGGAAAGGGCCTTCGCCAGGTCAATGAAAAATGCGGCGACTTCGACAATTACGACGCCTGCTACCTGCCCGACGGGAACTACCTGTTCTGCTCCAATCGCTGCGTGCAGGCCGTCCCCTGCACCGGCGGCGACAAGGTGGCCCTCTTGTACTGGATGGACAAGGACGGCACAAATGTGCGCCAACTCACCTTCGACCAGGATCACAGTTGGAACCCCACCGTCACGCCCGACGGCCGCATCCTCTACACGCGCTGGGAATACAACGACACGCCCCACTATTTCAGCCGCATCCTCTTCTTCATGAATCCCGACGGCACGGGGCAGACGGAATGTTACGGCAGCAATTCCTACTTCCCCAATTCGCCCATGCACGCCCGCCCCATCCCCGGCCACCCGACGAAGATTGTGTGCATCGTGTCGGGCCATCATGGCTGGCCGCGCATGGGCGAGGTGGTCATCCTCGACCTGGCCAAAGGCCGCCGCGAGACGTACGGCGTCGAACAGATTCTGCCGCAGCGGTATCGGAAGGTCGTCCCCCTCATCATAGACCAGTACGCCACCGGACAGTATCCGACCTTCCTCAACCCCTGGCCGCTCTCGGACAAATTCTTCCTCGTCTCCTGCAAGCCCGACCCCGCGTCGCAGTGGGGAATCTATTTGGTGGACGTCTTCGACAACCTCGTGCCCGTCTTCCAGTTTCCCGACGCGGCGGCGTTCGAGCCGATTCCCGTTCAGCCCCGCTCCATGGCGCCCGTCATGAGCGCGCACGTGGACACCAAACGCAACGACGGCATCGTGTACATGCAGGACGTGTATCTCGGCCCCGGCCTTGACGGCGTGCCGCGCGGAACGGTCAAGGCCCTCCGCATCATCGAGCCGATTTACCGCTACTGGGGTAACGGCAACACCCACAGCATCGCCATGGACGGCACATGGGACGTGAAAAAGATTTATGGAACCGTGCCCGTTTACGCGGACGGCTCGGCGCTGTTTCGCGCCCCCGCCAACACGCCGCTCATGGTGCAGCCCCTCAACGACGAAGGCATGGCGCAGCAGGTGATGCGCAGTTGGTTCACCGTGATGCCCGGCGAGATGCGCTCGTGCGTCGGCTGCCACGAGTCGCAGAACACGGCCCCACCGAACAAGCCCATGTCGCAGGCGCTGGCGCGCGGCGTGTCCGACATCAGGCCGTGGTACGGCCCGCCTCGCGGCTTCAGTTTTGAGCGCGAAGTGCAGCCCGTGCTGGACAGGCATTGCCTGCGCTGCCACAACGGAAGCCCTTCGCCTGAATCCCCCACGGGCCTGCCCGACTTCCGCCCCGAACTGCCGGAAGGCGTCCGGCTCACCGGCTATGCGACCAACTATGGCGGCAGGACAAACATCTTCAGCCAAGCCTACAATTCCCTGCATCCATATGTGCGGCGCGCCGGCCTGGAGGCCGACATCCGCCTTCCGCCCCCGCGCGAATGGGAGGCCAACACCAGCAAACTCATCCAGATGCTCAAGAAGGGGCACCACAAGGCCGCCCTCTCCCGCGAGGACTGGGACAGGCTCATCACCTGGATAGACCTCAACGTCCCCTACTTCGGCGAATGGGAGAAGGCCAACCCCACGCCCCCGCCGGAAATCGTGAAGCTCCGCGACCAGATGCGCGCCCTCGACGCCGCCCGGCGTATGAAACAGATGGCCACGGGCGGGGAGTAGCCCAGGACTTTCAGCTGCTATCAATACTTTGTGTATTGACACACTGGCGACATGGGGCTACAATGATATTTGAGTGGGACGGCCGGAAGAACGAACAAAACATCCGCAAGCACGGCATTGACTTCGCGGATGTTATCGAGGTCTTCACCCGCCCCATGCTTACGGCATTGGACCAGCGCCGCGACTACGGGGAAGACCGCTGGATCGGCCTGGGCCTGATGAAAGACATTGTGGTCGTTGTTGTGTTCGCGGAGCATGAAGATGAAAACCGCATCCGGATCATCTCGGCGCAAAAAGCGACTCGTTACGAGAGCCGGGAATACTCGAACTACCTCAAGAACCGACTGGCGCCGCCTGAGGAAGATGCGGGATCGCGACATTGACCACTCCAACGTTCCGCCCCTGGACGCCTCCTTTTTCAAGAAGGCCACCCTCCGCCTCCCGCAGAGAAAGCGGCCTGTCGCGCTTCGCCTGGACCCCGACGTCCTCGCCTGGTTCAAGCGCCACGGCAAGGGCTATCAAACCCGCATCAACGCCGTCCTTCGCCTCTACATGGAGGCCCAGACGGGGGACACATAGGTGCCTGTCCCTGCTCTCCGGCGGATGAAGCAGATGGCGAGAGGCGGGGAGTGACGGGAGGGCCACTTGGCTCTCTTGTGCTTTTTGAGCATCGTTCAGGCCAAGTTGTCTGTGGCGTTTCAACGTCAATCTGCGTCCCAAGAGTCTCTTTCACCGCGGAGAGGCAGAGCGCACAGAGAACGGATGGAACATTCTGCGAGGCGATCTAGCCGCAAAGAAGCTCAAGAGCCGCAAGGCTACGGCTTCCATATTTCTCTCTTGTGCTTCGTGTGCCTCTGCGACGCTTGCCCTGCCGTTGTCCTCTCCGCCGTTCCTAGTCGGCGTTCATCGGCCTGCTCTTA
>CAYPFP010000083.1:0-24138 GCA_964409935.1 uncultured Planctomycetota bacterium | reverse complement strand
TGCGGGCGTCGTCCCAAACCACGACCGGGTAGCGGTCTGTGCCGTAAACGACGGAAGGATTGCCGGAGATGCTGTTTGAGTTGCTCAAGCCGCGGTTCTGCGCGCTGGCGGAATACTCCACCCATGAACCGCCCGACCAGGCCCGCAAGTAGATTTCCCAGAATCCGCTGGAGTTGTCCTGCCACGCGACGGAAAAATTGCCCGCCGTATCCTTTGCGATGGAAGAGATGGAGGATCCCCCCGTGCCCCAGCCGCTGATGCCGTTGCCCGTCGCGCTGCCGGAACTCACTTCGACCCACGATGTCCCGCTCCATTGCCGGACATAGATGTCGTAGTCGCCGGTGGTATTGTCCGACCACGCGATGACGGGGTAGCCCAGCGTGCTGCCCCGATAAGCGGCGATGGCCGGCGTCAGGGAGCTGCCGGCGTTCAAGCTGATGCCCGCGCCCGTCGCGCTGTTTGTGCCCATTTCCACCCAGGCCGTGCCGTTCCAGACCCGCACATAGATCTCGTAGTTGCCGCCCGAGTTGTCGGCCCATGTGATGATGGGCATACCGTCGGTGTTCATGCCGATGGCGGGAGTGAGGGACTGCCCCGCGTTGTTGCTGATGCCGCCCCCGCCGGCGCTGCCTGCGCCCATCTCCACCCAGGACGCGCCGCTCCAACGCTTGACGTAGATATCGAAGTCGCCCTGGCCCATATCCAGGTCCTGCCAGGCCACAATCGGGTTTCCGTCCGTGCCGATCAGTATGGCGGGGCTGCTCGCATGGGCCGTGTTGCTGATGCCGCCGCCGGTCGCGCTGCCGGCGCCCATCTCGGCCCACGTTGCCCCTGTTCCTCGACGAACGTAAATCTCCGGCGCGCCCGACGAGTGGTCCGCCCATGCCACTACCACTTCTCCGGTCGTCGTCGCCCCAATGGCGGCATCCTGAGAAAAGCCGCTGTTGTTGCTTATGCCCCCGCCGGTTGCGCTGACGCCCACGGGGAACTCCATCCACGACGGCGCGATGCGCGGCTCCAGTTCCTCGACCAATAGCCTTCGGTGTACCCTCTGCATGCCCTGCATGCGCCTCGTTGTAGACATAGCCGGCCTCCGCGAAAGACGACGCCATACTCACTGCACTAACCAGAAACCGCAAGATGTTGGATGCTTGAGACGAGATGCTGATGATCGTGTTCGGTGGACAGATTCCAACCTTTCCGCCGGTATCCGGCCTTCTTCCCCGTCTGCACACCGCATCTGCACGCTTTCATAATACACGGCCTTGCCTGAGTGTCAAAGGAATTTTCGCCAACTCTTGGGCGAAAGACGGGGCCTTTGGGGGGGCGGGCCAGCGCCCCGAGATTTTCTCCGGGAAGCGCGTTTTCTGCGCTTCGCGCCCGCCGGACGGCTTGGCGGGACGACGCCCCCTTTCCCCCCTTTTCCGCCCCCTGCGGGATCGCGGGAAAATCGTTGGAAGGGCGAAGCGAAAATGATAACATGTGATTTTTCCGGAACAGGCGCGCCGGACTCGCCTGCGCGCGCAGGCGAGTCCTCTTGCGCTGCGGTGTGACGGGCGCAAAGCGGGCCACGGTTCAAGTGGCGATGTCGAATACGGAAGCAGCGGCACAAAGCGGCGGCCCCGGCTGGGCGCCTCTGGTGGAGGCGCAGGGAAAACTCCAGCCGCAGAGGGCCTGCGCGCCGGGCGCGAGCGCGCCGGGCGCGAGCGCGCCGGGCGCGAGCGCGCCGGCCGCCGACATGCAGGTGGGCGGGGTTCTTGCCTTGGCCTTCGGCCACACCACGTGCGACTTCTTTGCGACCTACCTGACGCCGCTTCTGCCGCTATTGGCCGACAAGTTCCAACTCTCCACCCTTATGTGTTCGGCGCTTGTGGCGGCGGTGGGCATCTCCGGGTCTACGCTGCAGCCCGTCTTCGGCGCCTTCGGCGCCAAGAGGGCCAAGGGGGTCATCATCGTCGGACTGCTGCTGATGGCCGTGTTCTTCAGTTGCATTGGTCTGGCGCCGAACGTGCCGACGCTGTTTGTCCTGCTGTTTGTCGGCGCGCTGGGATGCTCGTTCTTTCATCCTCATGCGGCGGCCATTGCCACGCGGATGAGCGCGGGGCGGCGCGGGCTGGCCATGTCCCTTTTTACGGTGGCTGGCACGGCGGGCCTCTTCCTGTCGCCGAAAATCGTGCCGAGGATCGCCACGACGTGGGGGTTGGAGGGGTTGGTCATGACGATGCCTCTTGGTTTCGTCTGCTGCGCGATTCTCGCCCTGACGCCCATGAAGGCCTTGGAGCCCCACCGCGCGGCGTCTCCGGCGGCGGAGTGGCGTCCGGGCGCGCGCACCGGGTGCGCGCGGACCGAATGGCGCGGGCTGTTGTCCGGCGACCTCCGCCACCTGTCGTTCCTGGTCGTGTCCGCCGTCCTTTACTCGCTGACGATCTGCGGTCTGGCGGCGTTTCTGCCCCTGATGTTGTGCCGGGAAAAGGACTTCACGGTCACGGCCGCAGGCGACATGCTGGCGTGGCTGATCCTGGCGGGCGCGGCGGGCGTGGTGCTCGGCGGGTATCTGTCGGACCGGTTTGGGCAATGGCGCGTCATCATGGCCGCCTACCTGGTCTCGGTCCCGTTGTTCACGGGCTTTCTGAGGGCGGAGGGGCCGACGGCGCTGATGCTGTTGATGGGGGGCGGAATGGCGCTCTGGGCCGCGCAGCCCTGCACGATCACGCTGGCCCAGGAACTGGCGCCGAAGGCCTCGGGCATCGCTTCGGGGCTGGTGATGGGTTTCGCGTGGGGGATGGCGGGCTTATTCCTGCCCATCTTCGGCATGATCGCCGATCGCGCCGGCACGTCACACGCCATGCAGTGGGTCGTCCTGCTGCCCATCGGCGCGGCGGCCTCGCTGTGGGCCATGAAAAGGTTCCGGCGAAAGGGATTTGTCTGAGCCGGATATGCCGGATGCCGTCCCGCCAAGCCGTTTGGCGGGCGCGCTCTCCGGTTCCCCAATGGCAATGTGTCCTGGTCTTTATTGGAGCTTACACCATGTCTGACGCCCTGAAGCTGTTCTGCGGCAACTCGAACCCCATGTTGGCCAAGGAGATCGCCCAGAGCCTCGGCATCGAGATGGGCAAGGTGCTCATCCACAAGTACGCCAACGACAATATCGAGGTCCAGATTCAGGAGAACGTGCGGGGCGCCGACGTGTTTGTCCTTCAGACGGCCAGCCCTCCGGTGAACGAAGGGATCATGGAGCTGCTGATCATGATAGACGCCATCCGCCACGCCTCGGCGGCGCGCATCACGGCCGTGCTCCCCTATTACCCCTACGTGCGCTCCGACAAGAAGGATAAGCCGCGCATTTCCATCGCGGCGCGGCTCATGGCCGATCTGCTCGAAGCGGCCGGCGCCGACCGCGTCCTCACCATGAACCTCCACTCGCTCCAAATTCAGGGCTTCTTCCGCATCCAGGCCGACCAGCTTGACGCCTCGCCCATCATCTGCGACTATTTCAGGAAGAAGAACCTGGCGAACTTCACCGTGATGGCCGTGGACGCGGGCCGCGCCAAGTGGGCCGCCCACTATGCCAAACGCCTGAAACTCCCCCTGGCCATCCTCGACAAGCGCCGCCTCAGCGACCACGAGGCCGCTGTCGTCGAGAACGTCATCGGCGATGTGAAGAACCGCAACGTCGCCATCTTTGATGACGAAATCCTCACGGCCGGCAGCATCATGGCCGCCGTGGACACGATCCGCAAGTTCGGGGCCATGGACGTCTACACCGCCTGCGTGCACCCGCTGCTCGAGGGGCCGGCCATGGAACGGATTCGCGCCTCGGCGATCAAGGAACTGGTGGTGACCAACACGCTGCCCCTCTCGCCCCAGAAACAGGACCCGCGTATCCGGGTGCTGTCGGTGGCCACGCTGTTCGCCGAGGCCATCAAGCGGATTCATATCGGCGAGTCGGTGAGCGAGATATTCGAGTAGCTGCTTCCGGGAGTCCGATGAATATATTCACGCGTGAGATATCAGACTGGTTGCGCTCTCAGACGGGCCTGGAAGCCGACGCCGCCGACGCGATGCTGGAGATCCCGCCCGACCCCGCTTTGGGCGACTATGCCTTTCCGTGCTTCACGCTCTCCAAGACGCTGAAGAAGGCGCCGGCGGCCGTTGCCGCCGACCTGGCGGGCAGGTTCCGGCCGTCGTCCGCCGTCAGGGGCGCCAGAGCGGTCGGCCCGTATCTCAACTTCACGGTGGACCGCGCGCGCCTGGCCGAGGTCGTTCTCAAGGAGGTGGCGGCGCAGGGGGAGCGCTACGGGTCTTCCGACGTCGGCGGGGGCCGGAGCGTCGTCATTGACTACTCCTCGCCCAATATCGCCAAGCACCTGGCCCTGCATCACATCCGCTCGATCACGATCGGCGGCACGCTGTACCGTCTCTTCCAGGCGCTCGGATACCGCAGCGTCGGCATCAACTTCCTGGGAGATTGGGGCACGAACTTCGGCCAGCTTATCGTCGCCTACAAGCGTTTCGGCGCGCCGGAGATGCTGGAGCGCGATGCGGTTGAGAACCTCAACAAGCTTTACGTGCGGTTCCATGCCGAGGCGAAGAACAACCCCTCCCTTGAGGACGAGGCCCGCGCCTGGTTCAAGCGCCTGGAGGACGGCGACGCCGAATCCCGCGCGCTCTGGCAGAGGTTCAAGGACGCCAGCCTGGCCGAGTTCATGCGCGTCTACGAGATGCTCGGCGTCCGTTTCGACGAGTTCTCCGGCGAGAGCCTCTACAACGACAAGGTGCCCGCCACCATCCAGCGCCTGCAGGAGCGCGGCCTCACGCAGATGAGCGAGGGCGCCCTGATTGTGGACATGGAGCCGTACAAGATGCCGCCCGTGCTGCTTCGCAAGAAGGACGGCGCGACGCTCTACGAGACGCGCGACATCTGCGCGGCCGAGGACCGGTTTACCCGTTACCGATTCGGCCGCATGATCTACGTCGTCGGTTCCGAACAGCGCCTGCATTTCCGCCAGGTCTTCAAGGCGCTCGAACTGATGGGATACGAGTGGGCCGCCCGTTGCGTGCACGCCGACTTCGGCCTTATTCGCCTGAAAGAAGGGCGCATGTCCACGCGCGCCGGAAAAGTCATCCTCCTGGAGGACGTCCTGAACGAGGCCGTCGGGCGCGTTGAGGCCATCGTCCGCGAGAATGACACCGAGAAAGCCCTGGGCGAGGAACAGATCAAGTCCATCGCGCGCGACGTCGGCATCGGCGCCGTTGTCTTCGCCGACCTGTCCTCGCGACGCGTCAAGGACATCGTCTTCGACTGGAACGACATCCTGAATTTCAAGGGCGAGACCGGCCCTTATCTGCAATACACGCATGCCCGAATCTGCAGCATCCAGCGCAAGTACGGCCGGCCGGCCGAGACCGACGTGGACTTCTCGGCGCTTGCCGACGACGTATCTCTTGCCGTGGTCAAGGCGTTGGAGAACCTGCCGCGGGAGATTCGGCGCGCCGCCGATACCTGCGAGCCTTCGGTCATCAGCACGTACCTGCTTCGTCTGGCCGGCGCCCTGAACACCTTCTACCACGAGCACCGCGTCCTGGCCGACGACGAACGCCTGGCCCGGGCGCGCATCCTGCTCATTGACGGCGTGCGGCAGGCGCTGGCCAACGGCCTGGCGCTGCTCGGCATGAAGGCGCCGGCGCGCATGTAAAAACGATTCGGGGGAGGACAAGCGAAGGCGGTCAGCGTTTGTGACCGCCGCCGGTCGGCGCGGCATCCTCATCAAGGCCGAGGTGGACCCCGATAACTTCGACACGAACAAGCCGAAGTCCCGCGCCTTTGTGATACGGGCGAAGTGAGGGAGGCGTCGTGAGGTACAAGCTGATCGCCCTGGACATTGACGGCACGCTGCTGGACCGCCAGAGCCGCGTCGGGCCGCGCACCCGGGCCGCCATGGCGCATGCCGTGGCGCGCGGCGTGCGCTTCATGCTGTGCACGGGGCGGCGCTACCGCACCACGCTGCCGGTCATGAAAGACCTCCATCTCGAAGTCAGCGTGATCGTCAACAGCGGCGCCATGGTCAAGAACTCCGCCGACCATCGCACCCTCTATCGCAACGGCATGAACCGGGAACTTGCCTTGAGCGTCTGCGGCCTGCTCAAGGCCGAAGACCTCATGCCGACGCTGTTCACGGACGATTTCCCCGAAGGGCCGGACTTCTACGTGGAGGACGACCTGACCGGAAATCCCTATTTCCTGCGCTACCTCGCCAACAACAAGGACGCCTACAAGGTGGCCAAGGGCTTCGCCGACGCCCCGGCCGACCGCATCATCGAGGTGACCGTCTACGACGCCGGCGGCAAGCTGGAACGGCCTGAAAAACGACTGCGCGAGCGCTTCGGCGACGCCATCACGACGCAGATCGTCCGTTTCGCCAAGCACGGCAACGTGTGCGACTGCCTGGAGGTCCTCAACCGCGGCGCCTCCAAGTGGAACGCGCTCCTCCACGTGGCCGAGGGCTGGGGCATCCGGCCGGAGGAGATCGTGGCGGTCGGCGACCAGCTCAACGACCTCGACATGATCGTCAACGCCGGTCTCGGCGTGGCCATGGGAAACGCCGTGCCGGAACTCAAGGCCGCGGCCGACCTGGTGACCTCCACGTGCGACGAGGACGGCGTGGGCGTGTTCCTGGAGGAGTTGCTGGACATTGACGAGTCGTCGGACGGCGGCGCGTCCGGAAAACGAAGCGAGGCCTTCCCCCCGTGAGTGATGCCCCTGTTCGCCATGATCCGACCGCAACGCTCCCCCCTTCCGGCGGCCCTGCGCTGGGCGGCGGCGCCGCGTCCGGAGCGGAGGCGGGTCTCATTGCCGTCACGGGGCTTGCCCATGCGCTGGCGCACATCTATACGCTGGCCCTTCCTGCGGTGCTCATCCTGCTCAAGAAGGAATTCGGCCTGAACGACTACCATGCCGGCGCCCTGGCCACGCTGATGAACTTCACGTTCGGGCTTGGCTCGCTGCCGGCGGGCCTGATTGTGGACAAGGTCGGGTCGAAGAGGATGCTGCTGGTCTTTCTCGTGGGGGGAGGGGCGGCCAGCGTCGGGGTGGGCCTGGTTCATTCGCTGGGGGGGCTGGCGGCGGCCCTGGGCATCCTCGGCTTGATGTGCAGCATATACCATCCGGCGGGACTGGCGATCCTCTCGCGCTCGTGCCGGCAGCGGGGCATGGCACTGGGCATTCACGGCGTGGGCGGCAGCCTGGGGATCACGCTGGCGCCGATCCTGACCGGCACGATGGCGGCCTGTTTCGGCTGGCGGGCGGCCTATGTCGCGCCGGGAGGCCTGGGGTTCCTGGCGGCCGTCGTACTGTGGGTGTCGCCCATCCGGGAATGGCATCCCGTGTCCTCGCCCGCGCATCCGAGGGACGCCGGCATGCGCATCTCCACATCCGCCTTGATTGTGTGCTTTGCCCTCGTCTGCCTGACCGTCATCGGCATCAGCATCTGTTTCCAGGGGGCCAGCGCGTTTCTGAACATGCACATCAGCCAGCAGATCAAAGAGGTGAGCCTGGACCGCGCTGTGTTCTTCGGCAACCTGTATACGAGTCTGGCGATGGGGGCGGGGATTCTGGGGCAGATGGCGGGGGGGTACGTGGCGGACCGCACGCATCGCGAGGAGGTGCTCATGACGTTCTCGGCCCTGGGTTGCGTGCCCTTCCTTATCCTCATCGGGGTCGCGACGGGGCCGGCCACAGCGGCGGCCGCCATGCCGTTCGCCTTCTTCTACTTCACCACGCAGCCAGTGAACAACTGCCTGATCGCAAAGTACACGCGACCCGGTTTGCGCGGGGCGGCCTATGGCCTGACGTCGTTTCTGACGTTCGGCCTCGCCTCGGGGGGCGCGGCCCTCGGAGGCTACGTCGCCGACCTGTGGGGCGGGGTGCGTTACGTCTTTCCGACCATGGCGATCGCGGCCGCCGTCGCCGCGGCGTTCAGTTTCGTACTGTGGAGAGTAGACGCCGACCGCAGGAGGAAACAGGCTTCCTTGGAGGCAGGAACGTGGAAAAAGCCGGAAGCATAGAGAAGACCGTCGCCCGCTACGGGCGGCGTATTGACGCCCTGATGTCGCGGTTCCTGCCGCCGGCCCGTGAACCCCATCTGGGCGCTCCCATATGGCACCACATGGGCACCGGCGGCAAGCGCATACGGCCGGCCCTCTGCCTGATGACGTGCGAAGCCCTGGGCGGAAACCCCGCCAAGGCACTGCATTTCGCCCTGGCCGTCGAGATCCTTCACAACATGTTCCTCGTCCACGACGACCTCGAAGACGGCGACCTCATGCGGCGCGACGCTGCGACGGTGTGGGTCAAGTACGGCATGCCCAACGCCGTCAATGTCGGGGATTTTCTCCTGGCGCGTTCGTACTCCATCATCATGGAGAGCCGCCTTCCGGCCGCCGTTGTTCTGCGGCTCCTGGAAGTTTTCTCCGATACGACCGAAGAGACGATCCGCGGACAGGCCCTCGACATCGCCTCGCGAGCCGCAAAGAACTTCGACGTGCCCGCCTATCTCGACATGGCCGAGAAGAAGACGGGACGTTACCTGGTGTTGGGGATGGCCGGCGGCGCGATCATCGCGGCGGCCCCCCCGAAGCTCATCGAGGCGATCTGGTCGCTGGGGCGCACGCTGGGACCGGCGTTCCAGATACGCGACGACGTCATTGACCTGACCGTCGGCAAGGGGCGCGGCGGCGAGATCGGCTGCGACATCAAGGAAGGCAAGGCCAGCATCCTGTACGCGCGGGCGATGGAGGTCTGCTCCAAGGCCGAGCGCGCGCGCCTTGTCGCCGTGATGGCCAGGCCCCGCGAGAAGACCACCGCCGCAGACGTAACGTGGGTCATTGACCTCTACCGCCGGGCGGGCTGTGTGCAGTTCGCCCAGGACTTCGCGACCCGCCTCGTGCAGGACGGCCTCCGCGTGATTGACTCGATGCCCGGCGGGCGAACCGAAGGGCTGCGGGCGCTCGCGCAGTTCCTCGTCCAACGCAGCGGCTGACGCCTTCGTTTTCCCTTGATTAAAATCGGCGCGTTTGATAAGTTCCATGTGTCTCCATGACAAGGGAAAATGACGAACGCAAACAACAGGTCACGCGGATGGGTTGCCGGGGGCGGCCTTCGACGGCCAACGACTGCCCTTCTGAAAAGACCTGCGGGCGAGACCTGAGGCTGAGGTTCCTGGACATCATCCGGGAGCCTTCGTCCGAGAGCCGGAACTGGTGTCCCTGGGTTCAAGCGGCGCGGGGGCTGCTCTGGGGCCTTTCGTGGGGCTATCTGGCCGTTACGAAGATTCGAGAGGCTCTTTACGAAAAGGGGATATTCCAGACAGTCAAGCTTCCGGTGCCCGTCATCAGCGTTGGAAACCTGACCTGCGGCGGCACGGGCAAGACGCCGCTGGTCGAGTGGATAGCGCGGCTCCTGCTCGATGCTGGCAGGAAAGCGGTCATCCTCAGCCGAGGATATCGAGGCCGAGGAGAGACCAGCGATGAATCGCAGGCGCTGCAAGACGGTCTCGGTCAAATAGTGCATCTGCTTGGCGCAGATAGAGTTGCGACTGGGCGTCGCGCGGTCGAGGAATTCGGGGCTGACTGCCTGATCCTTGACGATGCCTTCCAGCATTTTCGCGTGGCGCGCGACCTGGACATTGTGACGATAGATGCGCTCAATCCGTTCGGGTACGGCTATGTGCTGCCGCGCGGCCTGTTGAGAGAGCCGGTCGTCGGGCTGAGACGGGCGGATGCTGTGGTGATCACACGGGCCGACCAGGGCGAGCAGACGGTCGTTGACGCCGTACACCAGAGGGCGCTGAGAGCCAAGCCTTCGCTGCTCGTCGCGGAGGCCATGCACAAGCCGACCGGCCTGGTTCGCTGGGCCGACGGCGAGCGCTTGCCGGTCGAGTGGGTGAAAGACAAGAGAATCCTCGCGTTCTGCGGGATCGGGAACCCGCGCGCGTTTGCGTTGACGGTCGAGTCTGTGGGCGCAAGGATCGCGGGGTTGGTGGAATTTGCGGACCACCATCCGTACGGGCCTGGCGACCTGACGGCGTTGCGCGCGGAGGCGTTGCGCCTGGGTGTCGAGGCCGTGGTGACCACGCGAAAGGACGCTGTCAAGATTGGCCGGCAGAGCGACCTGGGCGCGCCGCTGCTGGCGCTTGACGTGCGCCTCGAGATTGCGCGAGGCAGAGAAGAACTGGAGCGGAAGATTCGAACCGTAATTGCGTGACCTATGGCCAAGAAGAAGTCCAACGTCTACTATCGCATCGAATACGTCGCGTTTCGGCTCGTCGAGGGGATCGTGAAGGCGCTGCCGCTGGAGACGGCCCTGGCCATCACTCGCGGCATCGGCTTCGTCTGGTGGTTCCTCGACAAGAAGCACCGGGGTATCGCCGACGGCAACCTGCGGCTGGCCTTCGGCGATACCATGACCGAATCGCGCCGGCAGCAGGTCATCAAGGACATGTACCAGCACTTTGCGATGATGGCGGCGGAAGTGGTCAAATTTTCGCAGGTCATCCGTCGCGATAACTGGCGGAACTATATTGACTGGCAGCGCCGGGATCACCTGGACGAAGTCCTGGCGCGCGGGCGAGGCGCGGTTCTGGCCACCGGACATTTGGGCAATTTCGAACTGATCTCGTACCTGCTCAATCTGACCAGTCCCTCCATGCTGGCGGTGGGAAGGCGTCTGGAGAATCCGTATCTCAACGAGTATCTGTGGAGCAGCCGGGCGCGGGCGGGGCAGCGCGTCATCAGCAGCAAGAAGGGGGCCTTGAAGCGCATGGCCCTCGAACTGCGGCACGGGAGCGTCATCGGATTCGTCGCCGACCAGGACGCGGGCAGGCGCGGCGTCTTCGCCGACCTGTTCGGCAAGAAGGCCTCGACGTACCCTTCGTTTGCGGGTCTTGCCATGATGATGCGGGTGCCCATTGTGCCCGGTTACGCCTGCCGCGTGGGGCAGCCGATGAAGTACCGGATTTATGCAGACGCGCCCATCGAACCGCCCAACACCGGCGACCGGGACCGGGACATCCTGACCATGGTGCAGGAGTTCAACCATCGGCTCGAGAAGTACATCCGCGAGTTTCCGGAGCAGTGGCTGTGGTCGCACCGTCGCTGGAGAACGCGGCCCTCGGAGGAGCGCCCTGCCGAGGCCGCAAAGTCCGAGGCAAGCCCCGCGCCTATCTCGAGCGCAGCAGGACAATGAGAACCAGGAAAAACTACAAACCCATGGACCTGTCGGCGCTGCGGGTCTACCCCGTCGCCGGGAGACGCAGCTTGGTGGACGTGAAGGACTTCGGGCGGCCGGCGCGGCCCGGCGCGAGCTTCGGCGCCTTCGAGCGCAGCCTGCCAAACACGCTGGCGGCTCGGGAACTTCGCGGACTGGCCGACGAGGTCGCCAAAGCGTCGCGACGAGGCCGGCCCGTAGTCGCCGCGTTCGGCGCGCACGTCATAAAGTCCGGCGTAGGCCCGGTGCTTATTGACCTCATGAAGCGGGGGGTGGTCACGGCGCTGGCCACCCACGGCGCGAGCGCCGTGCACGACTACGAAATTTCGCTGATTGGTCGCACCTCGGAGGACGTGGCCGAGGGGCTGTCGAACGGCGCGTTCGGCATGGCGCGCGAGACCGCCGCGGCCCTGGGCCGCGCCGCCAAGCGCGGCGCGCAGGGCGAAGGACTGGGCCGGGCTTTGGGAGAAATGATCCGCGAGGACAAGAATCCGTGGGCGCGGCACAGCGTTTTCGCCGCCGCCTCCCGCCTGAAGGTCCCGGCCACGGTGCACGTCGCCCTGGGAACCGACATCGTGCACATGCACCCGCAGGTCTCCGGAGCGGCCCTCGGCGAGGCGAGCCTGACGGACTTCCGCATCCTCTGCTCGGTCGTGGGCGACCTGGAAGGCGGCGTGTGGCTGAACATCGGCTCCGCCGTGGTGATGCCCGAAGTCTTCCTGAAGGCGCTGTCGGCGGCGCGCAACCTGGGGTGCAAGGTAAAGAATTTCTGCTGCGCAAACCTGGACATGATCCAGCACTACCGCCCGCGGGCCAACGTCCTCATGCGCCCGCGCGGCAAGGGTTACGCCATCACGGGGCACCATGAGATCATGCTCCCGCTGTTGAGGATGATGGTTGTCGAGAGGATGCGTCATGCGTGAGGCAACGGCGGATTGCGTCTGCGGCTTACGTTGGTCAGAGAGGACATGACATCATGCCGGTGCGGCTCATAAAGGTACTGGAAGGCATCGGGCGCCCTCGTGTGCTCGTGGCGGGCGATCTTATCCTGGACCGCTACGTGGCCGGCACCGTTGAGCGCGTCTCGCCCGAAGCGCCCATACAGGTCTTCGACGTCGTCAGCGAGGCCCACCAGCCCGGCGGCGCGGGCTGCGTGGCCCAGGACCTGGCGCACCTGAAGGCCGAGGTCGTCTGCTGCGGCATCGTGGGCAAGGACGCCGAAGGCAAGGCGCTCGTGAAGGACCTCCAACTGGCGGGCGTCGAGGAGGTGGCCGCCTTCGTGGACGCCGAACGCCCCACCACGCGCAAGACCCGCTACCTCGGCCATGTGCAATCGGCCAGCCGCGCGGGACAGCAAATCCTGCGCGTGGATCACGAGAGCCGCCGCGCCATCTCCGCCGACGACCAGAGACGCGTTCTGGCCTTTGTAGAAAAAAGAGTCAGGAACGTGGACGCCGTCGTCCTTTCGGACTACAACAAGGGTTTTCTGTTGCCGCCGGTGCTCAAGGGCATCATCGGCATGGCCGCCAGACGCAAGGTGCCCGTGCTGCTCGACCCCAACCGCGACCGCGACTTCTCGCTGTATCGCGGCGTCACGGCCATGACTCCCAACCGCTTTGAGACGCACACGGCCACCGGCATCAAGGTGGATTCTCCGGCTTCGGCGGCGGCCGCCGCCCGGAAGCTCGTGCGCGCGCTGGGCATGCAGTACGCCGTCATCACGCTCGACAAGGACGGCATCCTGTTGTACGGCAGAGACGGCACGGAGGTCGTCATCCCCACCGAGCCGAAGGCCGTCACCGACGTGACCGGCGCGGGCGACATGGTCATCAGCGTTCTGGCCCTGGTGGTGGCCGGCGGCGGGACGTTCGAGGACGCGGCGCGCCTGGCCAACGTCGCGGCGGGCATCGAGGTGACGAAGATCGGCGCCGTGCCCGTGAGCCGCAAGGAGATCGTGAACGAACTGATGATCAAGCACCAGGCGCAGCCGGAGAAGGTGTTGCCGGTCTCCGAATTGGCGCGCGTGCTCAAGACCCATCGCCGACGCCGCGAGAAGATCGTCTTCACCAACGGCTGCTTCGACATCCTGCACAGCGGGCACGCGCAGTACCTGGATTTCGCGCGGGCGCAGGGCGACCTGTTGGTGGTGGGTTTGAACAGCGATGCGTCCGTGCGCGCCATCAAGGGCGAGCGCCGGCCCTTCGTGCCGCAGCAGGACCGCGCGCGGCTCCTGGCCGCCCTGGAGAGCGTGGATTACGTCGTGCTGTTCGACGAGCCGACGCCGCTGCGGCTCATTCGCCAGGTGCGGCCGGACGTGTTGGTCAAGGGCGAGGATTGGCGCGACAAGGGCGTGGTGGGGCGCGAGTACGTGGAGTCCTACGGCGGCAGCGTCGTTCTGGCTCCGGTGCTCCGGGGGCGCTCAACAACAGGGATCGTGGAGACGATTCTGGAGCGGTTCCGGCGCGGCGAGACGAAGGGATAGGACATGCACAGAGCGGAGGCCTGTTTCCGGGACAGCATCGCGGTGAAGGAGCGTTTCCTCGCCGAGGGCGGTGGAGCGCTGGTCGAGAAGGCGGCGCGGATGGTGGCCGAGAGCCTGCGACGGGGAGGCCGGGTGTACTTGTTCGGCAACGGCGGCAGCGCCGCCGACGCCCAACACCTGGCCGGAGAACTCGTCGGCCGCTTCACGATGGAGCGGCGGGCGCTTCCGGCCGTGGCCTTCACCACCGACACGTCGGTCCTGACGGCCGTCGGGAACGATTACGGTTTCGATCGCTGTTTCGAGCGGCAGGTGGAGGCCCTGGTCGGCAAAGGCGACGTGGTCGTCGCGCTGAGCACCAGCGGCAACGCCCCCAATGTCTTGCGGGGAGCGGCGCTGGCCCGCAAACGCGGGGCGCGCGTGATCGCGCTGACGGGGGCCGGCGGCGGGAAGCTGAAGGGCCTGGCCCATCTGTGTCTGTGCGCGCCGGCGAAGGAGTCCTGCCGGATTCAGGAGTGCCACATCACCATCGGGCACGCGATCTGCGCGCTGGTCGAGCAGAGGCTTTTTGGGAAGCGAGGGTCCTGAGTTGAGCCGGCCGTTGCGCAAAGCCGCCTTCCTGGACCGCGACGGCACCGTCACCAAGAGCGTTGCGTATTACATCACCAAGCCCTGCCAGATGGAACTGGAGGATGGGGCGGCCGAGGCGCTGCGGCTCCTGCGCGAACACGGCTACCTGATCGTCATCATCACCAATCAGGCGGGGGTGGCGCGCGGGTTCCTTACGGAAAAGGACCTCGACGGGATTCACGACGTGATGACGCAGAAGCTGCAAGCGCAGGGCGTGAAGGTGGACGGCATCTACTACTGTCCCCACCATCCCGAAGGGTACCTCGATCGGTATTCGGGAGACTGCGACTGCCGGAAGCCCAAGCCCGGCATGTTGATCAGCGCGGCGAAGGACCTGGGCATTGACCTGAAGTCGTCGGTCATGATCGGCGACGCCGAGCGCGACGTGCTCTGCGGCAAGGCGGCGGGGTGCGAGACGTACTTAGTGAAAACGGAACCGCTCGCCGCGCCGACCGCGGCGGACCATCGCGTGGACAGCATCCTGGAGGCGGCCAGGATGGTCTGCGGACTCAAAGTGTAAGCGTCCCTGGTTCGGGGAAGGCGTTGGTATGTCGAACATGGAAAGGCCCGAGCGCATCGTGATCCGCTGCCCGAACTGGGTCGGCGACGTGGTGATGGCTACGCCGGCGCTGCGGTGTCTGCGCAAGAGTTTTCCGGGGGCGGCGATCACGATCGTGCTACGCAAGCCCCTGCTGAAGATACTCCAGGGCGCGCCGTGGTTTGACGAGGCGATCGAGACGGAGACCGACCGCGGATGGCGGGGCATGGGGTTGTTCCTGGCCCTTGTCCAGGCGCTGAGGAAAAGGAAGTTCGACCTCGGACTGCTTCTGACGAATTCGTTCAACAGCGCCCTGCTTTTTCGGCTGGCCGGCGTACAGCGGCGGGTGGGGTATTCGCGCGACGCGCGGGACTTTCTGCTGACTGATGCCTTGCCGCGAGCGAGCAAAAACGGTAAGTTCTTGCCCACGTACACGGGCGATACGTTCCTGACGCTGTGCGAGCGCGTCGGCGGAACGGTCGCCGAACGCCGGCTCGAACTCTTCGCGACGCGCGAAGACGAGCGGCGCGCCGAGGAGATACTTGCGGCGGGAAAGGCGGAAGGGGGCCGGCCTTTCGTGCTGGTAAATCCGGGCGCGTCGTTCGGATCGTCGAAGCTCTGGGCGCCGGAACGGTTTGCGTGGGTGGCCGACCGTCTGGCGGAAAGACACGGGTTAGGGGTCCTGATATGCGGCTCGCCGAGCGAGCGCGCGATCGGCGAGAAGATCCGGTCGGCCATGGAGCATCCGGCCCTGCTCCTGCCGGACTGCGGGGCGCTCTATGATTTGGGCGCGCTCAAGGCGCTGGTGAAGCGGTGTGCGCTGCTGCTGACGCTTGACTCCGGGCCGCGGCATTTCGCCGTGGCCTTCGACCGTCCGGCCGTGACGCTCATGGGCCCGAACAGCCCGCTCTACACGGAGACGCCGCTGGAACGCGGCGAAGTGGTGCGGGTGGACGTGGACTGCGGGCCGTGCCAGAAGAAGGAGTGTCCGACGGATTTGCGTTGTATGACGCTGATCACGGCGGAGAAAGTGCTGGAGGCGTGCGAGAGGCAGTTGCAGAACGTAAAGCAAGACCAATGACCCACAGGCGGGTTACAGACGCCATTAATGCGGGAACCAAACAGTGCCAAGAAGCGTCGCGCTCAAACTTCTGTTTCCTCTGGTCCGGTTGCAGGCCAAGCTGCTGGTGTGGCGCTTTGAGAAGGCCACGCGGCGGCCGGCCGAATACCAGACCCGGGCGCTTTTCTCGAAGCTCAGACGGAACGAGGATTCCGCGTTCGGCCGCGAGCACGGGTTCAGACACATTCGCACCGTGAGCGACTTCCGGAAGGCCATGCCCGTGCGGGACTACGCGTACTTCGAGCCGTACATCGAACGCGTGAAGCGGGGCGAGCTTTCGGCCATGTTCGGGCCGGGCGAAGAACTGGTCATGTTCTCCATGACCAGCGGCACGACGGGAAGTCCCAAATACATCCCCGTCACGACCAGCTTCGTGAAGTCGTACCGGCAGACCGGGCTGTTGTGGGGCGCGTACGCCTACTACGGCCATCTGGAGATGCTGGAGGGCAAGATACTGCCCGTCGTGTCCTCCATGCGGGAGCAGGTCACGGACCTGGGGGTCCCGTGCGGGGCGGCATCGGGCCTGCACGCGCAGTCCCAGCGCTACCTGGGGCGGGCGCTATACGCCGCGCCCTTGCCGGTGTGCGAGATACACGACTCCGACGCGAAGTACTATGCGCTCATGCGGTTCGCCGTCGCCGAGAGCGTCAGCATCGTCTCTTCGCCCAACCCCAGCACGCTCCTGGCCATCGCGAGAACGGCCGAGATGCATCAGGAATCCATCATCCGGGACATTCACGACGGCACGCTCTCAGAGAAATTCTCCATTCCGGCGGAGATTCGCGGCGTGTTGAAAAGGCGTATGCGCCCTCGCCCGCGACGGGCCAGAGAACTCGAGGAGACCATCCAGCGCTCCGGGCGTCTTGTGCCGAAGCATTTCTGGCCGGACCTGATTCTGCTGTCGAGCTGGAAGGGCGGGCCGTTGCGCTCGTACCTGCCGATGTACCCGGAGTACTACGGCGACGTGCCGGTTCGCGACCCGGGACTCATCGCGTCCGAAGGGCGCATGAGCATCCCCATCAGCGACGAGGGGAGTTCGGGCGTGCTCGACGTCGAGAATACTTTCTTCGAATTCATTCCCGAAGACCAGGAAGAGAGCAAGAACCCCGACACCCTGCTGTGCACGGAACTGGAAGTCGGCAAACGCTACTTCATCGTCCTGACGACGGCGTCGGGATTGTACCGGTACAATATCTATGACCTCGTGGAGGTGACGGGCTACCACAACAGAACGCCCCTTATCGCCTTCCTGAACAAGGGCCACCATATGAGCTCGCTGACCGGCGAGAAGATTCATGAGAGCCAGGTGGTCGAGGCGGTGCGCGAGGCCGGGGCGGCCATCGGGCACCCCATTGACACGTTCATCCTGTGTCCGTGTTGGGACGGCATTCCGCATTACCGCCTGCTCGTCGAACAGTCGAAGTTCGGGGGGTCCGATGACATGGGACGATTTATCCAGGCCGTGGAGTTGTCCCTCTGCCGCCTCAACATGGAGTATGAGAAGAAACGCCAGAGCAAGCGTCTCGGCTCGATGATGCTGGCGCTCGTGGAGGACGGCGCGTTCGACCGGCTGCGCCGCGAGACCATCGAGGTCCAGCGGGGGCGCGCGGAACAGTACAAGCACCCCTATCTCATCTCGGAGCAAGAATTTGTGAACCGTTTCGCCGCCGTTCGCCTGGTGGCTGCCTGCGCAGGCGCAGGCGCGGACTCCGCGTGAGGGAGTCGGCGGGGGAGCGGTTTTGGTTTGCAGCAGGCGACGGCGTGTGGTACATTCTCAGAAAGGGAAGAAGCCCTGCGGAGACAAGGATATGCGAACCCTATCGCCCGTCTCGGTTATTGCGGCATTGGCACTTATGACGTACGGCGCCTCGGCGGAGACGGTTCGCTTTGTCAATGGGAATTCGGTGCGGGGGAAGGTGTCGTTGCGGGGCGACTACGTGAGCGTGACGAGTTCTGACGGACAGACGCTGCGCGTGAGGCGCGCCTTGGTGACGAGCATCGAGCCGGGGAGTCTTCCCCCCCGGCAAACCGTTCCCGCCGCCGGCCCCGAAACCGGCGGGAGTTCGGCCCCCTCGCGCGCGCCGCTTCGAGAGGCGCTTGAGCAATCCCTTTCCGTGGACTTCCAGCAGATGCCTCTTCCCGACGTCGTCCAATACCTCCGGGCCGAAACCGGCCTGAATTTTGTCATAGACCCGAACATCGAGGCCGACAAGATTCTCATCACGCTCAGCCTCAAGGACATGAAACTGATCAATGTTCTGCGGTGGATAGGGCAGGTGGGCAACGTGGCCGTCGTGATCAGGGGCGACGGCCCTATGGTGCGGCTGGCGAGCCGGGACGAATCAACCGAACGACTGGCCGTTGAGGATGTTCGCCCCGTGCTCCTGAGCGTGATAGACCGTCCGGCGCAGCCGTTCAACCTGTCGGAAGGCGGGGCGTCCTCGGCCACTTACAGCTTTGGGGGGCTCGGGTCCTCGTCGGTGAACGGGAGGAGGACGCAGCGAGGCCGTGATCCCCAAGACATTGATTTGCAGCGGCGCGGGCATGACATGCTCGAGCTGCTGACCCGCGTTACAGGGACCCAAAATTGGGACCATGCCTTTGTCTCCGGCAGACTGCCGGAGAAGGAGTATCTTGCGGGGGAATGATCTTCAGTAGCCCTCGCTTAACAGCAATGGACCACTATAGAGAGCTAGGCGTTGATCCGCAGGCCGATGTCCTTGCGATCAAGCGGGCCTTCCGGAAGATAGCACGGCGGCACCACCCCGACGTTTCGAAGTCTCCCAACAGCACAAAGCGTTTCATGCGCGCCCGCGCGGCGTACGAGGTGCTGAGCGACCCCGTCAGGCGGGCCGAGTATGACATGGCGTCGGTCCGCGCGGAGCAAGAGCGGACCTCTGCGTCGCGCTCGTTCCCGCCCGATGTTCACGTCTTTGACCGCTTCAGCGGCTTTGGCCCAAGCCTGTTCGATGAATTCTTCAGGGATCTCGATTTCCCGGAGGATTCGGCGTGCGCGTTCGGCGATTGCGCCGTCCTTGAGGTGGAGCTGACCGAGAGAGAGGCGCGCGAGGGGTGCGAGGCCCTTGTGGACGTGCGGACGGAGGCCGTTTGCGGGCGGTGCGACGGGTTTGGGCTGCGCGGCCTCCCCCTGTGCGGGTACTGCGGGGGGACCGGCGTTAGGGAGAGGACCGTCAAGGCGACCCTTCGGGTCCCGCGCGGCGTTGCGCACGGCGATGAGATAAGCGTCCCGTTAGCGGCAAAGGGCCTGGCGCCCGTGATGGTAACCATCATAGTCCTGGTGCTGTGACGGCTTGCGTGCTGACGAGAGAGGGGCGGTCTGTTCCTGGGCGCACAAAAAGTTGACCGAGAGGCCAATAGGTGGTATACTGTAAGGTATAATATGTAGCAGGATTGGCACGAGGCCGCGACGATACAAGGCGATGGACACGGCACGACAAGTGGGTTTTTTCAACAAGGAGAAGGCAATAGGATGAGTGACAAGATTTCCGTATTCATAGCAGACGATCATACACTGGTCAGGGAAGGCATCAAGCGCTTGATAGACGCCAACGACGATATGCAGGTCGTGGCGGAGGCGGACAACGGGCGCGACGCCGTGCGGGTGGCCGAAAAGGCGAACGCCAAGGTGGCGTTGGTGGACATCAGTATGCCCGGCCTCAACGGGCTTGAGACCACCAAGCAGTTGAGAAAACAATGTCCCGAGACCCAGATCATCATCCTGACCATCCACACGGATGAGGAGTACGTGTTTCAGGCACTGAAGGCGGGCGCCGTCGGCTATGTGGTGAAGCATTCCCCGTCGGACGACCTGTTTACGGCCATTCGCGCGGCCGCGCGCGGCGAGTCGTATATGAGTCCCTCGATCTCGCGCGTTGTGATCGAGGACTACCGCAAGCGTATCAAGGACGGCGAAGTGGACTATGAGTGGGAGAATCTGACGGCGCGCGAGCGCGAGATTCTGCAGCTTATCGCCGAAGGCAATACGAATAAGGATGTGGCGCGGCTGCTCAACATCAGCGTGAAGACGGTGGAGACGCACCGCGCGCGCATCATGCAGAAACTGGACATCCACGATGTGACCGGTCTGACCAAGTACGCCATCCGCAAGAAGCTCGTCAGCCTGACATAGCTCCGGGCGGAAAGGGCGGGGACAGAAAGAGAAAAGCCGCCTCCGTGCGCATAGGGCCGGAGGCGGCTTTTCCGTTTAAGGCGGGGCGGGTTCGGCGCGGGCCTACTTGCCGATCATGGCGCTGATACGCTTCTCCTCGTCCTCCGACCAGCGGATGCCGCCGTAATCGGGGTCAATCGCGATGTAGTTGATCTTCTGGCCGGTGTCTGCGCCTTCGGGCAGGAAGTTGGCCAGGATGATCACCTTCCTGTCAATGTCGAAGATTTCCGGATTCAGGCCGGGCTGGGAGGCGCAGGTCTTGGAGCCTTGCAGCAACTCGTGGATGACGCCGATCTGCTTGGCGGGCAACTTGCCCTTGAGAATCTTGATCACTTCGTAGCGCAGGAACTGGGTCGTGGGACGGAACGGGAACTTGCCCCAGCCGGCCGGTTTCTCACCCACGTAATCCACGACGCCGACGAAGACGACCTCCGTCATTTTCACGGCGTCTTCGAGGCTCTTGGGCCTCTCAGGCGCAGCAGGCATGCCGTCATCCTCGGCCTTTTTCGTTTCTTCGGCCTTGGGTTCCTCCTTTTTCGTTTCCTCCTGCGCGCGTACGTGCAGGCAGAGGCCGAGCATCAAGGAGAATCCCACAAGCGCGCACATCAGGTATTTCATCGGCGCTTCCTCCAAAAAGAAGGGATCAAGTCGCGGAACGGCGCTCATATTCTAATGGATCGTTCCAGGAGCTTAAGCTGGATTTCCAGGTTTCGGCGGCCTTCCTCGCCGGGGACAAGGGGCTTTCGGCCCTCGCGAACGGCTTGAATGAACTGGCGGACGG
The DNA here is from genome assembly GCA_964409935.1 of uncultured Planctomycetota bacterium. Classification (GTDB taxonomy): domain Bacteria; phylum Planctomycetota; class Brocadiia; order JAADGH01; family CAYPFP01; genus CAYPFP01. The sequence continues at coordinate 3,138 of CAYPFP010000083.1, read as the reverse complement.
CCAGGCGCATCATGTCGTCGAGCTTCAACACGTCGTTGCCGACGGTGAGGAACGTCTTGAAGACGCCGTCGGTGTCGTTGCGGCCGGTGTAATCCACAATAAGGCCGTTCACGCCCAGGCGGCGAATGGGCGTGCCTTCGCGGATGTTGCCCAGTTCGATGCGGACCGAACAACGGCCGCCGTCGGGCCGAATCCAGTCAAACTGCGCGACGTTATCCTTGCGGCTGATCACGCAGCGGGCCGCCGTCTCGTCGAGACGGCCGTCGGGCACCCATTTCAGGACAAGGCTGATGGGGTGCGAGGCCAGATCAATCCAGATGTCGTCGTATTCCTTCATCCCGCCGCTGCCCTTGGACTCCATGCGCATGAAGACCCAATTCACCTGGCGCAGCGCGCCGAGGGCCTTCTCGTATATGGCCAGGTACTCGGGAAGAATCGCCGCGTACTGGGTGTTGAGTCCGAGCAGGCGGCCGGCGGCGGAGGCGGCCTCGACCATGCGGTCGGCGTCGCCGAGCATGGCCGCCGCGCCGGCGCCCTTGCGCCAGACCATGGGCTTCTCGCAGAAGACGTGCGCGCCGGCGGCCAGGGCGGCGAGGGTGTGCTCCTTATGGAGTTCGGGCGGCGAGCAGACGCTCACGATGTCGGGCTTTTCTTTCTGGAGCATCTCGGACAGATCGCAGTAGCCCCGTCCCTCGAAGGGGAAGAGCGTCTTGAGGGTCTCCTGGGTCTTCGCGACGCTCTCGGGCGTCCGGCCCAGAAAGGCCGTCACGCGGCATCCCTCCAGGTGATACCACTTGGCGTGCTGCTTGCCGATACCGCTGGCGCCGATGACGGCGCATTTGAATGCAGACATGGCAGAAGTCTCCGTGATCCTCTTCAATCCGTAACCCCCGGAGCGTCTGAGGCGAGGCGTCCTGTGCGGGCGCTCGGCCAAGATGATAGCAGAATTCGCAGCCCATGCCAAAATAAAATCGTTGACAGTCCCGCGCCTGATGTGGTGTAATCTGCCACTTACAATATGCCTCCACGCCTTTGGCTGGGCATTGAAAGGGCAAACGCATGGGTCAGATCAAGATTTGCGACAAGTGCAAGCGCAGCATCGCGGAACGCGACATCGCCGAGGGGCTCGCCACCGAGAAGGACGGACATTGGACCTGCGGGCAATGCAGCGGTCTGAAACGGCCGAAGGAGGGGTTGCCCCAGGACGTGGTGGTCCTGCTCGATGAGATCAAGGGCGAGGTCAAGAGCGTTCTGCGGGCCGTGACCTACAAGGAATCCTCCGTCTGGAGCATCTTCGGGGCCGTGGCGCAGGTGTTCGTGTTTGCCCTGATCGCGCTGGCGGTGCTGACCTGGTACCGGCCGGACACGCCCGACTGCGGACGCTTCATCCTGATGGCCCTCATCGCCCAGGTGATGGCCTTGACGTTCTTCGTGCTGGGGAAGTGAGAGAGCGCAAGACGCAAGGAGAATAGAGGCCCGTTGCGGGCCTTCGGCTTCTGCCTCTTGCGCTTTTTGCTTTTTACAACACCGCCTCCGCTTCGCGGATGCAATGGCGCACGTGCTCGGGGGTCTGGGCGTCCAGAAGGGCCTGGCGCACGTCGGCCTTGCTTGTCAGCCGCGCAATCTGTGCCAGCGTCCTGACCTGCGCGCCTTCGTCGTGGATGGGGGAGAGGATCAGAAAGACGAGTTGGGCGGGGGCCTGGTCGGGAGAGCGGAAGTCCACGCCGTCCTTCGAGCGCCCAAAGGCCAGGGCTACGCTCTTGATCCCCTTGATTCGCGCGTGGGGGATGGCGATGGCGCTGCCGATGCCGGTGGGCATCGAGTTCTCCCTGTGGATGACGGCGGCGGCGGCGCTCTCGACGTTGATTTCGGGCTGGAGCGTTCCGAGCCGGCCTACCAGGGCGCGAATCGCCTCGTTGCGGTCGTGGGAAGGAAGGTCGAGGGCCACCGCCTGGGTCTGCAGGATGGGGGCGAGGCGCACTTCCTTCTCGCGGTAGAACTCGTCGCGAATCTCCCCCACCAATTCCTCCAGGACGTCCTCCAGGGTCACCAGGCCGACGACGTGTCCGTCGGGGTTCGTGAGCAGGGCCAGTTGGAGATGGCGTTGCTGAAACTGGCTCAGGAGGGTCTCCAGGGGGGTGTCTTGGGCGGTGACGACGATGCCGCGACGGACCTTCACGAGGTCGGGTCCCTTTTGAGGCGAGCCGAGAAAGACGGTCAGGTCCTTGATGTGGGCGATGCCCAGGGGCTGGTCGAGCTTGCCGTTGCAGATGGGGTAACGAGTGAAGCGGGTGGCCATGATCGTGCGCAGATTGTCGGCCCAGGGCTTGGCGGCGTCGAGGAAAGCGATGTCCTTGCGGGGCACCATGATCTGTCTGGCGATCTTGTCGGTGAACTCGAAGACGTTTTCCATGAAGGCCAGGTGGCGAAGGGAGATCACGCCGCTGCGCTGCGAGGCGGCCAAGATCATGCGGATCTCCTCTTCGGAATGGGTGATTTCGGCCGCCGACGGCGGCTTGACCCGCAGGAGGCGCAGCACGATCAGGGAGGAGCCGTGAAGGACCTTCAGGATGGGGTAGGCGATGGTGGCGAAGACCTTGATCGGCGCGGCCACCCAGAGCACCGTGGGCAGGGTGTTGTTGATGGCGATGAAGCGGGGGACCAGTTCGCCGAGCACGATCTGGAGAAAGGTGACCAGGCAGAAGGCGCTGATGAAGGACAGCGTATACGCCGTGGCCTCCGACCAGAAGCCGTGAAACCCAAAGGCCCTTTCCAGGAGCCTGCCGAAGGCGGGCTCGCCGATCCAGCCCAGGCCGATGCTGCAGACGGTGATGCCGAACTGCATGGCGGAGAGGTAGGCGTCGAGTTCGCGCAGCAGGTTGCGGACGATGGAGGCCCGCATGTGGCCGCGGCGGGCCAGTTCCTCGATGCGGGTGGCCCGCACGCGGACCAGGGCGAATTCCGCGGCTACAAAGAAGCCGTTGAAAAGCACGAGAACGAAGGCGAGGAGGATCCTGAGGAATATGTCCCAGTTCATATGTCCAGATAGGCTTTCGCTGAAAGCGGCGGCTGTTTTTCGGCCTTTATTGACCTTTGCATAATGAATGGAACTTCACGGTTCACTATGGTATAATGCGG
>CAYPFP010000082.1:0-25080 GCA_964409935.1 uncultured Planctomycetota bacterium | reverse complement strand
CGGACCGTCCGGCCGGTGTCGAAAGTCGTGGCCAACGCCTCCTTGATCTTCGCCGGATGGAGTTTCGTGTAATGCTGGCCGCAGTGGACGCAACAGAACTCGATTCGGTCGTCCTCGCCCGTGACCACGATGAACCGCATGTTCGCCATGACGGGTCGGTCGCAGGCCGGGCACATGGGTTTGCGCGGCATGAGGCGTTGATAGGCCAGCCAAGCCCCCGCCACAAGGCCGATGGCGACGATCACGGGAAGAACGTTTTTCATGTTCCACCCCCAGGAGGCTGCGTCTAGCCGGCGCTGGCCGAGTTCTTCCTGATCTCGCGCCTTTTCCAAAGCTCATAGATCACCGGATAGACGAGCAACTCCATTATAAACGATGTGAACAGGCCGCCGACCATCGGCGCGGCGATGCGCTTCATGACGTCCGCGCCGGTCCCCAGCGAGTACATGATGGGCAGCAGGCCCATGATCGTCGTGGTCACGGTCATCACTTTGGGGCGCACGCGCTTGACGGCCCCGTGGATGATGGCTTCCTTCAAGTCCTCGCGGTTGCGCATCCGGCCCTGGGCCTTGGCCTCCTCGTAGGCCAGGTCCAGATAGACGAGCATGAAGATACCGGTCTCGGCGTCCACGCCCAGCAGGGCGATCAGCCCCACCCACACGCCGATGCTCATGTGGTAACCCAGGGCGTACAGGAGCCAGACCGCGCCCACCGCCGAGAAGGGCACCGCCAACAACACGATGAACGTCTTCACCAGCGACTGTGTATTGAGGTAGATGAGAATGAAGACGATGAAAAGGGTGATGGGCACCACCAGCTTGAGGCGCTCGTAGACGCGCTCCATCGCCTCGTACTGGCCGCTCCAGACCAGGGTGTAGCCGGGCTGGAGCTTGAGCTTCTCGGCGACGGCCTGTTTGGCTTCGTCCACGTAGCTGCCGATGTCGCGGGCGGCGGTGTCAATGTCCACGTAGACGTAGCCGGCGAGCATGCCGTTTTCGTCGCGGATCATGCCGGGGCCGGCCGTGCGGGTGATATCGGCCAGTTGGGCGATCGGGATGTGCGCGCCCTGGGGCGTGGCGACGAGCACGCGCTTCAGGCGCTCCTCGTTCTCGCGCAGGTCGCGCGGGTAACGGATGTTGACCGGGTACCGCTCGCGCCCCTCGATGGTGGTGGTGATGTTCTCGCCGCCGACCGCCGTAAGCAGGACCATCTGGACGTCCTCGATGGTCAGGCCGTGGCGGGCGATCTCGTCGCGCTTCAACTGGAAGTTCAGAAAGAAACCGCCGGCCGTGCGCTCGGCGTAGATGCTCCGCGTGGACGGAATGTCCTTCAGAATCATCTCGATGCGCTCGCCGATGCGTTCGATCTCGCGGATGTCGGCCCCGAAGATCTTGATCCCCACCGGCGTGCGCACGCCCGTCGTGAGCATGTCAATGCGCGCCTTGATGGGCATGGTCCACGCGTTGGTGACGCCGGGGAAGCGCATGGCCGTGTCCATCTCGTTCACCAGTTCGTCCCACGTCATGCGTTCGGGCCAGAAGCGGTTCAGGACCCAGCGCACCGGCCGGGGAGCGTCGGAGTACCAGCGTTTCATCGTGCGCCATTCCTCGACCGGTTTCAGGATGACGGTCGTCTCCATCATCGAAAGCGGCGCGGGGTCGGTGGAGGTGTCGGCGCGCCCCGCCTTGCCGAAGACGGTCACGACTTCGGGGAACGAGCGTAGAATCTTGTCCTGGACCTGGAGCAGACGCTGCGCTTCGGTCACCGAGATGCCCGGCAGCGTCGTGGGCATGTAGAGGATCGTGCCTTCGTTCAACGGCGGCATGAACTCCGCCCCCAGCTTCATGTACACCGGTACGGTCCCGATCACCGTCAGGAACGCCAACGCCAGCACGGTCTTCGGAAAGCGCAGCACCACGTGTATGGCCGGCTCATAGAGCCAGTGGAGGAACCGGCTGATGGGGTGTTTCTCCTCGCTGTACATCTTGCCCACGACGATGGCGTTGAGCGTGCCGGCCAGGAAACGCGGCCGGAAACTGAACTCCTTCAGCCGGATGAGCGTCAGCCGCAAGGCCGGGTCCAGCGTGATGGCGAGCACGGCGGCCAGGATCATGGCGAAGTTCTTGGTGAAGGCCAGCGGCTTGAAGAGCCGCCCCTCCTGCTCCTCCAGCGCGAAGATCGGCATGAACGACACGGCGATGACCAGGAGGGAATAGAAGCTCGGCCGGGCGACCTCCTGGATGGCCTTGATGAGGACCGGCACGTAGTCCCCTTTGCGGCCTTCGCGTTCCCATATCTCCAGCTTCTTGTGGCTGTTCTCGACCACCACGACCGCGGCGTCCACCATGGCCCCGATCGCCACGGCGATGCCTCCCAGCGACATGATGTTGCTGTTGATGCCCAGCAGGCGCATGGGGATGAAGGCCAGGAGCACGGCCATCGGCAGGGTGACGATGGGGATCACGGCGCTGGGCACGTGGAGCAGGAAGATGAGGATCACCACGCTGACGACGATCATTTCCTCGACGAGCTGGTGCTTCAGCGTGTCTATGGCGCGGTGGATGAGATCGGAGCGGTCGTACGTCGTCACGATCTTCACCCCTTCGGGCAGCGAAGGCTCGATCTCCTTGAGTTTCTTCTTCACCTGTGCGATGACGGTGTTGGCGTTCTCGCCGAAACGCATGACGACGATGCCGCCCACCGCGTCGCCGCGGCCGTCCAGGTCGGCGACGCCGCGGCGGATTTCCGGGCCGATGGCCACGCGCGCCACGTCGCGCACGCGCACCGGCGTGCCGCGGGCGTCCACCTTGAGCACGACCTGCTCCAGGTCGTGCGTGGACTTCAGGTAGCCGCGCCCCGTCACCATGAACTCGGCGCCGCTGTGCTCCAGGAGCCGCGCCCCCACGTCGTCGTTGCTGCGGCGCACCCGTTCCATCACGTCGCTCAGCGAAAGTCCGTAGGCGGCCAACACGTTGGGGTCCACCGTCACCTGGTACTGCTTCACGAAGCCGCCGACGGTTGCGACCTCGGCCACGCCGGGCACCGCCTGCAGCCAGAACCGCAGGTACCAGTCCTGAAACGATCGTATCTCCTGCAGGTTGTGCTTTCCGGTCTCGTCCACGAGGGCGTACTGGTAGACCCATCCGACGCCCGTGGCGTCGGGTCCCAGTTCGGTCGTGACGCCTTTGGGGAGGTTGGGGAGGATCTTGCTGAGGTACTCCAGGGTCCGGCTGCGCGCCCAGTAGATGTCCGTGCCGTCCTGGAAGATGACGTAGACGTACGAGAAGCCGTAGTCGGAGAAGCCGCGGATGTCCTTGACCTTGGGCGCGCCCAGGAGGGCCGTGACGATGGGATACGTGACCTGGTCCTCGATGATATCGGGGCTGCGGTCCCAGCGGGAGAACACGATGACCTGGGTGTCGGACAGGTCGGGGATGGCGTCCACCGGAACGTTGCGCAGGCAGTAAAAGCCGTAGATGGCCAGCGCCCCGATCGCGACGAGCACCAGGAAACGGTTGTGCGCGCAATAATCCACAATTCGTTCAATCATGAGAAACCCAGCGTTGTTTGATTCGCCGCAAGCCGTTCATGCGTTGCGGATCAATGCTTGTGCCCCGGCATCGCCGGCGCGCCCTCGCCGCCTTCCGTCGGCGCCCCCATCGTCATCAAGGCCGCCTTGAGCCGGCTCTCGGAATCCACCAGGAAGTTGGCGCCGACCACGACGGACTCACCCGCCTTGAGGCCGTCGCGCACGACGTGCGCCCCTGTGACGTAGGGGCCGATCGTCACTTTGCGGGGTTCGAAATACCCGTCGCCCAGCGACACAAACGCGACTTGCTCCGTGCCCGTGAACATGATGGCGCTGTCGTCCACCACAAGCTGGTCGCCCAGGTCCACCATGATGGTGGCGTTACCGTACATCTGCGGCTTGAGTTTCAGGTCCGGGTTCGGGAACTCCAGCCTCACGCGCACCGACCGGGTTTCTTTGTCCAGGAACGGAAAGATGAAGATCACCTTGCCCCGGTAGGGCATGCCCGGCTCGTACAGCAGCTCGAAAACGGCCTCCTGGTCGAGTTGGACCTGGGGTATCTCGTATTCGTAGACGTCGGCGTTCACCCAGACCGTGGACAGGTCGGAGATTTCGTAAAGCTCCTGCCCCATCGCCATAAAGCTCTGCTTGACGACGTTCCGCTGGGTGACGTAACCCTTGATGGGGGAATGCAGGGTCACGTAGGTCTGCGGTGTTCGCGACTTGCCCAACTCCGCGATCTGCTCGCCGGTGAGATCATAGAGAGCGAGTTTTGCGCGCGCGGCCGCCAGCAGTCCTTCCGCCCCCCGAATGTCCTCGCTGCGTCCGCCCTGCTTGGCGCGCTCCGCCGCGTCGAGGGCGATCAGGTACTCGTTCTGCGCCGGCACAAGGTCGGGGCTGTAGATCGTCGCCAGCGGCTCTCCCTTCTGCACAAGCTGCCCGGTGTAGTTCACGAAAAGCTTCTCAATCCAGCCGCTATAGCGCAGCGTAACGGTGGCCAGTTTCGTCTCGTCGTAGCCGACCAGCCCCACGGCCCGGATCGTCTTGTTTACGCGGCGGCGCTCCACTTTCGCGGTCTTCACGCCGATAAGCTGCTGCATTTCGGGCGCGATCCGCACCGGCGCGTGGCCTGGGATGCCCGTGCCCTTCATCTCTCCCGTCTCCTGGATGGGCACGAGGTTCATGCCGCAGATGGGGCATTCGCCCGGCCGGGCCGAAACATAGGTGGGGTGCATCGGGCAGTGATACTTCGCCTTCTTGGCCGCTTTGTTCGCCGGGGGCGGAGCGGGGGTCTCTGCCTTGGGCGCAACCGCTCCTTCGCCCTTGACCGGCTCCAGGAACATCCCGCACTTGGGGCATCGGTCCCGCTTGTCCGACGTCACCTCGGGGTGCATCGGGCAGGCATACGTTGTTTTCGGCGCGTCGTCGGCCGGCTTTGCTGCCGCGCCGGACGTTTCGGCCTCCATCGCGCTCCAGCGGCGCACCACCGGCCCGGCGTACTCGTACCCCAGCCATGCCCCCAGTGCCACAACCGCGCCCAGGAGGAGGAGTACGGGCCATCGCACCATCCCTGTCTGACTCGATCCGCTTGTGTGTCCAAGTTCGTGCGCCCTCATCGGTCCCTCTAACATAGATGCGTCAAGTGGTTGCTGCCTTTCCCTATAGCATACCACGTGCCGGATGTGGTGGATTATGCCGTGTCATAAATCCCTCCATTACAGGCGTTCAGGGCCGCAATCCCGTATCTACGTTCGCACAGACACATTCTGTCTGTTTTGCCCCACAAAGTGTGTCATTTAAGACAACTAGGGGCAGATTCTTGGTTTTTCCTCGGTAAGGGAAAAAAAACGCGCTTCCCGGAGAATCCCCGGCGCGGTTGAGGCATGCCGGGGGCCGCGTCGTTCCTTGAACTTCGCGACGGCAACTGGTAGAATGCCGGTTTGCGGCTCTTGTTGGCGAGGGCCATGCCATTGGTGGAAGGGACTCGGATGGACTATTTGAAAAGCGTTGACCCGGAAGTCTGGCGCACCGTGCACGCGGAGATGAAGCGCCAGGAGGAGCACCTCGAACTCATTGCCTCGGAGAACTACTGTTCGCTGGCCGTGCAGATGGCGCAAGGTTCCTGCCTGACGAACAAGTACGCCGAGGGCTATCCGGGGCGGCGGTGGTACGGCGGATGCGAGATGGTGGACATCGCCGAGGCGCTGGCCATCGAGCGCGCGAAAAAACTCTTCAAGGCCGAGCACGCCAACGTCCAGCCCCACAGCGGCTCCCAGGCCAACATGGCCGTCTATTTCTCCGTGCTGCGGCCGGGGGCCAAGATTCTCTCGATGGACATCCTGCATGGCGGGCACCTGTCGCACGGGTTCAAGAAGAGCTTTTCGGGGCAGATTTACGACAAGATTTCGTACGGCGTCGAGCGCGAGACGGGCATGCTCGACTACGAGAAGATCAAGGGCACGGCGCACCGCCACAACCCCGATATCATCATCGCGGGCGGCAGCGCCTATTCGCGCTCGATAGACTTCGCGAAGTTTCGCGAGATTGCCGACGAGGTCGGCGCGCTGTTCATGGCGGACATGGCTCACATCGCCGGCCTGGTTGCCACGGGCCTGCACCCCGACCCCGTGCCCTATGCCGACTTCGTGACCTCCACCACCCACAAGACCCTGCGCGGGCCGCGCGGCGGTCTGATCCTCTCGAAGCAGCGCTGGGCGCACGACATTGACGACAAGATCTTCCCCGGCATCCAGGGCGGTCCTCTCATGCATGTGATCGCGGCCAAGGCCGTCGCCCTGAAGGAGGCCATGGCGCCGGAGTTCCGGGAGTATCAGCTCCAGGTGGTCGAGAATGCCCAGACGATGGCTCGCGAGTTGCAGGCCCGCGGCTTCAACATCGTCTCCGGCGGGACCGACAACCATCTCTTTCTCGTGGACCTGAACAACAAGAACATCACCGGCAAGGAAGCCGAGAAGCGGCTGGGGCTGGTGGGCATCACCATCAACAAGAACTTCATCCCCTTCGACGAGCGCAATGCCTACGAGACCAGCGGCATCCGCATCGGCACGCCCGCCGTCACGACGCGCGGCATGAAGGAGGCCGAGATGTCGGCCATCGCCGGCTTCATTGAGGAGCGCCTTTGCGGCCCCGACACGCCGGCAGCGCGCCGTTCCCTCCTGAAACGCGTGCGCGATCTGTGCAAGGGCTTTCCGGTGTATCGCGTCCCGAGGAAGGCGAGGGTCTCATGAGACGTGTTGCGGCGCTTGCAGAACTTTGACCTCAGCGTAAGGCGTTTCACCAAGCTGGCTTGCCCACTTCTTGCAGCGACGAGGTCCATCCCTTTATCCCTTTGTCGTTGACAGGAACGTATGCCTCCATCCCCGGTTTCTCTTGGAGAACTCGAGTGATTTGAGTTCACCCTGAGGCCGATGCCCGACACGCAAGGGTCCTCTGTGTGGGAGAAGATGAAGCAGCTACGTCTTTGCAGGGGACCTCTCGCTGACGATCAGGTCGGCAATTGGCAGGGCGCTTACTTCGAGGCGAGAGAGATCCACAAGACGGCTGGCATCCTCAATCTCGATGCCGATAACCCGGTTGTGTTCGTCGAAGTCGAGCACAATGCCAGGCGCGACCTCCTGGGACTCTGTGCTCGCAACATTGACGAGTTTAATGTAGAGCATATCGGTATCAGCGTGATATTGGAAGATCATGCCGTTTTCTCCTTTTTTCCGGGCTTGAAACCTCGGTCAAGGAAAGCATTGTGCACCGTTTCGCCGTCGGGTTCGGTCACCACCGGAGGTATCTGTTCACTTCCTGGATAAGCGCCCAATGACGAATGCGGCCATTCGGTTGCCTTTCCGTGCGTACGGGGTTAGCCAGCACGTACTCGATCCACTCCGTCTTGAGATAGGGCCGGCAACGCATAACGCTGGTTGTGAAGTAGTTTGTGGTCTTCACGCCGGTTCGCTTTTCGGCTATTCATCCCCATCTGCTCTGGCCGGCCCACTTCATACCGGATTCTAACAGAGATCCGCGAATTTGTCGAGTAAGTTACCGGCGGATGCTCTGGTATGAGCCAGGAGGCAGATTAGTCTCCTGAGTATCACACCAAGCGCTCCTCCGCATGGGCGTAGATGCGATCAAGTTCCCTTTGCGTCTCCGCCGGCAAGGCGTATTCGTGCCGGGCGATGCGTTGGCGGGCGACATGGCGGGCGCGGTCGCGGGTGGACTTCGAGCCGGCGTCGCGCCACTGGCCCAGGGTGCGGTGTTCGAAGAGTGCCGGCATCCAGAAGGCGTCGCGGAAGTGCTCCAGGGTCAGGTCGTGGTCGAGGAACTGCCGGCCGGCCAGGGCCACCTCCTCGATGGCGTCGGCGGCGAAGGCGTCGCTGTCGAGCCGATGGCCTTTCAGGAGTTGCGCGACGTACTGCACGATCTCGTAGTCAATGACGGCCTGCTCGGCGCTGAAGATTTCGTCCACCGAGAGCAGTCCGGCGTTGGTGAAGATGCGGGCGCCCGAAAGCGCGGCCAGCGCGGTGTGAACGGCCTTTTCGGCGGCGGCGTGCGCGTCGGGAAGCTGCGAGGTTGTAAGCAGGCACTTGGCCACCACGGGGATCTTGTAGAACGCGTTGAGCTGAACCTGGAAGAGCGTGGCCAAAACGTCCTCCGGCGAGCCGTAGACGAAGGCGCCGAACTTCATGTCGAAGGGGTAGGCGCGGATGCTGTCCTTGGGGTCGGCGAAGACGGGGGACCCGCGGCTGATGGAGTAAAGCAGGGCGACGCCCGCAAATAGCTCCGCCAGGCTCTGCACGTAGGCGCCGGCCAGGAAGATCGGCGCCGTCGTGCCCATCACCGGCATCGTGGCGCACCACAGGGGGACCTTGCGGTCGAGGAAGCGGTAGATGATGTCAAGGTCCTTCTCCATCGTCTTGAAGGGGCTGACCACCCACATGCCGAGATGAAAATTCCGTTGCGAGGCCTGGGCCATCTCATGGACGTATTCGGCGACCTGTAAAGTGGATTTCTCGTTGGCCTCGAAGACGCAATTAGAGATGAGGCGCGAATTCTCCCAGCAGACCTTGTACATGGCCAGTTCCTGCAGGCCTTGCGGGACGTCGGTGGGCCGCACCGGCGCAGAGCCGTAGAAGCCGAAGGAGTCCTGGAGTTTCACCAGTTCGCGCAGGTCTCTCAGCGTGGAGGGGCGGATATGGCCGTCGTCCAGGTCAATCACGTTGAGTTCGTACGCCCCGGAGATGACCTTGATCTCGCCGTTCCAGGTGAAGTCGGGGTACTTCATGTTCCGGATGGCTTCCTGCACCAGGGCGGGCTTGAAGCGGAGGCGCTCGCCGTCCACGATGACGCCCCGACGTTCGGAAGCCAGTTTGCGGACGCCTTGATGGGGCACGTGAAGTCCCACCGTCTCGATCAGGCGCAGGGCTTGTTCGTGCATGCGGCGCACGTCGAAACCGGACAGACCGCCCTTGAGGGCGTAACGGGCTGTTTTCATCGGGTGATCCTTGGGGGGAGAGTGGCGGGGGTTCGGAAGGGGCCTGCCGACAGCAGGGAGCAGATCTCGGGCCGCAGGTAGTTGATGGAGTACACGGCCACGCCGTCGGCCTCGGCGGCGCGCGCCAGGTTGACCATGGCAATCCAGTCGTCGGGAGCGAAGTTCTCGTGCTGCGGGGGCATGCCGCCGACGGCGGGCAGGAAGAGCGCCTTGCCTTTGAGGGCGGCGGCCTGCTTGCGGGTGAGACCTTCGTCCAGCCCCACCCAGCCGTAGTTCATGGGCACGACGAAATCCAGATACTGCGCGAAGCCCGCCCAGTCCTGCCCGAAGGACGCGCGCGCATAGTCGGGGTCGCTGATCACGCAGGCGTACAGCTTGACGTTCGGCTTGAGCGCCTTCACCGCGTCATGCACGGCCTTGACGGTGGCCGTGATCTGCTCGGCGCGCCAGGTCTGGATGTCGGCCCAGCGGGCCTTATCCTCGAAGGGGTTGATCGCCAGGGCGTCGAAACCGAAACGTCCTCGGATCGCCTGGCGGCATGTCAGGCAGTAGCACATGGCCTGGTGGTCGTGGTAGCGTATAAAGTCCAGCCCCACGCCGTCCACCTCGTAGCGCGACACGATCTCGCAGACGATGCTCGCCAGGATGTCGCGCACCAGCGGGTTGGCCGGATCGGGGAAGCGCGCCTCGTGCTGGGGGTCTTTGGGATGCCGAGAGGACAGCAGTTCCTGCCGGTCGGCGTACCGGGAGGTGGCGACGTTCTCCTTCTCGATGGGATGGAAACAGGCGATGTAGGGGCAGATCTCGATCTTGTGCGCGTGCGCGCCTCTTGCGAGGGAAGAGGCGCGCTCGATCATGTAGGCCAGATAGTCCGTTCTGCGCCAGCCCTCGCGCACGGGCAGAAGGCGGCTGGGATAGACGGCTTCGTACGCGCCGACGATGGAGGGCAGGAGCATGTTGGCGTTCAGGGAGGCGGTCTTGTCGAGGTTGGCGTCAATCTTCTCCTTGTCGTCGGCCAGGCCGTGGAAGAGGGCGCGCGCCTCGACTGTCCTGCTTGTTACGGTGCGGCCCCAGATGGCGGAGTAGGCGGCTGGCGAAAGGCTCTGGTAGGTTTCGCCGAGCAGCCCCCGCGCCTGTTCGACGAGATTTTGTCCCTCTTTCTGCGGCAGGCTGCCGGCGGCCTTGGCCGCCAGGTCGCGCAGCGAGGCCAGCTTGGCGCGCGAGGCCGCCACGTCCACGCCGGCTGCCGCCGCTTCGTCCAGGCGCTTGGCGACCTTGTCAGCCTCGTCCGCGATTTTCTCGAGGTCCGTTCGCCACGACGCCTCAACCAGGAACAGGTCATCGAACCATATCTTGCCCGACGCGAACTTGGCCGTGCACGTCACCAGGACCTTCTCGATCTGGTACTTCGGGATGGGGAGGCCTTTCTCTTCGACGCGGTGCCAGGCGTACGTGCCGGGCCGGACCCTGAAGTGGAAGTGCGAGGCGTCGGTGTAGGGGCGGTCCTTGTAGAGGATGTGGCCGTAGATGTAGGCGTATTCGCCGGGGCCGAAGAAGACATTCTCGGCCTTGACGTAGCCGCCCACGATGAAGCCCGCGGCGGCGGGGGGTTTCACGTCCTGCCGGAGGGCGTGGCTCTTGCGGTCTCCGACAAAGAGGATGCTGCACTTGCCCGACTGGGCCTCCGTGGCGTCGAGTAGAGGCGGCTGGGACTCGGTGGGCACGTACCACCCCGAAGGCATCTTCTGGGCGGTCAGCAGACCCTCGAACCCGGAATTGTTCAGGAGGTTTTTCATGCTTGGCGCCTCAAAGCCGAACAACGCGGAAGACGGCGTTACGCCAGCAGACACCAGAAGGACGACAACGATGCGAGTGAGCAGAATCGGCCCCGCATATATTCTACTACCTTGTAGTACTTTTGCGAGCAAATATTATCTCCACAAAATGAGCTTCCTGAGGCTTCAGGATAAAGGAGATTTTCGCAGGGAGGGGTCCGGCGGCGGCGGGCGTGTGCTGTCCGGTCTCGGTGCTGTAGGCGGTGACGGCGGCCGGCGCGCCTGCCTCGTCGCCGGGGGGGATTTCGGCGTTGACGGTCATGTCTGAATGCGCGATGTTGACGAAGACGTAGGCGCGGCGCGCGTTGGCGTCGGAAAGGGTCCAGCCGGAGTTGAGCACGGCGGGGAAGTGGGCCGTCTCGGATTTCTTGCTCCTGTGGTCGTACAGCGCGACGGGCGCGGTGGGGACGTCGAGCGGGAGGGGGTGGATCATGCGTCCGGCCACGAGGTACTCGCGGGCCGGGGTGCTCAGCAGCCTGGTATGCGCCTTGAGCAGGCGGAGCTGGTCTGGGTGGATGTCGGAGACCTCGACGTGGTTTCCCCAGACGGCGATGCCGGGCGTCTTGCCGCAGACCAGGTTCAGGGCCTGCTGCAGGAGGTACATGTCGTTGGGGTACTTGCCGGCCCCTGCGCTGTCGCCGCCGTAGCCCAGGACGTATTCGTGGTAGAGGTACGTGAAGATCGGCACGCCCCGCAGCCCCATGCCGCGCGGCCAGCGCCCCTGGGCGTAGTCGCGGGCGTGGTACACGTCCAGCAGCGGGATCGCCAGTTCCGCCGGCTCCTCGATGGCGAAGGCGAACTCCGCGTTCTTGCGGCGGCCTTCCTCGCGCATCCGCGCGAACAGGTCGCGCAGGCTTTCGTACTGCCAGCGCCCGTAGCCGACGGGGTGTCCGTGTTCTCTGGAGTAACACGGCGGACTGCCCATGCCCACCACCTGGTCCACCTGCACGCACGTGATGCCCAGGTCCACGCACTCCAGGCCGATCTTCGTCAAGAGGTCCTGGGTGTACCGCGTGGCGGGGCAGAGCTGCGCGTACTCGCCGGTGTCCCGGTCTGGCTTGCCCTGGATGAGCGGCTTGCCGTCCTCGGCGGCCACCGCCCACTTCGCGGCCTCCTTGTCGAAGGTCGCGTAGTCGTTGTAGCCCTTGACATTGTGTTCGTTCTTAAGCGTCCACTTCAGGCCGGACAGAAAGACCAGCGTCTGGTTGCCGTCTTTCAGGATTTCGGACGTGGTCTTGCGGAAGAGGTCGGCGCCGCCGAACGGCGGGAAATAGTGGGGCGTCACCCACCCGCCGTGTTTCTCCCACGACATGATCATGACGCATTCCTTCGTTTTCAGGGTCTCGCAGAAGCGCCGGACGTGCGCGGGCATGAGGGGGAGCGAGTTGTAGTGGCCCCTTTCCTTGCTGTGCGCGCGGACCGAGAGGGTGTGGAAGAGCGGCATTTCCTTGATCCAGGCCGGCACGTCGCGCTGCGCCAGGGGCTTGGCGCACCAGAATTGTTTCAGCGCCCATTCCTTGTAAATGTCGGCCGCGTCGTGCCAGTCGCCCTGGAATGCGCCCAGGACGCAGTCGTAGGGCATGGCCCAGCCCTTTCCCTTTTCCTCCGGGAAGCGGTGCGTGTAGCTGAAGGCGAAGGCGCTGTCCTCGCGGCGGACGCCGAACTCCTTGGGGTGTCCGGCGCCGTCGCAGGCGGCCATGTAGAGGCCGGCGGGCTTCCCGTAATACGCCATCAACTGCGCCGACATACCGCCGGGGTACGAGCCGCGCCGGGACGCGCCTTTGGCCATTTTCGTTGCGGGCTGTTCGATGAGATATCCGTCGCAGACGGGAAGCGCGATGGCGTCGCCGACGCCGTCGGGGCCGAGGGCGAGCGGCGCGCGGATGATCGGGAACGTAACGTTCTTGAGTAGCACGCCGGCTTCATTGGTCACCACGATGCGCCAGAAGGCCAGCGGGGGATCGGCCCGCAGCGTCACGGCGACCTCGGCCGCGATTCTGCGCCCGCCGTGATCGGCGAACGTTTCGACCATAGTCACTTCGCCCGCACCGCGCCGGACGGCGTACCGCGTCTGCGCCGCGTCGTTATTGCTGGTCTCGGCGGGGTTGCCGGTCTCGTCGGCGAAGGCGATGGCGTAGAGCTTCCGGTCTGCCGCCGGCGAAGCGGCGAGGTTGGCGTTGCTTTTCTTGCATATCGCGGCGGCCAGGTTTCCATTGGCCGCCTTGTCGAAGACGAGGCGGAGGCGGTCGTTCTCAAGGATGACGGTCTTGTCGGTCTCCTGGGCTTGAGGCTCGGCCTTCAGGGCGCCCGATACCATAAGAGCGGCAGCCAGGAGGCCGATAGCCGGTCGCCTCATGAAAGCAAATCGTTCTCTCATCGTCCCTCCTGTTCGCAGAGGTATCGCGCTTTCGCCCCATATGGTAATTCAACGCCGCCGCAATAGCAATCCTGTTTGCGGGGCGCAGGGATTGTTCCTTGACCTGTCGGCGGTTGTGATGTATACCTGATCCAGAAAGCCGAAGGAGAACCTCATCCGAGAGCATGCGATATGCGGCGGACCTTGAAGACGGTCACCTTTGCGGCAATTCTCTTGCTGGCGGTTCGCTCCGGTCGGGCGCAGGTGGGGGCGACGGCGGAGCCGGTCCTCATCCTGAAAGCTCCCAACCTCAACCGGTCGGTTTGCTTCTCCCCCGACGGCAAGCGCCTGCTGACCGTGCGCGAGGACTGGGGGGACAAGAAGGTGTGCATCTTCTCCCTGCCGGAAGGGCAGTTGGAGCGGGAGTTCGGCCACACCGGCTCGAATATTTTGTGCGCGGCCTTCAGTCCCGACGCCAAGTTCGTTGTTTACGGCAGCGCGGACAATCGGGTGCGCGTGGCCGACGCCGCCACCGGCGCGATGGTGAACGAGATGGATGCGCGCGCGGCGGTGCGATCGGTCGCCTGGACTTCCGACGGCAAGTCCATCGTGGCGGCCAATGAGGGGAACAAACTGCTGGTGTGGGATGCGGCGACCTTCAGGCCTCGCTTCGATGCGCCGTCCCATAAGGACGCCGTTTCGGGCATGGCCGTCAGTCCCGACGGGCATTTTGCCGCCTCGTGCACCGAGGAGGGCGTGGTGATCGTCACCGACCTGCAACGGGGCATGCTGGTCTCCACGCTGGAGATTGAGGACATGAACTTCCGGGGGCTGGCGTTCAGCGGGGACGGGGCGTTCCTGGCCGGCGGGGGGGAGGAGAAGCCCCTGCGCCTCTGGCGCGTGCCGGAGTTCGCGCCCATGACCGAGTTCACCGGGCCGGAGAGCCAGGACTTCAAGGTCATCGCCGTCAGTCCCGACGGCAGGCTCGCGGCCACGGCCAACGGGGCCGACATCGTCCTGTGGGACGTCGGCGGCGGCCGCAGCCTTCACAAGCGCCATGCCGGCAGCGAGGTCTCTGCCCTGGCCTTCAGCCCCGACGGCAAGTACCTGGCGGCGGGGACCAACAACAGGGGCGTGCAGCTTTACGGCTTGAGCGGCGTAGGGCCGGCCGCGCCGCGTCCGGCCGGCCCGAAGATTGCGGCGTCGGGGCGTTCGGCTCCGCCGGCCGTCCCGGTCGGGAAGAAGGTGGCGCTGGCGGTGGTGGACTTTGAGCTTCGCGGCAAACTGCGGGTCTCCGAGCCGGATGCGGGGCGGACGATATCGTCCCTCATCCTCTCCCGAATCGAGCCGGTTCGGTTCGAAATCTACGAGCGCGGCCAACTGCTGGCGCTGCTGGAGGAGCAGAAGCTCCAGATGTCCGAGCTTGCCGACAACACCGACAAGGCGATCCGGTTCGGCAAGATCAAAGGCATTCGCCTCATCGTCGTGGGGTCGGTGGACCAGCTCGGCCAGACCTTCTTCATCACGGCGCGGCTGGTGGACTGCGAGACCGGCCTGGTCGGCGTCAAGGCCGACGCCATGGCCAACGACCTGAACCTGCTCGGCCCTGCGATAGACGAACTGCTGGCCAAGATGGGGTTGGGCGGTTGAGATGTTCCGGCGGGGCGGTTAGCGCCGCAGGGCTGCGAGGAAGCTTTTCGGGTTGGCCTCCCGCGAGGTCATCAAGAGCGTGGGCAGAGAGGAAAGCGCCCCGCTGAGGGTGTAGAGGCTCTCGATCTCGCCGCGACAGTTGTACCAGCACGACCGGCATTCCAACTGCGCGCGTCGCTGCGCGAGCCGCCCCAGGAGCGTCTCAATGGGGTCCGATTGGATGTACCCGACGGGGTTGGCGAGGTCTTCCACGCAGATGGCCACCCGCCCGAGGTTGTCAATGTTGAAGAACGCCTTGCCCGCCAGGCATCCCGGCACGCCGCCGTCGGCGGCCAGGTCGAAACGTTCGAGGAAGAAGGGGTTTGACAGGAAGTTGGGGTACTTCTTGCGGAGCGCCAGAAGGCGCGCCCCGGCCCCGACGGGGTGGATGAACTCCCGGTCGCCCGTCTTCATCGCGCAGTACGGCTGCACCATGAACCAGGCGTTGTGTTCGAGGGCGAGCCGGACCAGGGGCTCCATGTCGTCGAGGTTCTCGCGGTTGAGCACGGCCATGATGTTCACGCGCTGCCAGCGGGACTGCCGCGCATCGGAGAATATCTTCAGGGCGGTCACGGCCCGTTCATACGCGCCCCTGACGCCGCGCTGGCTGTCGTGGCGTTCGGGCGTCGCGTAGTCGAGCGATATGCTTACGCCCCAAAGCCCCGCGCGAAAGAGCGTGCGCGCCAGTTCCGGCGTGGCCAGCCAGCCGTTGGTCGTGATGAGGGGGAAGTGGTGCTGGGCCAGGGCGGCGATCATGTGCGGCAGGTCCCGGCGCAGCAGCGGCTCGCCGCCGGCGACGGAGATGAGCAGCGAGCCGATCCTGGCCAATTCCCTGGCGCCGCGCCGGACGTCCTGGATGGACTGTTCGTCGGAGGCCCGCACGGGGTCCTTCCAGTACCCGCACAGCCGGCAGCGGAAGTTGCAGCGGTAGGTCGCCTGCCACGCGCACCACAGCGGCAGGCCGGCGAAGTAGGACTTGACCAGCCGGAAACGTTTCTTCCAGGTTGAGAACTTGACGTTCATGGCTCAGCGGCTGCCTCGTATCGGCAAGGCATATCTGTCGTCGTCAACGCTTGGGTCCACGGTGGCCAGCTTCTTCCAGTCCAGGTGCTGGTGGCGTTGCAGGAAGTTCATGTAGTCCTGGTGCTCGCTCGGAAAGAGTCCGGCGGCCCGTATCTCCTCAAAGGCCTTCTCCACCGTCCAGCCCTGTTGGGTGATCCTGTACATGGCCACGCACAGGTTCGTGCGCGACCTGCCGTGATGGCAATGGACGAGCGTGGGCTGGAACCGCGGATCGGTGACGATCTTCAGGAAGTTCGAGACCATTTCAGGGCCGGCGCGCGGTTTCATGCCGAAGTTGAAGTACCGTATCCCCGCGCGGCGCGCCCAGTCGTACTCGGTTTCCAGTCCTCTCGGCTGCGTTTCCTCCTTGCGAAGGTCCACGATGGCCTTGATGGCGTAGCGCTGCACGGCGTTTTCGACGATGGCGTGGTTCATGCGTCCGCACGCGTACAGCACGCGCGGGACGATCTCGCGCGGCTGGGCGTACTGGAGTTTCACCAGGCGGACGATTCCGGCGTACGCGAGCGAGCCGAGGCCGACGACGCCCAGGACGATCAAGGCCCACATTGTCAAGCGGCGGTGCTTCAAGGCTTTCCTTTCGTCTCAAGCGCCGGCCGGCGCAGACTCAGCTCGCGGAGAATGCGCGTCGAGCGGGAATCTTCCTTGCCGCCCAGTCGCACCATCTCGGCGACGGCGTCCGGCGCGCTCCATCCCTCGAGGGCGACCCGATAGGCCGCCACAAAGAGACCCGTGCGCAATCGCCCATGGTGACAGTGCACCAGGACGGGCTGGTGGTCTGGGCTTGCCGCCGCCTCCAGGAACCGAAGGATGTCCTGTTTTTCCGTTTCCTTGTTGAACGGCAGGTAGAGGTATCGCAGGCCGCGGCCTTCCGCCCAGGTCTGCTCGCTCATCCCGCGCGCGGCGAACCGGACGTCCGGGCGCAGGTTCACGATGGTCTTGATGTTGTAACGCCGGACCGCCGCCTCCATGTCCTCCGGCTCCAGGTCGCCGCTGCGGTAGAGGACGCCGGGCTTCACGGGCAGAAGAGGGCTTCTCTCATCGGTCATGCGCAGAACCAGCGCGGCGCTTGCGGCAACCGCGGCGATCGCCGCTCCGACGGCCGGCAACAGAAGGGCGCGGGCAGGATGCGTTCTGGTGGCGGTTGCGGCGTTCATGCGCGGTGCTCGATGTTGACGACGGGGCCGTTCTTCAGGGCCTCGCCGAACTCGGCGGCGTAGCGGTCGAGCGGTTCGGCGAACTCCTTAATGAGGCTTTCGGCGCCCTCATGGGTGCCGTGCGCCCCGGTTTCCGCCACGATCTCGCGCAACACGTGAGGGTTGTCAATCATGATGCACGGACGGCGCAGGTCCTTGTTGAAGGGTTGTCGCGAGCGGAACGCCCGGAAGAAATCGGCGCCGAGGATTTCCTTGAGCGGGCGTTGGCGGACGTTGTCCTTGGCGAAGTGGCAGAAGACGCAAGGCTCCACGTCGCCCTTGTTGTTGATGTGGAAATACTTTCGCGCGCCGGCGATGCAGCCCCCCGAAAACTCGCCGTCGTTCCAGAAATCTATCAGGACGATGGGCTTTTCGGCGCGCAGGCGTTTAACGCGGCGGCTGAGTTCGACGCGCTGTTCGGGGGTGGGCATCAGTTCCAGCCTGGGGGCGCGGCCGATGGGCATGTAGCTGAAGTACCAGCCGAGCATGGCGCCCATGTTGATCCAGTGGTCCACGAAGGCGTCCGACGTGATGACGTCTATGTTCTCGCGCGTGGCCGTGGCCGAGAACGTGACGAGGACGCCGCGCTTCTTCAGGCGCAACATGGCGCGGTTGACCTTCTCGAAGGCGCCCTTGCCGCGTCGGCGGTCGGTCTCTTCCTCGAACCCTTCGCAGCTTATGGCCGGGGAGACGTAGCTCATCTGCGCCAGACGGTCCACCGTCGCGTCGTCCAGAAGCAGGCCGCTGGTGTAGACCTGGAAGACGCAGTCGGGGTGCTTCTCGAATATGCGCATGAGCGGTTTCCAGCCGAACGGCTCGCCGCCGGAGAACACGACCAGGTAGATCCCGATCTCCTTGCCCTGCCGGATGATGCTGTCCACGTCTTCGAAGGTGAGTTCCTCGGACTTGTCGTAGTTCCCGGCGTAGCAGCCGTAACAGCGCAACGGGCAGGCCATCGTGGGGCTGATGACCATGGCAGTGGGCGGGTAATAGCCCAGGGCGGCCTCCATGGCGTGGCGCTTGGCTGGCCCCATGAGGGTCTCTTTCACGAAGAGGGTGCGGATGAGGCAGGCCCGCATAGCGGGGTTCAGTTCGGTGAGGAAACGGCGCGCCACGCCCATGGCCGGATGGCCGGTCACGATTTTGCGCTCGAAGTCCGCGATGACGGCCAGCCAGAGGGGGTC
This sequence comes from uncultured Planctomycetota bacterium, assembly GCA_964409935.1. GTDB lineage: Bacteria > Planctomycetota > Brocadiia > JAADGH01 > CAYPFP01 > CAYPFP01. The sequence goes on along the minus strand of CAYPFP010000082.1, from coordinate 6,708 downwards.
GCGGGTGAGTTTACGGCTCAGGGAGAACATGCGCAGCAGCGTGCCGTCGGCGTCCGTTCGGGCGCCCCTGGCGGCGAGTCTCACGATGGAGTTGATGGTGTGTGAGAGCGTGAACTCCTTGACCCAGTCCAGCACGCGCATCTCGAACCCTTTCGCGATGGGGTACGGCCGCCGCACACGTTCTTCACGTCACGAGGAAGCACGGGTGAGAAAAATGCAAAACTGAATTTTATTCTGCGCGGCGATATGAGTCAAGCCATTTTTGTTCACGTTTTAGGCGCGACATTGGTATCATATCAGCGTCGTGGCTTCGGAGAGTGCGCAACGCGGATCACGTTTTCGCGAGGATGTCCGTGCGGTTGAAGGTGGGAAAATTGCCGCCCGAACTCTTGTCGCGGCTGCTGGGGCTTGCGCCCTGCAAGGACCCGCGCGTTGTGGTCGGGCCGCGCCTCGGCGAGGACGCGGCCGTCATAGACTTCGGCGCGACGTACCTGGTGGCCAAGACCGACCCCATCACGTTCGCGGCCGACCGCATCGGGTGGTACGCCGTGAACATCAACGCCAACGACGTGGCGGCGATGGGCGCCCGGCCGAAATGGTTCCTGGGCGCGCTGCTGCTCCCGGAGAACGGCGCCGACGAGGCGCTGGCCGCCGCCATCTTCAAGGACATCGCCGCTTCCTGCGAGGAACTCGGCGTCAGCCTGGTCGGCGGGCATACTGAGATCACGGCGGGGCTGGACCGGCCCATCCTCGTCGGCCAGATGCTGGGCGAGGTGGAGAAGGACCGGCTCGTCTGCAAAGGCAACGCGCGGCCGGGCGATGCGATCATCCTGACCAAGGGCATCGCCATCGAGGCCGCCGCCGTCATCGCGCGCGAGCGCGCCGGCGAAGTGGAGCGCGAGTTCGGCGCCGAGTTTGCCCAGAAGGCCAGGGACTTCCTTTTCGACCCCGGCGTGAGCGTCGTGCGCGAGGCGATGGCGGCGACCCGCCTGGCCCGCGTTCACGCCATGCACGACCCGACCGAGGGCGGACTGGCCACGGGGCTGTGGGAATTGGCGCAGGCCGGCCGCCTGGGACTGGTGGTCGAGCGAGAGAAGGTCCGCGTCTATGATGAGTCGGCCCGGCTCTGCGAGCGGTTCGGGCTGGACCCCTGGGGGACCATCGCGTCGGGGGCGCTGCTTATTGTGGTGGCGCCGGAGGATGCCGGGCGCATGGCGGACGGCCTTCACGAAGCGGGGGTCGGCGCGGCCGTCATCGGCGTCATGACGCCGGGCCAGGACGGACTGCGGCTGCGCGCCGGCGGCCGGACGCGCCCTCTGCCGACGTTCGAACGCGATGAACTGACAAAACTGTTTGCTGCCCCGGAACCCGAAAGGAAAAGCCTATGAGCAATGAAACCCGACGCCACGACCGTTACGAGAACCCCCTGATCACGCGGTACGCAAGCCGCGAAATGGCCTACGTCTTTTCCGACGACCGCAAGTTCGGTCTGTGGCGGCGGCTGTGGGTCGCGCTGGCGGAGTGCGAACGCGCCCTCGGCCTCGACATCTCCGCCGCCCAGATCGCCGAGATGAAGGCCCATCAGGACGACATCGCCTACGACGTCGCCCGCGAGCAGGAGCGCAAGGTGCGCCACGACGTCATGGCGCACGTGTACGCCTTCGGCCTTCAGTGCCCCGCGGCCAAGCCGATCATCCACCTGGGCGCCACCAGCGCTTACGTGCAGGACAACACCGACCTCATCCAGATGCGTGACGGCCTGGAACTGCTGGCCCGGAAGCTCGCCAACGTCATTGACCTGCTGGCGCGTTTCGCGGAGCAATACAAGGACCTGGCCACGCTCGGCTTCACCCACTTCCAGCCCGCGCAGTTGACCACCGTGGGCAAGCGCGCCTGCCTCTGGGCGCAGGACTTCGCGATGGACCTGGAGGAGGTGGAGTACCGCCTGCGCACCATGCCCTTTCGCGGCGTGAAGGGCACCACCGGCACGCAGGCCAGCTTCATGACTCTCTTCAACGGCGACGAGCGCAAAGTGAAAAAACTCGACGCCATGGTCGCCAGGAAAATGGGCTTCGAACGCAGCGTCTGCGTGACCGGCCAGACGTACTCGCGAAAGGCCGACTGGAACGTGTTGTCGGCGTTGTGCGGCATCGCGCAGTCGGCCAGCAAGTTCGGCACGGACCTGCGGCTCCTGCAGGGACTCAAGGAGATCGAGGAGCCTTTCGAGGCGGAGCAGATCGGCTCGTCGGCGATGGCGTACAAGCGCAACCCGATGCGCTCCGAACGCGCCTGCTCGCTGGGCCGGTACCTGATGACGGTCGTGCTCAACCCCGCCATCACGGCGGCGACGCAATGGCTGGAAAGGACGCTGGACGATTCGGCCAACCGGCGGATCAGCATCGCCGAGGGGTTTTTGGCCGCCGACGCCGTCCTGGAGATCTGCGCCAACGTGGCGGGGGGCATGGTCGTTTATCCGCAGATCATCCGCAAGCACATCGAGGCCGAACTCCCCTTCATGGCCACCGAGGAGATCATCATGGCCGCCGTCAAGGCCGGCGGCGACCGGCAGGAGGTCCACGAACGCATCCGCCGCCACGCGATGGAGGCGGCCCGCGTCGTGAAGGAGCAGGGCGGCCGCAACGACCTTCTGGACCGGATCGGAAACGACCCGGCGTTCGGCGCGGTGCGTTCGCAGTTGGCGGACCTGTTGAGGCCGGAGAAATTCATCGGCCGCGCTCCGCAACAGGTCGTGGAATTCATTATGACCGTTGTCGCGCCGGTGAGGAAAAGGTATAAATCTTCGTTGGGCAAGAAGGTCCAATTGCACGTTTAGGGTGTCACAATGAGAACGGAACTGCCGGACAATCCGGACAGACTCGGGGCGGAACGGACGGTGCCGCGCCGGGAACGCGGCGGCCTGTTGCTGGGCTGCGCGATCTTCTGCGGCGTCATGTTCGTCCTGGTGATCGTCGGGCTTATGCTCATGGGGCGGTGGCTTTTCGCGCCGGTCGCGCTGCCCGACCCGCAGAGCGTCATGCTCGCCAACGCCCAGAGCTTCGTGGTAGCGCGCCTGAACCCGGCGAACAAGGCCGTGCTGGACCTCATCAATCAGGTGGCCCGCGAGGGCGTCATGAGATCGGAGCGGGAAGCGGGCGGTCCGCCATGGCCGATTCGCTGGCTGCTGGGCGAGGACCCGGCGTCGCTGGCCAAGAAGCTGCTGCCGGTCCAGATCGTCTTCAGCGACGCGCCCGCCGCGCGGCAGATGAGCCTCGTGTTCAGCCCGGGACGCGGGCGCGGCTGGGCCACGCTGCTCTCGCGCGCCATGCGCATGCAGATCGAACAGAAGGAAAACAAACCGGAATACGTCACCTACAAGGATACCGTCATCTTCCGCAATCCGCCCGAAAAGGAAAAGCAGGAGTGGTGGCTCGCCATCAGCGACGCCAGCATCTGCGGGGCGAATACGGCGGACGGCGTCAAGGCGATCATGGACAGCATGGGCGACACCGCTCCCGCGTCGCCCTCAAAGGTCAACGCCCTCTATCCGAATCTGTCGGGAAGCGCCGTGGTTTGCGGCGCGTCGGCCGATCTCTTCCGGATTCAGCACCTGCTGAACTGGTTCCTGGCCGGCGACGTCAAGGCCGCGCCCCCCATGCAGCTTCGGGGGGTCTCGCTGGGCACGTTCAAGCTTTCCCTCACCGAACAGTTCGCGCTGCACCTATCGGTGGAACTGACCTGCGCAAACGCGCAGGTGGCGCAAGGTCTCCAGCAGGGCCTGCAGACCCACCTCATGCCCAAGCAACTCGCCAACCAGATCACGGGCGTGCGCGTCCTGAACCAGGCCGAGAAGGTCTATGTTGACTTCGACGTTCCCGAATTCGACAAGATCATCATCAAGGCGATCAAGGAGCGACAAAGTCCGGACAAGGAGAAGCCGGCCCAAGAGGAAAAGAAGTGAGGCTCGTTCTGGTCACGAACCGGAAACTCGCGCCGTCCGGAGAGCGTTTTCTCGACGTGGTGCGCGAGGCGGTCGCCGGCGGTGCGGACGCCGTGGTCCTGCGCGAGCATGACATGGCGGCCAGAGACCTTCTGGCCCTGGCGTTGGAGTGCAAGAGGATCGCGCAGGACGGAGGGGCGAAGTTCATCGTCAACCACAGCCTCGACGTCGCGCTGGCGGCGGAGGCGGACGGCGTGCATCTGGGGTGGCGCTCGCTGTCGGCGGCCGATGCGCGCAAAGCCGCCCCGAAGGGCTTTCTGGTGGGAGTCTCGACGCACGGAAGCCGCGACGCCGTGCGGGTCGCCGAAGGACCCGTTGACTATATCTTCCTCGGCCCCATCTTCCCGACCCCCTCGAAGGCCGGGCGGATCGAACCCCTGGGGACCGAGGCCATCCGCGCGACAAAGAAATCCCTCGCTATTCCCGTCATCGCCATCGGCGGCATCAAGCCCGAAAACGCCGCCGAGGTCAGGGAAGCCGGCGCGGACGGCATCGCCGTGATCTCGGCCATCATGAGCGCCGACAACCCGCGCGAGGCCGCACGGACCTTACGGGAACGGATGATGCACGATGCGTAAGAAAACGAAAAGGCGGACCATTCCGAAGGTGCTGACGATTGCGGGGTCGGACTCCGGCGGCGGCGCGGGGATACAGGGCGACCTGAAGACCATAACGGCCCTCGGCGGCTACGGGATGAGCGTCATCACGGCCTTGACGGCGCAGAACACGCTCGGCGTCCGGGGGGTCCTGCCGATTGATCCGAAATTCGTCGCCCTGCAGTTGGAGGCCGTTCTGTCCGACATCGGCGCGGACGCGGTGAAGACCGGCATGCTGGCCGAGGCGGACATCATTGCCGCCGTGGCGCGGGTTCTCCGCAAACACCGGGTGCGCACGCTGGTGGTGGATCCCGTCATGGTGTCCAAGAGCGGGCATGCGCTCCTCCGCCCGGACGCGGAAAAGGCGCTCGTCAGGCGGCTGCTGCCGCTCGCCCTGCTGGTCACCCCGAATCTGCACGAGGCCTCGCGCCTGGCGGGATTTGAGGTTCGAACCCTCGACGACATGAAGCGTGCGGCCCGGCGCATCCAGTCGCTCGGCGCGCGAAACGTCCTGGTGAAAGGGGGCCACCTGGCCGGCGCGCCGGTGGATGTCCTGGCGAAAGGGCGGAGGCTGATCGAGATCCGCGGGGAACGCGTCAACACGCGCTGCTCGCACGGCACGGGGTGCGCCCTGGCCTCGGCCATTGCAACCTATCTGGCGCAGGGCGTCGGCCTTGAGGACGCGGTACGCGCGGCCAAGCGCTTCGTGGCGGGGGCGATGAAAAGGGGCCTGACCGTGGGCAAGGGGTACGGCGTGCTTGAATTGACGGCGCGACGGTAACACCACAGACGCCTTCGTCCGCCATAGCCCGCGTATCTGTCCGGCGGGCGAAGGCGGATTTCGCAGATTACGCAGAAAAACGTGTTTAGCCGCAAAAAGGCGCAAGAGACGCAAGAGGAAAAGGCAGTTTCGTTTCTGCGCCTTCTGCGCCTCTTTGCGGCCAGGACGATCTTTGAAATGTGCGTGATCTGAGGATTACTTGCGCCTTCCGCTTGCTGCCTCCTGCCTGCCCCGCTCCTCTCCCCATACCCGACTTTTGGCCGCGGCACGGTGACGTACGCACTCATCCGGCCAGCACCCCTCGCCCAGTCCGGGGCGCTGTAATCACGTTGCAGTCCCGCGCCGCTTTCTGGTCCTGTGCAAATCGGCGCCTGCCCCTTTTTCAGCTCGCGCAACAGCACACCATGCGGAATCGCGCCTGCCAGGAATAATGTCTGGGCTTAGCATTCGCCCCCGAACCTGTCGGTCATTGTCAATTCCCGCAGGCTTAAGGTCTCCATTAGGCTCTCCTCGTTCATCAAAGAGTCCACTTATCCCACTCTCGCAAGGAGGCAAGCACCCACTATTTATTCCGCCCTTTTGTCCCGCTTAGCCAAAAACACTACAACCACAAAAAAAGTTTTTTTGGGCTTGACAGGGGGCCAGGGTGTTATATAATGCTTATAACAGTCATTTGATAGGAGGGTCTGGGGTCAAAGGGCCGGAAGAGAGGGAGGTGGGTCATGTGGCAGGGGACCTTTGGGGAGTTTTTCAAGAAGAAACGGCTTGAAATGGGGCTGGGGTTGCGGGAGTTTTGCGAGAAGCATGGGTACGGGGCGGGGAACATTAGCAGGCTGGAGCGCGGGGTTCTGCCGCCCCCACAAGATCAAGACGTGCTGCGGCGCTATGCGGAGCAGCTTGGTCTCGTCGAGGGTTCCGATGATTGGACAACCTTCCTTGACCTTGCGGCAGCGGGAGCGGGGCGCGTTCCGCCGTCAATCATGAGCGACAAGGAGAAAGTCGCGCAACTGCCTATGGTCTTCAGGACCCTTCGAGGCGAACGGTTGACTGACGAGGAGATCGAGTCGCTTCTCGACAAAATCCGGAGGTCGTGACATTGGCCATCTGCCTCGGGGTGCCTTACCGCGATTATGGGAATATCCGGCGTTGGGCTGACAAGTTCCTTGAGCGCTTCCACCCCAAGAACTCTATCCCCGTTCCTATCGAGTTCATTGTTGAAGGACTGCTTGGGATTGAGATATCGGTCATTCCCGACATCTTCAACCACCATGGGGTTGACGGGTAATTGGGGACAGACGCAATACTGTTCGGCACGGTAATTGTACGGCCAGGAG
>CAYPFP010000081.1:0-25194 GCA_964409935.1 uncultured Planctomycetota bacterium | reverse complement strand
TACAGGTGGGTGTACTTGCAGGGGGTGCGGCGGACGCTGTCGTCGAAATCCGTCCCGCTGCCGGCCATCTGCGACAGGCGCAGGAAGAACATGGCCAGCAGGACGACGGCGTCGTCTCTGTTGAGTTCCTCCCGCCTCAGGTCATCGCGATACAGCTCGAACAGATACTGGTCCACTCGTCCGGGCGTTACGTCGCGGCCTCCCACCAGACAGGAGAGGATCATGTGGACGATCTGGATGAGTTGGAGGGCGGCGGCGAACGTCTTCGGAGCTTCCCACGCGATCTGTTCGCACCGTTCGGCCATCGCGAGGAGTTCTTCGCGGCGGTCGCCGGAGTCCTGGCGCGCGGCATCGGCGCGGGCCTTCTCGGCATATCGCCGGATCAACGTCGAGACGGCCTCCAGCGCCTGGATGGCGGCCGTCATGAACTCGCGGCGCGCTTCGCCGTCTTCGCCCTGAATCTCCGCAAGGTGTTTGCGCGCCTCCGCCGCGATTCCGCCAAGGCCTTTGCGGACCAGGCGGTCCCATTCCGGCACATAGATGGACAGGCTGTCCAGCCACCCCGGCGCGCCCGGCTCGCAGAACAGGTCGGGGTGCGTCGCGATGAAACGCTCTTCCTCCTGCGTCGGCACGACTTCGGGCATGCGCCCCGCGAGGAGGTCTTCGGGTTCGATGACGCACGTGATCTGTTCGCAGAGGTCGCGCAGGACGGCGGCCTGGCGCAAGGTGTGGGAAAGCGAGGCGTACTTCGCCTTGGAGGCGTCGAGGATCTTGGCCCGCTCCATGCAGCCCTGGCGATCGTCCTCGGCAGACCGTTTCCTCCGCAGGCGTTCCAGCCGTTGTTGTCCGTTTTCGACCCGAATCATTCCCTGTCCTTGCGTCGCCGGTTTCGCGCCGGCGCGAGGTCACTCCATCGCGCGCACCAGCACGCAGTCGTCGCAGCGCAGGGACTGGCTGTCGCAGCAGTCCTTGAATATCTGGTAGAGGCCCTGCTGGCGCCGGACGGAATTCACGACCTCGCTGGCGGTCTCCGGCGACGGGAAGAGCGTGGACTCCATGTAGCGGGTGACGTTGTTGCCGTCGGCGCGGGGGAGGACGGTGTAGAGGGCGTGGAGTTTGCGCTCGAGCGCGTCGTCGGCCTTCTGCCGCGCATGGACCAGAAGGAGGGGGATGACGACGTTGACCGCAATGGCGCGGGCGCGCTCCTTGCCGATGAGGGCCACGGGCCGCGCGAGCACCTTGCCCCCGAAGACGTAGCGGCGCGACCAGTACCCGCGGTTGGCCCCCGCGAACAGCCCGTCGAGCAGCGACGGCTTGACGCCGCCGGGCGAGGCCTTCGGGTCGGACCACCGCGCCCGCTCCAGGGCCTCGATCACGGCGCGGAAGAAGCCGTTCTCAAGGTGGTCGGCCAGAAGGTAGCTCATCCCCGCGATGCGCCGCGTCGGGTAGTTGACCGGCCGCATCGAGACGAACTGCCAGTCCGACAGCGATAGCGGCTGGAACGCCAGCGAACCGCGCGCGAACGCCCACGCCGACTCCAGGCGCGCGGCGTGCAGCCGCGTCTCCTCGTCGTTGGCCGACACGTCGTGATGGGTCTGGCTGGGCAGCAGGCCGGCCATGCCCAGCATCAGTCCCTGCAGGACGCAGGCGCGCTCTTCGGGGTCGGCGTCCACCGGCACAAGGCGGCGGATGTCCTCCAGCGGCAGCCGCTGCGCGAGTTGTTTGAACGGCTTCTTGTTGGGCTTGTACCCCAGGGCCTCCATGACGCCTTCGTAGAAGACGCGGTCGAGCGTGCGGCCGCGCAGCAGCGTTTCCATGTCGCGCGACTTGGCCAGGATGCGTTCGTCGCCGGCCAGATCGAGGAAGCGCGCGAGCCACTCGACGCTCGCCGCCCCGCGCGCCAGGCGCGCCCGACACAGACCGGCGCGGTTCTGCGCGCCGGCCGGATAGTCCTCCACATCCACCGTCTGAACCACCTCGGCGATGTCCTTCTCCAGAAAGCGCGCCAGGGAGAATTGCGCCACGGGTTTGTCCTGGGAGTTCCGCACGGCGCCAAGGTTTTTGCGGTTCCACAGCGCGACGTGAAGCACGACGTTGTCGTAGGCGGGGTTCTTGTCGTGGCCGTGGGCCGTCCAGTCCTCGGCGTTGACGTGCACTTCCACGTCGCCGCTGAGCACGGGGCCGCCGGCGATGGAGACCTGCGCTGCGTTGAAGTCCGGGCCGGACTCGACGTTCCACCGCCCCGGCGACAGGACGCGCAGCGGGCGGTGGTCTTCGGTCTCAAGCCCTTCGGACCTGAACATGCCGTCGAACCACAGGCACCGCACCAGCGACTCGGAGACCTCGACGGAGTCGTAGCTCTTCGGCGGCGCTTCGTGGACGACGGCGAACGCGTTCACCACTTCGCGATAGCCGGGGGAGAACTTGTCGCTCTCGTATTTTCTAAGCCCGATCATGCCCTGCCTCGCTCCCCCCGGATTCGAACCCCGTTTTTTCCGCCCGAAACGGCGGGCGCGCGTCGCCGCGAAGCGCACAGAATCATAGTCGCTGCCGACGGGCCGCTCAAGAGAAAAAAGCCGCCGATGAGGGCCGCGGCCTATGTCCCGACCGCGAACTCGACCCTCACGATCTTCATGCCTTTTCGCGCGCCGGCCTCGATCTCCACGACATGGGCTTCATCGGCGAGGGCCTCCGCCGGAACCGGCCAGGTGAAGACCTGTTTCTGCGCCGTCCCGACGGTCGGACAGAGGACGCTGTTGACGCGCGCAACGGGAGGTTCCTTCTCCTCCGCTCCTTCAAGCTCGACGAGAAGCTCGACCGGACGCCCTTCGGGCCGCGGCCCGGTCTGAAGGCGGAAGGCGCAGACGCGGCCTGAGGCCGGCAGGGCGTTGTCGGCGGCTTCGCCGGGGGCGCGCACGTCGCGGTAGGTGACGGCGTGGCGGCGGGGCAGCGCGGCGAGCGTGCCCGCCTCGCGCATGGCCCGAAGCAGGGCTGCGTGCTTGCCGGGTCCCCAGAGTTTGTCGAGGCCGTGCCCGCCGGCGAAATAGTTGAACAGGTAGACGCAATCGGCGCCGCCCGTGAGCGCCGCCATGGCGGCGCCTGCGGCCAGCTCGGCCGTCATCATCTGCGCCTTGCCGCCGGGCGCCGGCTGGTAGCGGGCCTCGATGCCGCCGGCCAGCGTCGTAGCGGTTCCATCGAGGAGTCGGCGCCACGTCTTCATGGGCATGTCGAACTCGCACGTTGCCCAGAACGGCGTGGGCGTCAGCAGGTCCACGAGGCCCTCCTTTGCCCAGGCCGCGCCGTCGAGGCCGAGATGGCGGGCGGTGTCGGGGCGCGACGGCACGCGCGCGCCCAGCTTCACCGGATGGCCCAGGCGCTGCGCCGCCTTGCCGCATTCGCGTCTTACTTCCCGCAGCCACTCGGTCAGGATTTTTCCTCCGGCGAGTTCGCGGCCGGGGCGGAAGTGATAGCCGAATCGCATCCAGTCCAACTCCAGGCCATCCGGGTCGAGGTCGGCGAGCAGTTCGCGCACGAGTTTCATGTAATGCTCGCGGACCTCCTCGCGTTCCCAGTCGAGGGCGCGGTCGGGCCACGAGGCGGCGCGGTACGGCACGCGCACGAGGTTGCGCCGGCGCTGGTCGAGGTAGAACTGGCTCAGGAGCGGGCTGTCTTCCTTGTCGCAGTCGTGGAGGTCGTTCATGCGGATGCTGACCCAGCCCCCGACGCCGTGCGTCCGGCAGCGGGCCAGCGCGCGCGCGTGGAAGTTGACGCCGAGATCGGCGAGGCGCTTCTCCGACTCCAGCCAGCGCCGCAGGCCGGGGATTCGATCTGTGGTGAAGTGTTTGAGGACGGGCTGGTCGTCCGGGCCGGAGGGGTCGTAGCGGGACCATCGCGGCTCCCAGACCTTCGAGGCGTAGTTGGTCTTCATGGCGCACACGCAGGTGATGAGCGTGCCGACGCCCGCGCGGACAAGCCCGTCCACCCACGCGTCCACGGCTTCCGGGGCGACGTCCTTCGGGGCGCGGGAGGCGAAGAATTCGCTGTCGTCCTGGTTGAAGATGGGGCCTTGCATGGGGACTCCTTGGGGGCGGGTGTTCTGCGCCGGCGCCATGCGGGGGAAAAGCACGGCGGCGGCCAGGGGCAGGGCGCACGATTTCATGAAGTCGCGTCGGCTCTGGCTCATGGGCATGCGGCTCCTCCGCTCCTGCCTCACATCGCCAGTATGGCGCGGGCCGACTTGCACGTCTCTTCGAGCATGCGTTGCGGCAGAAGCTTGTAAGGCGACATCTCGACGCACACGTAGCGGGCGTAGCCGATCTCGCGCATGGACTTCACTACGGCGGGCCAGTTTACCTCGCCCTGGAGCAGATACGTGATTTCCTTGTGCGCGACGGCGTCTTTGAAGTGGACGCGCCCGACGCGCGGGCCGAGGATGCGGAGCCAGTCTTCGGGGAAGCCCTGGCCCAGGAAGACGCAGTTGCCGACGTCGAAGTAGGCCTTCACCTGCGGGCTGGCCGCCGCGTCTATCAGGTTGCGCATATCGAGCGGGCTGATGAACAGCCCGTTCTCGACGTTCTCGAGGCAGGCCGTGATCCCGAGGCGTTCGGCGATCGGGGCGAGGCGCTTGGCGCTCTCGGTGGCCCAGCCGGTGGCGGCTGCGTAGTCGCGCGATTCTTTGATCTGGCCGGGCACCACGAGCATGGCTGTGCCGCCCATCGTCTTGACGGCGGTCAGGGCCTTTTCGGCCGCGGCGATGGCGCGGTCGCGGTCGTCCTTGTTCGGCGAGGCGAACAGGGGCCAGAACGTCGGCCCGCCGCGCATGCTGGGGATGTCGAGGCCCAGTCTCTCGGCTTTTGCGCGCAGCTTTTCCGCCGACGCCTCCGGCTCGGCCAGGTTGGGCAGCCCGTCTTTGGGCGTGAGCGTCGGTTCGAAGCCGTCGAATCCGGCGTCGCGGATCATGGGCAGCATTTCGTCGCCATATCTTTCGTTCGGTATCGCCAGCGAAAACCCAAGTTTCATCAGAACCTCCTGGTAGAAGCCGTGACCGCTTCTCGCCTACCGGACGCAATGGCCGTGTCGGCGCAGGGTCTGGATCGCTCTTTCCAGATCATGCTGCCGCACCATGACGTAATCCGTGTCGTAGGTCGAGAAGGCAAACAGGCTGATCCCGGCGTCGGCCAGCGGGCCGGCCAGCGACGCCAGGATGCCCGTCAGCGATAGGTCCAGCGGCCCCTGCACCTTCAGACAGCGCCAGTCTCTTTCGCACCGCACGTTATCGGGCAGGCGCTCCTGCGGGCACACGACGGAAAGCTCGTCGGACGTGCGGGTGATGGAATAGGGCATGGCCCGGCACGCCCAGTCAGGGATGGGGGACTGCGCGTCCAGCCGGCAGACGGCAAGAAGGCCGGGCAGGACCGAAAGCGTCAGGCCGCGTTTTGCCATGGGCCTTTTCCCAGTCCGGGCAGGACGGCGGCTCACAGCCTTCCCCCCGCCGCCTTGCGCTTGAGTTCCAGATAGTACATGAAGTTCTCGAACGGCACATCCGGCGGGACGGTGTGGTCCACGGTCGGGATGTAGCCGCCGGAGTCCAGCAGCGGCAGGATGCGGCGGCGCACCTCGGCCTCGATCTCCTTGCAGCCCTTGGCCAGTTCGCGTTTGTCAATGCCGCCCATCAGCGCGAGGTCTGGAGCAGTGTGTCACGCGGGACGCCCCGATGCCTTGACGTTTTCTATGCTTCCAGGTGCGTGGCGCTGGGCATCTTTGCGCGAATTTGCTCAAGGACTTCCTCCATGGTTATCTCAGACTCGCGCCCGAGTTTCAGCATCTGCTCGACTCCTCGAACATCCGTGCTCTTGCGTTCCTTCAACACCAGGGAAAGAGCGCCGCCCAACTGAACGCAGTCATACACATGGAAATGGATAGAGTCACGGTCATCCGAATCCCGGAGTTGGCGGGTCCTGAACTCTCGCGACATATATTCGAAAAATGACGACTGCACCATAAGCACAAGCTTCTTGTCCAGGGCCTCAAACGAGCCCGCCTTGTGATGCATCTGGATCAGGATGGTCTTTGCAGACATCTTCCAGTTGATCCCGTACTTATACGAAGCCTGAAGTTGCCCTTGTGTCAGGTCTCCACGAGCCTTCCAGATTCCGCCGGAACCGGTAGTATCGAGAGACTGTATCTCAATCCCAACAAAATCAAGTATCTTGCCGTCCCTCTGGCCGATGAGAAAGTAGTCAATGTTCCCGCCAGGCATTGATATTTCCGGCACAATGTAATACTCGAGTCTTGGCTGCAAAAGGCGGACGACATCAAGGAATATCTGGTTGTTCTGAAGAAATCGGTAGGGGCAGATGACCAGGGGCCTTCCTTGATACCCGATTGTGCAAGAGCCAATTGTCTGTGACGGTTCACTCTTGCGAGGCTTCAGACACTTCTTTCTCAAGAAGGGACACTCCTGAGATCGCACGTGTTTGCCGATCTCGTGTTGCTTGGCGTCGTCTATGAATCTACCGTAAAACTCCAGTGGTCTCTTGGTGAATTCAGGCATCTTTGAAGAGTCTCCCTTGTGCTCTCTCCAACTTTGTGTCAGCCAGATAGCCTTCGATTCGCGTCTTGGCTTCCTTAAGATAAAGGGCGCTCGTATCTATGCCAACTCCCCGCCTCCCAAGCGCAATTGCTGCGGCTATGGTCGTACCGGTCCCGACAAACGGATCAAGGACGACTCCCTTTTCGGGGCATGTTGCGAGGATTGGGATTCGGCATAAATCGGTCGGAAAAACCGCGTAATGGGTGTCTTTCCGGCACTCATCTTCAGGGATGATGCGCCAGACGTCTCCCGGTTTGGCCCCGCGAGGATGATAGGGCAGAATGCAATAGCCACGCCTTCTCAACTCGTCGGCACGACCAGAGAATTCCGGAGAGTCTGAATGGGTAGATCTTTGTTCCCCCCGAATTATCATTCGGAAGTCCGGCATGAGGCCGTTCTCAACCTTTTTGAGAGCCTCGCTCAATGCGCGCAGCGCGTTAGTCTTCTCCTCAGCGCTCAGGGCTTCGCTGGATGCTATCTGCTGCTCATACTTTCGCCCGTTGACCCCCGTGGGAGTGACGATTCGCCCATCTCGTCTGTAGGGTTGTCCAGGTGGCTGGCGAATCGCGTCCGCATCGTAGTAGTATTCATCCCTTTGAACCAAATGAAAAACAAACTCGTACATGTTCCTGAGTTTGTCTTTAGCGTTGTCGGGATTCCCCTTGACTTTGTCCCACACGACGGCGTTTCGAAGTATCCATCCGTCGTCTTGCAGCGCAAGGGCAACTCTCCACGGAATCCCGAAGAGATTCTTGTTTGAATAGGCATCGCCCAAGTTGAGCCACAGAGAACCGTCGTGCCTAAGGACTCGTTTCAGTTCGCGGAAAATGCGGACAAGTCGGGACACGTATTCTTGGAACGTCGGCTCTGTTCCCAATCCGCTGTGACTGTCGTACATCCTCTGCCGCCAGTAAGGGGGGCTTGTTATGCAGCAGCTTATCGAGGAAGCAGGCAACTCGCCAAGAACATTCTCGCTATCCCCATGCAGCAATAGGTATTGCTGGGGGTTCGATGGATCAAAGAAGGGCCGGGTTGTTGCCGCAGCAATATAAGCGCCCGCCGCCTCTCTGACAACCCGCGACTTGAGGCGGTTCGGTTTCTCTCCTCTAACAGTTCGCTTGTTCATGGCATTCTTGCTCACCAAGGCACATCGCAATCACGTCCCGGATATTCTCGACGGCCTCTTCGAAGGTTTTTCCCTGCGTGTAGCAGGCCTTCAGGGCCGGGCATTCGGCCACATAGTATCCGGCCTCATCCTGTTCGATGATGACTTGAAAGACGTGTCGCTTCGCCATGTCGGACCTCCTTCCACCGCCAACGATACCCCAATCGGAGCGCCCTTTCAAGGATGATTCACAGCCTTCCCTCCGCCGCCTTGCGCTTGAGTTCCAGATAGTACATGAAGTTCTCGAACGGCACATCCGGCGGGACGGTGTGGTCCACGGTCGGGATGTAGCCGCCGGAGTCCAGCAGCGGCAGGATGCGGCGGCGCACCTCGGCCTCGATCTCCTTGCGGCCCTTGGCCAGTTCGCGTTTGTCAATGCCGCCCATCAGCGCGAGGTCTCTGCCGTACTCTTTCCGCAGGCGCACCGGGTCCATGTCGGCGGCGATCTCGCACGGCCAGATGCACGTCACGCCCGCCTCGATGTAGAGCGGGATCAAAGGCTCGCAGTTGCCGTCGGTGTCCAGGGTGATGATGCGCACGCCGTGCTTCCGCAGGTGCTCGATCACGCGCTTGTACCGCGGCAGCATGAACTCGCGGAAGGTCTTCGGCGACACCAGCGGCGCCGTCTTGTAGGCCATGTCCTCGAAAAAATTGAAGTAGTCAATCTGCGTCTCGCTCAGGGCCTTCGCGGTGACCGCGATGAAGAAGTCGGCCAGGAAGTCCATCATCCCGTGCATCATTTTCGGATGGTCGTAGAAGGCGACCGAAAGCCCCTCCGTTCCCATCCAGCGGCGCGGGTGGCTGTAGAAGCCGAAAGCGCCGTTGGTGAGAAGGCACAGGGGATGGTCGCGGTCGCTCCACTTCTTCACGAGGTCGGGCCACTTGGCGGGGTAGCGCGCGGGGTGTTTGGGGTCGTGGCGCAGCTTCATGGCCTCGAAGTCCAGGGGGTTCTCCACGGGAAACTGGAGGTACTGGTCCATCGAGGGCCGCGTGCCGCGCACGGTGCCTGCCTTGAGGGCCTTGTGGACGATGCCGACGCCGTCCCGCAGCACGATGACGCGCTCGTCCTCGTGGTACACCTTCGGCTCGAAGCCGGGGATCATGCCGACATTCAGGGGAACGAAGTCCCGCCGGTCGAGTCCGAAGAACCGGCTTCCGTAGAAGAAGTTGTCCTTCGCGGTATCCGGCGGCATGCCTTCCTTCAGATAGCGCTCGGCCGTCTGGCCCCAGAGTCCCAGTTCGTGGTAGGGATAGCGGTCGGCGGATTGGAACGTCATCGTGCGGATGAAGCGTTCGCGGTCGTTCACGGGCATCTCCCGGAAAGAGCCTGCGGCTTGAAAATGTCTCCCATCCTGATACACTGTCATGATGGTCCGGACGTTATTTTATCACACACGAATCCCCCATCGCGCAACAATGCAGGGCGCGGCGCTTATTGCTATGCTCCTGCTTTGCGACGCCGTTGCGCTTGGACAGATGGGGCGCGTCGAGCGGGGGACGGTCTCGGCGGAGCAGCAGACCTACGCGATCGTCCCGGACGCCGAGCATCTGACGCCCCCCGCGAAGACGTTTGAATGGCAGACGGCCGTCATCGAGCTTCATCCCGCTTACACCGCGTCGCTCCTCACCTTCCCTTCGCCCTATGAATCGCCGACGCCGTGCAACAACACGGTGTACGCGGAGTATTTCCAGCCGAGCCTTGCGGGAAAGGTTCCCGCCGTTGTGGTGCTTCACATCGCGGGAGGCGACTTCGACCTGTCGCGTTTCATCGCCCGGCAGATGGCGAGCAACGGTTTCGCCGCGCTTTTCGTGCAGATGGCGTATTACGGCTACCGTCGGCCGCCCGACAACGCGCGCAAGCGGCTGCTGAGCGAGGACGTGGACCTGACCCGCAGCGCCGTGATCCAGACGGTGATGGACATCCGCCGCGCGGGGGTGTGGCTGAGTCTGCGTCCGGAAGTGGACGCCAAACGGCTCGGCATCATCGGTCCCAGTCTCGGCGCGATGGTGGGGTGTCTGGTCGCCGGCGTGGACCCGCGCTTCAGCCGTTTCGCCTTTATCGTCGGCGGCGGGGACCTGGCCAAAATGATCTGGGAGAGCACGCTCACCGCCAACGCCAGGAAGAACATGGTTGCCAGGGGCATGACGTTTGAGCTTCTCCAGGAGAAGATCAAGGCGGTGGATCCCCTGACCTACGCGAAGAACATCAACCCTCGCGGCGTGTTCATGGTCAACGCCCGCAAGGACAC
Organism: uncultured Planctomycetota bacterium; assembly: GCA_964409935.1. Taxonomy (GTDB): domain Bacteria; phylum Planctomycetota; class Brocadiia; order JAADGH01; family CAYPFP01; genus CAYPFP01. The sequence goes on along the minus strand of CAYPFP010000081.1, from coordinate 15,188 downwards.
CGTCGTGCCCGTGGACTGCACTTTGCGCCTATGGGAGGCCATGGGAAAGCCGCGCATCCTGTGGTACGACACCGACCACGTGCAGGTGCTGGCCTACCTGTTCGAGGTGACGAACATGGTGGTTGAGCACTTCAAACAACAAGACGCGAACTAACCGCGCAGACAAACTCCTCGAAGAACGCCTGCAGGTTGCGCAGAACGCGGGGCGTGAGCACGATGTTCATGAACTGGATGATCAGCCCGTGTTCGCGGGCCGCTTCCTCGACCAGGAAGCGGGTGTGCCGCCGCACGTCTTCCTCCGAGCCGTGCGCGTAGACGCTCTGCACGGGCGTGCAGCCCCACAGCGTCAGCTTGTCGCCGAACTGCCGCTTCGTCTCCGCCAGGTCCATGCACTCCGGCTGCACGGGGTTGATCGCGGTGACGCCGATCTCGATGAGGTCCGGCAGCAGCTCCGTGAGCCGCCCGTCGCTGTGATACTCGACGGGCAGGTCTGGTCGTACCTCGCGGGCCGCCGCGACGACGGCCGCGTGATGGGGCTTGATGCGTTCTCGGTAGAGCCGGGGGCTGACCATCAGCGCCGACTGCGCGGCGATGTCGTCTCCGATGCGCAGCACGTCCACGCCGGCCTGCGCGAACAGCCGCGCCTGTGCGACGCGCCGGACGCGCCGCCAGGGCGTCGTAAGCGACAAGGCCGTCGCCGCGCCGGCGAAGGATTCGAGCCACACGCTCTCGCGACCGAAGCCTCATCTCCCCAAGCCTCCAGGAGGAATCGCGTTGCCCTCACGGCAGGGCGCTCACGTGCTGCTCGATGCACAGGGGCAGGGCGGCGAGGTTGTAGCCGCCTTCGAGGCAGGAGACGATCCGGCCGCTGCAGTGCGTTTCGGCGACCTGGACGACGATCTGGGTCAGTTTGGCGAAGTCTTCGATCTCCAGGTTGAGGCCGCCGATGGGATCGTCCTTGTAGGTGTCGAAGCCGGCGGAGATGAGGATGAACTGCGGCTTGAAGTCGGCGACGCGGCCCTCAAGGGCGTACTGGAAGGTCGAGAGGTAGTGCTCGCGGCTCGTGTTGTACGGCAGGGGGATGTTCATCTTGAGGCCCTTGCCGGGGCCTTCGCCCGTTTCCTCGCTGCGGCCGGTGCCGGGATAGAACGGATAACGGTGGAGCGAGAGGAAGAACGAGTGCGGGTCGGAGTAGAGGGCGTCCTGCGTGCCGTTGCCGTGATGGACGTCCCAGTCCACGATGGCGACGCGCTTGAGGCCGTGTTTTTTCTGCAGGTAGCGCGCGGCGACGGCGACGTTGCTGAAGAGGCAGAAGCCCATCGCGCGCGTGGGCGTGGCGTGATGGCCCGGCGGGCGCACAAGGCAGAAGGCGTTCTTGGTTTCGCCGCTCATGACGGCGTCGCACGCCTGGAGCGCGGCCCCGGCGGCGCGCACAGCGGCGGCGTACGAGCCGCGCGACAGCGGCGTGTCGGCGTCGAACGCGTCCTCCTGCGACGAAGTGGCGCGGACGCGCTCGACGTGTTCGGCGGGGTGCACGAGCGTGAGTTCCTCGACCTGGGCGTCGCGCACGGCCTGGCGGTAGACCTTGTCCCACAGGCCGGTCTTCTGCAGATGGGCGCGAACAACGCGGAGGCGTTCGGCGCACTCCGGATGGCGGCCCGTGTCGTGAGTCAGGAACACGTCGTCGTAGACAATCGTTGGCATGGCTCTTCCTACTTACGTTTGACGATGGCTTCCTGTCCGCCCAGGTACGGCCTGAGCGCGGCGGGCATCTCGACGCTGCCGTCCTCGCGCTGGTAGTTCTCGATGATGGCCACCACCAGGCGCGCCAGCGCGACGCCGGAGCCGTTGAGGGTGTGGACGAACTTCATCTTGCCGTCCTCGTCGCGGAAACGGATGTTGGCGCGGCGGGCCTGGAAGTCGGTGAAGTTCGAGCACGACGAGACCTCCAGCCATCGGTTCACGCCGGGCGCCCACAGTTCGATGTCGTAACACTTGGCGGCGGCGAAGCTGAGGTCGCCGGTGCACAGCTTCAGGATGCGGTACTCAAGCCCCAGCCGCTGCAAGACCGTCTCGGCGTTCTGGAGCAGCGTCTCCAGTTCCTGGTAGGACGCGCTCGGGTGCACGAACTTGACCATCTCGACCTTGTCGAACTGATGGACGCGCACGAGGCCGCGCGTGTCCTTGCCGTAGGAGCCGGCCTCGCGCCGGAAGCAGGCGGTGTAGGCGGTGTAGTAGACGGGCAGGTCCTTGTGCGAGAGGACCTTGTCGCGGAGCATGTTGGTGAGGGGGACCTCGGCGGTGGGGATGAGGAAGAGGTCGTCCATGGAGGTCTTGTACATGTCCTCTTCCAGCTTGGGCAACTGGCCGGTGCCGGTCATGCTGGCGCGATTGACGAGGAAGGGCGGGAAGACCTCGGTGTAGCCGTGTTCGCGCGTGTGCAGGTCGAGCATGAAGTTGTACAGGGCGCGTTCGAGGCGGGCGCCGTCGCCCACGTAGAGCGCGAAGGCCGTGCCCGTGATCTTGGTGGCGCACTCGAAGTCAATGATGCCGAGGTCCTTGACGATGTCCCAGTGGGCCTTGGGCTGGAAGGCGAAGGTCTTGCGCTGGCCCCAGGTCTTGACCTGGACGTTGCCGGCGGGGTCGGCGGCGACGGGCACGTCGGCGGCGGGAACGTTGGGGATGCGCAGGACCATGTCGTTCACCTGGGCCTCGACCGCGCGCAGGTCGTCCTCGATCTGCTTGATCTTTTCGCCGACGGCGCGCACGGACTCCACGAGGGCGGCGGCGTCCTGTTTTTGCTTGCGCAGGGCCTGGATCTCCTCCGTGCCCTTCTTGCGTTGCGAGCGCAGGGCGTCCACCTCCTGGATGAGTTTGCGCCGCTTTTCGTCGGCGGCCAGAAGGGCATCCAGGTCGGAGCGCTCGTTCTTGTTCTTGATGGCGGCGCGGACGACGTCGGCGTTGTCGCGGATAAAATTCAGGTCCAACATGCAGGCACCTCTGTTCAGGGCGTTTTTCACCACACGGGCGAGCTGAAGTCGTACAAGGCCTGCCCGGCGACCATCGTGTAGATGGGCTTGGCGGAACTGGACATCATACCTTCAAACGGGTCTTTCGTAAAGGGGGGAAGGGAGACGGCGGTGAGGTCGGCCTGGAGGCCTTCGCGGAGCCGGCCGACGCGGTCGGACAGGCGGAGGCATTCGGCGCCGTTGGCGGTGGCCATGCGGAGGATCTCTCGCGGAGAGGTCCGGGGGTGGTTTGCGGCGACGAAGCGCATCTCGTCGAGGATGCTCAGGCTGTCGTTGCTGGCGAGGCTGTCGGTGCCGAGCGAGACGGTGACGCCTTTGGCGATGAGCTTTTCGAAGGGGTGGTCCTTGTGCTGGAAAAAGGCGTGGCTGCGCGGGCAGAAGACGACGGCGGCGCGGCGGGCGGCGAGGATCTCGATGTCGCCGTCGCTGAGATAGTTGCAGTGGATGAGGAGCGCGCCGGGGTCGAGGATTCCCAGGCTGTCGAGGTAGCGCAGGGGGCACGTGCCGGGGGGGCGCCAGCCGTCCCAGAGGATGCCGCGCTGGGCGAGCCGCTCGCGGAAGGGGCCTGTGCCTTTCTCGAAGAACTCGATCTCCTCGGGGCTTTCGTTGAGGTGGGTTGAGAAGATCAGGCCCCGCGAGCGGGCGATGCGGCTGAGGCGCAGGTAGAGGTCGGCCGAGACGCTGTAGGGGGCGTGGGGGGAGACGGCCATGCGGAGCAGGTCGTTTACGGCGGCCCGCCAGAGGCTCCAACGGACCTTGAGCGAGCGGGCGAGGGCGACCTTGGGGGGAAAGCCGACGGTTTCCAGGAAGGCGACGCCGCGCAGGCGGCTCAGGCGTAAAGGCTCGAAGGAGGCGCGGGTCTGGGTGTAGTCGCCGACGGCGGTCGTGCCGGAGCGGGCGGACTCGGCGGCGCCGAGCCGCGACCCGTCGCGCAGGTCGGAGAAGCCGTGGGCGTTGCGGACCTCGCGCACGCGCATGAGCCAGTCCACGAAGCTGCCTTGAAAGGGGACGGCGCGCCGAAGGCCGGTCAGTTCCAGATGCGTATGGGCGTTGATGAGGCCGGGGATGAGGGCGGCCTCGCCCAGGTCGCGGGCAGGCCCCGCGGCGGTCCGCGAGACGGCGTGATACTCGCCGACGGCGGTGATGACGCCGCCGTGAACGGCGACGGCGCCGTTTTCGATGACGTGGTCCGCCGAGGGCATCAGGAATTTTGCGCGGAGGATCATGTGGTCACCCATGTGCGCCAGTCCGGACCGATGTCGCCGCGTTTGCGGTAGCGGTCCATCAGCCGCGGGCACGAGCAGTCGCGGGGCCGGTCGCGCAGGAGCCTGGTCGTCGCGTATAGTATATCAGGAAACTTTTTCACGGAAGAGGCGACGGCGTCCAGTTCCTTTTCGGTGGCAAGCCCCTCGAAGAGGCGGCCGGCCTCGAAGGCGGCGGGGCGGACGCCTTCGGCGTAGTTGGTGACGTAGCAGACGGAGGCGTAGCAGATTTCAAGCTCGCGCGCGAGAAAGACTTCGGGGCACAGCGTCATGCCGACCAGGTCGGCGCCGAGGGCGGCGTACTTTCGTATCTCGGCGGCGGTCTCGAGTCGGGGGCCTTCGGTGCAGACGTAGACGCCGCCGTCGGAGTGCGACAGCCTCAGTTCTCGCAGGCCCTGAAGGAGGGCGTCGCGCAGGCAGGGGCAAAAGACGGGGTTCTGCCGGACGAAGCCAATGCCCTTGTTCTCGAAGAAGGTGTCCTTTCGGCGACGGGTCTCGTCGAGCACGTCGTGAGGCACGACGAACTGGCCGATGGCGTAATCGGGCTTGATCGCGCCGGGGCCGGACCAGGAGACGATGCGCTCGACGCCGAGGTCTTTGAGGGCGTAGATGTTGGCGCGGTAGTTCACCCAGGAAGCCGCCGTGGCGTATCCCTTTTCGCCGTGGCGGGGCAGAAAGAGAAAATCAGCGTCGGCGCGCGCGACGCGATAGATGGGCTGCGAATCGCCGCAGGGCGTACGGCGCAAGCCCAACCGTTCAGCGGCAAAGCCCGACTGAGCCAGCACCGTGTGCGCGGAGCTGCCGGCGATGACGGCGATTGTTGGCGTCATTTATGAACCCACCTGTTCGCGACTCTGCGCAGCCGGGACCGCAAGGGCGGCGGGGGAATACGGCCCTCGGCGCCCGGCGTACGCCGGTGTAGCAGACTAATCATATAAAGCACTACCCCTGTCATGAGCAGGGCGTCTGAGAGGGGGTCTCGCTCATCATTTCGCTCATGTTTCGCTCATGATTTCGCTCATCATCCGCTCATCATTTCCGCGAGGCATCTTCGGACATAACCGCCTTTCATATAGCATGTTACAACACACAATCCATCTGTAAGGCATATGAGGGGGGTACCCCCCTACCCCTGAAGACGGCATTCAGGCCAAAAATTGCCTACTTCAGAGAGCAAATAATCCCCTTGTTCCTGTCTTATATCACATAAAGACATAAAAGTCAAGCGAGAGAAAGACTTTCGCAAGTATGTACCTGTTGAAAATCGGCGGCGGCCCAGAAAGCGGGCGACGACTTGGTTCTGTTTGGTCGTCTATGCATCAACCCCAAAGATCAGCACGGGGATGTCTATGTTCGAGACTCCCCGCCGGTCTAGGTCCCACACAAACTGCTCAAAGTAGCTTACGCCGCTGCTCATGCCGTCGGCAAAGGCTTTGACCGGAACGATCTCAAGGCCCGCATCTATGTAGGACAGGTTCTTGAAGATCGTCATCTTCGCAGAGACGTTGTAGACCATGAACGAATACTTGCCGAACTGCACTTCAACGCCAAGCTTCTCCTTCACAAAATCCATCTCCCGAAAAGCCCCCGCATTGAGCTTCTTGGGCGTGTATCCATCAACGTACAGGTTCGTTGCGTACTCGCATTTTACGCGGACAGAACGCCAGCCTTTGGGGAACAGCTGCTCTTTGAATCGCTTGTTCAGAAGGACCGGAGAGTAGAACATGGCCCCAGGCATTGTCTTTTCTTTGCTCTCTTTGGTCTTGCATTGTGATGCATCAACGGCTGCGATTGCGGCCTTTACTTCTTGAAGCAACGCGGGGTACTTTTGCTCCACCGCCCCCTCTCCGCCGTTGAACGAGTAGACCGCCGCTATCCTCATACGGGCTTTCCCTAATCAACCAGGCTTGCGGAATCTGTGACACCTTTTCCCTTCCCGTCGGCTCGTAAACCTGTGTTCCGATCTTGCGGTACGGTAACTTGCCAGAGAACAAGAGGCCCATACGTCGGCGCGCCTCTTCTACGTAGCGGCTATCTCTTTCACAACCCATAGCTCTCCGGTTGTGCCGCACGGCTGCAAGCATGGCGGATCCAACCCCGCTGAACGGGTCAAGAACCCAGTCCCCCTCATTGGTCATACTCAATACGCAGCGCTCAACCAATTCGATAGGGAACTGGCAAGGATGGATGGTCTTCTCTGGATGGTTGGCTTTGACGTTTGGGATTGACCATAGGCCCGCTTCCCATTCCTTAGCCATAAGTACCCATACGTCGCTTGGGTTCTTGCCTAACGGGTTCCCCGATGGAAGTCCGTATTTAGGTCCAGGGCGAAAGTTGGTTTTGCCGGGATACTTAGACGGCACGCGCACGGGGTCTAGGTTGAACGTGTAGTCGTTCGTTTTTGTGAACCAGAGAAGCGTTTCATAGCGTCCAGAAAAACGGACAGAGCAGTGTAGGCCATGCCCGAAGGTCCATATTATGCGATTGCGAAGCTGAAGGCCCAAACGCTTGAATATGGGATAGAAGTAGGTGTCGAGCGGAAACACCTCACTATCCTCGACATAGTTCCCGACCTGCCAACAAAGCGAGCCGGTAGGGGATAAGACGCGCACTAGTTCCTGTAGGACGGGATGCAGACCAGCAAGGTAGTGCTCCAACTTGGTCTGCTTCTCGTACTCCTTGCCGATGTTGTATGGGGGCGACGTGATTATGAGCTTCGCAAATCCATCGGGACAGGCTTGCAGGATTTCAAACGAGTCGCCGTGCGCAAACACGATTTGGGCAGACTTAGAGAATTGCGCAGAGAATTGGGGGGGGTGCCCCTCCTTGAAAAGGCCGTCATTTTCCATGCTCTGTCCCCTGGCCCCCTTTCCATCCGTCCAGTAAAGCGTGCCTGACACGGTGCATGAGGAACAGTGCGGACTTGTAAGATAGCCCGGTTTCGCGCTTGATCTGCATGGCACTGATTCCATTCTTGGAGGAACAGACTTGCCAAAAGGCCCGGTACCAGTGGCGCAGCGGGATAAGGCTGTCGGCCATAACAGTTCCGGTTCGCACGGTGTGATACTGGCCGCACTTTCTGCAACGCCACCGCATGTCAGTATTGCGCGCGTCTGAAGTCTTGCGATCCATCACCGTGTAAACGGCGCTATCTCCACACTTAGGACAAGGGTGCACAGACTCCTTGCCCCAGCGCAGTTGTTCTAAAAACTCGACAGCCCCTCGCTCATCCGCACAGGCCAAAGGGACCTTGCGTATAACTCCCGATTCGCTTCTTCCGTTCCCGTTGCGTTCTTGTATCATTGGCACACTCCATAGTGTTTGCTATTGTTCTACCTGTTGAAAATTGCTTGTCAAGAGGAAATGCAGGAAATTTTGAACAGGCACATACTTGCGAAGATTTTCTTGGTTTTTTTCCGGCACGGCTCCGCTCTACCGTAAGCGGGCGCGAAAAACGGCAACGGCTCTGGGAGCGCCGTTGCGCCAGAAGGCGCTCACCAGAACCAGCCGGGTTTGTGGATCTGGACGGAGAGTTGATGGATGGCGCGCAGGCGCGCCGTGATGGGCGCCCAGGCAACGCCGGCGGCTTCCTTTTTCGCGCCGAAGACGACGAACGGCGGTTCCGGGGCCTCGTGACGCATGCCCGGCAGAAGTGTGACATCGAGGGCGCGGCGGGCGTCGGGGTGCTGGTTCAAGGGGGCGCCCTGATCCGTCCAGAAATGGGCGGAGCAATCCTCCTGCGCAGGGGGGATGACGCCGTAGTAGGCGCCGACCTTCTCATCGCCCCAGACCCCCAACTTGAGATAGTAGTTGGGGACTTTCAGGGCGGGTTCGTCGTCCTGTCGGGCGCCGCCGATGTTGGAGGTGGCGTAATGGAAATAGCTGCGCAGGGTCCAGGGCTTCTGGGAGGTGTTTTCGACCGCCAGAAGCCGGGAGGTGAAGCGGGGCTTGCCCGGGTAGAGGGACAAACGGTACTTGCAGCGGTAGGAGGGTTTATCCTTTTCCTTGGAGGAAGCGGTGATCTCGATGAGGGCGCGGACGGGGCCTTGAACGATGTTGACCTGTTCGACGGCGTCGGCGGAGACCCAGTGGTCGCGCCCGTCGGCCTGGAGCCACATGAGCGGACGAAGCAAGCCCAGCTCGACGCCGCCGAGAGAGACCTTGTCCAGGAGGTTGCCGCCGGTCTTGCCGCGCTCAAGGCGCAGAAGACCGTTGTCCACGGTAAAGGCGACGCCGTCGGACTTGACCTGCAAAGGCGAGGGGGCCGGTTTCGGGGCGTCCGTCTTATACATGACGGCGAGGGTTTGGCATGAGCGCGGGGGCACGGAGGCCAGAACGGCCAGCTCGGCCTCCGTGGGGAAGGGCGACGGGATGCCCGGCGGGAAGGGCAGGCCCTTGGCAAGGGTGTCCACCTGGTGGGGGACGGGACGGCCCTCAAGGTCCTCGACGCGGATATCGGCGGTCGAACGACCGAGGCGCGCCCAGTCGGGCGCGATCTTGTCGAGCATGAGCGTGACGGGCACACTGTCGAGATTTTCGTCCGTCGGGTTAGAGACGACGACGTAGGCCAGGGGCTTGGGTTCCTGTTTCGGCTTGATGAAGGAGACCAGCGAGGCGCGGTTGCCCTGGCGCCCCGCCTGGGCGAGGGCGCCGTCGGGGTCCACGACGGCCGAGATCAGGTGGCCGCCGGGGGTTCCCAGACGCGGGATCTCGAGCCAGAGGGTTTCGGTCTTGCCGGGGCCGACCTCGATGGGACGGTCGAGCTTCTCGCCGTCCACGGTGATCGCGACGCCGGTCTTGGCGGTTTGGCCGCCGCTGTTCCGGACGCGCACTTCGAGCCGGGCGTCTTTGGCCTTGAGGGCGATCGAGAGCAAGGCCGCGCGGCCGGAGTGGATGTCGAAGACCTGCGGGTTGAGGGCGCGGGCCTTTGCGGTCAATTCCGCGTAAGGCTCGTCATTTTCGTTGACGAGGCCGTAGTTGGAGTCTTCAGGGAAGGTGTCGCTGATACCGAGGGCCGGTTCGTCGGCCCACATGAAATAATCGGAGCCAACCATGAAGGGCAGGCGGAAGAAGGCGCGCTGGTAGATATCGAAGGCGCGGGTCTTCTGGGCCTGGGTGTCGAAGCGCTGGCCTGCGCCGTGAAGACAGGGAAGACCGCTATCGAGTGCGGGGAAGCTCCATTCGGTCAGCATGAGAGGCTTGGCCGAGGCCTTGTGCCATTCGGCGAGTTTGGCCTCCACGTCGCCGGCCTCCTCGGTTTCGAGGTTGACGCGGCCGTAGTAGTTGACGGTGACGATGTCGCAGTACTTACCGCAGATGTCCCAGATGTCGGGGGCGCGGCCCGCGAAGCGACAGCCGAGGATCAAGTGATTGGGATCGTACTTGCGGATGGCCGCGGTCGTCACGGCGAAGTACCTTTCGGCCACAAGGCGGACAAAAGCCCGCTGATCGGCGACAGCACGTTGATGAGCGGACATCGGAGGCTGGGTGACGTCGGCGAGGTCCTCGAAGTTTCCGAAGCTGGTGCCCCAGACGCTGTTGAAGTCGGCGATCTTCTTGTAACGCGCCTGGAGGAACTGCATGAGGGCGCGCTTGGCGGAGTGGTTGGCGGGCTTCTTCATCGCCTCCTCGAAGAGGCCCGATTCGCGGCGGCTCTTGCCGTACCATTCCAGCTCGTTGTCAATGAAATAGCCGAAAAGCCAGGGGTCTTCGGCGTTGCGGCGGCAGCGCGAGGCGCAGACCTTGTCGCAGTACTCCTCGAACCCCGGGTCAAAGACGTTTGGGAAACCGGTCCAAGTCGTCTTCGGGACGATGTCGTCTTTGGCCGCGTAGCCGGCACCCAGGGAGAGGAACTCGGTGTGAGGGATACCGCGATAGCGCAGCGAGAGAGAATGTCCAGCGGTCAGGAGATTGAAGTTCCAATCCTTCAGGCGCTGCAGGGCGCTTTGCGCCCAACCCTCCTCGTCGCCGTACTTCGCCTCGACATTCCTGTTATAGGGAGAGTAACCGAGCTTCTGGCACCAATGGCCCTTGTAACTGACGTGGTCGGCGCCGACGGCAAAGAAGGCGTTGCCCTTGGGGGTAAACGTCCACCATATCTTGCCCAGCTTCTCGGTGTAGAAGGCAGGCTTCCTGGCCGCGGCGATCGCGCGCAGACCGCCGAAGACGTCGCGAGGGCCTTCGGCCCTGGCGATGCGCGTCTCGGCTTTGCCCACCAGATTCTCGCCCGAGAAGACGGCAAAGGTCACCGCGTCGCCGGGGTTCAGAGCCGTGCACGGCAGCGTATCCTTGACGAAGACCCTGGTCTCCTCCGGAGGCAGCGGCTGGCGAGCATCGGCCGGCGGACGACTGAAGAAACGGATTTCGTCAATAATCACGTCGCCGGGACCGCCGGCGGGCGAAGAACCGAAGATGATGCGCTTGGGAGGCTCGCCGGGAGTAATGGCTTCGGGCGAGACCGGCGTGGAACTGACAAGAGAACGGTTGAAGAACATCATCATGCGGCAATTGTCCGAACCGTCCTCCTGCAACTGCCAGAAACAAGCGATGTAGTACCACTCGTCCTGCTTGAGAGCCTTACCCGCAGTCCAGACCGCATGACGCCGACCGTTCGGTTCGCGGATACAAAAGACCAGACCACGGTGCGGCTCAGGTTCCTTCTCGATGAAGATCCGAAGGCCGTCCGGACCGCCGCTGGCGTAAAAGAGGGGATGACGCAGGTCGTCATCGCCGCTCCACTTCGGCTTGAACCAGAAAGCGATACCGCCCTGACGCTGGTCAATGTAGCGTTCGGCGGGCAAGACCAGAGGATGATTCTCCGAGATGTAAGCCGCGCTGCCGTGGCGACCAGCAACGATGGGGATGGCCTTGACGTTGGCGGCGCCCGCGTCGCGAAGCTCGTCGGCGCTTTCGCAGCGTATGGCCGCGAGGCGGGCCAGTTCCCCCTGGCGGACGATCTTGTCGTTGACGAGCCATTGGAAGGACAAGGGGTCGGCCGTGCGGTAGCAGATGCCGTGGAGTTCGGACTCGTCGGTGGGGGAGGACGGCGTAATCACGACCAGGTCGGCCGGCAGGGCAAGAGCCGGGAGGAAGGCGGCAAGCGCCCAAACGGAGAACGTTCGGAATCGCACCCTACCCATGAGAATCTCCTTCCATCAAAGTCGTTCTCCGGCGCGCCGTCATGAGGCCGATTCGGCCGCCGGTCCGACCGCCGGTCCGACCGCCGGTCCGACCGCCTCGGCGCCGGCCACGCGAATGCCGTCCAGCTTGATGGCCGGCGCGTAAAGAGAGCCGTGCCATTCGGGGGCGTCGCCGATAGCGGCCAGACGCTTGAGGGCCTCGAAGACGTTGAGCGCCAGCATACAATCCTTGACGCGCCCAACGATCTCACCATTTTCGACCAGAAAACCGACATCAATGTTGACCGAGACGTAACCGGCCAGGACGTTGCTCTGCCCGCCGCCGAGGACCTGCTCGACGAGGAGGCCCTTCTTCATGTCGCGGACCATGGCGTCAAGTTTCGTTTCGCCCGGACGCACGATGATGTTGGTCGTGCCCGGTGCGGGCTGAGAAGCCGAACTGCGATTGCCGTGGCCCGTGGACTTCGCATTCATCATGCCTGCGGTCTGCAGATCGTAGTAGAAGTTCTTGAGGACGCCGTTCTCGATGATGGGCATGGGACGGCAGGGCAAACCCTCGCCGTCGGTAGGCTGGCTGGCGGGGGCGAAGTCGAGGAGGGCGTTGTCGCAGATGTTGAGGCGCTCGTCGGCGAGCTTCTCGCCGAGACGGTCTTTCAGAGGAGAAGCGCCCTTCTGGACGACCTTGCCGTTGGCGCCCACAAGGAACGGCGAGAGGAGCATGGCGACGCACTTGGGCGTAAAGATCACGGGATACGAGCCGGTGGGGAGCTTGACCTCCTTCTCGGCCAGCTTGAGAACCATAATGAGGCGATCGGCGTGTTTCATGATGTCGGTGGCGAGTTTGTGCGAACCTTCGCCTTCGCCGATCCAGACCAGACCGGAGTCCCGCACCCAAAGCGACTCGACACTCATGCCGAAGGAGGTGGACTCGATGCGGGCGTCCATCCCGCGCGAGTTGATGAGGCGTCGGCGGCCAAAGGACTTGCCGATGCCGGCGCCGGTTTTGACCTCGGCGTTAGCCTTCAGGATGTGGGCAACGGCGACCTGGCCCATGGCGATGCCGTCGGTGATGGGGAAGTCAATGACGGCCTTGTCGAAGAGCTTGACGGCGGAGGGATGGCCCTGGGCGGGGAACTCGAAACGGGCCTCTTGGCCGTAGTCGGCGCTGGCGAGCGCGTGGGCAACGAGGCGTTCGGGCTTGGCGATGTCCGTGGTGCTGGAGAAACCGATGCGACCGTTCTTGATAAGGCGCAGGCCGAGGGTGCGGCCCGAGTGGGTGTCCACGTACTTGAGACGGTTGTTCTCGAAGTCAATGGAGCGCGACTCGCCCTCGTCGAGAATGACCTCGGCCGCCGAGGCGGACTTGAGGGCCAGGGCGAGAACCTGCTCCATGATGTTGTCTGAGGCTCTTGTCATGGTGACTTTCCAATGGCGATTGCGGCCTATTGTGTTGCGACTTGCGCGGGGGCCGGGACCGCCGCGCCGATCGCGAAGCGAAAACAGGAAACCTCACTTGCCTCCGATAACCACGTTCCTGATTCTCATGTGAGGGCTGCCGTTGGCGACGCGCAGGGGCGACTGGCCGCTCTTGCCGCAGCCGCCCAAGCCGCCGTAGAGTTTCAGATCATCAGCGATGGCGTCAATGTTGGCGAGGGTTTCGAAGACGTTGCCCGTGAGGACGACCTCGCGGAGCCTGCGACCGAGCTTGCCCGACTTGATCTCGTACGCCTCCTCGGCGCTGAAGGTAAACATCTCGGTGTTGGTCATGCCGCCGATGGCGCCGATGGCGTAGATGCCGTCGGGCGTGTCCTCAAGCATGCGGGCGAAGGACCAGTCGCGCGGTTCGACATAGGTGTTGGTCATACGCACGATCGGCTCGTGAGCGTAGCTGATGGCGCGGGCGTTGCCGGTCGGCTGCTCGCCCATCTTGGCCGCCGTCTCGCGCGAGTGAAGACGCGCCGTAAGCACGCCGTTCTTGATGAGGTACGTCTTGCGGGAGGGAGTGCCCTCGGCGTCGTAGGCCAGCGTGCCGGCCTGCAGGGGGATCGTACCGTCGTCCACGACGGCCAGATGGTCGCCGCCGAAGCGCCGGCCAAGCGTCATGATCTCGCGGAGCTTTTCGTTTTCGTAAACGTGGTCGGCCTCGCTCAGATGACCGAAAGCCTCGTGGGCGAAGACGCCGCCCAGCAGAGGGTCCACGATGACGGTGTAGCGGCCGCCCTTGACCGGCTCGGCGCTCAGCAGGTCAATGGCCCGCTTGGCCACCTTCTCGCAACGCTCCTCGAAGTTAAGAGCGTTCTGGTAGCCGCGCAGGTTCCCCTCCGAAGCGTGCGCGCGCTGAACGTTCATGCCGTCCTTGGCGATGGCGCCCACGGATATCCCGCAGAACTTGATTTCCTGGACGATGAACGCGCCGTCGCTGTTGGCGTATGTGGTGGAGCTGACGGAGTCGCGGTAACGGACCTGCGAGGTCTCGATTTTTTTGTGGGCGCGGATGATGTGGTTGTATTTTTCGCAGAGGCGCTGCTTTTCGGCCAGCGGCACATCGGCGGGGTCCGACTCGACCGGCGTGCGCACGTTGTCCTGATGCGGAGCCACCGGCGCGAACTGCGAGGTCTCGCGCCCGACCAGTTTGGCCTGCTCGCAGGCCATCTTCACGTAGCGCGCCAGGTTCTCGGTGTCGTTGAAAGAGCAGAAACCCCACGCCCCCTTGTACAAGGCGCGCACGCAGCCGCCCCTGGCCGTGGACTCCCCGATGTCCTCCAGTTCCTTGCCGGAGTAAGTGACGCTGGTGCCGGCGCCTTCCTGTATGCGGACCTCGATAAAGTCCGCCTTGCCGGCGGCAAGGGCGTTCTTGATTTTGCTTTCCATTCGATCCCCTGGGGGCGATGCTTTTACAGGCGCGTTCACATGTCGAAAATATATGCTATCAGATTTTGCGGGTGCGCGCCACAAGACGGCGCATATTAATCGGGGCGCAAGGACGGGGAGAAGAACGGAAAGGAGCCGGAGGTCAGCGGTTCTTGCGGCGCTGCGACTTAGGGTCTGCCGAAGACGTCGCGGACGGCTTCGAGATAGGCCGGAAAAGCGGAAACACTGCCAAGGCCCGCATGACGCAGAAACTATGTCTGCCATCCATTGTTTCGGCAGTAAAAGTTTATCGAGGGGCAGGCCATTCCCTCGCCTGTGAGACAGCGGCAGCCGATAGTCTGGGAGTTAGAATCCACCCGGGTAACGAGTACTCGGTAGCGTTGGCCGGAACTGGTAACCGTTACTTGGGCAGTCCCGAAAAGCCAGGCATTATCTACCCTTGTCTTGCTGTGTACTGTAAACCCGAGTTCTGCTAAGGGATCAACGCCCCTGTAGTGTTTTCGGCTAAGCGGCACAAAAGCGCGGTATAGATAGTGGGTGCTTGCCTCCTTGGACTCGTGCTACGTAGCGCTCGTGCTACGTAGCGGAGCTACTTCCCAGAGTAGCGGGAGTGGGACAGGAGGGTTGTTTGAGGAAGCACCAGGTTGGCGCCGGGCACGAGCGGGCAAGCGTGTTCATTTCGCGGTCTGGGTCGTTGTGGTGGGAGCCTTACGGCAAACGGCTACAGATAGCCACGGAACCACGCGGAAGCACGCGGAAACGGCAACGGGAAGGCAACCGCCGATGAACGCCGATGACGCGCCGAAGAAAAAAACAACGGCAGGAGAAGCCGCAAAAAGGCACAAGAAGCGCAAGAGAGAAGATACTGAAACCGCAGCCTTGTGCAT
>CAYPFP010000080.1:0-25539 GCA_964409935.1 uncultured Planctomycetota bacterium | reverse complement strand
GTCCTTGGCACAGGCGGCATTCCGACCTGCGGCTCGGCCTCCGGCTCGCGCCACTTGTACAGCAGCAGCCGCGGTTTCAGCGCCCCCCTCTCGGTCACCACTGTAATCACGATCTTCCCCTCCGCCGTCGCCTGGAAGGAGTAAGCCATCGTATCCTGCAGGCTTGTCAGCCCCCCCATCACCTCCTTCGCATCCTGCTTGTTCCTCTCCTTTAGCGCTATCTCCCGGATCGGCAGCGGCGCCACCTTAACCGCTCCCTTCTTCAGGCCGCTGGCCTTCACATCATACACGGTGTCCTTCGACAGATAGCACAGCGCCGTCCCCCGCTTGTCCTCGTACTTGCCCGGTTCCAGGATGGGCGTCTCTTCTTCAGGCGGCGACGACACCCCGATCTTCGCCGAAACTATCGGCGCGCCCGAATCCGTTTGCGCGCGGATACTCACCAGCCCATCCGCCTTGGCCGTCATGCGCGCCTCCACCGTGGAGGTCTTCACATCCAGCTTGCCGGCGTTATCGTCGTTCAGTGGGATGACTTGCGTCGCCGGAGCAGACCCCGTCTGCCCGAACAATCGCATCGGTTGACAGAGGCACAAGAGGAGTATTACTTGCCCTGAACGAGTGCCGGTCAGGGCAGGAAGAAACCGGCCCACGATCCCTCCCCTCAAAACCATTGGCGCTTCCGGAGCAGCCCGTCTTTTTGTCGCCGGATTGTTCTTAGATTACCACCACACTCCCCGCAGCGCAATCAAGAAAAATACTTGACTCCTCCCCGCGAACTGATAACTTAAGACCCGTCCTGGCGCCCGCCGATTGGGTGCGCGCTCGGCAGCCGGAGCGGGGCGTAGCCGACGGGTTGTTTCATCGGGGTGCTGTGGTGAGAAGCAATCCCTTTACCAACAGACAGGCCACGGAGCCGTCGCGTTTCTACGGGCGGTGCGAAGAGGTCCGGCGTCTGATTAAACGCCTGGCGCCGGAGCAGGGGCGAGACTATCCCGCCTCGATCGCCATTCACGGTCCCCCGAAGATCGGCAAGTCGTCTCTGGTCAAGTTCGTCCTCGCGGTCGGCCGCGGTCACACCCATGGGAGCCATGACAGCAATGCCACTCCCAGCGCTCAGCGGAGGCGTCGGCTTGTCGAGTATTGCCGGGAGAGACTGGGGAACCTGGCGGAGTACCTGTTTGTTGAACTCGATTGCTCCGCGATCTACCCGAAGACTCCGCCGTTCTTTGTGGGGACTTTGATAGCGCGTTTGCTGGCGGCCCTTCGCGAGAGGGGTAGTTCGGTTCCTTCGTCCCCGACGAACTGGGATTTCGAGGCGCTCGACGCCCTTCTGGCGTACACTAGAAAGCAAGGTCTCAAGGCAATCGTCTTCCTGGACGAGTTCGACCAGTTGCCCGAATCCGGCTTCCCCGCCGAGGTCTTCGACGGGTTGGCCGGCCTTGTCAGGGCGCAGAGGATGGCGGTCGTCACGGTCGCGCGGCGATCGCTGGGCAGAGAGCGTCCGGAGATCGGTCGTCTCTCCGACCTGCTGCATGATTTTCCGCTTGGTCCTTTTTCGGAGGATGAAGCGAGAGAATACATCCTCGACGCCTCGGGGGAGGGGGGCCTTTCGCTGCAACCGTGCGCCGACACGGTGCTCCGCGTCGGCGGTCTTCATCCATGCGTTCTCACGACGACCTGCATGCACGTGTTCGACTCCCTGGCCGCTGAACTTACGGCTTGGCGCAAGTCAACGCGACTGGAAACGGCACAGTTAGGGCGGCTCCATGATCAGCCGTGAAGATCTGATTCAGAAAGTCAAGTCGTCCGAACGCGAACTCTTCAGCGAGTTGTGGCGTTCGCTGTCCGATGACGCGCGTGGAACGTTTGCGCGCCTGGCCCATGGGAAACGGTTGCGGGGCGCCGACCGATTGCACATCCGCGAGATTGAGCGGCTCGGCGCCTTCTCGGCGGTCCCGAGGCAGGAACTGGCTGGGGTGTTCGCGGCTTTGGCCCGGGACGAGTCCCATAGCGACACCACGCCGCGCAAAGCGTCCGGCACCCTTGTGCGCGTGGCTCTTGTCTCCGGCATCATCGGCTTTGTTCTGGCCGCAGCCGCCCTCATCCTGGTGATGGTCGTCATAAGAGCGCCCAGATTCCTGGCGGAAGTCAAGATCGAGGACTGCTGGAAGTTGCCGGAGCCTCCCTACATCTACCCCTACCGGGTGGCCGTCCTGCCGGAGAAAGAATGGGCGCAGGTCCCCACAAGAAGGACCTCGCATTTCTTCGATGTCGAGGCGCGCCTCAACGGCGGCATCCACCTGGGGAACGGCCTTGTGCAGGGCGTTGTGGAAGTCAAAAAGACATATCGCGATGCGGGCGAGACGAATGGCCTTCCCATCAAGCTGGTTCCCTCAGAAGTTCTTATGCGTCTCGATTCGGGTCCTTTCCCCTCCAAATTGCGTTTGACCGTCTCTTGTGCGAGCCTGTGGTTCCGAAAGCGAAAGGACCCGCCGGCCGAAAGGGAGGTGGAGGTCCTGCCGAAAGGGGCCTTCTCATGGGACAAGGACAGACTAAGCGAGTTCGTTGTGTTCATGGTCCCGGATCATCCTCTGGTCGCCGACTTTGTTGAGAGGTTCGGAAGGGTCTTTTTGGCACCGGACGGTGGCCTGATCCGTGAGGTTCAGACCTCAAAGCGGGACATCCCCCCCAACGTGATCCTGGCCCTGGGGGTGTTCTTCGCGCTGAAGAATGAAGAGGCCTTTTCCTACGCGGCTCCTCCGGTCGCCCGGCGCGACTATGACGTCATCAAGACTCCTGCGGAACTTCTCCGCGAACGACGCAACGCCCCGCCCAAAAAGGTCGAGGGCAACTGTAAGGACTTTGTGCCCTTGCTCTGCTCCATTCTTGAGGGGCTGAAATACCGGCTCCATGACGTCGAGCACGACGAGGAGAGGAACGTCCCAACCTGCTATGTCGTCAGGGAAAGGCACGTCTTCATGCTGTTTGACACCGGCGTGTCCCCCGCCAGATTGGCCGAGGCGGGTATCTCCCCAAAGTCCTGCACAACCCTTCCCGAGACGGTCTCTGGCCATGCATGGATGCCTTTGGAGACGAATCATATCGGCGTGCCGAAAGATGCTCCGGCCGTTGCGTGGCCCAGAGAGGCGGACAAAGGGGGGGCGCTCCCTCCGGATTCATTGCCATATATCGTGGCCCGCCAGCCCCTCCAGAAATTCCCGAACGAATTTGTTCGTAAATGGCGAAAGTCCTGGGAGCAGGAGACGGACTACGACAGAAAGTCAGACGCCGGTAAATGGGGATTTGAGGCCTCGCCCAAGGCGCGGGACGGCGTCGTCAAGGCCGTGCTGAAGGAGATAGACGCCCTTTGTGCCGCGCAGACGAGTCCTCCGAAACCTTTGGTGGGGGAGTGATCTCGATGATCTCCACCCGTCGCCGGCAATGTCCGTCTCCGCCGGGCGTGTGCGCCCTCCTCCATGCTTTGGTGTTCCTTGCCGCCGTGAGCCTGGGTGTCCGGCTGTATGCCGCAGACATTCCATCCGAGGCTGAAGGGAATAGGGCGTTTGAGAGGGCCAATGCGGCATACCACGAGGCGTGGGACCTCCTCAAGGATGTCCGGCGCAACGCGCCCCGCCTGTTCGATAACGCCGATCTCAGGCAAACGTACTACCGTTGCGCCTTGGCGCTCGGCTGGGAGCGATTCGATTCCAAGGGAGACAAGTACGCGTCGGAACTCGAGTCCCTTGCCGCCAGGTATGGGGAAGACCTGCGCTATGAAAGGGCCGACTATAACCCGCAAGCGCCTGCGCTGAGGTGGTCTCAAGAAGACTACGAACGTCTTCTGGGGTCTTTCCGTCAGTTGAGAGACGATCCCGCGGTGTTTGCCGATTCGGGCGAGCGCATGTTGTTCAAGGAGCTTAACGTCAGACTGCTTCTTGCGTACGGAGATTCCTGGAAGCGGGAGGCCGACAAGTACTTCGCTCACGCCGTCAAACTTCTTCGAGATTCCAGGGCTGATGAGCCGATCGGCAGGCAAGAGCGCCGGAACATTTTGAAGAAGATCGTGGCTCTCTACTGGAAACAGTCCAGGTACCAGCGAGCATTGCAGGTGGTTGAGGGCGAGGACGTGACGGCGTTGGCGCCGATTGCGCACGCTCAACTGCTTTGCTGTGCGGAGTTTGCCCTGCCGCCTGAACATCCTTTCCGCGAGAATCTCCGTAGCCTGGTGGCTGCTCAAGCGGGCAAGGCCGCTCTGCCTGCGATTCGGGCGAGGCCTTGGCTGCAACTGCAAACCGCCGATTCCATGGTCGTCGCCGGTGCGCTCGAAAGCGGCTCCCTCATCTCTGACGCGCCGCCCAGGGAAAGGGCCCTTCAGGCCCACTTTGCGGGCGTCTTTTTCTGGGCAGCCGACCAATACGAGAAAGCGATCGCCATGTTTACGGCGGCGGGCAGCGATCCCGCCGACCTGGACATTTCCCGCCAGGCCCTGGCCTATTCCGGTATGCTGAATTGCGAGTTCAATGCCCTGCAAGCCGCCGAGGCGGCGTTTGCGCTTCTGGAGAAACGCGGCGCGAATGCGAATGATCTGCCGGCCCGGCGGGAAGCCCTGATGGGTCTGGGTCTTGTGGAGTTGCATCGGGGCGACCTGGCAGGCGCCCGGAAGTGCTTTGAGTCCGCCGCCGAGGGCCTTTCTGAAGACACGGCGGAGTCCCGCCGTTTGCTGGTCGTCGCGAACATAAACATGGGCAACATTCTGTTCCGTCAGAAACGGTACAAGGAAGCACTGGCCCGACAACAACAGGCCTTGAGCCAACTCCACGCCTCGCTCGATGAGGCGAAATGTCTGAAGGCCGTGATCCTGGGCAACATGGGGGAGGTGAAGGCCGGGCTGCCTTCCTCCGGCGACTTTCGCATTCCTTTCCAGGAGGCCGTCCGGTTGGCGCGGGAGCTGCAATACCCCGAACTGGAGGCGGGTCTGCTCGACATGTGGGCGAGGACCGAGGAGTCGCTACCCGCTGATTTGAGGGCCGAGGAAAAACTGGACCGCCGCCGTCGTGCCCTCGACCTTTACCGCCAGGCCCTTGGACCCATTGCGCGCATGCGCATGGGCCTGCGCGACCTGAGGCTCAAGGTCTCCTTCTTTGAGAACAAGATGTCGCCTTTCGAGGGCGCCGTGCGCCTTGCCTTTGACCTGGCTGCCTCCCCGCATGCCTCCGAGCAACTCGCGGCATTCGAAACCGCCGAGAAGGCCAAGGCTCAGGCATTCCTCGACTTGCTCCGACAGCACGGCATCGCGCCCGCGTCCTCCAATCCGTCGGGCGGACGCGCCGCGTCGCTGGAACGACGCGCCGCGTCGGCTCGCAGTTCCTCGGAGTGTCTGGATGTCCAAGGGGTGCGGAAACGGTTGCTCGACGACCACACCGTTCTGCTGGAGTACTTCGCGGGCAACGACGACCTGTATGTATGGGCCGTGGCGGCACGGCACGTAGAGGCGCTGCGTTGTCGTTCCGCTGTGTCGGACGTCAGGCGTTTGGTGGCCGAGTTCAGGGCTTACCAGGAAGCGATAATCACCCGGGATTACGCGCGTCTGAACCATCGAAAGGAGATTGAGTCCTGCTATGCCCTGTACGGCATTCTATTCCCGAAGCCGGTTCGGGACCTTCTCGAGCGAACGGGCGCCAGGCGTCTTATCATTGTTCCCCATGAAATCCTTCACGAGCTGCCCTTCGAGGCGCTGCCGACGGAAGACCCCCGAACAGGCCGTCCCGCTTACCTGATTGAGCATTTCGACATTGGCTACGCCCCCTCCGCTACGGTTCTCCACGGTCTGAAGGAGCGAAAGCAGGCGTCGGATTTCGTGGACTTTGCCGCGCGCGCGGCCCTTATCGGTTTCCTCGGCGACATGCTCTTTCCCGACCGGATCGTCGCCGCCGCCAAGCAATGCTACGAGGAGCACAATCTCCCGCCTGTCAAGACCGAACAGGAGGTCGGGCTTATCGTCAGGCTATGGGGAGAGTCCAAGGTGGACGCCTATATGGATGGTCTGTCCGGCAGAGCGCCGACCAAGCCGAGACTCCTGCGCGCGATGGCTCAGCCCGCTCCTTTCATCCATATCGGGACTCATGGGGGATTTCTGGACAAGGATAACAGGCAGGATTTCGCGCTCTATGTAAGCAAGGAACCGTCCGACCCGAGGGACGATGGTCTGGTCAGGTTTGAGGACATCATGAAGCTGCGCCTGCGTACGGATCTTGTGGTGCTGGCTGCTTGCGAGAGCGGTCTGGGCGAGGTCCGGACGTACAAGGGCGAAGGTCTGGTGGGCGCGTCCCGTGCCTTTCTTCAGGCAGGCGCGTCGAGCGTGATCGTCAGCCTATGGAGCGTCGGCGATGTCACCACGGCGTTTCTTCTGGAGAATTTCTACTGTCATCTCAGGAGGGGCATGGATCCCTGCCGGGCCTTGAGCGAAGCCAAGCGCTCTATGATCAGGACGCCCATGTTGAACTTCCCGATGTCCATTCACGCCCACTACTGGTCGCCCTTCATATTTATCGGGGTCTCCGGGTCCTGACCTCGCCCGGCGGGGCGTTGTGCTCTCAAGCCGTTTCATCTGGCTCCGACGTTCGCCTCTTGCGGACGGTACGGCGCGGATGCCGGCAGACGCCCCTTTTCCTTGCGCAGAACGGTTTCCAGTTTCGGGGTCTTCTCAAAGTCCTTCGGCGTGATGAAGTGCAGCGGCCACCAGCTTGGCTCGGGCAGGGGGCGTGCGACCACGACGGGGTGCGGCCCGAAAAGAATGTCCGGCGCCTTGTCGGCGTCGTTCTCCGTTACGCCTTCGTAGTAGGCCATCTGCACCAGTTCTGTGCATACGTACCTTTGCGCCTCCTTGTCCGACAGGAACAATCGGCCGATGAGCGGTATCCTGGAAAATCCGATCCTCAGGAGGAACCACACATCATAGGGCTTTTGGTCCTTTTCCAGCGAGCGCCTCGCAACCGATTTCTGAATATCCGCAGTGAACCAGTCGGCGTTCTTGCGGCGGATCATCACCGCCGTCTCGGGATTTCGAAGGAGTTCCCTGGGATTTACAGTGCGGACAACCGGCGGAATGGCCTCAACCATCACCGGCATCTTCTGCCCCGGCGTGTCCCCCTCGACCAGGTTGGTCACTATGGCCGCGTGATTGTACTTGCTGAACGTGAATAAGCGCACGAGGACGCCGATCGGGTCATTGGTGGAAGTCAGCACAACATCTCCGACCTCGTACTCGAACCCCTCCAGCCATGGCGGCATCCCTTTGTCGCCGCGCCTGCGTTCGGCTTCACGGTTGAGTTGCGCTGCTTCCTGGGCCAGGTCGTTGAACAGGGCAATCCGGTTCTCTCGCGAAACGTCCTTGTCTGCGCCGGCAGGACAATAGAGCGTGAGCGTGGGGGCGCGCCCCGCGTCTTCCTGGGCGACCTTGACTACCGCGTCCCGTCTGTAGCCGTACTTCTCCTGCGCTCTCCGCGTCCACTTCTCATGGACGGACTCAACTCGCGTGGGCGGCGTGGCGCAGGAAAGGGGAAGTACGCAGCACGCGCAGTAGAGCAGCGCGAGGGCCTGCCGCGTCCGCAAGGACCTTGTCGTTGTCATGGTGCGCCCCTCCGATTTGCCCCTATGCGCGAAAAAGATATGCTACGAGACACGGGGTGTCAAGCTCAAACTCAAACGATCCTGTCTTGTCATTGCGCCTGCGCGGAGATACAATCTCCTTGCTGCCGTCTGCCGGACGGGCTTTCCGGAACGTCCTCCATCGGGGATGCCAAAATGCCTCATCTCATCGTCGTCAGCGGCGTCGGTCCCGCGCAGCCTGTGGACGTCGGCGACGCTCCCCTCACCATCGGACGCCATTTCTCCTGTCAGCTTCAACTCTGGGACTCCAAGGTCTCCCGCGAGCACGCCCGCATCGAAAAACAACACGGCGTCCATTGCCTCGTGGACCTCGCCAGCCGCAACGGAACCTTTCTCAACGGTGAACGCGTCCGCTCTGCCCGCCTTTCCGGCGGCGATCGTATCCGCATCGGCGACACCGTCTTCGCATTTCTCCTTGAAGGAAAGGTCTCCTTCTCGCAGTCCGAACAAACCGGCTTTGTCACCTTTGTGGACGCCAGCCTGCGTACCCAGAACGCCCGTATCCTTTCGGCTTCACCGCCGCCCGACAGGCAAGCGCCCTGGCAGAGCGCGCAGGCGGCCGTCGAGGTCCTTCAGAGACTCGCTCAACTGGCCGCCGCTGCTCACGAGCCGGACCTGCTCATGGACGCCGCCCTGGACCTGGCGCTCGAACTCGTCGGCGCCGACCGCGGTTTCATCTCGCTTGCCGGCGCCCCGCGCGAAGTGCAGGGCGCGGACCCCGGCTCTTTTGTGCTCAAGGCCAGCCGTCCCAGGACTTCCGTGCCGGAGGAAGTCTCCTTGAGCAGGACTATTCTGGACTATGCCGTCAAGAAGGGCGAGTCCGTCCTGTGCTCGGACCTTGCGAGCGATTCCCGCTTCACCGGCCGGCAGAGCGTGAAGGCTCACCGGATGAAGTCCGCCATCTACGTCCCCCTCAAGGTCCAGGACGCCATCGCCGGTATGCTGGGCGTGGACACCCCCGACCCCCGCAAGCGATTCTCCGAGGACCATCTGCAGTACCTGTCCGTCTTCGGCAACCATCTTGCTCTGGCCCTGCAGAACGTGGAACTCAGGAGAAAGGCCGAGACGCGCAGGCTGATCGAGGTCCAACTGCAGACGGCGCGCGAGATTCAGGCCAGTTTCCTGCCCGCCGACCCCATCTCGCTCAAGGGCCTGGCCTACGCTGCCCGAATGCTCCCGGCGATGGAAGTGGGCGGGGACTTCTACGACTGGATGCTCCTGCGGGACGGGCGCATTGTTTTTGCCATCGGCGACGTGTCCGGCAAGGGCGTTCCTGCCGCTCTGTCCATGGCGCGTATCATGGGGTGTCTGCGCGGTCTGACGGCGACGCTGGATCGTCCGGAGGAGATCGCCCGCGCCCTGAACAAGTCGCTCCTGGACTGCGGCATCGCCGGCGGCTTTACCACCATGGTCCTTGCCGTTTGCGACCCCAGGACCCGGGCCCTGGAGCTTTGCGTGGCCGGCCATCCCCAGCCCATCATTCACAGTCCGGCCAGGCGCTGTTCCGAAGTCTTCCAGGGCGACTTTGGTCCGCCCCTCGGCATCAGCGAAGAAACGGAATGGCCGCGCGCGACGATCCGCCTTGTGCCCGGCGACCTGCTTGTCTTCTACACCGACGGTCTCATCGAGAGCCGCGGGAAGGTGCTGGGCACCAAACCGCTGCAACAGGCGGTCGAAAAGTTCGCGCTTTCGTCCCCCGACGACCTGATTGACGGTGTTTTCGAATCGGTGCTCCCTGCCGGTGTCGGTCACGACGACGCCACGCTCTTGGCTCTAACCATCAAGTGAATGGTCTCGCTGGGAAAGAAAAGGGGTCGGGCTACTTTACCGGCGTTCCTAAATTACTGGGGGTATAGCCGGTAAAGTCGCCTGACCCCTTTTCCGTTCGCGACCAAAAGCCATGCCGCCTTTGACAATCCGCAAAAGAGTGGTATAATTACACGTACGATGTACTTACTGAGGCAATGTGCCACAGCGGGGGCGGCGATGGCTAATCTCCTGTGGATCCAGGCCGTTTGCTGCGGGGGCGAGACGGTCTCCCTGCTCAACTCCGACCAGCCGGACGTCCTTACCTTCCTGAAGACAATGGGCATTCAAGTCCTTTGGCATCCGTCACTTAGCAACTCCTCCATCCAGGAGGTGGAGGACGTCTTCGAGTCCTGCGCGGCGGGCAGGTCCGACCTCGATATTCTGGCCGTTGAGGGGGCTGTGGAGACCGGGCGTGCGCCCGACGTCGGGCGCGCTCGGCTGCCGTCCCGACCTAGGGGGTTTTTCAGGACGGAGGAGAAGCGCCTCTCCGAGTGGGTCAAAGAGCTTGCGAGAAGGGCGAGGTTCACCTTGGCCATCGGTACCTGCGCTTGCTACGGGGGCGCCGTGGCCTGCGGACGCAACGTTCCGCAGGCGACGGGCCTGCAGTACTTCCGCACGGAACCGGGCGGGCTGCTGGGCAGGAAGTACCGGTCGGCCTCCGGTCTACCCGTGGTCAACGTGGCGGGCTGTCCCGCCCACCCCGACTGGATGACGGGCGCGATTGCGTCGCTCTTGGACGGCGCCGTCGGCCCCGGCGATCTCGATGCCTACAACCGCCCCCGCATGTTCTACTCCAAACTGGCCCACCATGCCTGTCCCCGGAACGAGTACTACGAGTTCAAAGCCTCGGCGTTGGAGTATTCTCAACAGGGATGCCTCTTCGAGAACCTGGGCTGCAAGGGGACTCAGTGCGAGTCCGACTGCAACGAGAGGCTCTGGCTGGGGCGCACGGGAAGTTGTCCGCGAGGCGGCTTCCCCTGCCTGTCGTGCACCTCGCCCAAGTTCCCCGACGGCTTCGTGCCCTTCTTCGTGACCTCCAAGATCGGCGACATTCCCACAACGCTTCCTCTGGATGTGCCCAAGGCCTGGTACGTGGGCATGAGCGGCCTGGCCAAGCTGGCCTGTCCCAAGCGGCTCCGCGTCAACGCCGTATCCTTCAAGCCTGTGGAGGTCAGGCAGGTCGAGGGAGACTCGAAATGAAGAAGACCATTGTCTTCAATCCCTTCACGCGCGTCGAGGGCGACCTCCGGATCGAGGTGGAGATCGCCGACGGCGCCGTGGCCGAGGCGCGCACCTCCGGCACGCTCTTCCGTGGATTCGAGACCATCCTTCGCGGGCGCACCCCCAGCGACGCCATCGTCCTGACCGGCCGTATCTGCGGATCATGCGGCGGCACCCACGCGGCGGCCGCCTCGGCCGCGCTCGCGCACGCCTACGGCGTTCGGCCCGCCGCCAACGGCCTGTTGGCGCGCAACGTCATCCTGGCCGTCGAGACGATGCTGAGCCACCTCAGCCACTTCTATTTCTCTTTCTGCGCCGACCTTGCCGCCTCCCCCGGTAACGCCCCCGGCTTGCCGGCGGCGCGCGAAAACGAGGCCGCCGAACGTTTCGCGCCTCTGGAGGGCGCGAGTTGCCGCGCCGCCGTCAAGGCCCGCAGCGGGCTTGCCGCCATTCTCGGACTGCTGGCCGGCAAGTGGCCCAACACCCTTGCCATCCAGCCCGGCGGCACGACGCGGCCGCTCTCCCGCAGCGAAATCCTGCGCGCCCTCGGCCTGCTGGCCGAGTTCAAGAACTTCGTTCAGGACCGGCTGCTGGGCGGCCCCGTCGAGGCATGGCTGCAGAACAGGGAAATGGCGGACCTCCAGCGGTGGGCCGTTGCGCCCGCCCACGCCGCCGGCGACATCGGTCTCTTCCTCTGCCTGGCCGCCGCACGCCGCTTTGAGACGCTGGGTCAGGGACCGAAAAGACTCCTCTCCTCCGGCGGCTGGCCTCTGCCGGAGGGCGGCAGTTGGCTGCCTGCCGGTTTCTTCGATGGTGAACTGCATCCGTGCGACACCGACCAAATCAGCGAGGACGTCCGCTGCTCGTGGTACCAGCCGCACTCCGGCGGCGCGCGCCGCCCGTTGGAAGGTTCCAGCGAGCCGGCCCCCGAAAAGGAAGGGGCGTATTCCTGGTGCAAGGCCCCCCGCTACATGGGACAGCCCGCCGAGGTCGGCCCTTTGGCCCGCATGGTTGTCGGCCGCGACCCCCTCATCCTGGACGCCTACAATCGCCACGGCTCCGTGGTCCTGACCCGCATGCTGGCGCGTCTGCACGAGCTTGTGCGTCTGCTCGTCCAGGTCAATGTCTGGTTGAAGCAGATCAACCCCGACGAACCCTTCTACGTCAAAGACGCGCCGGTGGAGTCTGCCTCGGGTTGCGGCCTGGTGGAAGCGCCCCGCGGGATGTTGGGGCATTGGGTTCAGATCGAGAAGGGCCGCATCCGCAACTACCAGGTCGTGACGCCCACCGGCTGGAACCTCTCGCCGCGCGACGAACTGGGTCGCCCCGGCCCCCTGGAGGCGGCCTTGGTGGGCGTGCCCGTCAGCCACCCCGATCGCCCCCTGGCCATCTCCCACACGGTCAGGTCGTATGACCCTTGTCTGTTCTGTACGGTACATTAGGCCCGAACGCAAATGTCGGACGCGCAGGATATCCCCACCGCCCAAATGCAGGAGAACGCCTGGATCGAGATCATCCGGTCCATGGAAAAAATCTATGCCCAGCTCGCCGATACCCAGGCGGAGATGGAGGCCAAAAGCGCCGAACTGGAGCGCACCAAGGAGTTCCTCAACAACGTTATTGACAGCATGCTGAACGCCCTCGTCGTGGCCGACGAGCGGGGCGTCATAAGGATGGCCAACAAGGCCCTCGCCAAGATGCTCGGACATTCTGTTGAGGAACTCATCGGCCGGCCGCTGCGCATCCTCCACGGCAAGCAGCGCGGCGCGGCGCTCTTCGAGGGGACGGAGGTCTGGACCCGCCTGTGCGAGCAAGGCTCCATCCGCGACATGGAGATGACCTGGCAGCACAAGAACGGCGAGCCGGTCCCGGTGATGGTCAGCGCCGGCGTCGTGCGCGACGACGCCGGCGAGATCATCGGCGTCGTCAAGGTGGCCCAGGACCTGACCATGACCAAGCGGCTCCTGGCCGAGGCCGAGGCCGCCGCCGCCGCCGAACGCGCCAAGTCCCTGGAACTCCAGACGGCCTATCGCGACCTCCAGGCCCTCCAGGAACACCTCATCCATTCCGAAAAAATGTCCTCCCTGGGGCGGCTGGCGGCCGGCGTCGCGCATGAGATCAACAACCCCCTGGGCGGAATCCTGGTCTTCGGGCATCTGTTGCTGGAGGAAATCCCCCCGGCGAGTCCCCTGCGCACGGCGGTGGAGTGGGTCGTCAAGGAGGCGACGCGTTGTCGCGAGATCGTCAAGGGCCTTCTGGGCTTCTCGCGCTCGGAGAAGCCGAAGGAGGCCGATGTGCGCCTGGGCGATGTCCTGCGCGATACCCTCTCCGTCCTCGCCAACCAGGCCATCCTTCACAATGTCCGCATCGTTCAAACCATTGACCCCGAGTTGCCTCTCCTGTGGGGCGATGCCGGTCGTCTGCAACAGGCCTTCATGAACATCATCCTCAACGCAGCCCAGGCCATGAAGGGTCGCGGTACCCTCACCATCAAGGCTTCCTGCGACCGCACCGGCGACCGCGTCGCTGGAACGACGCGCCGCGTCGTGGTCTCCATCAGGGACACCGGCTGCGGCATCGCGCCCGAACATCTCAGTCATATCTTCGAGCCGTTCTTCACCACCAAACCCCCCGGCGAAGGCAGCGGGTTGGGGCTTGCCGTCACATACGGCATCATCCAGCAGCACAGGGGCAAGATCGAGGTCGAGAGCGAGCCGGGCAAGGGGTCCGTCTTCACCGTGAGGTTGCCAGTGAAACGGTAGCGGCCATGACAGACGAGAACCGGAGCATTCTGGTTGTGGACGACGAGGACGTCATGCGGGCAGGTTGTCGGCACACCCTGGCCAAGCTGGGGTTCCGCATCCTGGAGGCCGCCGACGGCGAGAGCGCCCTGCGCCTGGCCGGCCGGCAGGTCTTCGACGCCGTGATCCTCGACCTGAAGATGCCCGGTATCAGCGGCATGGACGTCTTGTCCGCGATCAAGCGAACCAATCCCGACACCCCCGTTGTGGTCATCACCGGCTACGCCACCGTGGAGTCCGCCGTGGAGGCCATGAAGGCGGGGGCCGCCGATTTCCTGCCCAAACCCTTCACGCCCGATGCTCTGCGCCTCATCATCCGCCGCGTCTTGGGCAAGAAGGCCGTCGAGATGGAGAACCTCTGCCTCAAAGAGGAGGTCGGGCGGGGGCCGTGGGATGCCGTAGCGCGCCTCATCGGCGCAAGCCCTGCCGTCCGGGCCATCCGCGACCTCATCGCCCGCGTCGGGCCGACCGACAGCACCGTCCTGATCACGGGCGAGAGCGGCAGCGGGAAGGAGATCGTCGCGCGGGCCATTCACGCAAAGAGCCTTCGCAGCCTGAAGCCGTTCGTTGCCGTGGATTGCAGCGCCCTGGTGGGCACGCTCCTGGAAAGCGAGCTGTTCGGCCACGTGAAGGGGTCGTTCACGGGCGCCATCGCCACAAAGTACGGCCGCTTCGAACTGGCCAACGGCGGCACCATCTTCTTTGACGAGGTGGGCAACCTCCCCCTGGAGGTTCAGGCCAAGTTCCTGCGCGTCCTCCAGGAACGCGAGTTCAGCCGCGTCGGCAGTTCCCAGGTGGTGCGCGCGGATGTTCGCGTCCTGGCGGCCACCAACAAAGACCTCCTGCAGGCCACCAAGGCCGGCGCCTTCCGCGAGGACTTGTACTACCGGCTCAGCGTCCTGCCCTTGACCGTGCCGCCTCTGCGCCAGCACAAGGAGGATGTTCCCCTCCTCGCGCGCCACTTCCTCGAAAGGTACAATCGCAAGCGCAAACGGGCGGTACGCGACGTCTCCGCCCAGGCCATGAAGTACCTCATGCAATACGATTGGCCCGGCAACGTGCGCGAACTCGAAAACGCCATCGAGCGCGCGGTCGTGCTCTCGACCGGCGACACCATCGAGGCCGACATGTTCTCTTATCTGTGCACGACCCTCCCCGATGACCGCCGGGCGGATGAATCCAGGTTGTTGGCGTCGCTCGAACGCGACCACATCTTGCGCGTGCTGCGCGAGGCCAAGGGCAACAAGGCCCGCGCCGCGAGGCTCCTGGGCATCCACCGCAAGACGCTCTGGCGCAAACTCAAGGAGTTCAGCCCTCGGCCCGACGCATGAGGCGCCGCGTGGCGTCTCGCCACGATGCGTGGCGTTTCGCTACGCCCTCTGGGGTGTCGCGGCCCGTTGTCCCCTGCGCGCGCGCATCCAGCCCAAGCCCCTATAACCCGCCATAGAACCCCATACGGCCCCGTCTGGGCGGAGTCCGCCATTTCGCCCCGCCCACGCCGGCGGGCGGCACAAGACTTGCCTTCCCCATGGTCATGTGGCCCAGAAAAATCCTCCTACTGGACTCCGACCCGCAGGCCCTGTCGAGCCTTGGCCGGCTCTTCGGCGAGAAGGGCTTTGAGGTGGAACAGGCCCGGAAGGTCTCCGAGGCGGCCGAACTCCTGCGCAGCGTCAAGGTGGCCTGCGCCGTCGTGGACGTGGACTTGCAGGACATGAAGGGCTGGGACGCCGTTCGCGTGTTGCGCGCCCTGGCGCCGCGCCTGGACGTCGTCGTGACCGCCGCAACGAACTCTCCGGAGGTCGAGCGCCAGGTCCGCGAGGCCGATATCGCTTACTACCACATCAAGTCCTTCGACCCCCAGGACCTGGTCCAGGCGGTGGAGGGGCTGTGCGGCGGGCCGTCAAAGCCGGAAGGGAGACAAGCCATGCATGAGGGCGTCGCGAAGGTGCTCATCGTGGATGATGATCCGGATATGCATGAGGCGCTCAAGGGCATTCTGGAGGTCAGCGGCTTCGAGGTCGTCTCCGCTTTCAGCAAGGCCGAAGGCATGGAGAAGGTCCGGCAGGCCAGGCCGCACGTCATCATCCTCGACATCATGATGGAATCGCTCACGGCGGGCTTCCATTTTGCGCGCGAAGTCCGGCAGGACCCCCAGCTCAAGCGCATCCCGATCCTGTCCGTCTCGGCCGTCTCCGAGAAGACGGGGTTTAAATTTTCTCCGCTGGCGGACCAGGAGTTCTTCCCCGTGGACGATTTCGTGGAGAAGCCTGTTCGGGCCAAAGACCTGATCGCCCGGCTCAATGCCCTCATCGGCAGGCGGGCGCAGCCGCAGGAGTCGCCGTAATCCTCAAGCTCCGGACGGTCCGCGGCGAACGGCCGCCCGGCGCGTCCGGAATTCGCAGTTTGACACGGGCCGTTATGTCCGGCGGAGGTGGTCCATGACCGCCCCTGCATCCAGTCACGAAGCGCGCGATATCCTCGTCGTGGATGATGAAGAATGTATCCGCGTCGGATGCTCGCAGATTCTCGGCAAGATGGGGGCGCAGGTCAGGACGGTCCCCAATGCCGAGGCGGCCCTGGCGGCGGTCCGCGAACGCTGTCCGGACCTCATCATCCTCGACCTCAAGATGCCCGGCATGGGCGGTATGGAGTTTCTGGCCCACGCCCAGGAGGTCTGTCCGGACTCCGTTGTCGTGGTCATCACCGGTTACGCGACCCTTGAGTCCGCCGTCGAGGCGATGAAGAAGGGCGCCTATGATTTCCTGCCCAAGCCCTTCACGCCCGACGAACTCAAGCTGGTGGTGGGACGGGGGTTGGAACGCCGCCACTTGGCCCTCAAGGCGAAGGCCCTGGAGCGGGAGAGAGAAATGCTTCGCGACAGTTTCGCCGCCGTCGTCTCGCATCAGCTCCGCGCGCCCATCGCCGGCGCCATGCAGTACATGGAACTGATTGACTTCCGCTTCGGCGACACCGTGCCCGAGGCCCTCAAGCCGGCGCTCCGCAAAGTCAGCGACAAGCTCCAGCACCTCCTTCAGGTCGTTGACAAGTGGCAGCGTTTCTTCAAGATGGGCACGACGCTGGACCCCGCCGATGTCGTGCCCGTGGACCTGCCCGCCCTCGTGCGCCAGGCGTGGGAAACGGTCCTGACCAAGTCCTCCGTGAAGGCCAGGTTGGTTCTCAACGCCGACGGCGCCGTCGGGCCGACGCGGGGGAGCGTCGCCTTGCTCAAGGAACTCTTCGCCAACCTCTTCTCCAACGCGATCAAGTACGGCGGACAAGACCCTGAGGTGACCGTGCAGGTGCGTAACGAAGGCCCCTGGACCCTCGTCGAGGTGAGCGACAACGGCGCGGGCATCCCGGAGGAGGACCTGCCGCGCATATTCGACTGTTTCTTCCGCGGATCCGGCGAGGCGGCCAGGAAATCCCCCGGTCTGGGCATCGGCCTGGCCATCGTCAAGCGCGTCGCCGAGGCCCATGGCGGGACCGTGTCGGTCAGGAGCAGATTGGGGGAGGGGACCGCTTTCACCGTCAAGCTGCCCCTGGCCCAGGCGACGGCCGCTGCAAAGTCCTGAAAGCGAGACAAACGTGGACGCGATAAACGCTTCTCTGGCCGAAAGCATACGCGAGATCTGCGGACAGGACGTCAACGTGTGCTACCAGTGCAAGAAGTGCACGGCGGGCTGTCCGGTCGTGGAGGATATGGACCTGACGCCCACGCAGGTGGTGCAGGCCGTCCGCCTGGGCGACAAGGCCGCCCTCGTGGCCAGCAAGACCATCTGGTTATGCGCCTCGTGCGAAACGTGCACCACCCGCTGCCCGCAGGAGCTTGACCTGGCCGCCGTCATGGATGCCCTGCGCGCTATCGGCTTGCGCGAGGGCTTGCCGGCCGCCCTGCCCGACGTGAACGCCTTCTACCGCTCCGTGCTCCAGGCGATCCGCCTGTGGGGGCGCGTCTTCGAGCTGGGCATGATGGCCCTGTACAAACTGAAGACGTTCGCCGTCGCCAAGGACGCGGGCCTTGCACTCAAGATGCTGAAGAAGGGCAAGATCGCCCTTCTGCCGCATGTGGCGCGCGTCATCGCCACTAACCGGATATTTGCGCGCGTCCGAAAGTTGGAGAAGACTGTGCCATGAAGTACGCCTATTACCCAGGCTGTTCGCTCGGCTCGACCGGCAGGGAGTACGACCTTTCCATGCGCAGGGTCTGCGAGCGACTGGACGTGGAACTGGTGGAGCCGAAGCGGTGGATATGCTGCGGGGCCTCGGCGGCCCACGCCGTCTCGCACCTGTTGTCGCTTGCGCTGCCGCTGCGCAACCTGGACCTGGTCCGGCGGCGCGGTCTCGACGAGGTCATCGTCCCCTGCGCCGCTTGCTTCTCGCGGTTTCGCACGGCCCAGTATGAATGCGCCCGCGACCCCGCCCTGGCCCGCAGGGCCTTTCAGGCGGCGGGTTGCGATCCCGACGCCGGCGTCGGGGTCGCATCGGAGGGCGCCTCGGGCGCCCCGCCCCGCCAGACGGATGGGCGGGTCGCCGTGATCCATCCTCTGGAACTCCTGGAGCGCGACGACTTCGCAAGGGCCATCGGGCGCGAGGTCAAGCGCGAACTCGCCCCGCTCTCCGTCGTGTGCTACTACGGTTGCCTGCTGACCCGCCCGGCCAAGGTGATGCGCTTCGACGTCTGCGAGTACCCCGTGAGCATGGACAACGTCCTTCGCCGCGCGGGGGTCCGCACGCTGGACTGGTCGTACAAGACCGACTGCTGCGGGGCCTCGCTCTCCATCAGTCGCACCGACGTCGCCCTGCGGCTCGTCCGGGACATCCTCGAAGACGCCGTGGCCGTCGGCGCCCGGGCGATTGCCGTGGCCTGCCCCTTGTGCCATGCCAATCTGGATATGCGTCAGGCGGAGGTCAACGAGCGATTCGGCACGACGTTCGACGTGCCCATCTTCTACTTCACGCAACTGCTGGGTCTGGCGTTCGGCATCGAGCCGGATGACCTGGGTCTCGACATGCACCTGGTCAGTCCTATGCCCTTGCTCGAATCGAACTCCCGAGTCC
This sequence comes from uncultured Planctomycetota bacterium, assembly GCA_964409935.1. Classification (GTDB taxonomy): domain Bacteria; phylum Planctomycetota; class Brocadiia; order JAADGH01; family CAYPFP01; genus CAYPFP01. The sequence goes on along the minus strand of CAYPFP010000080.1, from coordinate 6,982 downwards.
GCTCGGACTCCCGAGTCCGCTCGGACTCCGGAGTCCGCAAAATCGGCGTGAACCGTCCGTTGCCCCAACCGGAGGCGTCATAATGGCAAAGGACCGTAAAGTCGGGGCCGCCCTCGTCGTGGGCGGCGGCGTCGGCGGCATGCAGGCCGCCATTGACCTGGCCGAGGCCGGCATCAAGGTCTTCCTGCTTGACAGCCGTCCTTCCATCGGCGGCGTCATGGCGCAGTTGGACAAGACCTTTCCCACCAACGACTGCGCCATGTGCACCCTGGCCCCGCGCCTGGTCGAGGTCGGCCGGCACAAGGACATCGAGCTTCTCACCCTCTCCGAGGTCGAGGACTTCAAGGGCGAGCCGGGCAACTTCACCGTCACCGTCGTCAAACGCCCGCGCTACATCCTGGAGGACAAGTGCAAGGGCTGTGGCGAATGCGTCACCCACTGCCTCGTGCGCTACAAGCCGCAGTTCCCCGAAAAGCGCAGCGCCGCCGGTCTCCTCACCCCGGCCGAGCGCGCCGCCGTTGACCGAATCTTCGACGCCTACACGGACGAAAAGGGCGTCCTCGTCTCCGTCCTCCAGGACGTCAACAAGCAGTACAAGTACCTGCCCGGCCACATCCTCAAGTACATCGCCGAAAGGCTCGACGTCCCCCTGAGCCAGGTCTATCACGCCGCCACGTTCTACACGGCCTTCAGTCTGACTCCGCGCGGCAAACACGTCATCAAGGTCTGTCTGGGCACGGCCTGCCACGTGCGCGGTTCGCCCCGCATCCTGGACGAGTTCGAGCGAAGGCTGGCCGTCAAAGCCGGCGAAACGACGAAGGACCGCAAGTTCACGCTCGAGACCGTGAACTGTCTCGGCGCCTGTGCTTTGGGGCCGGTGGTCGTCGTTGACGACGAATACCAGACGCTGTCTCCCGCCAAAGTGGGCAAAGTGTTATCAGGATTCGAGGACCATGATAGCCATAAGCCGATTGATGAGCGCGCAGGACTTGGAGCGCCTCCGGCGGCAGGCCAAAGCGCGACTTGACGCCTGCGAGGCCGCCCGTCTCCCCGAGACAGGCGTCGTCGTGGTCTGCGGCGGCACCGGCTGCGCCGCCAGCGGCTGCGGCAAGGTCGCCGACGCCTTCCGCCAGGGCATCGCCCGTCGCGGCCTCGCCGACAAAGTGCGCCTCCTCGTCACCGGCTGCCACGGCTTCTGCGAGCGCGGACCCCTCGTCGTTCTGCGTCCCCATCAGGTCCTGTACCAGCGCGTCCGCCCTCAGGACGTGGACCCCATTCTCGACGACACCCTCCTCAACCGCAAGGTCATCGAGCGGCTCTGCTACGCCGATCCGGCCACCGGCGCCAAAGCTGTTCGGGAAGACGATGTGGCCTTCTACAACCGCCAACAGCGGCTCATCTTCGGCATGAACGGCCACATTGACCCTCGCAGTATCGAGGACTATATCGCGATGGGCGGTTACGCCGCCCTGGCCAAGGCCCTCTACCAAATGAAGCCCGAGGACGTCATTGGCGTCGTCAAGCGTGCCGGCCTCCGGGGGCGGGGAGGGGCCGGCTTTCCCACCGGCGAGAAATGGGACTCCGTGCGCAAGGCCCACGGCGACGTCAAGTACGTGATCTGCAACGCCGACGAAGGCGACCCGGGCGCCTACGCCAACCGCAGCCTCCTCGAAGGCAACCCCCACAGCGTCCTCGAAGGCATGATCCTCGGCGCCTACGCCATGGGCGCCAATGAGGGGTACGTCTACGTGCGCACGGAATACCCCATGGCCGTTGACCTCATCACGCGCGCCGTGGAGCAGGCCACCGAGTACGGGTTGCTCGGCGACAACATCCTCGGCGCCGGCTTTGCCTTCGCCCTGCGCATGTTCAAGTTCAAGGTCCGCGTGAACCGGGGCGGCGGCGCCTTCGTGTGCGGCGAGTCCAGCGCCTTGATGGCCTCCATCGAGGGCAGGGCCGGCGAGCCTCGTCCCAAACACGTCCACATGGCCGAAAAGGGCCTCTGGGATCGCCCCACCTGTCTGAACAACGTCGAGACCTGGGCCAACGTCCCCCTCATCGTCAACAAAGGCGCGGACTGGTATCGCCAGGTCGGCACCGACGGCAGCAAGGGGACCAAGATCTTCTCTCTGGTCGGCAAGATCAACAATACGGGTCTCGTCGAAGTCCCCATGGGGATCACGCTCCGCCAGATCGTCTACGACATCGGCGGCGGCATCCGCGCCGGCCGCAACTTCAAGGCCGTCCAGACCGGCGGGCCTTCCGGCGGTTGCATCCCCAGGGAGCTCATTGACCTGAAGGTGGACTTTGACGAACTGACCCAGGCCGGCTCGATGATGGGCTCCGGCGGCATGATCGTCATGGACGACCGCACCTGCATGGTGGACGTGGCCAAGTACTTCCTGGGTTTCCTCAAGGAGGAGTCCTGCGGGAAGTGCGTTCCCTGCCGCGAGGGGCTGATTCAGATGCATCACGTTCTGGAGCGCATCACGAACGGCCAGGGCGCCGACGACGACATCCCCCTCTTGCAGGAATTGTCCGACGTGGTGGCCGGCGCGTCGCTGTGCCAGTTGGGCGGCACCGCCCCCAATCCCGTGTTGACTACCCTTCGCTATTTCAAAGACGAGTACGAGGAGCACATCCGGCAGAAGAAATGTCGCGCCGGTGTGTGCAAGCCCCTCGTCGCGTACAGCATTCTGGCGGAACGCTGCAAGGGCTGCGCCCTGTGCAGGAAGGGCTGCCCCGGCGAGGCCATATCGGGCGAACCCAAGAAGGCCCACGTCATAGACCCCGCCAAGTGCGTCAAATGCGGCCTGTGCCTCGACGTGTGCAAGCACGAGGCGGTGCTGGTGACGTAGCGTGTTGCATGATACCCGATGCGGCGCGTCCGCCCGACGGCTTGGCGGACGCGGCGCGTCGTACCCGCGACGCGGCGCGTCGTACCAGCGACGCGTGAACGATAGGGTGATTGGGAAGAACCATGGTCAGCCTCACCATTGACAGCGAAAAGATTCTGGCCGAAGACGGCGCCACCGTCCTTGAGACCGCCGGCAAGCTGGGGATCAAAATCCCCACCCTGTGCTACCACAAGGCCCTCGCGCCCTATGGCGCGTGCCGTCTGTGCGTCGTGGAGGTCGTCCGGCGGGGGCGTTCGCGCCTGGTCACCGCCTGCACGATGCCCGTCGAGAAGGACATCGAGGTCAAGACCAACCCCCCAAGAGTGCAGAAGGCCAGGCAGCTCATCATGGAGTTGCTCCTGGCCCGCTGCCCCACGTCGAAGGAACTGCGCGACCTGGCCCACGAACTGGGGGTGGAGCGCTCGCGCTTCAAGGTCGTCAACCCGGACGAGAAGTGCATCCTCTGCGGGCTTTGTTACCGGGTCTGCGCCGACTTGATGAAGACGGCCGCCATCGGCGTGGCCTATCGCGGCGGCCGGCGGCTGGTCACCACGCCGTTCGCCGAGCCGTCGGAGACGTGTATGGTGTGCGGCGCCTGCGCCCATGTCTGCCCCACGGGCATGGTGGACCTGCGCAAGATCAGCGGACGCGACCCTCTCCCGATCCCGTCCGAATTCGACATGGGCCTCGCCGGCCGGGCCGCCAGCTTCATCCCCTTTCCCCAGGCCGTGCCCAACCTCCCCCGCATTGACCCCCAGGCGTGCATGTACCAGTTGCGCCGCGCCTGCCAGTCCTGCATCAAGTTCTGCAGCGCCCAGGCCATTGACTACCACCAGGTCGAGCAGCGCGGAGACATCGCCGTCGGCGCCGTCGTCCTTGCGCCGGGCTACGAACTGTTCGACGCCGCCGCCAGGCAGGAGCTCGGCTACGGCCGCTACAAGAACGTCCTGACCAGCCTGGAGTTCGAGCGCGTCCTCAGCGCTTCCGGCCCCTTCCGCGGCAAGGTGGTCCGCCCCTCCGACGGCGCGCCTCCGCGCAGGATCGCCTTCATCCAGTGTGTCGGCTGCCGCGAGGTGGATCATAACTACTGCTCTTCGGTCTGCTGCATGTACGCCACCAAGGAAGCCATCATCGCCAAGGAACACGAGCCGGACGTCGAGTGCGCCGTCTTCTACATTGACCTGCGCGCCTTCGGCAAAGGCTTCGACGCCTACTACGAGCGCGCCCAGAAGGCGGGCGTGCGCTACATCCGCTGCCGCCCCTCTTCCATCAAAGAGGTCCCGGCCTCCAGGAACCTGAAGATCAAGTATGAGGCCGAGGACGGCAAGATCACGACCGAGGAATTCGACCTGGTGGTGCTGTCGGCGGGCATCCGGCCCTCGTCTTCGCTGGGCGAACTCGCCAGGCGGTTCTCCGTGGCCCTTACCCCGGACGGTTTCTGCCGCACCGACACCTTCCATCCGGTGGAGACCAGCCGAAGCGGCGTCTTCGCCTGCGGACCTTTCACCGAACCCAAGGACATTCCCGAAACCGTCATGCAGGCCAGCGCCGCCGCCGCCCGTGCCCTTGCCGTCCTTCACGACGCCCGCGGCACTCAGATCCGCCTCAAGACCTATCCGCCGGAGAAGGACGTCGCGGGCCAGGAACCTCGCCTCGGCGTCTTCATCTGCCACTGCGGCGCCAACATCGCCGGCGTCGTGGATGTCCCCTCCGTCGTTGAGTACGCCAGGACCCTCCCCGGCGTCGTCCACGCGGAAAACAACCTCTACACCTGCTCCAACGACACCCAGGAGAGGATCAAGAAGCTCATCGCCCAGCACGACCTCAACCGCGTGGTCGTGGCGTCGTGCAGTCCGCGCACGCACGAGCCGCTCTTCCGCAACACGATGCGCGAGGCCGGCCTGAACCCCTATCTCTTCGAGATGGCGAACATCCGCGACCAGTGCTCCTGGGTCCACATGCACGAGCCTCGGCTGGCCACCCGCAAGGCCAGAGACCTCGTCCGCATGGCCGTGGCCAAGTCGCGGCTCCTGGAGCCGCTGGCCCGCAAGACGCTCAAAGTCAACAAGAGCGCGCTGGTCATCGGCGGCGGTGTCAGCGGCCTGGTGGCGGCCCGCCACGTGGCCGAGGCCGGCTTCGAGGTCTACCTCGTCGAACGCGACAGCGAACTGGGCGGTAACCTGCGCCGCCTGCGCTTCCTGCACGACGGTGTCCATCCCCAGGACGGCCTGCGCCGTCTCATCCGCCAGGTCACGGACGATGGCCGCATACACATCCGCACCGGCGCCCGCATCAAGGCCATCGAGGGCTTCATCGGCAGCTTCAAGACCCGCCTGGTCTCCAACGGCGCCGTCGAGGAGGAGATCGCCCACGGCGCCGTCATCGTGGCCACCGGCGCCCAGGAGGCCAAGCCCTCCGAGTACCTCTACGGCAAGGACGCGCGCGTCCTGACCCAGACCGAACTGGAGGAAAAGTGGGGGCAGGTCCCCGCTGGCCGCGTCCCTGGTACGACGCGCCGCGTCGTCATGATCCAGTGTGTGGGATCGCGCGAGAAGGACCGTGCCTACTGCAGCCGCGTCTGTTGCGCCCAGGCCGTCAAGAACGCCCTCAAGATCAAGGAAGACGACCCCGCCGCCGCCGTCGCCGTCCTCTACCGCGATGTTCGCACCTACGGCTTCCGCGAGGCCGACTACCGCCGCGCGCGCGAAATGGGCGTGGTCTTCCTGCGCTATTCCGAGACCCACAAGCCCCGCGTCGAGGCCGCCAACGGCGCCCTCAACGTCATCGTCCGCGAACCCGTCCTCGGCAAAGAGATCTCTCTGCCCGCCGACCTCCTGGTCCTCTCCCCGGCCATTGTGCCCGACGAGGGGAACAAGGACCTGGCCCAGATGCTCAAGGTGCCCCTCACCCAGGAAGGCTTCTTCCTGGAGGCGCACATGAAACTCCGTCCGGTGGACTTCGCGACCGACGGCGTGTTTGTCTGCGGCCTGGCGCATTCGCCCAAGTCGCTCCAGGAGAGCATCGCCCAGGCCGGCGCCGCCGCCGGCCGCGCCTGCACCATCCTGAGCAAGGACGAGATCGAACTGGAGGCCACCCTCTCGGAAGTCGTTGACGAAAACTGCGACGGCTGCGCCTACTGCATTGACCCGTGCCCCTACAAGGCCATCACGCTGCTGGAGTACATGTTCGATGGGTCGGTCAAGAAGACCGTCGAGGTCAACGAGAGCGCCTGCAAGGGTTGCGGGGTGTGCCAGGCCACCTGTCCGAAGAAGGGCATTTTCGTGCGCGGTTTCAAACTGGAGCAGATTGCCGCCCAGGTGGTCGCCGCGCTGGAGGTGAGTTGACGTGTCCACAGAACCCAGCGACGACCGCCAACCCGTTGTCATCGCCTTCTGCTGCAACTGGTGTTCCTACGCCGGCGCCGACCTGGCCGGCACCTCCCGTCTTCAGTATCCGCCCAACGTCCGCATCATCCGCGTCATGTGCTCCGGCATGGTCCATCCCAACCTGGTCGTGGACGCCCTCACCAAGGGCGCCGACGGCGTCCTTATCTGCGGCTGCCATCCGGGCGACTGCCACTACCAGGAGGGGAACCTGAAGGCCCAAAATCGCGCCGAAGCGATCCAACTCATGCTCGACGACTTCGGCCTCGAACGCGAACGTTTCAGGCTGGCCTGGGTGTCGGCTTCCGAGGGCGCGAAGTTTGCCCAAGTCATGGCCGAAGTGACCGACGCGGTGCGCAAACTGCCCCCAAGCCCCTATAAGGTGTGAGCCGCAATGCCCATCGAAAAAATCATGCGCAACGGCAGGAAGTTCATGTGGGACGGCAAGGTCTACAAGACCGAGAAGGACGCGGCCGCCGCCGCTCAAGCCTACGCCAGGGACGGCTTTGAGTTCTGCGTCGAGCCGGAACCGCAGCCCGCCCAGCCGTCTGGCGGGTCCACGCCCCCGACGTCGGGGGCGCCCCCGCAGGACAACCCGCCGGGCTATCGTGTCTACACCCGGCGCTTGGCTACGCCGCCTCCGGGCGGCGCCGCGCCCCCGGCGGCGCAGAGCGCCCCGGACTCCGCCCCCGACGTCGGGGG
>CAYPFP010000079.1:0-25792 GCA_964409935.1 uncultured Planctomycetota bacterium | reverse complement strand
AATGATTAGAGACGAATGGCTGTTTTTTTTGCGACTCTTGCGCCTTTTTGCGGCCCTATGCCTTTGCCGTTCTGCGCCGCATTCCTCAGAAAAGCAGCCTGACCCCTTTTGCTTCCTTTTGCCTTAAGCGATAAATCGTTGTCGGCGATCCTCGTTTGGCCAGCGCCCCGTGCGCGCCGCCCGCGTCGCCTGCGCCATAGTCGAGGAGACCATGCCAATCACGGCGGAGAGATAGATGTGCTCTTCCCCGATGATCTCCCTTTCCTGCCGTCGCCATCGGCGCTCCTTCGATATATCGGCTTGGTTCGAGGGATTACCGACCACGAGCGCCTACCGGAACCGCCTGCAACGACGCCGTATCCCGCGAAACCAGTCTGGCGCCCCGGGCAGGTGAGGCGCCTGGTTCGGCGGCTATTTGGCCTTATGCACACCGAGGCGTTTCGTCCCCACGGCCAGTTCGTCGATCCACATTGATTGTGCGTGCGGCAGCAATCCCGGCCCGAAGTACGGAAGTAGCAAGAACTGGTTGAACTGCATCTTCGGGAAGTCCGTCGAACGCAGGACGATGTCCTTCCGCTCGATCACAAGATTGTCGTCGAACCAGCCGCGGACGATCCCGTCCGCGTTCGGCTTGTCCGCCGCAAGGTCGAGGGTGTTGAGCCGGAACATGGCTTCGACACAGTGCCACTCATCATCCTTAAAAAGTACCCCTTCGCTGTCGTAGAACCGGCCGTTGAAGCCGCCCTTGAGCGGCCCTTGCGTGAGGCCCTTCGGTTTGTCCTTGTTCTGTATGTCCTGAGCCGCCAGGCGCAGTTTGCCGTTCGAGGGCTCAACGTAGACAGTCAGGTGGCTGGCCGCCGGTCCGTCGAACTTCCTGTTCTCGGTGGTCATGAACTGGATCAGGTGAGGGTGGTAGGGTCTATCAGTCCAGCCCCATCCCTTGGAAAGTTTGATGTAAAAGCGCAGGTAGACGGTCTCGGTCGCTTCAAACAGTCGTCGAATGCCCGACGAACCGGCGGGTCTGGTGGTACCAGCCCTCCAACTGTACTCGATGCAGCCCTTGCCACCGTAGGGGAATATGCCGGAAATCGTGAAACTGTCTCCGTCGTACCAACCTCGCTTGAGCAAGTGCGGATCGTCAAAGCCCTCGGCAAACAGAACAGCGGGCAGTTCCTTGCCGGATGCCCTTTCGGGCAGGTCCGCCGTAATCGCCAAGAGCGGTGCGAACAGCAGAATGATGAAACAGCCGTGCAGACCCACCGCCACACACAATCGTTTCATTGAGATGCCTTGTCGGAACAGAAAAGGGGTCACTCATACTCCCTGTTGTCAAGCGACAAGAATTCTCTCCGTGAAGCCGACGGCGGTTCTACCAGTGATGGACCACGTGGCCCTGGCCGGGGAACCAGATGATGTCCACGATGAACGAGAGGGTCACGCCGAGGACGTAGCCGACCAGGGTGCCGATGAAAAAGGGCTTGGCCTTCTCGAAGAGACGAAGTCCTCCCACCCTCAGGATGGTGAACTTGATGAGCCACGCCAGAAAGACGGAGAACTCCGCGAAAACCCCCGGCGCCGCCCCCGCCACGGCCAGACCCAGCGGATGGAGCGGCCACCAGTGGAAGTAGAATCGCAGCGCCGAAAGCAGCGCGCACAGCCCGGCCCCAAGCCCGAAGAACTCCATCCGGCGCCAGTCAATGTAGCGGGGATGCTTCAGCTTGTCCACCATGTTGTTGTAGATGGTCTGATTTCCCCCCTGGAACTCCCACGCCCCGAAGTTGTACGCGCCGCGCGCGTAAGCCAGTTTGATCACCAGGGCCGTGCTCAGGACAAACCCCAACACGATGGCGATGATGATGGCCCAGAAGACCTTGCGTTTGGGCGTGTGAAGGGTGGTGGCCATCTTGTCGGAGTGCGAGAGGGAGGAGAAGATGTCCATCTTGAAGTCGCAGACGTAGGCAAAGGTCAGGGCGAGGGCCGCAAACGTCTGGGGGGTGAAGCCGACGGAGCCAAGCGTGTGGATCGCGAAGGTCTGGGCGGTGATGGGGGAGCGCAGGTAGACCATGCCGCTCTGGGCGACAAACTTGCTGATGCCGATGTAAATGACCATCGCGCCGAAGAGGTACAACGCCAGGACGCTCCACTGCATGCCCAGGGCGCGCAGCCAGCCGACGATGAACACCAGGCCCAGCGCCAACCCGACCACGGCGGCGCGGCAGGACATCCATTCCCGCGTGTCGTCCAGGCCTGGGTAGGCGGGATTGAGGGCCTTGCGGAAGACGTCGCGCAGGTGCCGCCGGGCGATCCAGAGACCGGACAGGACCAGAAAGAAGAAAGCGCCGGCGCTCTGCCAGGCCGTGGCGTCGTGGTAGTTGCTCCACAGGTCGGGGGGGCCGAGCGTAAAGCCGACGCGGTTGAAGGCGCCGACTTCGAGCATGATGAGGAAATGGAAGAACCAGAGACTGAACAGGATGTCGAGATTGGTGAAATAGGCGAAGGAGATGACGAAGAAGTTGACCTTCAGATGCAGCCACGGCACGCCGCGGGCGATGGGGACCCACTTCGCGCCGTCAATCATCGTGATGCGCGGAAGGTCCTCGTAGAAATAGGTCAGGATGTTCCAGAGGATGATCGAGAACGGCACGGCGACGCCTATCCAGAAGAGGCGGCTGTGCATAATGCGCGGCAGGAGGCCGCCGGGGGTCTGGGCGGCCAGTTCGGTGGGGGCCTCCATGAGGGGGAAGAGGAGGCGTTCCTTCTCGACCCACTGGCCGCGAAGGATGCTCATGGCGCAGAAAGCCACCAGGAAGAGCCCGCCCACAAAGAGGCTCCACCAGAAAAGAGGCTTGATCCAGATGACCCAGGGGATCGCCTCGGCGGCGGGCTTGCCGTTGAAGAACCAGTCGAGGACGTTTCCGGCGCTGGACGGGATCGCCCACGAAGGGATGTAGGGGGTGATGTATTCGTTCCACTGATTTTCGTTGGAGGCGAAGTAGTAGGGCGTGGCCAGGATGGCCAGCATGAAGCCGCACAGCCCCAGCGTCGGGAAGATGGAGGCCACGAAGCCCATGACGAAGATGACGCTCATCTCGCGCGTGCTGAAGCCCAGGCGGCGGCTCAGGCTTTTCAGGAGCGGATGGAGGATCACGGCGAACACGACGAACGGCATGAGGGCGCCCATGGGCATGTAGCCGAACGTCAGGCGCGAGCCGTTCTGGACGTATTCGCTGAAGGGCATCAGGAGGCAGACGGCCACCACGAGGAGAATGCCCATGGAGAAGGTGGGGACCACGCGGAGGCGGTCATCCTGGTCGAGCGGCGGCGCGGGCGCGGCGTCCGATGGCATCCGATGGCTCCCAAACCCTCAAGAGCGAAGAGGGGGAATGATTATAAGGGAGAGGCCGCGGGAGGTCTAACAAGTTCTGGCGCGGTTACTTCGGAACGGCAGCGCCTGTTCTGGGACGTTCGGAGAGCATTTCGAGGAAGGCCTGAACGCGCGTGCGAATCTGCGGGGTGTCCTCCTGGCTGTAGTCGCTGTAGACGGCCAGCAGCGGAATGTCCTGTTTGGCGAGCGCGGCCTTGACGCCGAAGCTCTCCATGTCGTGCAACTGGCACATGCGCAGGTTGTGGTAGACGACGCCGTCAATGGCGAACTCCTGCGCCAGTTCCAGAAGGCGGTTGATACGGTCTGCGCCCTCGACGAAGCAGGGGCACGTGCACGGCAACATGCGTTTGTCGGCGACGGCAATGAGCATTTCCTTCATCGTCCATGCCCTGGGGACGACGGGGTTGTAGAGGCGCTGGGTGCCGGAGCACAGTTCGTCGGCGGCGATGACGGCGCCGGAGGACTCGATAAGGCGCGCGATCTTGAAGTTCGGATGGATGAGGGGCGCGCCGGTGAGCAGGATGCGCGGAGCGTTTGCGGGGCGCGCGAATTTCTTCTCGTTGTGCGCGGTTCTGAGGCGTTCGCAGAGAGCGAGCGTCTCTTTGGTCCAGCGCGCCGTGTCGTCGGTGAACGAGGCGCCCGTCACGACGAGGGCGTCTTCGCCGGTGATGACGGAGGGGCGCCGTTTGCGCATGTCGAGGAACCGGCGGTAGGCCCGTACGCTCTGGTTGGACAGTTCAATGGCGGCGGCCAGGGCCTCGCGCGTGATCTTCTTTTCGGTGAGGGTCTCCAGCGCATCCCGGAACAGTTCGACGGAGCGCATCCACATTTGTCTGCCGCCGGCGCGGGTCTTGGAGGCCGGCAGGTGCATGACGTGCGTGGACACGGATTGGGAGAGGATGTCGGCGAGTTTCTTCTTGCCGTCGCAGGCCGAGGGGATGACGACCATGTCCAGGCGCGGCCACAGGCCGTGGGCGCGTCGGGCCAGCCCCAGGGACGACTTGACGACGGGGCAGACATCGCGGGGGAAGAACTCCTCCACGGCTTTTTCGGCTTCGAGTTCGCCCGCGCACAGGCGCACGGGGACAGCGCCGGCGGCGAGGATGAGTTCCTCCGGGGCGAAGTTGCACAACGTGCCGACGACTTTTCCGGAGAACGCGCGGAGCTCCTCAACGCGCGTGTCGGATGTCAGGATGTGGTTGAAGTAGGAAACGGCTGTCATCTTCCATCGTTCTCCGTCAAGGCTTCGGAAGCGGGTTGCGTTCGCCGTCAGGATTTTACGACCGTCTTGCCGCTGAAGTTGACCTCCAGGCAATCTTTCTCCGGGCACTCCTGCACGCAGCGCAGGCACAGGAGGCACTTGGGGTCGGTGACGTCCAGTTTCTCGCGTTCCTTGTAGACGCTCTCGATGTCCACGGGGCAGCAGCGCTGGCACGTGCCGCAGAAGGTGCACTTGCGGGAGCGCTTGCGCAACGACAAGAGCGAACCGCGGTTGAAGTAGCTGACGAACGCGCCCATCGCGCATATGCGGCACCACAGCCGCGGCACGACGAAGCCGAAAGCGAAGAACACGAGAAAGCCCCAACCCAACACGGACATGAACAACGTGAGGGCGGAGGTGGAGTCGTACCAGCAGGGGTTCACGCCCCCCAGCGGGGGGTAGAGGATGCGGGCGGGGCATATCTGGCAGTAGATGAGGAACAGGGCGTCGTTGACGCCGCCGAATCCCAGTATGGGCAGGGTGATGATGGCCGAAACGGCCAGCGTCAGGATGAGCAGGAAATGACGAGTACGGTTGAAGAAAATGTTCAGGGGGTTCGAAACCGCCCAGGGATTCACGCGGAACAGCTTGCGCAGCCAGTTCAAGACATCCGTCATCGCCCCCAGCGGACACATCCAGCCGCACCAGAAACGCGCGAGCATGAAACTCAGCAGCACAAAGAGGGCGATGTGCGGCAGCATAATCTTGGCGGACGTCAGCCAGGTGATGTTCTCGCTGAGCATGTGCAGGAAGCAGGCCTTGAACAGACCGCCGTCCACCACCCAGCGGCAGGCCAGGGTGGGCAGGTAGATGTCGAAAACCGACTCCTTGCCCGATACCCACAGGATACGCCCCTTCTCGAACTTGGTCGTGCGGATCTTGTCCGGCGGGGGGACGATGCGGGGCAAGGGGGTCTCGACCGGATGCGAGTACAGGAAGACGCCGTACAGGATGATGGCGAACACGACGAGCTGCGTGATTCTGCGAAAGAGCGTAATTTTCGTCTTCATTTACCTGCGACCCGCCTCACCGCCCAACGTTTGCAGTATCCTGGTGCACTGTTCACGATTCTTCGCCTCGAAACACAGCGCCAGCAACAACTCCCCGCCGGCGCCGGCAAACTTGCGGATGCCCGTGCTCTCGTCCGGCTTTATCTGCTCGGTGTAGATCGGCCCCGCTCCCGCGGCAGTCTGCGTGAACGCGGCCTCGCAGAAGCCTTTCCAGGCCTTGTCGCGCGCGGCGGCGTCGGGGTAGCGGATGACGGCGACCTTTGGCCTGGCGCCGTCAAGCTCGATCTCGGCCCAGGCGCCCTCTGTCTTTGCGCTCAGTTCGAGGACGTTCTTGGTCGAGACGTAGTAGATGTCCTGGAGGGTCTGGTCCATGTGGAAGTAGCGGAACATGCTCGGCTTCAGGGATGGGGGGATGAGGCCGAGTATGGCCGGCTTCTCGCCGGCGGCCTCGATCCTGCCCGCGACGGCTTCGCCGATCAGCTTGGCGTCGGCGGCGGGAAGGGGACCGGCGGCGAAGTCGAAGATCTTGATAAAGAAGCGGTCCTTCCAGACGCGCAGCGCGCCTTCGGTTTGGGCGGCCTCCGTGCCAATGGGGATGGGCGTTCCTTCCACGTCCAGCGTGAAGGCGCCGTAGGCTTCGGCGGGGCTGCCCATGTCGTAGACCTCCACGACGATGCGCTTGTCGCGGTTCTCGTACTGGCCGACGTAAAGCTGTTTGTAGGTGAAGTTCATGTAGGGGTCGGCGGCGCCGTTCATGTAGTCGTAGATCGTCTTGTCGTCGAAGGCGCGCGATCCTTTCAGTTTCCACGGGCCGGCGTGCGGAAAGAAGGTTTTCGGCAGATCGAGCGTCTGAGCCGCGACAATGCCCGACATGAGAAGGACAATCGCGGCCATGAATATGTCTTTCGGTCTCATGGTTCGCACCCCTTCTAAATGAGCAGCGAAACCCCTTTGGCAAGAAACCATATTCCGCAGAACAGGGCCGCCACGGAGGCCAGGCCCTTCAGCGTCTGCGATCTTCCCAGCAGCCCGGCAAACGCCAGCGGCAGCAGGAAGACCAGCGTGCCGAGGAAGAAGCACAGGGCCAGCAGAAGGCCCAGGAGCAGGTTGTTCAGGCTCATGATGTCCGCCATGCACAGAAGGATCGGCGGGCACAGATTCACGCCCATCAGCAGCCCTGCCGCGAACGGGAACCGGCGGACCACGGTCCACCGCCCGATGCGTTCGCACGCCGGCGACTCCGGGAAATTCCGCTTCAGCCCGTAGGCGACCATCACGACGGCCAGGGCGATCATGGAGGCCGCGACGAGCGTCTTGCCGATCGCCGAGGACTCGATGCGCGTTCCGACAAGGGCGGCGGCGAAGCCCAACAGCAGGTAGGCCGCCAACCTTCCGGCGGCCAGTTCGGCCACCGCCCGCCCGCTGGCCCGGACGGATTCGCCCTGCGACACCAGGTACGGCAGCGCCACCGGCACGCACGACGCCAAACACCACGAACCGGTGGACAGGCCCAGCGAGAAACCGCTGATAACAACGCCGTCCATTTGTTTCCCAAAAGGTTTGTGCGCGGACGCTTCGCCGGCGCGCGCGTCACGCGTCGCTCTTCATCCTCGCCGTGGTTCGCTTGCGCCAGATCAGCCAGCCCAGAATCGCCAGCGTGGGAAAAACGTAAAGGTAGTAGATCTCCTCCCCGAACCGCTTGACATAGACCTCGATCTCGCCGACGGGGATCACGAGCGATTCGTTGATCTCCAGCGCCGCGCTCTCGGTCAGAGGGACTAAAATGGAGAACTGCTTGGTTGAACGCAATTCATCCGAGGTCATCCCCACCAGCAACTCCACTCGATCGCTCTTGGGTTGACCCTTGACCGTGAGATTCAGCGTGAACGCCTCGATGGTAGTGGGCTTGAACTGCGCCATCTCGGTCGGATCGGTGGCCGACTCCAGGTGTTCGCTCTCGGCGACGACCTTGAAGCGGCGCAAGGTGGTCGGGTACGTATGGTACGCCAGCAGTTTGATCTGCCCGCGGCCGACAACGGCCCGCATCGGCGTCTCCGCCTTCACGAACATCCGGTCCAACGTCGCGTATTCGGTCTCCTCAGTCCAACCGGCGCACGCCATCGCCACAACGGCCGGAAAGGCAAAAACCAGGCGCAAAAGGATCGTTCTAGTCAACCTTCGACTCCGTATCGCGGTCCGGCAGGCTGATGAGGGCCTCGCCCGCAAAGATGCGCAGCCTGGCGTCTTTGCCTGTCGGCGCAATTTTCTGGTCCAGGACATTGATGCCATCCTTCTCGCCGGCGGAGGCCAAGCCCCACGCGGCGGCCACCTGAACGTACTCGTCGTCGCTCTCAAGGGCGCTCTTGAGCGACTTCAGGTAATTCTTGCTGCCCCGATAGGTGAGGGCGGCCTGGGAGCAGGCCTTGACAAAGGGGTCGCGGTCGTTCAGGCCGCGCTGAAGGGTTGTAGTCTGGGCCTTGGCGGTGGCCAGCGCGATGATGGCGCAGCCCTTGAGGAAACCGTCCCTTTCCGTAAGGAACTCCCGCAGGAGGGGCTGTGCGGACTTGCTGTTGACCCGTCCGAGGGCGCGAATGGCCCGCCCGCGGTAATCCTGGTTGTGCTTTATGGCCATGTCCTTGAGGAACTGGAAGCCGATGGCGGCGGCCTTAGGGTCGTCGCGATTGGCCAGGGCTTCGGCGGCCAGGACGCGGGTGGAGGGATTGGCCTTGAGGTCCTCGACGATCTGCGTGAGCTTCCGCACGGGCGACTCGTCCATGGACTCGAAGCCGATCTGCTGGGCGGAGATGCCGATGGCCAGCTTGTGTTTCTTGGCCGGCGCTCCGTCGGCCACCTTGATCTTGAGCTTGAAGTCCACCTTCTCGCCGGGCTTCATGGCGTCCACCGACTCCGGCTCGACCTGGACTTCCACGGCCTGGTCGTCGGACTTGGCCGTGATCGCCACCCTGTTGATCGTCACGGGGAAGTTGTTCTTGACGAAGACGCGCACCTCTTCGGATTTCTCCACCGAGGTGACGGGCTTTTCGGGTTTCACGATGAACCGGTCGGGGGATCGGTAGACGTTGTTGCACAGATGGGCATACGCGGCGGAGAGGTAAAGCAGGCCGGAGATGACAATCAACCCCACGAGCTTTTTCATGGCTCCTCCTTCACGAACACGGTTCACCAGGACGGCTGTACCACGGCGGTTGCACGGTCTCGCGCTTCAGACGCCGGGCCTGTCAGTTCCCGGCCGAATCCCTGTCTCTATCCGGCAGGCTGATCAGCGCTTCGCCGGCAAAGATTCTCAGTCGAATATCCTTGCTGCCCGACGACATTACCGCGTCGAGGAGGTCCACGGCCTCCTTTTCGGCCGTCGTGGCCAGGCCCCAGGCCGCCGCGACCTGGACGTATTCGTCGGCGTCCTTCATCGCGGCTTTGAGGGCTTCCAGGTGGTCCTTGCTGCCTCGGCAGGTCAGCGCGGCCTGCGCGCAGATCTTGACAAAGGGGTCCTTGTCCGCCAGCGCGGCCTCCACCGGGGCCAACGGCGCGTCGGCAAGCCCCAAGGCCATCAGCGCGTTGCCTTTGAGATAGCCGTCTCTGTCCCTCGCCAGGTCGCGCAGCAAGGCAAACGTGGCCTTGTTGCCGAGGCGTCCCAAGGCCCGAATAGCGCGGCTGCGGTAATCCGAGGTGTTGCGCTGCGCCATTTCGCGCAGAAACTGAAAGGCCACAGGGTCCCCGCGCTTGGCCAGGACCTCGGCGGCCAGCACGCGCGTGCAGGGGTTGGCCTGGGCGCTGGTCACAATCTGCCGGAGCTTCGACACCGACGACTCGTCGGCGGCCTGGAAGCCGATCTGCATGGCCGAGAAGCCGATGGTCATCTTGTGTCTCTTGGACGGGGCCTTGTCGGGCACCGTCATCTTGACGGTGAACGTCGCTCTGGCGCCGGGGCGCATGGTTTCAATGACGGAGGGCGTGACCTCGGTCTGCACCACGTCATCGTCGGATTTCGCCGTCAGCACCACCTTGTTGATCGTGACCGGGTAGTTGTTCTGGACAAAGATGCGGACCTCGTCGGACTTGTCCACATACGTGATCGGTTTCTCCGGCTTGATGACGAATCGGGCGGGCGTGCGGTACACGTTGTTGCACAGATGCGCGTACGCAACCGAAAGTCCCGACAACGCTATCGCTGCCGCCAACGCCCACGTCCTCATGCTCACTCCTCTTGCGCCGTCCGGGCGGAAGCCTAGCCCTGTTCGGCGCCGATGAGGGCCGCGCCGAGCGCCCCGACGATCTGCGGCTCCTGCGGCACGTTCACCTTCACGCCCAACTGCTTCTCAAGGGCGCGCAGAAATCCGACGTTCTTGGGCACGCCGCCGGTGACGGTCACCGGATTCTCGATCCCGACGCGATGCGCCAGGGCCACGACCTTGTCGGCGGCGACCGCGCACAGGGCGGCGGCAATGTCCTCCACCGTCTCGCCGCGCGCCACCATGCCCACGACCTCGCTCTCGGCGAACACGGTGCACACGCTGCTGAGGCCGAGCGGCTTCGTCGAACGAAGCGCCCGCGCGCCCAGGTCGTCCAGGTCTATTTCCAGCGCACGGGCCATGACGTCGAAAAAGCGCCCGGTTCCCGCCGCGCATTTATCGTTCATGGCAAAGTCGCGGACGCGGCCGTCCGGCCCGATGCGGATCGCCTTGGAGTCCTGGCCGCCGATGTCGAGCACCAGCCGCGTGCCGGGGAAAAGGGCCAGCGCTCCGCGAGCGTGACACGTGATCTCGCTTACGGCGCGGTAGCGGCCTTCGACCATCTCGCGCCCGTAGCCGGTCGAGACCAGACCGGCAAGTTCATCCCGGCCTATCTTGGCGCGCTCCAGGGCCGCCGCCAGCGCCTTTTCGCCGGCCACACGGCTGCGGGCGCCCGTCGGGACCACCTCGAACGCCGCCAGCTTCCCCGCGTCGTCAACCACTACAGCATCGCATGTCAGCGAGCCGATGTCAATCCCTGCAAAGTGCCGCTTGTCCACCTGCGTCCTGCTTCCTCTGTGAATCGTGTTGGCGCCAGACCTCGACGGAGCGCCCATGACTTGGCCGAAAGCCGGGCCGCTCCCAACTCGCCACCTCCGACATTTTAGCATGTCTTTTCAGGCCCCGTCAATTGTCCAATTTCTCTGTAGTCGCTCAGTTACGCTGTTGTCGGGAGGGGGTGGTGAGGTTGGGAGAGTGAAAGAGGAGAGGGTAAGGGTCAAAGCGAGGATTTTGCGCGAGTGGGTCCAAGGCATAGGTCAGGGCGGCGGCGGGACCGGGAGTTCGTAGCTGTAGCGTATGAAGGAGGGTCATGAGGATTTCGCGGGTGCGGGCGCCGGCGTCGGATTGGGAGCCGAAGCTGGTCTTTCGGGCTATGACAAGAGGGCGAACCCGATTGCGCTTGCTTTTGGCGCGGCCCGCCGATAACATGCATCCTTCCAGCGCAACACCTCGGAGTGACAGGAGAGGGGAATGTTCCGCGCTTTCTGCACACACATCGGCTCCCGATGCCTCGCCGCCATCCAGGGAACGGGACAGATCTCGCTCCTCTTCGCACAGACGATAGCCTGGCTCTTTCGAAGACTTCCGCCGCGCAACGTGCTCGCGGAACAGTTCTACCAGGTGGGAAACCTTTCCCTGCTCGTCGTGTTGACGACGGGGGCCTTCACGGGCATGGTGATGGCGGCCCAGAGCTACTTCCAGTTCCGCAAGTTCGGCGTGCAGACGATGGTGGGGGCCGTCGTCGGCGTTTCCCTGGTGAAGGAACTCGGCCCCGTGCTGACGGCCCTGATGCTGTCGGGGCGCGTGGGGGCCTCGATGGCGGCCGAACTGGGCACCATGCGCGTCACCGAGCAGATTGACGCCCTGGAAACCCTGGCCACCGACCCCGTCCATTACCTGGTGGCGCCCAGGTTCCTCGCCTGTCTGCTCCTGACGCCCGTGCTCACCATCATGGCCGACGCCATCGGCATGGTCGGCGGCTACCTGGTGGCCGTGCCCGTCTACCACGTCAACCACCACTACTACGTGCAGAACACGCTCGAGAACGTGACCGTGTACGCCGTCATGACCGGCGTAATCAAGTCATTCGTCTTCGGCGCCATCATCGCGGTGGTGGCGTGCTACAAGGGCTTCTACGCGCGGGGGGGCGCCGAGGGCGTCGGCAAGGCCACGTGCGAGGCGGTGGTGCTGTCGTGTATCCTGGTGTTGGTCACCAACTTTTTCCTGACCCTGGCGCTGCGCTGAGAAACGCCGCAAGGCATGGCGGAGGTGCGTGTTGGTCGTTCTGGAGGACATCCATAAGTCCTTTCCGGACCGAAAGGTCCTCGACGGCGTGAACCTTCACGTCCCGCGGGGCGAGACCGTGGTCATCATCGGCCAGAGCGGGGGCGGGAAGAGCGTGCTGCTCAAGCACATCATCGGCCTCATCAAGCCGGACGCGGGGCGCATCCTGATTGACGGCCGGGACGTGACGCAGTGGACCACGCGGAAGATGGTGACCAGCAGCGTGCGCATGGCCATGCTCTTTCAGCACGCGGCGCTCTTCGACTCCATGACGGTGGCCGAGAACGTCGCGTTCTCCCTCGCGCAGCAGGGCAACGCGACCGACCAGGAGCTTCGCGCCCGAGTGGCCGAATTGTTGGACATGGTGCGGCTGCCGGGCATGGAGCAGAAGATGCCCGCCCAGCTTTCGGGCGGACAGCGCAAGCGCGTGGGCCTGGCCCGCGCCCTGGCCGCCCGGCCGGACATCATCCTCTACGACGAGCCGACGACGGGCCTGGACCCCATCACGGCCGATTCCATCAACGACCTGATCGTGGACACGCGAAAGCAGCTCGGCATCACGGGCGTGGCCGTCACGCACGACATGGCCAGCGCCTACAAGATCGGGGATCGCATCGCCATGCTGCACGAGGGGAAGATCGTCGCCCTGGGACCGCCCGACGAGATCCGCAACAGCCGGAACCCCTACGTCCAGCAGTTCATCCACGGCCGCGCCCAGGGGCCGATCCAGTTCTCGAACCGCGCCTGAGGGCCTCAGGGCGTCGCCTGCGCTCTTGGCTTGCCGACGGTCGCGATTATCACCTGCGCAACCGTCAGAACGGCCAGCGCGACGGCGCACGCGCCGTAGAGGGCCGCCTTGTCCGCGCTGAAGCGCAGCCACAGTTCGCACACGTAAATGCCGATGAGCGATCCGGCGCCCACCATGAATTCATTCACGCCCACGTTGCGCGAGCGGTGCGCGAAGTCGTTGCTGGCGTAGTACACCGCGCAGAAGAAGATGAAACCGCAGTACACGCCCACGACGGCAAAGCCCAGGACATAGCTGCGGTACTGGGGGAACATCCAGATCGCGCCCAAAGCCGCCACGCCCGCCGCCTGCACGATCCACAGCGCGGTGCGGCGGTACAAGATCGCCCGCAGCCATTTCATTCCCCAGCCGGCGCCGGCCTGGATGATGAGCATCAAGAAGAGCGGAAAGCCCGCCCAATAGGGGCTGATGCCCTCCTCCGCGCACCAGGCCGGGAAAAACGTCTGAATCGGACGCTGGACGAAACAGGCGGCGAAGATCATGATCCAGCCGATGACGACGTACCGCGCATCCACAGGGCGCGCGCCGGCCGGCCCGTGCTCGACGTGCTCGTCGGCGGAGGCCTCCTCGTGCGGGCGCGGCCGGCGGCGCATGATGATCGCCAGGATTCCGAGTCCGGCCAAAGCCGTGAAGCTGCCCAAGCCCCAGGGACCGAGACGGTAAGCGCTGCCCGATACGAGGAACCCCAGCGCGATTCCCACGCTCCAGGCCAGCGTGTAGGCGGCCACCGCATGGCTCAGCCCGCCCGGCGGCGCTTCGCCCCGCATGTACGTCTGGAACGAGTTGAAAAAGAAGGCGCAGAACATCCCGAACATCAGGAACAGCATGACCAGCGCGGCGAAACTCTCGCTGAACAAGGACGCCACGCCCATCGCCGCCGCGCCCACCGTGCCGACCAGCAGTATGAGGCGCGCGTTGCGGCGCGACAAGACCCGGCCGACGATGAAACTGAAGGGCATGTACGTGATCTGCATCGCCGCCCCCAGCCAGGCGCACTGCGCGTTGGTCATGTGCCGCTCGCCCGCGCCGTACAGCACCGCGAAGACAACCAGGAAACACATCATGTCCATCAACAACGCGCCGAGATATATCGTCATCGTGACCGCAATCCTTCGCTCGTTTTCATCCGCGCCATCGAGAAACGCAAGGTAAAGACTTTATCGCGCCGCCGCCGCATATGCAAGCGGATTACGGGCGCCGCGTTTTCTTGACATGATCCGCAGCGGCATTTATACTCAACAAAAGAAGATCGCAGGAACGAGTTGGGGACACGAGTTTATGCCGGCGAATCTAACGCCACAATACCTGAAGGCCGAACAGAAATTCCGCGCCGCCCAGACGGTCGAGGAGAAGGTGGCGGCCGTCAAGGAGATGCTCTCCACCCTGCCCAAACACAAGGGCACGGAGAAGATCTACGCCGAGCTCAAGCACAAGCTCGCCGAGTTCAAAAAAGAACAGGAGACCGCCCGCAAGAAGGGCAAGACCGGTCCGTCGTTCAAGGTGCCGCGCGAGGGGGCGGGGCAGGTCGTGCTCATCGGCTACCCCAACACCGGCAAGTCCATGATCGTCTCCAAACTTACCGACGCGCCGGTGCAGGTGGCCGACTACCCCTTCACCACCCGCATGCCCACGCCCGGCATGATCAAGCATGAAGACATCCAGATACAACTTGTGGACACGCCGCCTGTGACCCCCACGACGATGGAGCCGGGGATGTTCGACCTGGTGCGCGCCGCCGACGCGGCCGCCGTCGTGGCCGATCTCGGCAGCGACGACAGCCTGGAGCAGATCGAATGGGTACTGGACCGGTTCGCGCAGGCGAAGATCGCCCTTCAACCCCGGCGGCCCGCGGAGGAACCGGCGGAGGGCGTCATTGCGGTGCGAACGTTCCTCCTGTGCAACAAGGACGACGCGCCCGGCGCCGCGGACCGGCTGGACGTCCTCAAGAGCTTCTACGCCGAACGGTACACGATTTTCACCGTGTCCGCCCTCACCGGCAACGGACTGGGCGAACTCATCAAGAGAATATACGCCTTCCTCGACGTCATCCGCGTCTACACCAAGGAACCCGGACAGAAACCCGACCTGACGGCCCCATACGTCCTTCCGCGCGGCAGCACGCTGCTCGACCTGGCCGGGCGCGTACACAACGACTTCCGGCAGACGCTCAAGTTCGCCCGTCTATGGGGCACCGGCGCCTACAGCGGCCAGAGCGTCGGGCGGGAGCACGTGCTCAATGACAAGGACGTCGTGGAGTTGCACACGTGAGAGAGCCGGGAGCATGGAGCAGGGGCGGGGACAGGGAAGCTCCAGCGCTTATGCAGGCATAACCTCGCCGTCCTTGGCCAATTCGGCGAAGGCGGATTTGTCGTTGGACCATTCTTCCGGGGTCATGGCCAGAGCTTCGATGGGTTCGAAGACTTCGTATATGGCGGCGGAAAGCAGGTCTATCCTTTGCCAGTAGCTCTTGCCTTTGAAGTCCTCCGAGATGACGACCACGTCAATGTCGCTTCCTTCTCTTTGCTTTCCTCGAGCGCAAGAGCCAAAGAGCAACATCCGATCCACCTTGATGCCCTGGGTCTCAAGGCTCTTCCTGAATCGGGAGAGAATCTTTAGAACTGACCTTTTATCCATTCTAGCGCCTCCGCCCCCTCTGCGCCTCCGTAGTGAGATCTACTTTGCCCTGGCCGCGTTCATGGCCTCGATCTCTTCGATGGCGACGGGGAGCTGGGGGTCGTCCGGGAGCGGGTCTATGTATTTCTTGCGGTAGGCGGGGGTCTGCATGCGGCACTGGGGATGGCGGTAGCAGAAGTCGGGATGCGAGATCATTTTCTGCCAGATGACCTCGATGGGCATCTCGCGGATGTTGCCGAACGAGACGGGGTTGAAGTCGCACGGGTTGATGTCGCCGTAGGCGGTCATGTAGAACTGCGAAGAAGCGCCGTAGCAGCCCTCGCCCTCGGCGGAGTTGATGCGGGCCATGACGTTGACGCCCATGGAGTGCGAGCGGTCGTCGTGGACGCGCTGGCCGATCTGGATGGCCTTCTGCTTCTCCTCCGGCGTGAGCATCTTGGTGGTGTCCTTGAGGAACTTGCCGGAGGGGATGCAGTCGAAGATCGTGACCTCGTGAAAGCCGTCCTTGACGGCGTTCTGCAGGAGGGACTCCAGGTGTCCCTCGCGCAGGGAATGGGCGGTGGCGTAGGTGGAGATGCCGGTGAGGATGCCGGCCTCGCGGGCGCGGGCGGCGCCCTCGAAGGCCTTTTCGTAACAGCCGGGGACCTTGCGGAACCGGTTGTGGATTTCGGGCACGACGCTGTCAATGGAGATGTTGAGGCTGTACAGGCCGGCGTCGGCCAGGCGCTTGACGTTTTCGGGGGTGAGCAGAAGGCCGTTGGTGAAGATCATGACGACGGCCTTGGATTTGTCCACATGGGCGATAAGGTCGTACAGTTCTTTGCGGAGCATCGGCTCGCCGCCGACGTAAATGATGAGGCTGGCGCCGAGGCGCAACGCGCCGTCCACGACGGACTTGATCTCCTCGACGGTGACTTCTTCGCGGTTGGGGTTGCGGAAGGGGTCGGCGCTGCAATGGACGCACTGGCACTGGCAGCGGTGGGTGATGGCCAGGTTCGCCGTGACGGGGAACGCCTGTTTGGCGAGGGTCATCTTGAGTTTGCGCGAAAGGAAACGCATCCCCGCCGGCGTGGGATGCGGGGGGTTGTAAAGGTTGTACACGTTGCCGCCCTGGCGCTTGGCGAGGACCTTGAGGGTGTTGAGTTTTCCGAGGAACTGGGCGAGGAAAGGCTGCAGGGTCTCGGCCCAGGCGCCTCGGGCCTGGCCGACGATCTTGTCGCCTTCGAGGTGCGCTTCCAGCGTAAGAAACTCAAAGTCCGGCATCCGTTCCTCCTTGTTTGGCGTAGATGCGAAGGACGAGAGACGGTTGGGGGTCCCGGGTCTATCGTTGGCTTCGCCTCTTACTCGACCGGCGGTTGCGTCACGATGGCGGCCTGTTTGCCGAGGGCGGCCTTGGGCGTTTCGATTACCAGCGGAATGACCTCGGACATGTCGCGCACGAACGTGAGCGTCATGGCCCGCTTGACCTCCGGGGGCAGCTTGATCACGTCTTTTTCGTTTTCCTTGGGCAGGATGACGTGCAGGATGCCTTCGCGGTGGGCGGAGATGAGTTTCTCCTTGATTCCGCCCACGGGGAGCACGCGCCCGCGCAGGGTGATCTCGCCCGTCATGGCGATGTCGCGCCGCGCCGGACGGCCGGTCAGGGCCGACAGGAGCGCGCACGCCATGGTGATCCCCGCCGAAGGGCCGTCCTTGGGCGTGGCACCTTCCGGGACGTGGATGTGGACTTCCAGCTTTTCGTAGAAGTCGGGGTCCACGCCGAGTTGGCGGGCGTTGGCGCGCGCGTAGCTCAGGGCCGCCTTGGCCGATTCCTGCATCACGTCGCCCAGTTTGCCGGTGAGGGTGAGCTGTCCTTTGCCCTTCATCGTGGAGACTTCCACGCAGATGACGCGGCCGCCGAATTCGGTGTAGGCCAGGCCCGTGGCCAGGCCGACCCCCTTGGCCTTGTCAATGATCGGCTCGAGGTACTCGGGCACGCCGAGGTACTTCTCGATATTGGCGGCCGTGACCTTGAACTTGACCGACTTGCCGGCGTTCACGGTTTCCTTGGCGAGTTTCCGGCACAGGTTGGCGATCTGGCGCTTGAGGTTGCGCACGCCGGCCTCGCGGGTGTAGTCGCGGCAGATTCGCTGCAGCCCGCCCTGCGTGATGTCCACGTTCTCCGGTCTGAGGCCGTGCGCCTTGAGCTCCTGCGGGATGAGGAACTGGCGCGAGATGGCGAGCTTTTCCATCTCCGTGTAACCCGGGAGGTGTATGACTTCCATGCGGTCCCGGAGCACGTGCGGGATCGCCACCTCGTTGTTGGCCGTCGTGATGAAGAACACGTCGGACAGGTCGAACTCGACCTCGAGGAAGTGGTCGCTGAAACTGTAATTTTCATCCGGGTCCAGCACTTCGAGCAGCGCCGCGGCGGGGTCGCCCCGGTAGTCCGCGCCGAGCTTGTCAATCTCGTCGAGCAGGAAGACGGGGTTCTTGGAGCCGGCCTTGCGGACGGACTGGATGATGCGGCCGGGCAACGCGCCGATGTAGGTGCGCCGATGCCCGCGAATCTCCGCCTCGTCGCGCACGCCGCCCAGGGACTTGCGCACGAACTTGCGCCCCATGGATCGCCCGATGGACTTGGCCAGCGACGTCTTCCCCACGCCGGGGGGGCCGATGAAGCACAGGATGGGGCTTTTGCCGCCCTTGGTGAGCTTGCGCACCGCCAGGTACTCCACGATACGGGCCTTGGGGTCCTCAAGCCCGTAGTGATCCTCGTCCAGGATTCGCTGTGCGTGGCGGAGGTCGAAGCTGTCCTTGGTCTTGTAGTTCCACGGCAGCGCGATGAGCCAGTCAATGTAGTTGTGGGACACGGCGGCCTGCGGCGACATGGGCGCCATCTTGGTGAGCCGCTCCTGCTCCTGCAAGGCGATCTTCTCGACCTCCTTGGGCATGTGCGCGCGAAGGATTCTTTCCTTGAGTTCTCTCAGTTCCGCCTGCTCGGCGTCGGCGTGGCCGAGTTCCTCCTCGATCACCTTCATCTGCTCTTTGAGGAAGAAGTCCTTCTGGCTCTTCTGGACGCGCTTGCGCACCTCGGCGTCAATGTTTTTCTGGACTTCGAGGATCTCGATCTCGTTCAGCAGCGTCTGCATCAATTCCTTCAGGCGCGAAACGGGGTCGAGGATCTCCAGGAACCGTTGCTTCTGCGGGAGTTTCAGGGCCATGTTCGCGCACACGCTGTCGGCGAACTGGTGCGCCGCCTCGATGCCCTGCAGCGCCAAGATGGTCTTTTCGGGGACGTTGCCGTGCAACTGGGCGTATTTCTCAAAGCTCTGGAGCACGAGCCGCTTGAGCGCCTCGGTCTCCTTCGACGGCATCACGATCTCGTTGCTCAGTTCCACTTCGGCGCGCAGAATGTTGTCCGCCGCGTAGAAACGCAACACCTTTCCCCGGCAAACGCCCTCCACGACGACCTTCACGGAGCCGTCGGGCAGCTTGAAGGTCTGCAAGATGGCGGCCAGCGTGCCCACGGCAAAGAGGTCGTCCTTGGTGGGGGAGTCCTTGGTCGGGTCCTTCTGGGTGATCAGGAAGATCCGCGAGTTGGTTTCCAGCGCCTTCTGCACCACGACGAGCGAGTTGTTTCGCCCCACCAACAGCGGGATGACGACGTGGGGGAAGACCACCATGTCGCGCAGGGGCAGGATGGGGAAACTCGGGGCGGGCGGTTTGGCGACCACCGGCCCGAGGTTCGCGGTATTGACCGAGATGCTGTCGTTCTTATCCATCAGTGCGGGTCCCCGCGCATGACGCGCAATCGCGCGCCACGCCTGGAAGTCGTGAACAAGCCTACTATGGCATTCTAACAGCAGCAGCTTCGGGGAGTCAAACCAAAATCCATCTGCGCCGTCTGCGCCGGCGTTTGGCCGCCTCCGGTCCCGATACGGCCGGTTCCCTGTACGTGACCGAGGCGGCCGCGGCCCGAGCGACAGGCTCCGAGGCGAGTCCCGCCGCTCGTGTTATGCTATCCTCTGCGTGTGCAAGATATTACGCCGTTCCGTTGCAGATTTTGTGGGCGATTTGGCTTGACGGCATGGGGGCTATCTCCTATAAACGATCATCTCGGCAGAGGGATGGTCTTTCCGCAGGCAAAGGAGGAATGAGAATGAATCGGAGACAGTTCTTCACAAGGGCGGGCGTTGCAGGCGCGGCGTTGACGGGGTTCGGAGGGATGGCCGCCGGCCAAGAGGCTGAAAAACCGTCTGCGGGGATCAAGAAACACAACGTCCTCGGCCGAACGGAATGGAAGGTCTCCGACGTCAGCTTCGGCGCCGGAGGCTTGAAAGACACCACCATCGTCGAACGCGCCGTCGAACTCGGCATGAACTACTTCGACACGGCCCCGGACTACTTCCCCGCAAGCGAAGAAACCCTGGGGAAGGTCCTCCCGAAGGTTCGCGACAAGATTTTCCTGGCGACAAAACTCTGCACGTACGGAAAGTACCCCCAACACCTTGAGCTTCACACGCCGGCGGAAAAGTTCATCGAGTGCGTCGAGGGCAGCCTGACGCGGCTCCAGACCGACCGCGTGGACGTTCTGCTGGTTCATGCCGCCGGCGAGAAACCGCCGACGGAGAAAGGCGAAAAAGACATCGAACGTCTCAAAGACCCCGAGATGCTCAAGGCCTTCGACACGCTCAAGAAGCAGGGCAAGGCCCGGTTCCTCGGCATGTCCACGCACGGGCCGCACATGATGGAAGAGACGATAGATTACGCCGTGGAGTGCGGCCAGTACGATCTCGTCATGCCGACGTGGAACTTCATGAAGTTCACCGACCTCCAAAAAGTTCTCGACAAGGCCAAGGCCAAGAACGTGGCCATTGTGGCGATGAAGACCGTGCCCGGCGCAAAGCAAACGCTGCCCGACAAGATGGCGGGCCTGTCGCAGGACGAAGCCACGGTGGCGGCGCTGAAGTGGGCGTTGAGCAATCCGGCCATCTCCACCGTCGTCAAGGGCGCCAAGAGCGTGGCCGACGTGGACCTGCACGCGACCGCATCGGGACAGAAAATGACGCGGCGAGACGAGGACGCGCTGCGCCGCTTCGCGTCGGCCATCACGCGCAGCTATTGCCGCACGGGCTGCGGCGAGTGCGTGAACGCCTGCCCCAAGGGCGTGGCCATCGCCAGCGTCCTGCGCTACAACATGTACTTCGAGCACTACGGCCACGAGCGCTTCGCCATGGACGCGTACGGCCAGTTGGCCCGTCCATGCAGCGCGGCGGCGTGCGCCGGTTGCGACGCCCCGTGCACGCGAGCCTGTCCGCACGGCCTGCCGCTCAAGGACATGCTCTGCCAGGCGCACAGCAACCTGCACTTTGCATAACCGCAGGAGCAGAAAAGGGGTCAGGCACCTTTCTTGTAGGCGCCTTTCTTATTGAGCGACAGTGTGGTGGGCAGCATTCCATCATGCGGCGACCTATAGGTCAATGTGGAGCTAGGCGGTGCAGCCACGCGCTCAGAAAAGCAGCCTGACCCCTTTATGTCCCACTGTGAAGGGGAAAATGGTCGGGGCGACTGGATTTGAACCAGCGACCTCTCCTTTTGAAGTGCGTTGTATCCTACTCCGCCGTGGCCGCTTAGGACAAGCCTCTCTGCGCCCGCCGCCTGGCGTTGCATGATTTGTGACATGGTCTTGGGCAAAATCACGGCCTCTCCGACCGCCTCCACCAGTGCCCGGAGACGATCTTCCGACGCATGAATGTACACCGAGTAACTCAGTCCGGTTGGCCGATGTCTCAACAGCATTTCCGCTTCCTTCACCGTCGCCCCGGCCTGGTCAAGGAACGTCCCGTAACTCTTGCGCAGACTGTGAAAGACCAGCCGCCCGCCGAAGTCCTGTTGCTGGATTCCGGCCCTCTCAGCATCCCGCGCAAAGACCCGCTCGGTGTGAAGGGGCACGGTCAACAGCCTGTCCCCCGGCTGCTTCCCGGCGCTCGCCTCTACCAGTCGCCTCACGATCTCCGAAGGTATCGGCTGAAACCCAGGTCGCCGGTTTTTCGTCCAGGCCGCGTCCAGTCCCAGACCCCATCTCACGGCGTCCAGGTCTTTGACCTGCAGTGCCCGCAATTCCCCGGCCCTCAGTCCAGACGTGCAGGCCGTCGCATAGAGCAACCATCGCTCCGGCTGACCCTCGACAGATTCCAGCAGGCGGTGGACCTCTTGGAGCGTCGCCGCCCGGCGCTTGTCAACCGGAGTCCCGTCGAAGGGGCGCAGTCGCCGCAAAGGGTCTTCGCTCAAGTACCCCCGCTCCGTACACCAAGCGGTGAAGGCTTTGAGTCCATCGGCGTAGGATTGTATCGTCTTGCCGCTCCGCCCCTTTGCCGCGACTTCTCGCAAGGCTTCCTCGACACGGGGCATGATGCCCGCCAGGTCCCCCAACGTCGCCAGCCCCAGCCGGTCGCCCCACCAGGCCAGGTATCGCTCTCTCATTCGCGCATGGGTCGGCGCCCAGGGTCGTCCGCCATGCCCTCCTTGCGCCCGGCCCCATTGCGCGAATTCCGCCGCAACCTCTGAGAACGGTCGCTTCCCGTGCGCGTCACATGACTTCGGCGCAGGCTTGAACTTCAACCGAATCGGCAGGGCGTCGGCCTCCCGCTTCTTTGCAATGCGCAAGGTCTCCGTCCAGTTCATCGTGCCGACGAAGGAGCGTTGCACGCCCCGCTCGTCCACGTACCAGGCCCGATACCTCCCGCTCGCTCTCGGCCTTCGACACACGCCCGCCATAGCCTATCTCGCTTTCTCTAGTTCGTCGCGTCGTGGTTGAATGAGCCACGGCCCAAGTTCCATTCTTGCCGCCCGCGCCGCCTCCTTGAAGGCTTTACGCTCTGCCCTGGTCACTCGCACCACTATGACATCCGTAAGGGGTTTGTCCCGTTTCAGTGGCCGCCCCATCTTCTTTGGTTTCTTCTTCATGCCCATAGTATAACTTCCGTATTACAAAAGTCAATGGGAAAATGCCGCCGGTTCAAAAATTGTTTTGCCGCATCCGCTTGGACTCCGCCCTGGCCCGTTCAAGCCGGTCTTCGACGTGCCGGAGAATCGCGCCGACCGTCCAGGTGTTCTGCCCGAACATCTTCACCGGCGCGGGCAACTCCTGGCGTTCCACCGCGCGTTTGACGGACATGGTACACCGCCTGAAGATTCGCGCCAGTCCATCCTCGGTCACGATTGCGCCCTGCGGCAGCGTCCCCAGCTCCGCGATCACGCCCGGCATGTCCCGTCCTTGCGCCTCATCCGCGCCCCCCGGCCCGTCCTGCAATTTCACGTCCTCACCGTCGCTCATCGTCTCAACTCCTCATCATGTGAGAAAAATGACTTCTTGGCCCAAAACCCCCATATCCGTCACTCCGACGCGCCAGAGGCCCGCCAGAGGCCTCCTACAGGCCTCCTAGAGGCGTGTCCGGAGGGACTTTTGGGATGACTCGCGTTGTCCTCGATGTCCGTGTGGATGACCTTGCCGCGTTGCGACTTCGGCGCATACACTGGGCTGTCTGCGCCCGCTTCCGCCCCTCAGCACACGACGGGCAGAACACCGGCCCGCGTCCGGGCTTGTCGCGCATCGGCAGAGGTTTGCCGCATTCACGGCAATGCCCCGCCCCCGACGCCTGCGCGTCCTTCGTAGCCCCGGACTTTGGGGAAGATGATGCAGGTGCGACCAAAGGCAACGCCGTATCCCCTCTCGCCTCGACGCCCAGGCGGGAAGCGTAGGGGCGCGCCGACCATCCCTCACACCCCTCAGCCCCACACCGCGCCACGTCGCCCGGCATCCAATTCTGGCATCCGAGACATCGCCCCTGCGCCGCCGTCATCAGACCGCCCAATACGCGCCGCCGCAGGTTACTCATCGCCGGCGAATCCGCCCCCTCGTCCCGCAAGACCCGAAGCGCATCTGCCTTCTCATGGTCGCGCATCCGCCGCAGTCTCAAGAGGATCGCCGCCCGCTGTGCCGCGTCCACAATGCCCCATCCTGATTTTCGGGAACGCTATCCTAAAACACTTTCAAGCCTCTCCCGGAAGGCTCAAAGCGGCATAGTACAACCGCGCCGCCTCCTCACTCAGTCGCCACTTGTCGGCCCGCCCTTCGCCACCCGCCTCCCGCTCGCACACGTGGTAGCAAGTCAGGTCTTCAAGCGCCCGCCGCGCCGTCTGCGTGGGAACGGACAGGGCCTCCGCAGTATCGCTGGTCTTCTGCCACACGTCTTCCAAGTTTGGGTCGCCAAGAAATTCAACGAGTCGCCGCCGAATATCCGGCATGGAGTCAAGCCCGACCTTCAGGATGAGGGCATACCGCGCCTTCCTTTCAACGCCAAGAACTTCAAGACTGATTGCGAGTTTTGCCAGAACCAGACTGAGCCGCATCGGACTCTCCGCGCCCGGTATAAGTTCGACTTCGCGCCGATACCCGTCGCGCACCGTCGCCGCCCGGCATTGGGCCGTGAGCGTCGCCAGACCAACGAGCCAGCTCTTTTCCCTCTCCCCGATGGAAACGGCCCCAGGGATAGTCACGCCCGACATAAGGCCGCGCACTGCCTCTCCGAGTTCGCCCCTCATTGCAGCCTCGCGGCCCAAGTGCGTCAGCGCTTTTCCGGCCGTCTCGCTTGGCGTTCCTTTCGGTATCCGATAGAAGACAAAACGCTCCCCCAGCGAGGCCATGACGGAATGAAAACTATCTATCGCCGCAGTAGAGCCTCCGACAATTCCGACCTTCCCCCGCCAGTGCAGGACCCGCCCGCCGTCCGTCCCCACGTGGCGCGTCCAAGAGCCGTCGTAAATTTCCCGCAGGCCCTGCAGAATTTGTCCCCGAGAATCTCTGTTCAGACTCAGCGCCGATCCGAAGTCTTTGAGAACCAGAATCCCGAAGTCGCCCACCTGCCGGAGTAGGCCCCCCTTCGCGTCCTTCGCCTTCTCACGTTGCGAAGTTCCGGACAACAGACTGCCCTCGGTCAACGTACTGACCGAATAGACGTCCGGCAACCCGACGAGCGAAGAAAGCATCTCCGTCTTGCCGCTTCCGGGCGCGCCCACGAGGAGAAGCCAAACGGCATCCCCCTCAAGACGGTTGGCAATCGCCGCCGCCAGCGAAACGTAGAGCGCCCCGATGGAAGGATCGTCGGGAAGGTAAAGCCACTTGCGGAAAATCTCTGAAACTTGCTTCCGCGTCTTGGGTTCGGCGGACGTGGTATGCTTGGCTTCGCCGCTTCCCGTGTCCGTCCAGGAAATCGCGCCGGCCATGAGCGATTTCAGCGCCGCGGGTCGCTCGTTCTCATCCATCTTGCGCAGTCGGTCATCGAGGTCTTTCGCGCCGTCTGCCGAAGGAATGATGAAGCGCACACGGCAACCCGCATTCGACAGCGCCCGGCCCACTATGTCGCGCCACATCCGCCCCGCCGCGTCTGCGTCCGGCGCAACGACCACATCGCGCCCCGCCGCCAAGCGTTGAAGATAGGCCAACACTTTCCCGCCGGGATTCGCGCCCGCCGTCCCGACAGTTGCCACATGGCCCGCCGACAGCGCTGCGCATGTATCGGCCTCGCCCTCGCAGATCAAGACGTCGTCCTCCGATGGGAGAGGCCGCGCATAGAAAAGGCCGTTGTGTCCGCCGGCCTGCGTGATGGACTTCCCGCCGTTTCGGAAGGTCGTGTTATCTCCGCGCCGCCTCTTGCGTCCGGTGACACTGCCCTCCGCGTCGCACATGGGGAAAAGCACCTCTCCGCCGCTGGCCTCAGCCCCCAGGCAGAGCATGGCGCAAGGCCGCCAGCCGCGAATCCTGGCCAGGAGAATCCGGGGATCGCCGGTGTGGGGAACCGCGTTGCTGCCGACAGTCCGGGAAAAAAGGTCGCGCTCTTGAATGCCCAGGGCTTCGCAGATGTGCGGCACCCCACAACCGGCGAAACACTTCAACAGGACGCGCCCGTCTTCGCCCTGGGCAATGCTCAGGCTTGGGGTCTTGTCATCGTGCGCCGGACAGCAGGCTTGCCAGTGATCCGCCCCTGCCTGCCGCACCTTCTTGAGGCGAGATAGTACGCCGTGGACGGGAAGTTTGCCACTCGTTGCCGTCATTGCCCGGCCCCCTTCGCCGACCCCGCGTCGTCGTTTGTCTTACGCACAGTCGCCGCCCTCAACCAAGCAGCAAGGCTGTGCCGGTCAAACCGAACTTCCCCGCTGGGCAACAGAATAGCCGGAATTCTTCCTGTCCGGGCCAGGCGAGCAAGCCGCTTTTGGTCAAGACGCAGCCATGCGGCGGCTTCGGCCAACGTGATGAGTGGGTCAACCATCTGGGCAATCCTCCTCAACTATTGACCTTTGCATAATGAATGGAACTTCACGGTTCACTATGGTATAATG
>CAYPFP010000078.1:14939-25921 GCA_964409935.1 uncultured Planctomycetota bacterium | reverse complement strand
TCATCTCCTCGGCGACGCTGGCGCCGATGCTGGAAACGCGGCGGAACGGGTCGGCGGATTCGAACGCCGCCGTGACGGCGGGAAGCATCTGCTCGACGTCCGTCTTGGGGACCTGCAGGGTGACTTGCGTGACGGGCTTGGCGGCCTCCTCGCCCACCGGCGTCTTGTAGAGCGTGCCTTCGTGGCCGGCCTTGATCATCTTGTTGCGGACGACGTCCCACGAGACGGCGTTGGGGAACTTGACGACGAAATAGGACATGGCGACGGGCGGAGGGGCTTCTTCCGGCCCCAGCGGCGGGGGCGGCACCGGCTCGATCTTGACGGCGATGCTTTCGGAGGTGATGTTGCCCTTGAAGGCCTTGGCGATGTCGTCGCGGATTTCCTCCTGGAGTTTTGTTTCGCTGAGCGGTTTGAACGCGACGGTGAACTTGTCCACCGCGGCGCCCAGCGGCACGACGCGGTCCAGCAGCGTGACCATGGCCGGCTGCTTCTCAAGGCGTCCTTTGAGGTCGTCTTCGAGGATGGGCTGCTTGAGGTCCACCTCGACCATGCCGCTCTCCAGGTAGCGGGCGGCGGGAAGGGCCAGCGTGCCGGAGGCTTTCGCCCGCAGCTTTTCCAGGACGTCCTTAGGCCCTCTGACGTAGAGGGAGGCGGCGGCCTCCCCGCGATTTTCCTTTTCGCGGGGCAGGACCGTAATGCCGGAGAACTTCATGTTCTCCAGTTCGATCTGGATAAGGTTGGCGTCCACCGATCTGCTCAGGGACATCTCAAGCTGCGGACCGATGCGGGGGGCATCGTCTTCGGGCTTGGCGGCCTCCTCGACGATTTTACCGAAATTGTAGCTGACGTCGCCGGCGGCGAGCAGGTCGCGCGCGGCCTGCACGACGCCGGCCAGGGCGCGGCTGCGTTCCTGGTCCTTTTCGCCTTCACCCTTGACCCAGACCTGGAATTTGGCGGCCAGGACGGGGGGTTTCTCGATGTCGGCGATATCCTGGGGCAGATAACCGGCGCTGCGCAGGACGTCGCGGAAGGCCGCTTCGTCCATGCCCTTGGCCAGGAGGACCTCGGCCTTGAGGGGGGCGGCGATGCGCACGGACTTGAGGGCTTCGCGCGCAGTCAGGACGCGATCCAGGTCCTGCTTGATCTTCTCATCCATTCTTTCGGGGGCAATGGCGCGCGCCGGGATGCGGATGCCGAAGTCCTTGGCCTCGCTGGTGAAGCCGGCGCCGGCTGTTGCGGCCCACAAGCCCTGCACTTCGGCCTCGGGGTATCCGGCTTCGCCGATGCGCTTGCGCACCTCGCCGATGGGAAGCGGATTCTTGAGCTCCAGGTCAAGGAGGGTGCCGCCGGTGAAGTCAATATCGTACTTCTTGCTGCCGCGCATGACGAAGACGGTCATGCCGATTACGATGATCGTGAGCGAGATGGCGTAGCAGATGTAGCGCGCCTTCATGAACTGGAAGTTGGGGCGGCTGAACATGTGCAGCATGCGCAGCCGCGTCATGATGTCCCTGTTGAGGAAGAAGTCAACCATGGTGCGGGTGATGAACAGGGCGGTGTAGAGGCTGATGATGAGACCGAGGCCCAACGTGACGGCGAAGCCCTGGACGGGGCCGGTGCCCACGTAGTACAGGATGACGCTGGTGATGATGCCGGTGACGTGGGAGTCGAAGATGACGCTGAAGGCGCGTTCGTAGCCGGCGGCGACGGCGAGTTTGGGCGTCTTGCCGCGTTCCTTTTCCTCGCGGATGCGTTCGTTGATGAGGACGTTGGCGTCCACGGCCATGGCCATCGTCAGGACGAGGCCGGCGATGCCGGGCAGGGTGAGGGTCTGCCCCGTCAGGGCCATGACGCCGAGGATGAGGATGATGTTGGAGACGACCGCGACGACGGCGATGGCGCCCGTGCCGAAGTAGTAGACGATCATGAAAATGCCGACGAGGATGGTGCCGACGAAGGTGGCGGTGATGCCCTTGCGGATGGAGTCCAGGCCGAGGGTGGGGCCGACGGTGTTCTCCAGTTCCAGGCTTAACTGGGCGGGGAGAATGCCGCCGCGCAGCACGGTGACCAGGTCCTGCACCTCGGTTTCGGTGAAGCTGCCCTCGATGATGCCTGCGCCGGCGATGCGGCTCCTGATGACGGGGGCGGAGTACACCTTGTTGTCGAGCACGATGGCGAGGCGCTTGCCGATGTTCCGGTCCGTCAGAAGGGCGAATTTCTTCTTGCCGGCGACGTTGAACTCGAAACCGACGGCGGGGCGCGCCTGTTCGTCGGAGGTGGCGTTGGCGCGGGCGAGGAGTTCGCCCGTCAGGTCTACGCGGTGGGAGATGAGGAGCCAGTCGGTGCCGGGGTAGTTCTTGAGGGCGGCGAAGGTGGTCGGCTCGTACCAGGTTCTCTTGGCCTGGTCTTCGGTCTCGCCTTTCTCCAGACGGCGGACAAAAGGCGTATGGCCGGGGATGCGGCGGCCGTCCTGCGCCTCGCGGCGGTCGTTGTCATCGTCGTTGACGAGGCGGAACTCGAGGCGGCCGGAGCTTTGGATGGTGCTCTTGATGCTGGCGACCTCGGCGGCGTCGGCGCCGGGGACCTGGATGAGGATGCGGTAGGAGCCTTGCTCCTGGATGCGCATTTCGCTGGTGCCGCGCAGTTGGGAGAGGCGGTCCGAGAGACGCTTGTCCAGGACGCTGATGGTCGTGGCGGTGATGCCGGCACGCTGGTCGGGCGGAACGGTCTCGACGTTGATGCGATACAGAAGCTCGGTGCCGCCTTTAAGGTCGAGGCCGAGGCGTATGTGTTCGAAGAAGCAGGCCGCCAGGGCCAGCGCGGTGAGGACGACGGCCAGGACGCCGCGCCAGTGGCGCTCAAGATTTCCCAAAAGCCACTTCGGCAAGGCGAAGTTCCTCGCCGTCGCAATGATGATTAACGCCGCCAGCACGATAAGCGCAATCGCCCAATTCTGCATCTGTGTTGGTGTCCCTTACTTGGATTCCCTGGCACGGCAACTGACGTATGAACCACAAAAAAGCGCAATGCGTGATCCGCGATCCGTGACGGGCAGCAACGGACCTTCACGGGTCATGAACCACGCATCACGAATCCGGCGAAGGCCTTTACGGCTTTGCGCCTTCCTCGGCAGAACCTCCCGTCCTGTCCAACTCAATGACGCGGTGGACGGCCGAGCGTGTGAATTTTACACAGATATCCTTCGTCGGGTCAATCCTAATTATGAGTTCCTCGTCCTTGGCCTGGACGACCTGGCCGTAGATGCCGCCGATGGTGACGACCCTGTCGCCCTTCTTGACGGCCTCGACCATTCTCCTGCGGGCCTCCTCTTTCCTCCGCTGCGGCCGCAACAGGAGGAAGTACAGGACGACGAACATCAGGACGAACGGGAACATGGCCCAGAGCATCGCCGAGGAGTTGGTGGTTCCGGTTTGGGCGAGGACAAAAAAGTTCTGCATAACGTTCCTTTCAAAAGTGACTCACGGTTGCCAGCGCCGCGCGTCAGGCCTGTTTGGCGGCGTTTTCGTTCACCACGGCGCCGGCCACGCCGCCGGCCAGGACTTCGTCCTTGAAGGCGGGGTAGCGCCCCGCCTGTATGGCCTCGCGCGCCTCGCGCACGAGCTGATTATAAAAGAAAATATTGTGAATTGTGAGCAGTTTCAGGCCCAGGATTTCGTCCACGTTGAAAAGGTGGCGGATATAGGCGCGCGAGAAGTTCCGGCAGGCGTAGCATCGGCACCGTTCGTCCACGGGGCGGGGGTCGTCGCGGTACTGGAGGTTGCGTATTTTGACGCGCCCCGCACGAGTGAAGGCCCATCCGCTGCGCCCGTTTCGCGTGGGGAGCACGCAGTCGAACATGTCCACGCCCAGGGCGATGCATTCCAGGATGTCTTCCGGCAGGCCCACGCCCATGACGTACCTCGGTCTTTCGTCCGGCAGGGCGGGGAGGGTGTAACCGAGGACTTCTCTCAGGAGGGCAGGCCCCTCGCCCACGCTGACGCCGCCGACGGCGTATCCCGGGAAGCCGATCTCCACCAGCCCCCGGCAGCATTCCAGGCGCAGGTCGGGATAGGTGGCCCCCTGCACAATGCCGAAGAGGGCCTGGTCGGGGCGGGCATGCGCGGCTTTGCATCGGGCGGCCCAGCGAACACTGCGCTGCATGGCCTGCCGCGCCACCTCGCGCTCGCAGGGGAAGCCCACGCACTCGTCCAGGGCCATGATGATGTCGGCGCCCAGGTCGTTCTGGATGCGGGTGGCTCGTTCGGGGGACAGGTCAATCCAGGCCCCGTCGAAGTGCGACTGGAACAGGACGCCCTCTTCGCGCACGCGCGCAAGGCCCTCCAGGGAGAATATCTGGTAGCCGCCGCTGTCGGTGAGGATGGGTCCGTCCCAGGCCATGAAGCGGTGCAGGCCGCCCAGGTCTTTGATCAACTGCTCGCCGGGGCGCATGGCAAGGTGGTAGGCGTTGCACAGGAGAATCTGGGTGTCGGTGTCGCGCACGTCGCGCGGCGTCAGCGTCTTGACGGTGGCCTGCGTGCCGACCGGCATGAAGACGGGCGTCCGGATCGGACCGCGGGGCGTCTGCAGCGTCGCGCAGCGCGCGGCGGTACCGGGGTCGCGCGATTCTATCTGGAAAGAGAACGGCTGCGGCATTTCGACCATATCCTCAAACGGCGGCGCGCCACGGGCATCGCCTAATATAATCTCGCCAGCGTCACGGTCGGATAGTAGTACCGGATGATGGCCGAATAATCATATCCCCGATCCGCCAGCCCCTTGGCGCCGAACTGGCACATGCCCACGCCGTGCCCCCAGCCGCGACCATAAAACTCGAAAGCGCCGCCGTAGTTCCTTACCTTGAAGTTCGTATTCCTGATCTGGCTGGGGCCGACCAGCAATCGGAAGTCGTAGGCCTTCATGACCAGGACGCCCTTGTCGGACGTGATGCGGACCTTGAGGGCGCGCCCGCTAGGCCCCACCTCGAGCGGCTCCACGTTCGTGACGCGCCCGACGTTGTGGCCCTTTCGCCGGAGGGCGGCCGAAAGCGCGTCGGCGTCCACCACCAC
Source organism: uncultured Planctomycetota bacterium (assembly GCA_964409935.1). GTDB lineage: Bacteria > Planctomycetota > Brocadiia > JAADGH01 > CAYPFP01 > CAYPFP01. Next base: position 20,855 of record CAYPFP010000078.1, on the reverse strand, counting down.
GGTCCACCAGCCATAGTACTTCGAACTGTCGCAGTAGTTGCACACAACGCCGCGCAAGGGCGGGATGCTGTGGTACTTGAGCGCCCGCGAGACCTCCTCGGTGTGTCCGGCGCAGGTGGAGTGAAAGTACGTGGGGAAGACCTGGCCTTTGTGCAGGGCCACGATGCCGGCGGTCTCCTTCACGACGTTGCGCAGCTTGGCGGTCTCGCGCTGGGTGCCCAGGTAGACCTGGTCGGCGGTGGTGGCGCGGGCATCGCATTCCTTGCCGGCGCTGACCTTCATCTTGTAGAGGGCGTAGGTGCGGGCCGCGACCGCCTGAGCGCGAAGAGCGCCTTCGGGCCAGGATTCGATGACCTCGCTGCCTACAACGCTGGCCAGGTAGCGCTCCATATCCACCAGATTCAGCACGGTGATCCGCCCCCCGCCGTTGCGCAGGAGGAGTTGGCCGCGGTAGCTGTGGCCGTTGACGCGCACCGAGCCGTCGCGTTCGGGGATGATGCGGGCCTCGGCGGCCGCGATCCAGTCGGACCCGAGCCAGAGGCCGCCCGGCCCCGGCTGAACGGCACAGGACGGAAGGCTGTGGGCGTTCATCAACGTCGCGCCCGAGGGGGAACTGACCGTAAACGGCCCGGCCACCGCGACGCTGGCCTGCGGCTCGTTCACCACAAGGCCCACGCGCACGATGGGAGCCGTCTTCAGGACGTTTCGGGAGTCCACTATTCCCTTCGGGGGTTCCGCGCAGGAGGAAAGAAGAATCAAGGCCACGACATACTTGAGCCGGCGTTGGTTTGTCGCATGTCCTGCCATGATACCATTTCTCCGCTGTGGCCGCGCCCGTCGCGGCGAGGGGCGCGCAAGGCGCCATCATGTCTTACGCTTCGCGTTCTCGTACTCGCTGAAGATGCAGGCGCAATAGCGCTGCCGATAGATGCCGGCGTCCCTGGCCGCCTCCAGCGACCTGAAGTTCACGGGCCGCCAATCCTCGTAGAAGAAAGACACGCCAAACTCCTTTTCGGCTTCCAGACCGGCTTGGCGGATAAGTTCGTGCTTCTGGTGGCGGCTTACGAGCAACGTCGTCGAGAAGGCGTCATAGCGGCTTTCTTTCGCCATGCGGGCAGTCCGGCGAAGCCGCATGCGATAGCACCGCAGACACCGGTCCGGGTCGTTCGGAAGCACCTCGCGCAGGAAATCCTCCAGCCCGTAGCGCTCATCGTAAAGAACGTCCAGGCCGTGTTTGGCGGCGATGGACTGCAAGGCCTCCAGACGCCGCCGGAACTCCGAAAACGGATGGATGTTCGGGTTGTAGAAATAGCCGCGAACGGTCATGCCGCGCCGGGCCAGGTCCTCCAGCGGCCCGCCCAGACAAACGCCGCAGCAGACATGCAGCAAGAGCTTCATCTACACAAACAGGCCTCTCTGCCGGGCATCCGGGGGCGCGATGCCGAGGGCGCGATAGGCCGAATCGGTGACCACGCGCCCCCGCGGCGTCCTCACCAAATAGCCCGACTGGATGAGGTAAGGCTCGTAAACATCCTCAATCGTGTCCTCGGTCTCGTCCACAGTAACCGCGATGTTCTTCAGGCCGACAGGGACGCCGCCCTGGCGAGCCACGGCTTCAAGGATTCGGCGGTCCATGGCGCAAAGGCCGTGCTCGTCAACGCTGAGCATCCGCAGGCCGTCGAGGGCGACGGACTCCGTGATGACGTTGTTGGCCTTGACCTGGGCGAAGTCGCGAATGCGGCTCAGGAGACGGTTGGCCACGCGCGGCGTGCCGCGGGCGCGGTGGGCGATCAGGTCGGCGCCCTTGTCGTCAATCTTCACTTTGAGGATGCGGGCGGAGTTGCGGATGATCTGGGCCAGGTCCTGCCAGGGGTAGAACTCCAGTTTTTCGACGATGCCGAAGCGGGAGCGCATGGGGGAACTGAGCAGCCCTTCGCGCGTGGTCGAGCCGATGAGCGTGAACTTTTTGACGTCAATGCGCACGGAGCGGGCGTTGGCCCCCTGGTCGAGCAGAATGTCAATGGCGAAGTCCTCCATCGCGGAATAGAGGTATTCCTCGACGGACTTGCTGATGCGGTGGATTTCGTCCACGAAAAGGACGTCGCCGCGCTCCAGGTTGGTGAGGATGCCCGCCAGGTCGCCGGCCTTTTCGAGGACAGGGCCGGACGTGGGCTTGATCTGCGCGCCCATCTGGGCGGCGACGATGTGGGCGAGCGTCGTCTTGCCGAGGCCGGGAGGGCCGGAGAAAAGGAGGTGATCGAGGGGTTCCTTGCGCTGTCTGGCCGCCTCGATGTAGACGCGCAGGCTCTCCTTCACGCCCTGCTGGCCGATGAAGTTCTCGAAGCGAGTCGGGCGCAGCGAGACGTCCAGCTCCAGGTCTGCGCCGGAGGCGTCGCGGATGAAGACGCTTTCGGATGCCATGTGCCGTTTACCCATCTGTCGCGCCGGAAGCCGGAGAGGAACCGTGAACGCCTGCATCACACATGTTTGAGGGCCTCGCGCACCAGGGCGTCGGTGCCGGCCTGCGGACTCATGCCCGCGGCGGCCTTGCGCACGGCGTTTTCGGCGCTGACGCGCGTGTAGCCCAGCTTGATGAGCGCCAGCACGGCGTCCACGGCGGCCCTTTGGCCGTCCGCGGGGACGGGGCCGGTCTCGGCCAGCGCCAACTTCTCGATGTAATCCTTGAGCTCGATGACGATGCGGTGCGCCAGCTTCTCGCCGATGCCGCGGATGCGCATGAGGGAACGCACGTCGCCGGCGACCACGGCCCGCGAAAATTCGCCGACCCGACAGGACGAGATGACCTTCAGGGCCGTCCCCGGCCCGACGCCGTTGACGAGCAGCAGAAGCTCAAAGGCCTTGCGTTCGGAGCCGGTGGCAAAGCCGAACAACCGCATTTCGTTCTCGGTGGTATGCAGGCAGGTCAACAGCTTGACATGGCCATCGCCGGGCAGCGCCTCGAAGGTGGACAATGGGATCAGGATGCGGTAGCCGATGCCGCCGGCCTCGATGGTGACCTCCGTGGGGGACTTGGAGATCAACCTGCCCGAGATGTAGTCGTACATCCTGCCGCTCCGCCGAAGCCGAGGCCGAGTCCCGGGCAGCGGGTCGAGCGCTGCGGGGACCCGAGACTTCTGTTACTCCTCCCTCAGTTTCAGCCCAACCTTCTCCAGCTTTTCCTTGATCTGGTCCACCGACGTCTGGCCGAAGTTCTTGCAGCTCAGGAGGTCGTTTTCGGTCTTCTGAACCAGGTCGCCGAGGGTGCGCACGTTGAGTTTTTCCATGCATTTCATGCCGCGCGCGGTCAGCTCCATGTCCTCGACGGGACGCGAGAGCAGGTCTTCCATGCCCGCCGAGATGGCCTTGGGTTGAAGGGCCTCGACCTCGACCTTGCTCGGCAGCCACTCGCTGGACTCCTCGCCTTCCTCCAGGGCCTGGCCCAGACGCAGCCCCTTGCTGGCCATGATCTGCTTGATCTCGTTGAGCGAGGTCTCGCCGAAGTTCTTGAAGGAGAGCAGTTCGTGCTCGGTGACGCGGGTCAGGTCGCCGAGGGAGCGGATGCCCATCTTGTCGAGGCAATTGCGGCTGCGCACGGACAACTCGAAATCGGTGACCGGGATGTCCAGGACCGCGCTGCGGCGGTCGGCCATGCGTTCCTTCTCTTCGTCGTAGTACATGTTGAGGGCGCTGAGGCCGTCCCTGAGGAAAAGCTGCGCCCGTTCGTTGAGGGGATCGGCGTCGAGCACGGTGCGGTAACATTGCACGGACTCTTCGTACCTCCCGCACTCCTCGTACAGGAGGCCGAGGTTGATGACGGCGTTGGGGTAGAGGCTGGGCTGACCGAGGCAGATTTCGTAGTACTTCACGGCCTCGTCGTCATTTCCCCGCAGTTCATTGCAGTAGCCGAGGCGGAAGGCGGCTTCGACGTAGTTGGGGTCCAGTTCCAGGGCGCGCTCGTAGCTGTTCAGGGCGCTGTCGTACTCGCCGATGTCGTCCAGACACCGCCCAAGCTCGTAGTGAAGGGCGGGCTGGTTGGAGTATTTTTCGGCCATCTTTTCGAGTTCGCGAATGGCTTCCTCCGCCTCGCCCTTCTGGCGGCGCGCCTCGATGAGGGCGACGGCCACCTCGAAGTCCTCCGGACCGGTCGAGGCGCGGCGCAGGCAGTCGGCGGCTTCTTCGGGCTTGCGCATGCTCAGGCAGCACAACCCCAGGAAGTAGGCGGCCTCCTTTCGCGTCTTGACCTCCTGGAGGGCGTCGGCGGCCTCTGCATCGCGGCCCAGCACCCAGAGAGCGACGCCGAGCTTCAGGGCGGCGTCGCGGGAGGTCTCTGACGCGCGGGCGCGCTTGAGCGTCTCCGACAGCTCCGCGGCCGCCTGGGTCAGTTTCTTGCGTTCCTCGGCATCGGTTGCCATCGCCCGCCGAAGGGCCTTGCCGTCCTCGCGGGTTACCTCTTCCTTGGACATAAAGGCCTGAACGTTCACGCCATCCGTCGTCACCGTCATTGGGTTGCCTCCGCTGTCGGTCGGGAAACACAAAGGGCAAGACGCGCTATTCGGACACAGCGCCGCCACGGCCGTCTTACGCTCTTACGCCTCCCGCGTTGTCTACAGGTTTCCCCACAAAGGCCTTAATATACGAAAAATCGGCCCGACACACAAGAGAAATTATGGTTTGACTTTGGGCAGAAGCCGTGCTATAAAGATGAATTCAGGCAAATGGTGGAGGAGCCGTCCAGGAGCTTTCCTGCGGAGGTTCGGACATGGCAAGGCCGAGGAATGTGCGCGATTTCTTCGAGGTCTTCCGAGCGCCAACGGATGCCAAGGACAAGGACGCTGCGACGCCGGTTTCGGGCAAGGAGACGGCCGACCCGAAAACGTCCATAGAGTCTGAGAAACCGTCGCAAGCGATGCCGGAGATCCCCGCGGCCAAGATGCAGCCGCCGGCCCCGGAGCCAACGCCCGAACCCGCTCTGCACGAGGCCGCCCCGTCGGATAAGCCGAAAATTTTCGCTACGGGCGGGGGCAGGGTCGCCATAACTCTCACGAACGAAGCCTTTGCCGCCGCCGTCGTGATCGGCATACTGCTGTTGGCCCTGGCATTTGCGGCCGGAAACTGGAACGGCCGGCGAGCCGCAAGCCATGCCGCGGCGACGCCTCCCGCGGCCGTTGCGCCGCAACTGCCGAAGAAGGAAGTCGTACAAATTCCGACGAAGAAAAGCCACGAGACCGGCATCGTGCGGCGCGAAGCCCTGCCGCCAACCAAGTCCGGCAAGGAAGCGCTGCCGATGAAGACCGCGCCGCGGCCTGCGCCTGCGGCGGCACCGCCGAAGCCGCCTGAACCGTCGGCCTCTTACTGGACGCTGCAGGTCATCTCGGGCATCAACCCGAACAAGGCCGAACAGTTGAAAGCCGTGCTCGAACGCGAAGGCTATCCAAACGTCGTCGTCAAACCCGAAGGCCGTTATTCCGCCGTGCGCCTTGGGCGTTTTGATTCGAGGGATTCGGCGGAGGCGCAACAGTTCAAGAAACTCATCGGCGAGATGAAATTCGAAGGCAAGCTGCAGTTCACAAGCTGTTTTCTGGTCAAAGTAGAGTGAGGTGTATAGAGATGACGATGGATAAGAGTCTGGTCAGCCGAGGACGTCTGACCAGGCATCGCAATGTGTTGGCCAGGGACGAGCGTATTGCGCTCCTGGAAGAGGAAGGCAAGTGGAAAGATGGGGACTCCGTATACGGACTGGTCAAGGTCCGCAACATCAAGCTGAAACAGCGCAAGGCCGCGAAGGCCGAGAAGGAAGCGGCTGAAGCCGTTGCGGGATCCCCCGTTGAAGGCGCCGCGCCGGCTGAAGGCGCCGCCCCCGCCGGCAAGGCCGCCGCCCCGGCCGACAAGGCCGCCGCCAAGCCCGAGAAGGCCGCC
>CAYPFP010000078.1:0-14839 GCA_964409935.1 uncultured Planctomycetota bacterium | reverse complement strand
CGGCAAGGCCGCCGCCCCGGCCGACAAGGCCGCCGCCAAGCCCGAGAAGGCCGCCAAGGCGGAGAAGAAGTAATACCGCAAGCGCCATGCGTGAACGGGCCAACGCCCGTTCACGCATCGGACGTCTCCCCGCCGTCATCGTCCAGAGCATCTCACATGCCCCAACAACGCATCAAGATCGCTTCGCGCATGAACCTCCTGGATTCGTCCGGAATCCGCAAGGTCTTCGACCTGGCGGCGAGGATGAAGGACCCCATAGACCTGAGCATCGGCCAACCCGACTTCGACGTTCCGGACGAGGTCAAGGCCGCCGCCTTTGAGGCGATCCGGACGGGCAAGAACCGCTACACCCAGTCGCAGGGCATCCCCGAACTGCGCGAGGCCCTCCTGGCCAAACACCTGGGCCAGGAGCGGCAGGGCCGGGACATCATCGTCACGGCAGGCACCGCCGGGGCGCTCATGCTGGCCTTCGAGGTTCTGGTGGACGTCGGCGACGAGGTGCTCATCCCCGACCCCTACTTCGTCATCTACAAGCACCTGACGAACCTGTGCAACGGCGTACCGCGCTACGTGGACACGTACCCCGATTTCCGGCTGACGGCGGCGCGCATCGAGAAGTGCCTCACGCCGCGCGCCAAAATCTTGATCGTCAACTCGCCCAACAACCCCACCGGCGCGGTGACGAGCGAAAAGGACCTGCGGGACATCGCCGACCTGGCCCGCGCGCGAGGCCTGGTCGTCTTGTCCGACGAGGTGTATAGCGCGTTCGCGTACGACGGCCCGCACGTCTCGATGCTGCCGCTCTACGAGAACACGCTTCTGCTCGAAGGATTCTCCAAGTCGCACGCCATGCCGGGTTGGCGGCTGGGCTATACCATCGGTCCGGCGGACGTCGTGCACGAGATGGTCAAGCTCCAGCAGTTCTCCTTCGTTTGCGCGCCGTCCTTCGCGCAGTACGCCGGGCTGCGGTCGCTCACGGTGGACACGAGCCGCAACCTCGCCGAGTACCGCCGCAAACGCGATCTGGTCTACGACGGCCTGCGCGGGAGGTTCGAGGTCCAGAAGCCCGGCGGCGCCTTCTACATCTTCCCCAAGGCGCCCCGACACAGCGGGACCCGATTCGTCGCCGAGGCCATCCGCCGGAACCTCCTCATCGTTCCGGGCAGCGTCTTCTCCGAGCGCGACAGCCACTTCCGCATCTCGTTTGCCGCCCCCATCGAACGGCTTCAGCGCGCCCTGGCCGTGCTGCAAGACCTGGCCTGCCAATAGCATTGTTCCGCCGCCGGCAAAAAATCCGCGAAAATCCGCCCCAACGCCTTGACAAACGGAAAAATCAGGCTATTAATTTAAGTGACGGCAGCAAGTAATCGCGGCAAACGACGAAGACGCTTGCCGAAAAAGCTGTCGCAAGAGAAATAGCCGGCGTTGCCCGAACGGCACGACCGGTGTTTCTCTTTTAAGTGGAACCGAAAGCCGCCGTGCGGTAATCTGAACCGGCGAATGAGGAAATGGTCAGGGACAGGGAAAAGGAGCCAAACGGTGTCAAAGACAAAGTGGTTTGAGGCGGCGGCAATAGCGTTCTTGGTAAGCACGATGGCCTGGGCGCAAGCCCCCGTCAAGGACAGCGATTCCGACGGCATTCCCGACGAAGTCGAGCATCGGCTGGGAACCGATCCAGGAACGGCCGAGAACCTGCAACCAGTCTGGGAAAGCAGCGCACCGCCGGCAGCGGACCCGTCGCGGGACATTCGCCGCATATTGTTCGCGAACGTCGCCGGGAATCGATACCTCTGGACCCTCGAATTCGGCGCCCCGTTCGACCTCAAGAACACCAACCTCACTGTTTTCGTAGACGCCGACAACGTCCCCAAGTACGGCAACCGGCACGACAAGGAAGTACTGGGGACAGACTTCGTGATGTGGCTCTCGGACGGCGGCCGGTGTTGTCATGGATACAGCAAGACAGGCGAAGGCGCTGCGCCTGCGCCGACGCGCTTTGCGTGGACCGGCAAGCGCGTGTACGTCTGCACCGACATGCCCCTCAACCAGGAAAACGGCCGGTCGCAGTTCCGCGCCCAGGCGCGATGCGAAACTCTGGAACCGCGAACGAGAATCTCGGAAACAGGCTGGCTCGAAATCACTGCGGCGGCGGAGTCGGAGCGGCCCAAACCGACCATCGTCACCGTGGGCAGACCTCAAGGCGATGCGACCGACAGCGACGGGGACGGCATACCCGACCAGGCGGAAGAGCAACTCGGCGCCGACCCGAAGACCCCCGAACGCCTCGACGTGGTCTTTGAACGGCCCGCGACAAGCAAGACCCCCGCCGCCCCGGAGCGAACGGTATCGCGCATCCTTTTCGGCAACGTCGCCGCCGACCGCTACCTGTGGTGCGTGGAGTTCATGGCCGACTACCCCGCCCTCAACTCGAACTTCATCCTCTACCTGGACGCCGACGACGACCCGAAGACCGGACGGCGCAACATGCCGGGCGTGGACTTTATGCTGAGCGCCCACGACGGCAACGCGGGGATCACGGCCTTCGCGCCCAACGGGGACAACCTCGCCGGCTTTGTGAACCGCATGTTCATCACGCGCAATCGGCTGTACCTGTGCGCCGACCTGCCTATCAAGCAGGCGGAAGGGCAATCGGTGTACCGGGCCACCGGACTGTCAGAGACCAGGAACCCCGCCAAGGGCGTGGACTCCACCAACTGGTTCGCCGCGCGCGGGGCGGGGATGTCGAACCGGAAGAAGAGCGCCGGGTTCGAGGACTGCGCGGAGAACCAGGAAGTCGGCATGACGCGCGGCCTCGACCTCTTCCGCGCCGTGAAGGCCGATCCCGCAAATCTGGTCGTGAAGATCGGCAACTGCGCGTTCGAGGGGTTCGAAGACGATCTGCGGTCGGAGTACAAAGAACCGTCGGCGATCCGCACCGCGCCGGGCGGTCGCATCATGGCCGCCGCGCCCCAGGACGGACGCTACCACTTCGCGTTCCTGCTCTACGACCAGGCCGGGACGGAGAGGGTCGAGATCCGGCGGGGCGATCAGCGGCTCGGCGTCGCCGTGGCCGATGAGGACGACCGGCGCACCAAGCTGTTCTTCACCCAACAGGCGCACGATTTCAAGGCGGGCGAACTGATAGAACTGCGCACGCCGATAAGCGCGGGCAACTACCGCATCGAGGACATCCTGTTCCTGGCCAGGACGCCCGAAGTCCGCCCGCGCGTCTTCGAGATCAGCGACCTGGAAGTGACGCCGGTATGGGACGGAGAAACCGTGAAGCCGGGCGTTGCGCGGGTGACGTGGACGACAACGTGGCCGGCCAAGTGCACGGTGAAGTGCGGGACGCAGACAACGACCGAGGCGGAGGAATTGGCCAATCATCGCATTCTTCTCGAAGGGCTGACACCCAACGCCACGCACACGCTCCAGGTGATTGCGCCGAAGCCCAAGGGCGGAGACGTCGTGAGCGCGCCGGTCACGTTCAGCACGGCGGCGCCTGCAGTCAAGGCGACAAGCGAGGGTGGACAGATATCGCTCAAGGTGCAGAACCCGTCGGCCGACGCGGTGACGGCGTGGCCGGTGACGTCGGGCGTTCCGTTCCCGAGAGGCGCGCTGGCCGCCGCCGCGCACTTGAGGCTGCTCGGACCCGACGGCGCGGAGCGGCCCTTGCAGGCCCAAACACTGGCGCGATGGCCGGACGGCACGGTGAAATGGGCGCTGTTGAGCTTCCGCGCTGAAGCGGCGGCGAACGGCAGCGCGTCTTACACACTGGAGTACGGCGCGAAGGCGAAGCCGTCCGGGATCAAGACAGGCCTGTCCGTCGAGGAAAACGCAAGCGGCGCGACGATTGCGACGGGGCCGATGCGGATCGAGATATCCCGCGCGAGCGGCTTGTTCCCCGGCAAGGTGTGGCTGGACAAGAACGCCGACGGACGTTTCGCCGACGACGAGGTGGTCGGCGCCGGAGGAGCAGCCACGCTGATTGCGGAGAAAGGGAACGCGTTCACCACGCTCGGACCGCCCGACGAGATCGTCATCGAGGAGCGAGGCCCTGAACGCGCCGTGGCGCTGGTGCGGGGCCGCCACGCAATGCCGAGCGGCGAGAAGCTTTTCGCCTACGAGGTCCGGATCATGGCCTACGCCGGACAGAGGTTCGTCCGCCTCTTCTACACGTTCGGGAACGACGAGATCACAAAGGAGTTCACGTCGGTGCGCGCGCTCGACCTTTCGTTCCCGCTGGAAGGAGGCGCGGCGCGGTTTGAGATGGGCGGCGAGGGCCAACCGGCGGCGGGCGAGGCCGCCGAGGCGCCCGTGCTCTTCCAGGACCTCGACGACCATTTCAGCGTCGCGGCGGGCGCCAAGAAGTCCGAGGGAAAGCGGGCGGCGGGCTGGGTACGCGCCGCGGGGCCGCGCGCCACGATGACCGTGGCGGTGCGCGACTTCTGGAAACTCTACCCCAAGGCGCTGAGCGCCGCCCCGGACGGCGTTCGAGTCGGTCTGATGCCGCCGCTGAAGCCGGACCAGTACGCGGAACAGTGCAAGGACCCGGCGCAGCTTGTGCATCTCTTCTACAACATGCAGGACGGACTCTACAAGTTCAAAGTGGGGCAGACGAAGACGCATGAGTTGTTGATTTCGTACGACGAGGCGGGCGCCGCGCCCCTCAACGCGTTTCAGGAGGGCGTGATGGCCATAGCGCCGTCGGCGTGGGTGAGCGAGTCGCGGGCGCTGGGCGACATCGCGGCGACGGGCGGTCCGTGGGCGTCGCGCTACGACAAGCAGATGGACAAGGGCATCGCCGCGTACATGCGGGCGCGCGACTCGCGGCGCGATTACGGCATGATGAACTACGGCGACTGGTGGGGCGAGCGCGGGTACAACTGGGCCAACATCGAGTACGACGACGCGCACGTGTGGCTCGTGCAGTTTGCGCGCACGGGCGACATGCGGTGCTTCACCATGGGCGACCGCGGGGCCAAGCACTACGGCGACGTGGATTGCATCCACTACCACAGCAATGCGAAACGGATCGGCGCGGGGTACTCGCACTGCCTCGGACACGTGGGCGGGTTCTTCGACAAGAATCCGGTGGTGGGCGGGTCGCTCGGCGGCGGGCACAGCCCCTGTCATACGCGCACGGAGGGCCTGATCGAGCACTATCTGCTGACCGGCGACCGGCGGTCCCAGAAGGCCGCGCACGGCATCGCCGATTACTACGGCGGCTGGTGGATGAACAACTACGATTTCGATAACTGCCGCGTGCCGGGCTGGCACATCGTGTTGACGACGGCGCTGTACAACGCCACCGGCGACCCCTTCTACCTGAACGCGGCGAAGATCATCGCGCGCCGCGCGATCGAGCGCGAGTCGCCGGGCGGCGGCTGGCGGCGGTGCATGGTTCCGGGCCATTGCTTCGACCTGCCGCGGCATCGGGGGAACGCGGGGTTCATGGTCGGCGTGCTGCTGGCGGGGCTGAAGTATTACCACGAGGCGACCGGAGACCCGCGCGCCCTGGACGCGCTGACGCGCGGGACGCGGTACCTGGTGAGCGAGACGTACGACGCGGCGAAGAACCAGTTCCGTTACACGACGTGCCCGAACTCGAACGCGCCCAGCTCGACCGGCAACATGGGATGCGAAGGGTTCGCCTATGCGGCCCGGCTGACCGGCGCGCCGGACCTTGTGAAGCTGGCGCGCGACGTGGTCGGGGACATCGTGACGCGGGCGGCGGGGGGATCGGCCAGCGGCGTGCGGTTCATGCCGAGGGCCTTGCGGGACGTGGAGCGTCTGGGGGCCACGCCGTATAGCCTGGCCGCGCCGGCGGAGTTGGAGATTGTGGCGCTGAACGCGCCCGACGGCGGCCGCGAGACCGGCGAGGACGTCCAGGCGCAGGTGGAACCGGCTAACGCGGCGGTGGAGATCGTTGCGCCTCCGGATAAAAAGGGGCTGTACCGGATACGAGTGAAGAACGGGACTGCCGTAAGAACGAACCTTGACGCCGAAGCATTGGTCGTGAAGGATTCCGCGCGCCTCAAGAGCGGCGGGCTGCTGCGGTTGGAGTTCATGCCGCCCGCCACCGACGACGCGGCGCGTCGTACCACCGACGCGGCAGTGGTGGTGAAGGCGCACGCGAGAGGCGAAACCACGGCCAGGCTGGTCAACCCCAATTGCGAAGAGGCGTCCGCGTTGACGTGGCAGGGCGGACCCGAAAGCGCAGGGATGAAGCTCAAGCTGCCGGAGACGCGCGCCGAAGGGACGCATTGGTCGAAGTACTGGAGCGTCGAGGTCAAAGGACCGGCCGGAGAGGTCGAGGTGAAGCTCGAGGGCATGCCGGCGTTCATCACAGCGCCGTCGGGCAGGTTCTTCTGCCCGGCCAGGCCGACGGCGAAGTTCACGTTCAGTAACCCCTTGCTGCCGGGGAGCGGGACGGAGATCGTGTTCGACGCGTCGGTCTCGACGGACCCGGACAACACGATCGTCGAGTACCTCTGGAGCTTCGGCGACGGGACGCAGATGAAGGGGCAGAAGGTAAAAAGGAACATCAAGCAGGACGACCGCTTCATGGAGGCGACGCTGACGGTGCGGAACCGATGGGGGTTCGAGGCGAGTTGCACGCAGAAGCTCGCCACGGCGGCGGCATGGCTGCTGACCCTCGACCCGAAGGCGATATCGCGGGTGGAGGCGGAAGATTTCTGCGCACAGGGCGCGGGGCAGGTGCAGGTTTTCGAGCGGACGGGGGCTTCGGGCAAGATGATAAGTTACTGGCATGAGTCCGTCGGCCATTGGCTGGAGTGGAAGGTGAATGTGCCGAAGACGGGCGAGTACCGGGTGGTGCTGAAGTACGCGACGCAGTGCGACGGGACGCTGCGGGACCTGAAGATTGACGGGGCGTATCCCAGCGATGCGTTCAAGAAGTTCCATCTGCCGAACACGGGCGGCTTTTGCACGGAGAAGGACGACTGGGCCTACTACATCATCGGGGGGGACAGGAACCCCGAAGTCGTCTGCCTGGCGGCGGGGACGCACACGATTCGGATGAGCAACCTGAACGACGGGTGCGCGCTGGATTTCATCCTGCTGGCCCTGAACGCGCCCGACGTCGGGCGCGAGTCCCAAGGTCTTCAAGCCCGGCCGGGGGGAAACCAGCCGACGAAGTAAGGGAGGAAGCGCCACAGGAAGGGGTCTTCCTGGAGGCGTTGCTGAAGGAGTAAGGCGTAGGCTTGCGCGCCTTCGTCCGGCGTAGAGAAGGGCGGCAGAGGGACAAACCGTAGGCGGTATCCGGCGCGCGGGGCCTGCTCGAAGAAACAGAACAGAAGGGGGATGTCGTAGCGCAGGGCCAGCCTGAACGGGAAGCCGTTGAACTTCACGGGAAGGCCCAGGATGCGGGCGGGCACGCTTCCCGGCCCGACGCCCGGGAAGTCGAGCATCATGTGGACAACGCCGCCGGCACGCAGGCAGCGCGCCATTTCCTTCTCCGATTTACCCGCCGTCAAGGGCCGCTCGGACTCCAGGAAGAACGAGAGCTGCCGGCTCCGCAAGGGTTTGAGGACGACCGCCGACAGGGCCTCGGCCTGCCCGATGCTGTCGGCCGCGATGAGCTGCCGCACGTCCGTCCCGTGCTTGTAGAGCGCCAGCCGCGTAATGAAGGGGCCGTAGTGCGCGCCGAGCAGGAGGACTCCCCTGCCCTTCTCGACCGCGCCGCGAAGCGCCGGGAGGTCCTCAACGGTGACAAAGCGGTCGAGGCGGGAATCGCCCTCGTAGTATGCGTGTGCCCATACGCGATCCCGCCCCGCCTGCATGAAGAACCGGAGGACATAGCGCCAGGCGGGGAGAGAGTGTGTGTCGCGGGCGAAGGCGGCGACGGCTTTCCATCGCCTGAAATTGACGCACAGGAGGAGAAGGCCCATGAGAAAGCCGCCGGCGCGAACGATGAGGACAGGGCACGGCATGGTCTGAATTGTCAAGCCGAAGGCCCGGATAGCCAGATGTTTCAGGTTGGCTGAGACGGCGGCGGCAATCTGCCTGGAGACGGGGCTTGCTGGCATACGTTCAGCCGATGAATTGGGCCGCGGCGCGTCCGCCCGACGGCTTGGCGGACGCGGTGCTCTTGGCGGCAAGCGTCTGTCCTTTGATCAACACCTCGTCCATCTTCATGCCCCGATGGAACGTCGTGAGGACGTCGTTGGAGATGAAGTAGAAGGAGTCAATGGGGTCGAGGCGTTTCATGTCGTTCACCCAGGAGCAGAGCTTGGTGGTCTTGCCTTTGAGCGAGACACAGGCGTTGAAGGGGGATACGCCCTTGGCGTAATCGGTCTGGAGGTTGAGGTGGGCCAGGAGGTCGGAAACGAAAATCTGCCGGTCGGGGTAACAGGCCCCGAAAGGTTTTACGGCGCGGAGGGTAACGAAGAAGATGACGCGCCTGTAGGCGTCAATAAGGTCGAGCATCGAGTCTATCTGGCGCAGGTCGTCAATGGTGCGCTGAAGACAGACGGGCATGCCGAGGCGGCGGCAGTTCTTGAGGGCCTCGACCTTGTTGGCGTGGACGACCTCGGAGCCGTCGTACTCCACGTCGTTCAGGGACAGGAAGACGAAGTCCAGGCCTGCCTCCTTGAGTTCCCTGACATACTCGATACTGCGGAGCTTCTGCCCGTTGGTGCCGATGCTGATTTTGCGATGGGGACTGGCGAGCTTGGCGCGCCGGATAAGGGGGATGAGGTCGTCGCGCAAGGTCGGCTCGCCGCCGATGAAGGTCGTGTTGGTGTCCGGATGGAGATCAAGCACTTCGAGCAGGCGTTCGAAAGACCTGTCCTTGGGCATGGGCAGAGAGGAATTGGAGAGGGTGTAGCAGTAGCGGCAGCGCAGGTTGCAGCGATAGGTGACGGGCAGGGCCAGATGGCGGGTGGTCCGCTCATAGGACAACTCGTAGCGGGTCTTGAAGAAGCCGGAGTCGTTCTCGACCTTCTCGGTGTCGGGGCCGTGGTCCGGGCATTCGAGGCGGAGGTACATGCCGTCGGGTTCTTCCTCGTAGAAGGCGGGAGAGTCCTTGGCGCAGCAGGGGCACAGACTGATGGTTCTCGCGTAGACGTTCACGGCCGTCTCCTACATGCTGGGAGGTCAGTCGGACGACAAAAGATTCAGAAACGAACACTTCACTTCGGATTCGCTCATCTCAAGGACCAAGGCAGCGCCGGAATGGATCCGCCCAACGGATTGGCGGACGAACAGAAGGTCCACAAGCCCTTGGATAGTCCCGTGATGGGTCACCAGGACGACGGCTGCGGGTGCAGCGGTCTGGCCCCGATCCTGGCGGTGCCAGGGACGGGGCTGGCCCAGATGCCTGGCCTTGATGTCTTCAAGAAACGACTTGAGGCGGTGGCGGAAATCTGCCGAAGGTTCGCCGCCGCGCGGGTTGAAGGCGGCGAAGGTCGCCTTGTCGCATTTCATCTGCCGCAGCATGTCGGCCAACGGCTGGCCTTCGTGTACGCCATAGTTCTGCTCCCTCAGCCGCGGGTCGGCGATGAGGGGTGGGCCATCGCGGCCCTGGAGAAGGATACGGGCGGTTTCGAGCGCCCTGTCGAGGTCGCTGGAGTACAGGGCGTCGAACCGCTCCGCGCCTAGCCGCTGCGCGAGCCGCCGCGCTTGTTCGCAGCCCTTGTCGGACAGGCGGCCGGGCCGCTGTCCCTGAACGATGCGCCGGGCATTGTCCAGGGTCTGGCCGTGCCTGACAAGGACCAACCGCATTGTGCCTGCCGTGAACGACATTATACATCACAGAATGGAGGGCCGCAATACCCCGAATCCTTGACGGACAAGGCCGCCTGCCCTTGTGGGACAGGCGGGGTCACTTACTTTCGCGATGGACGACTTTATGGAGCACGGCGCTCATGTCCTCGACCTGATAGGGCTTGGCGATGACGCCGGCGAAGCCGTGTTGGGCGTAGTCGGACATGATGGGGTCTTTGGAATAGCCGCTGGAGACGATGACCCTGGCGTTGGGGTCAATCTGGAGAAGGCGCTTGACGGCGTCCTTTCCGCCCATGCCGCCTGGGACGGTCAAGTCCATGATGACGGCGTTGAAAGGCCTGCCGGACCGCATGGCGGCGGAGTAGAGGAGGAGCGCCTCGGCGCCGTCGTTGGCGACAACCACTTCGTAGCCGAGCTGTTCGAGCATGCCGGAGAGGAGGTCCCTGATCATCTCCTCGTCATCCATGGCCAGTATCCGGCCCTTGCCGGCAATGACGCGGCGGGGCTTTGAGCGCGAGGCCGGCGCGTATTTTGAGGAGGCCGGCAGATAGAACATGGCGGCGGTTCCGACTCCGAGGTCGGACTCCAACGTGAGATAGCCGTCGTGTCTTTTGACGATGGAGTAGGCGGTGGCCAAGCCAAGACCGCTGCCTCTCTGCTTGGTGCTGAAGTAGGGGTCGAAGACCCTCTGCATGTGCTCCTTCGGGATGCCGATGCCGTGGTCGCGGATGGTGACCTTGACGTAGTTGCCGGGGGACAAAGGCAGGGGGGAGTGTTCGGGGATGTTCAAGTTCTCCGCCATGACGTCAATGACGCCGCCGTTGGGCATGGCCTGATCGGCGTTGATGATGAGATTGCTGACGACCTGACCGATCTGGCTTTCGTCTATCTCGGCCGACCACAGGTCTTCGGGAAGGCGGAATTCGCAGCGCACGTCGGAGCCTCTGAGGGCGAAGCCGGCGGTTTCCTTGAGCAAGGCGGCGAGGGAGGCGGTTTTCTTGACGGGGGCGCCGCCCTTGGAGAAGGTCAGGAGCTGGTGGGTGAGTTCGCGGGCGCGGAAGCAGGCCTTTTCGGCCTCCTGAAGGCGTTCGATGACTTTGACCTTTTCGGCGCCGGCGTCGGACTTGATGCGGGCCAGAGAGATGTTCCCCAGGACGACGGAGAGGAGGTTGTTGAAGTCGTGGGCGATGCCGCCGGCCAGCAGGCCGATGGATTCGATCTTGCGATTCCTGAAGAGTTCTTCTTCGAGTTTTTTGCGCTCCGTGATGTCGGTAAGCAGCAGGATGTAGCCGGTGACGTTGCCGTCCGTGTCGCGCAAGCAGGCGGAGGAGAGACTGACGTCCGCGAGCGAGCCGTCCTTTCGCACGCGGCGGACCTCGACCTCGGTCAGGGCCTCGCCCAGCAGGGCGCGCTCGCGCAGGGCACGGACCTCTTGTTGGCTGTCGGGGGGAATGAGGGGATAGGGCTTGCCGACGACCTCGGCGGCAGTCCAGCCGAAGACGCGTTCGGCGGCGGCATTCCAGCTCAGAACGGTCTCCGAGCGGTCAATGGAGACGATGGCCAGGGGGGAGGCCTGGATGAGGGCGCGAAGGGTCTCGGCGGCCTGCTTGCGCTGGATGATGCGCCACATGCCGTCCATGAGCAGGGCCAGTTGGCGGACGTCGGATTCGTCATAGGGGTCTTCTTTGTTGCCGACGCCGGCGACGGCCACGATGCGGTCGCCGTCGAAGACGGGGAGATTCATGTGGCGGAAGACGCGGACGTGGCCGTTGGGGTAGCCTTTCTTCCTGGGGTCTGGGACAGCGTAGTCATTGGTGATGACGGGCTTGCGGGTGCGGACGGCCTCGCCCCACAGGCCGGTGGTCTCGACGGGGTAGACGATGGGCTTGTCGGCGATGGCGCACTGGCGCATGGCGTTCTTGGACCAGGAGTGCATCGTCAGGGTGCGCTGGTCTTCGCTGAGGAAGGCCAGGTAGCCGATGGAACTGCCGGTGAGCCGAACGCCTTCCTCGAGGGCAAAATCGGTGAGGGTCCGCAGGGGGGCCTCGGTCATTTGAGAGAGCTTCAGAAGGGCTTCGAGGCGGGACTCGTCGAGGCGCAGGGCGGCTTCGGCCTTCTTGCGCTCGGTGATGTCGCGCGAGAAGGCGAAATTGAACGCCCTGCCGCCGAATTCCAGGTAGTTCACCGAGACTTCGACGGGCCGCGTTGTGCCGTCCTTGCAGCGGTAATGGCTCTCGAAGGTGAAGTGCCCGCGGCGCTTCAACTCGGCCCACTGTTGGGGCCAGGAGGCGGGGGGGAAATCGGGGGCCACGTCGTGCACGGTCATGGCGAGGAGTTCTTCGCGGGAGTAACCCAGTTGACGGCATGCGGCGTCGTTGACGTAGATGAGGCGGGCATCGCTGCCCATCCAGAAGACGGCATCGGAGGCGCGGTCCACGGAGAACTGGGTGCGGCGGAGGGCTTCCTCGGCGAGCTTGCGTTGGGCGCGTTCCGCGATGGCCTGAAGAGCAAAGCCGATGTCGCCGGCCAATTCCTCCAGGAGGCTCGTCATTTCGGGGCCGATGGCGTTGACTTCGGCGGCGTAGACGTTGATGGCGCCGACGACCTCGCCCCGCATGCGCACAGGGAAAGCGGCGGAGGAGCGAGCGCCCTGTTCCTTGAAGGTTTCCCGCCAGGGAAGCGTGCTGGGGTCCTGTTCGTTGTCGTTGCTCACGACAGACCGGCCGGTACGGATGGCCGCGCCGGTGGGGCCGCGACCGCGAGGGGAGTCGTCGCAGCGGATGTCGGCGGTCTCGAGGTAATCGCCTCTGAAGCCGGCCTGGGCGACGGGGATGACCTTCCCTGTTTTAAAGTCGGCCATGCCGATCCAGGCCATGGTGAACTTGCCGTGGTCAACGAGGATGCGGCAGGTTTCCGACAGGACGCGGTCGCGGTCGGTCTCCCTGACCATCATCTGATTGACCTCGGCGATGGTGCGCAGGAGACGGTTGAGGAGCAGGACGCGCATCTCGGAGCGCTTGCGCAGCAGCGACTCGACAAAGGCCACGGAGAGCGTCTCGGCGATTTCGCGCTCGTTGGCGCCGTAGCCGCCGGCCCTGTTGGCCAGGGCGATCATGCCCACCGTCTTGCCTGCCTGCTTGAGGGGAACGCCGAGGAACGAAGTCAGGATCGGGTGGCCCGGCGGCGTGCCTACGGAGTCGGGATGCCTGGGGGGATCGTTGGTGATGAGAGAGCATTCATCTTTGAGCACCCGTGCCCAGATGCCTCGGATCTCCATGTTCTTGAGACGGGCCTCGACGTTGGCGCGGCCCAATGGGGTCGGGTCGGCGATCCGGCAGGCCGCGTAGCCGGTGTCGCTCTGCGCGAGGGTGTCGAGGCGGGCGGCGGCGTTGACCTCGCCAACCCAACCGAACCGGCTGCCGGTCAGGTCCAGGGCGACGTCGAGGCAGGTGCGGGCGACCTCGACATCGGTCTGGCATCGAAGCACTTCGCGGAAGATGCGGTTGATGCCTTCGATGACGGCGCTCTGCCTGAGGATGCGGGCCTCGGACTCTTTGCGCTCCGTGACGTCGCGCAGGACGACCTGGATGGCCGGGCGGCCGTTGAAGGTGGTGGGCACAGCGACGAGGGAACTCAGGAAGACGGCGCCGTCGCGGCGTTGAGACTTCACCTCGTAACGGGCGGGAACGTCTTCTCCGCGAAGGCGTTTCTCGATGCGCTCGCGGACCAGGTCGCGCCCTTCCGGCGCGATGAACTGCATGCCGTCGGCGCCGAGGATTTCGGCTTCGGACTGGAATCCGAGCATTCGCCAGTGGGCCTCGTTGGAGAAGACGATGCGGGTGTCCTGGTGGATGCAGACCCCGTCGGGTAACTGTTGAACGAGCTTGCGGTATTTCTCCTCGGATTCGGCCAGGGCGAGGAGCGCCCGCTTGCGGTCAACGCTTTCGACAAGGGACCATGCGCCGTTGCGTTTGATGAGGCAGAATTGATGGTTTCGGATGACGTCAACGACATGGGAGGGGTCGCACTGGGCAAGGGGATAGGCGCAGATGCAGATCGCACAATGCCGGCTGAAAACGTCGTTGACTTTGGCTTCGTAAGCGACAAAGCGATCCCAGTCCGACCTGCCGAGCCAAACCACGTCGCCGACGATGCGTAGGCCCGCGAAGCCGCGTGACTGCGCCTGGCGCAGCTTTTCGACGAAGTCGTTCAGCACTCGGGCGGCGTCGAAGGCGCCTCCCCTCAAGTACCACTCGTCATGGGATAGGACCTCGATCTGTCCAGCGGCCAGACGCCGGTCAAAGTCGGGAACAGCGGCCTTGAGGGCGGCGCGGGCGGCCCGGACGTCCTGGGGTTTGTCGAGTATACAGAGGCAGGACTCGTTTTCGGCAAGACCCGCTGTGCAAAACGGACCAAGTATCTCGAAGAGCTGCTCCCTGGACTCGTAGAACTGGGCGAAATGGGCGCCCCAAGGAACGGCGGGGGCGGCGTCAATTCCCGTTTTCCGCAACGGCTGCATGGTTCAACCCTCCGCCCGCCCATCCGTCTGGCGGGCGCGCTCATGGTAGAGGCGAAAGCAGTTTGGCCGAACGCCATATGCCGCCGAAGGCCGTGCGGTCGAGGACCTTGACGGCGATCAGATTGGGCCGGCCCGGCTGCTCGCGCCGTCGCGGCGCGCGGCGGCGGCAACGTCCAGGCCGAAACGTTTGTCCCATCCGGCCTCGCCTTCGTCGTGTTGGCCCACCTTGATCCCGTTCACCCAGACCCAGGCGGACTCGTCAACGGCGCCGAAATAGAGTTGGACCTTTTCGGCCCGCCAGACGGATGGGCGGGAGGCCGGAACATCCACTGTGAACGCGCACATAGGCCGTATCGGGGCAGTCCCAGCCGTATTCGACGAGACGGGGACGGCCAACGTCCTGGGCATAGACCGCCAAATGGGGGTAGAGCAGCAACAGGACTGCGGCTATCAGCGAGTGTCGAGGGGCCACGGCACACCTTCTCCAGCCCCCCCTCCCCTTGGATATGAATGAGTAACATTACGTGTAGGGCAATTCAAGGAAAAAAGAGCGCAGGAAGTCGGGCGCGG
>CAYPFP010000077.1:0-26201 GCA_964409935.1 uncultured Planctomycetota bacterium | reverse complement strand
AAAAACAACGGCAGGAGAAGCCGCAAAAAGGCACAAGAAGCGCAAAAGAGAAAATGCTGAAGCCGTGCTTGCGCATTTTGCGCCTCTTTGCGGCCAGGTTTTTTTCCGTGTGGTTCCGTGTGATTCCGCGGCTCAGGCCGTTGTGGTGGGAGCCTTACGGCAAACGGCTACAGATAGCCACGGAACCACGCGGAAGCACGCGGAAACGGCAACGGAAAGGCAACCGCCGATGAACGCCGATGACGCGCCGAAAAAAACGGCGAGAGAAGCCTCAAAGTCGCCGACGGGTCAGTGTGATAGGACACTGACGCAGGGGCGACACTTTGCAAGGCGATGTCATAACACGCCATACATAAGTATATTATGATTTGTCAGTGTGACAGGCACACTGACGGGCACTCTGATTGTCGTTTTGTCTTGAAGCCGCCCGAAGGGCGGCGTCGGCATTTTTTGCGTAGACCAGAGGGCCGCCGGAGAATATAATGCAGAGTTGGACGCAGAGCCGTCGTCGAAGGGCGGGTCAGGAGTCCGCAGCAGTGGACATCTTTGCCAGGATAAAGAGGCTTGTGATTTCGCGCAAAGTTCTGTTCACTGAGAAGGCCACTGACGAGTTGCGCAATGACGATCTGACACGAGAGGATGTCTACGAAGCCATTCTCAACGCGCCCTGCATCGCCAAGACGTTGATTTCGCGCAATCCGGCCACAGGAGGCAGGGAGAGACTCTACGCTATCAAAGGCATGACCTTTGATGGGATTGACATCTATACCAAAGGCAAGATTCTCAAGCACCAGGGCGAAGAGGTGTTCTATGTGCTCATCTCGTCGAAGCGCTCGACCGACTAGTTCGCGGCCTCGCCCTCGCGCCATGCCATGCCCCGAATGCGGCGCCCTAGCCATGGTTCTGGTCAGAAAGCCTATGCAATTCTCTGATGGTCTGGCCCTCTCAAGACTCGAACGATTCCAGTGCAGAAAGTGCGGGGCCAACTTCTTCGACGATGCGGCAATGGAGGCCATCGAGCGGGCGGAAGCGAAGTTTCGCGCCGGCATTGGCTAGTGCGGCGGGGGGCAACTCTTTATACTGTACACACGCGATCAATCATTTTGGCGCGCAATGCGCACCCTACATGACTTTGCTTCCAATCTTCCTCCGTCCTTTGTGCTCTTGGTGTCCTTGATGGTTTGATCACGGCTTGTTCACCACAAAGGGCACGAAGGGCCCGCCTATGCGACTGGCGGGGAGGCACACGGACGGGGCGGTTATTCGAGTTCGTATACGTGACGTTGGTAAGGGGCGTAGGTGTCGGTGAGTTTCTTGCCGTTCCAGGTGAAGGAGCGGTCTTCGAAGAGGACGTTGACGGCGCCGCCCTTGAGGGTCTGGGGGGCGGCGAAGTAGAAGGTGTTCCTGACCTTCTGGTCGGAGGCGTTGACGGAGATGAGGTAGCGCTTGCCGTCGTGCTGGGCGAAACAGAAGTGAATGGCCGGCGAGCCGGCCGTGATGCCGTCGCGGGGTATCACGCGAGTGAGAACGGGCGTGAGGCGGCGCACCTCGTCGCCGAGCGGCTTGAGGCCGTCGTAGAGTTTGGGGTACATCGGTTTGTAGATGAAGTAGAAGATCAGGCGCGTCTTGTGGATGAGGCAGAGGTACGTCTGGCAGACGTTCTCTTCGGGCGTGGGTTCGCGGGGGGAGTCGTAGGAGCCGTAAAGCTGACACCAGAAGGCCACGGGCTTTCCGTCGCGCACGCCGTCGAAGGCCATGTCGTCCACGACCTCGACAATCTGCTCCATGGCCATGAGGGTGCGGCCGATGGGGTAACGGTCGAAGGAGTAGACGTCGGTGGACTCCAGACCGCCGTACTGTCCGTAGCCGCGTTTCCAGTGGCCGCAGTGATTCGTGAAGACGGGGCGGTAGGGGTCGGCCTTGCGGATGGCGTTGTACATGTCGAGGAGGTCGGCCTCCGTGCCGACGCGCTGCCACCAACCCTCCGGCTCGTCAATCATTTTCCAGGCGACAAGGGCAGGGTGGTCCTTGAACTTCTGCGCGATGCGCACGACCTCTTCGCGCACGGGCTTGTAGCCCTTGGTGGTGTCGTACTGCATCCAGTAGATGACCTTGAGGCCGAGGGAGTGGCACAGGTCGAGACCCTCCTGAATCTGCTCGTCTTTGAGACGGCTGCTGTTGAAGATGATGTTGACGCTGTCGAGACCGTGCGCGGCGATGTCGCGAAGGGCCTCGGCGCCCTTGCCCTGGTCGGGGGCGTAGCTGATGCCCATGGCAAAGGGGATATAGTCCTTGCCGTCCACGATGAGACTGCAGGAGTTGCGGTTGACCTTCACCTGATTGGGTTTGGGGGCGAGCTTGGCGAAGACGGCCTTGGCGCGGTCCATGAGGCGGTCGTCGGCGCCGATGAGTTCGGCGGTGGCCTCGAAGCCGCCGAGGGGCATCTTCGCGGTGTCTATGACGAGCTGGGATATGGGCTGCACCGGCTGGAGGGTCCAGGAGCCGAGCGTGGCCGGCAGCCCTTCGGGATGGAGCATCACGTCGAGGCGCACGCCCTTGCGGGCCTCCTCGTCGAGCTTGACGCCGATGAAGAGGTTGCACTTCGGCTCATCGGTGACAAAAGAGTAGTCGAAACGCATGGAGAGCGGGCGCTCGGCTGAGCGCAACATGCCCTGGGCGTTGGGCAGGGTTCGCGCCAAGACCGGTTCGCGCGAGCCTTCGTTGGCCAGACGGATATGGAGACGGTATTTTTTTCCCTCCTGAAAGGCGCGGAGTTTGGGGAGCGTGATGGGCTTTGTCTGGGCGGCCTCCAGGACGACGGGGAACCGGACGGTCTCGCGCAAGTCCTTGCCGCCGTCCACTTCCAGCTCGCCGTCGAGACGCCGGAACGTTTTGGTCAGGTTGGTGAAGGTGAGCTTGAGGCCCATGAAGGCGGGGTCGAGGCTGTGAAGAAGGGCATCGGGGCGGGCGTCGAGGAAGAACTTCTCGAAGGCGCGCGGCTCCATGCCGCGCAGTTCGCCGAACTGTTTGGGGGAGTGGAACTGTTCGAAGACGCGCGACCACGAGCTGTATTCCTCGTTGGCGGGATTGGCGCGGTGGCGGCAGACGTTGAGACGCCAGGTGTCCGCGATGTTGGGCGACAAGGCGAGGACTTTGAACGGGATGACGATCTCGGCGGTCCAGGCGTTCTTTTCGCGGCCGGTCCAGGCCTCCCAGTCGGCGTCCCATCCGGCGTCCTTCTGGCGTCCTTCGAAGCGGGTGGCGACGAGGTTGACGGCGAACTGGTAGTAGTCCTTGCCGTCCTTGTAGGGCGAGAGGAAGACCTCAATCTCGTCGTCGGTGAAGACCTGGCCGTCCCTGGTGAGGCATTCGCCTTTGAGTCGCGACATGTCGGAGTCGTAGCAGCGCGCGGCGATGTAGAGGTTCTGGGCGTCGCGGGTGAGGAAGACGTCGGTCTGATTCTTCGCGGGTTTGGGGCTGTCGTAGAGGATGAAGTTGTCGAGGCGGGCGGCGTTTTCCCAGCAGGCGTCGTCCAGGATGCCGTCCACCTTGGGGGGTGCGGCCGTCGTCGGACAGGTCACATGGGGCAAGCTCGGCCCGCCGAGTCCGAAGAAAGAGGCGAGTTCCTGCCAGAAGGATTTCCGGGGTTCGCGGGGCCTCTCGACCTTCTTTTCCTCCCTGCCGGGGGTCGTGGGCGTGTCTCTGGGCGAGGTTCCGTAGGGGCCGGGGGGACCGACGAAGGCCGGCGACTCGTCGGCCAGCTTGATTTCGGTAAAGCCTTCGGGCGGTTTGGCTCCGGCCGGGGCGGGAGCGGCCTCGGTCTCCTCGACCTGCGGGGCGTTCACCCACAGCGTGCCTTTCTTGCCCCAGCCGATGGTGAAGAAAAGGCGGGCGGGGGCGTTCTGCGGTTTTTTGGCGAGGCCGGCGAGGTGGTAGCGCGCCCATTCGGTTCCCACCTTGAAGGTCCGGGCGCCGACGCCGCTGACGTTCAGCGAGACAGGCGCGTCGGCCACGTCGCTCTTGAGATACACGGAGGCGATGTAAACCTTGCCCGCTGCGGCGGCGTGGCCGTAGGACTGCATGGCGTTGCCCTGGCGGTCTTCGGGGTTGGTCATTTTCATGCTCAGGGCGCCGGGCACGAAGGCATCCTTGTCGGGCGTCCAGCACGAGGGCCAGTCCGGCAGGCGCGTCCCGCCGGCGTTCGACCACCAGTCGGGGATGCCGGGGTTGGTTTGGACCGTGAAGGCGCTGTTGCGCAGGGCGTTTTTCGAGGGAGGGGGCGGGGAGAGTTTGGCGGCGCCCCACAATTTGAAGGCCAATGCGGCGCAGGCCAACACGATGATGGGGAAGAGCATCCTGCGAGATCGTCGGCGCTGTCTCATTCCAGACGGCTCCAAGAAGAGATGGGTTTCGGAAGGCGTCGTCGAATATTGTGACGCCTTGCCGGGGCGAAGTCAACAAGCGAGAATCGGGGGCTTCGGGGCGGCTTGGGGCGGCTGCGTGAAAAGCCGAAAGGCCGGCGGGGCGTCCCGCATTTCCACCTCCGTAGCATCCACGTATTCAGGGGAGCGTTGGTTTTTCGCCTTGACGGGGCAAGGCGCGCTCGGTTTAATTAGGTCTTTTTGAGGCTGTGCGCGCCGTGAAGCCGAGCGACTGGGAATTCATGAAGCTCGTGGGGCTTCTGAGCACGGTGGGGGTCGCGATGGTCATCGCGACGTTCCTGGGCTTGGCGTTTGGGGTGTGGGTGGACAGGAAGGCCGGCACGTCGCCGCTGTTCACGCTGTTGTTCCTGGTGATCGGCATTGCGGCGGGGATGTGGAACTTTTGGAAACTGGCCGGCAAGGCGACGAAGAACCGGACGGCCGAACAGCGGGACGACAGGAAGTGAACAACGCACCGGTCGGCGGACAGCGCGGGAAGTTTTTTTGATGGCGCGAGGCGATTAACAGATGGTTGCGCTCGAGTGGGCGCTGGGGTTTGCGGTCGGGGCGGGGTTGGCGCTGTTCAACTTCTGGGCGCTCGCGAGGACAGTGCGGCGGATACTGCTGCCCGGCGCGCGGGCGCCGCGGTTGCTGGCGGCGGCGGCTTTCGGGGCGCGCCTCGCGCTGACGGGGGCGCTGGCGGCGTTGGCGTTGTGGCGGTTGCCGGCGCATCCGATCGGGTTGGTGTTGGGGCTGTTGGCGACGCCGGCGGGGTTGGCGGCGGGGCTGGCGTTGAGACGCGACCGGTCGTGCGACGACGCGGCGCATGGGCGGAACGGTCATGATGAACAGGTGAGGTGAAGTGGAAGGACTGGAGATACAAACGTTTCATCTGCCGTTCCACCTGGTGTACGGCGGCTACACCTCCGGGGACGAGCAGATCATGACCATGACGCTTCTGGTCATGACCGTCATCGCGGCCTTTGCGTGGCTGGCGACGCGGCGAATGGCCCTGGTTCCCGGCGGGCGACAAAATTTTGTCGAGATGGTGGTGGAAGCCATGATCGGCTTCTGCCGCGAGATGATAGGCCATGAGGGGCCGCGCTATCTCCCACTGATTGCGTCATTCTTTTTATTTATCGTATGCTCCAACCTGCTGGGGCTGGTGCCGGGCTTTCTCTCGCCGACGTCAAATCTGAACACGACCCTCGCCCTGGCGCTGGTTGCTTTCATCTACTATCACCTGATGGGCCTGCGGGCCAAGGGCATTCGATACCTGAAGGATTTTCTGGGGCCGGTGTGGTGGATGGCGCCGCTGATGCTGCCGCTGGAGATCATCAGCCACCTGGCGCGCATTCTGTCGCTGTCCTTCCGACTGTTCGGGAACATTCGGGGCGACGAGATCGTGCTGGGCATTCTGATTCTTCTGGCCGGGCTGGTGCATTATGTTTTCCCGTTCCATCTGTTAATGCTGCCCCTGTCGCTGTTCGTCGGCGTTGTGCAGGCGCTGATTTTCACACTGCTGACCACCCTGTACATCGCCAGCGCGGTGTCGGCGGAAGGGCATTGACGGCGGTTTCGGGTTTCTGGTTCCTGGTTTCTGGTTCCTGGTTTCTGGTTTCTGGTTTGCGGCGGCCAACCCGAAACCAGCGACGACCAACTGAAGTAATTCAAGGAGGAATGTTGATGAAGCGGTGGACGGTCGGGTTGATTTGCTTGACGGGCGTTGTGCTGAGCGCGGGCGCGGTGTTCGGCGAAGAGGCGGCAAAGGCGGCCGCCGGCGCGGCCAAGGAAGTGAGCGCGAACGCCGCGTGGTTCTACGTGATGTGCATGATCGCGGCGGGGTTCGGGATCGCCATCGCCACGCTCGGGACGGGTCTCGGGCAGGGACTGGCCATCGGCAAGGCCGTCGAAGGCGTCGCGCGGCAGCCGGAGGCGTCGGGCAAGATCACGGTCACGCTGATCATCGGGTTGGCCATGATCGAGTCGCTGGCCATCTACGCCCTGGTGGTGGCGCTGATCATCCTCTTCGCGAACCCGTTTGCGGGACACTTCGGGGGCTAGTTGCCCGAATACCGCACACGCGATGCCGGAGACGGGACGCGGTTGGGCGCGTTGCGTTTCGGCGTCTCCAAAGCAGGTGACGACATGATTGAAGTAAAGCTGTCCGTATTGCTATTCCAGATTGTTACTTTCCTGATCTTCGTCGGCGTGCTGTACAAGGTGCTGTACGGCCCCGTCACGCGGCTGCTGCAGCAGCGCACGGAGAAGATCAAGGGAGAGATCGCGGCGGCCGAGGCCCAGCGGCAGGACGCCGACAAGCTCCGGGCCGAGTACGAGGCGCGGCTGCGCGACATCGAGGTGAAGGCCCACGAGGCGCTTCACAAGGCGCTGCACGAGGGCGACCAGGCCCGGGCCAAGCTGCTCGAAGAGGCGCAGAAGGAGGCGCACCGCATGATCGAGGAGGCCAACGCGCAGATGCGGGCCGACCGCGAGAAGACGCTGCGCGAGATGCGGCGCGAGATCGCCGACCTGGCCGCGCTGGTGGCCGAGCGGGCCGCCCGCAAGATCATGGACCCGGCAACGCACCATCGCCTCGTCGAGGATTTGACGCAGCAGGTCGGAAAGGCATAGGGCATCGGCCATGCAGGAACGAACACTGGCGCGACGGTACGCCAAAGGCCTTTTTGAGGCCGCCCGCGAAGCCAAACAGCTCGAAGCCGTGGAGCAGGAGATGGGGCTTCTGGGGGCGGCGCTGGGGCGGCGGGAGGCCGTGCGCTTCTTCAACAATCCCACGCTGGACTTCGAGGTCAAGCTGAGGGCGCTGCAGGATTCGCTCGGGCGGACGTGCTCGGAGCCTGTGGTTCAGCTCCTGCAGCTCATGTGCGAGAGACGGCGGATGGGGGCGTTTGCGTTCGCGGCGGAGATCTTCGCCGAGCTGTCCGACGAGCATCGCGGGTTGCGGCGGGTGAAGGTGCGGCTGGCGGCGCCGGTGTCCGAAGCCGAGATGGCGCGGCTAAGCGAGCGGCTGTCGCGGCTGCTTCAGAAGCGCGTGGTGGTGGACACAGAGGTGGACGAGAAACTGCTGGGCGGAGCGCAGATTGTGGTGGATGACACAATCCTCGACGGCAGCGTGCGGGGGGCGATTGACCGGCTGCACGAACGGATGAAAGGATAGGCAGACCGCAGGACGCAAGGTCCGCCCGCGGCGATGGCGGGCGTCTGCGGCAGTTCGGGTTTTATTTTGAGGAGTCTCCCTTTGGCTATCAGGCCGGATGAAATCACCTCGATCTTGAAGGAACAGATCGAGAAATTCGACGCCGCGGCCCAGTTGGCAAACACGGGCGTGGTGATCCAGGTGGGCGACGGCATCGCGAAGATGTACGGCCTGTCCCAGTGCATGTCCATGGAGCTGCTCAAATTTCCCCACGAAGTTTACGGGATGGCGCTCAACCTGGAAGAGGATACCGTCGGGGCGGTGCTGCTGGGCGGCGAGGAGGAGATTCAGGAAGGCGACCGCGTGGAGACGACGGGGCGCATCATGGAAGTGCCCGTCGGCCAGCCGCTCCTGGGCCGCGTGGTGGACGGCATCGGGCGGCCCATTGACGGCAAAGGCCCCATCAACGCCACGAAGTTCCGGCCCGTCGAAAGACGCGCCCACGGCGTGGTCGAGCGCCAGCCGGTCAACCAGCCGCTTCAGACCGGCATCAAGGCCATTGACAGCATGATCCCCATCGGCCGCGGCCAGCGCGAGTTGATCATCGGCGACCGCCAGACCGGCAAGACGGCCCTGTGCATTGACACGATCATCAACCAGCAGAACCAGGGCGTCTTCTGCGTCTACGTGGCCATCGGGCAGAAACGCTCGACGGTCGTGCAGGTGGTCGAGACGCTGGAGCGCTACGGCGCGATGGCGTACACGACCGTCGTCTCGGCGACGGCGTCCGATCCGGCGCCCCTCCAGTACATCGCCCCCTACGCCGGTTGCGCCATGGGCGAAGAGTTCATGTTCAACGGCAAGGACGCGCTGGTCATCTACGACGATCTGTCGAAACACGCCTGGGCGTATCGGCAGATGTCGCTGCTGTTGCGCCGCCCGTCGGGGCGCGAGGCGTACCCCGGGGACGTGTTCTACCTGCACTCCCGGCTGCTGGAGCGCGCGGCCAAGCTGAGCAAGGAACTGGGGGGCGGCTCGCTGACGGCGATACCCATCATCGAGACCCAGCTCGGCGACATCTCCACGTACATTCCCACGAACGTCTGGTCCATCACGGACGGGCAGATCATCCTGGAAACCGGCCTGTTCAACGCGGGGGTGCGCCCGGCCATCAACGCCGGCGTGTCGGTCTCGCGCGTGGGGAGCAAGGCGCAGACCAAGGGCATGAAACAGGTGGCCGGTCGTCTGCGGCTGGACCTGGCGCAGTACCGCGAACTGGCCGCGTTCGCCCAGTTCGGCGCGGAGCTGGACAAGGCCACCATGGCCCTGCTGTCGCAGGGCGAGCGCATGGTCGAACTGCTGAAACAGGAACAGTACAAGCCCGTGCCCGTCGAGGATCAGGTGATCGCGATTTTCGCGGGCATCGAAGGGTATCTGGCCGGCATTCCGGTCGCCGACGTGCGCCGGTTCGAGCAGGAACTCTTGAAGTTCATCGCCGAGAAACACCCGGAGGTCAAGGACGAGCTTCGGGCCAAGAGGGAACTGGACGAGAAGCTTCGCAGCATGATCAAGAAGGTCGTGGAAGAATTCAAGACGCAGTTCGTCAAGAAGTAATCGGCGGCCCGCCAAGCCGTCGGGCGGGCGGAACCTATAGGTCGGCAATGGCCAATATCCGCGAGATAAAGAAGCGCATCAAGGTCGCGCAGAAGATACAGCAGGTGACGCGCGCGATGGCGATGGTGGCCTCGGTGCGGTTGCGCCGCGCGCAGGACAAGGCGCTGGCGGTGCGGCCGTACGTGGAGCGCATGATGGCCATGCTCGGCCGCCTGGCGCCTGAGCCGTCGGAGGCGGGGAGCCATCCCCTGTTTGCGCCGCGCGACCCGGTCATGAGGGTCCTGCTCGTGCCGCTGACGGCCGACAAGGGCCTGTGCGGGAGCTACAACACCAACATCATCCGCCGCGCCGCCGCCACCATCCATGCGATGCCCCAGGCCAAGGTGACGCTCTACCCCCTGGGAAGAAAAGGCTACGACTATTTCCGGCGGATTCGGGCGCCCATCGTCAAACACCGGCTCGACCTGACCCGCATGCCCACCCTCCGGCAGGCCAGTGAAGTCGCGAAGGAATTGATTGAGATGTTTCTGTCCGGCGAGTACGACGAGGTTCGCGTCGTCTACAGCCGCTTCGTGTCCGCCGCCGTACAGCGGGTCGAGGTCGAGAGATACCTGCCCATCACGCTGCCGGCGGAGGCGGCCGTGGACCGGCCCATCGCCGAGCCGAGCGACAGCGCCGCCCTGGACGCCCTGGCCGGCGAATGGCTCAAGACGCGGATGTGCCATTATTTTCGCGAGGCCTCGGCCGGCGAACTCGGCGCCCGGCGAACCGCCATGGACGCAGCGACCGACAACGCCAGCGAGATCATCGCGGGACAGACCCTGGCCCTGAACCGGGCCAGGCAGACGGCGATCACGATGGAGATACTCGACATCATCAATGCCGCAGAAGGCGTCAAGTAAAGAACAATGAGGTATGTGCATGAGTGACAAGGCCCCCGGTATCGGCAAGATCGTGCAGGTCATCAGCGCCGTGGTGGACGTGGAGTTCCCGCCCGGCAAGCTGCCCGGCATCTACAACGCGTTGAAGATCAAGGTAGACGACCCGAAGTCGCCCATCAACCTGACGCTGGAGGTCGCCCAGCAACTCGGCGACAACCGCGTGCGGTGCGTGGCGCTGGGAGCGACCGACGGCCTGAAGCGCGGCATGCCGGTGCAGGACACCGGCGCGCCGATCAGCGTGCCGGTCGGCCCGCCGACCCTCGGCCGGGTGATCAACGTGACCGGCGAGCCGGTGGACGGCCTGGGGGCCATCCGGGCGGACAAACACTTCCCCATCCACCGCCCGTCGCCCCCGTTCGACGAGCAGTCCACCTCCTCGGCCCTGTTCGAGACGGGCATCAAGGTGATTGACCTGCTCGTGTGCTTCCCGAAAGGCGGCAAGATCGGCCTGTTCGGAGGCGCCGGCGTCGGCAAGACCGTCATCGTCATGGAACTCATCCGCAACATCGCCGCCGAACACGGCGGCATCTCCGTGTTCGGGGGCGTCGGCGAACGCACCCGCGAAGGCAACGACCTGTGGCTCGAGATGAAGGAGTCCGGCGTCATCAACAAGACGGCGCTGGTCTTCGGGCAGATGAACGAGCCGCCGGGGTCGCGCCTGCGCATCGGCCTGACGGCCCTGACCATGGCCGAATACTTCCGCGACGAAGAAGGCAAGGACGTGCTTCTGTTCATTGACAACATCTTCCGCTTCGTGCAGGCCGGCTCGGAGGTCTCGACCCTCCTGGGCCGCATGCCCTCGGCGGTGGGGTACCAGCCCAACCTCGGCACCGAGATGGGCGACCTGCAGGAGCGCATCACCTCGACCAAGAAAGGCTCCATCACGTCCGTGCAGGCCGTGTTCATCCCGGCCGACGACTACACCGACCCGGCCCCCGTGACGACGTTCGCGCACCTCGACGCCGCCGTCTGGCTGGCGCGCGAGATTTTCGAACTGGGCATCTACCCCGCCGTGGACCCGTTGCGTTCGACCTCGCGCCTTCTCGACCCGCGCCTCGTGGGCCAGGAGCATCACGACATGGCCCGGCAGGTGCAGAGAATCCTCCAGCGCTACCAGGACCTGCAAGACATCATCGCCATCCTCGGCTTGGACGAACTTTCCGAAGAGGACAAGCTGATCGTGGGGCGCGCGCGGCGCATCCAGCGCTTCCTGTCGCAGCCATTCTTCGTGGCCGAGGTCTTCACCAGCACACCGGGCAAGTACGTTCCCCTGAAGGAGACGATCCGCGGCTTCCGCGAGATCCTCGAAGGCAAGCACGACAGCCTGCCCGAGCAGGCGTTCTACATGGTGGGGAGCATTGACGACGTCTTGCAGAAGGCCGAGCAGATACGCGCCCAGTCCGCGATGGCCGTGTCGGGACCGGAGTCCGATGTGCAGAAGCGCCCCGAGGCCGCCCCCAAGACCAAGTTGACGCACCGCCCGTCCAAGAAACAAGGACTACCGGCGGGCCGGTAAGACATTGAACGTCCCTTTGTGCGAGGCGAGACGGATTCCGTGGCAACCCAGTTCACCTTGAACGTGATAACGCCGGACAAACAGGTCTTCTCGGAGAAAGTCCAGTCGGTCGTGCTGCCGGGCGTCGTGGGCGAGTTCGGCGTCCTGAGCGGCCACGCCCCGTTCTTTTCCGTGCTGAAGATCGGCGCCGTGAAGGTGCTCTCGGAGGCCGGCGGCACGGCCGAGTACCTGGCGATCTCGGGCGGGTACGCCGAGGTGCGTTCCGACGAGGTGACGGTGCTGGCCCCCTCGGCCGAGCGCGCCGAGGATATAGACGTGGCCCGCGCCCAGGCCGCGCTTGAGCGGGCGGAGGAGCGCATTGCCGCGCAGGCCGCCGACGTTGATCTGGCCCGCGCGCAGACCGCCCTGGCCCGCGCCCTGAACCGCCTGGCTGTGGCCGGACATCATCAGTCTTGAGAGGGCGCATGAATCCTGGCATCCTCCCCCGGCGCCGAAGTCTCCCCAAGCCCTCCGCCTTTGTAGTCCTGTACGCTCTTTTCTCCTCCGGCATTACGCTCCTGGGCGCCGACGCCCCGCCGCCGAGAGACCTGCGCGCCCTGAAGCCGCCGGCCTCCGCCACGGCGCGCGGCGAGTGGCCGACCTATCGCGGCGACGCCGCCCAGACCGGACGCGCCCTGCTGCCCGGCAAGATCAAAAGCCCCGCCGTCTCCTGGAAGCTCTTCGTCGGCCGGCGGCAGGCGTTGCTGGCCTTGCGCGAGGGGGCGGGCGACCATGCCGTTGACCTTCCAGCCCCCGCCGCCCTGAACCCGAAGTTCCTGTCCCAACAGGAGAAGGACTGGGCCGCCGGCGCGGAGTTCGTGGATCTGGCCGGCGACGGCAAACTTGTTCGCGTGACGCCGAACCGCAGCGTGAAGTACGCCAAGTTCCTGCCCGACGCCAAGGGCGTGCAGAAATTCGTCATGGAAGACGGCATGTCGGTGAAGCTGCGACCCGACGGCCCGCGAAAGCCCGTCGCCATCGGCACGCTGTACCGCTACGACCGCGGCAAGGAGGAGGTCGTCTGGCGCACCGAACCGCAGGAGCAATGCGAGATTCCCCTCTGCGCCGTGGCCGACATGGACGGCGACGGCAAGCCCGACATCGCCGTGTCCACGTGGTGGCGCGTCATCGTCTTCGACGGCGAAACGGGCAAGAAGAAGGACGAATGCCGCTGGCATAAGGGGCGCAACTACGGCCACTTCCAGACGGCCGACCTGAACGGCGACGGCCTGCCGGAGGCCATCGTCATGGCCGACTTCATGATCCACCTCGACCTTCTGCGCAACGCCGGCGGCAAGCTCCAGGTGCAGTGGACCAAACCGGTGGAGTTCACGCTCTTCGGGAAGCGCAAATCCCTGCGCGCCCTGCCCGACGCCGTGGTGCGGGCGAAGGGACGCGCGCCCATGCTCGTCACGAACCTCTTCAACGACGCGGGGGATGAGAAGTGGCACGTCATGCTCTGGGACGCCATGTCCGGCGCGGTGGCCGCAGACCTTGCCGACCGCTACTGCTTCGGCCATGCCGACCTCGACGGGTCGGGGAGCCGGCGGCTCATGCTTGCGCGCACCGTCGGGCCGAACACCCCGCCGGTAAGCGACCTTTACCTGGGTTCCTTCAGCGATGGGAAATGGCAGGAGACGGCGCTGCCCGTCAAGGGGAGCTGGCTGACGCACACCCCTCCGATGCCGCCCGACCGCGCCACCTGCGCCGCCGACGGCCAGCGCACGGCGGCGGTGACGCAGAACGCGGGCGGGCGGATCTTCTGGGTCTGCGCGCCCCAACGGCTGTTGGGGCTGCGCCTCGACGGCGGCAAGGCCCAAATTCATTGCGAACTTGCGCTGCCGGAGGGGCTATCGCCAGAAGTGCTGTGCCTTTCGAGGGACGGGAGCCGTCTTTTGCTGGCTCTGCAAGGGGCGGAATGGAAGGCGCAGAGGATCGCGGGGCGAGGTCTTGAGGGCGAGCTTGTCTCGATCCAGACGGCGCCGCAACTGCCGGATGTCCCCGTCGTCGCGCGGCTGGAGAACGGCGGACCGCCGCTGATCGTCGCGCCTTACGGCAACGGCGAGATCGCGGCCGTTCAGGCCGAGGCCGGGCAGCCCAGGATACTCTGGCATCGTCCCGGCCGTAGCCGTTCCGACGCCGCGGAGCAACACTATTACGGCGTGGAGACCGCGAGTCTCCTGGGCGACGGCGCGCGCCAGGTAATTGCGGGCGCAAAAGGCCCCGATGGAGAGGCCGTGCTCCTGGGCTACGACGCCCAGGGCCGAGAGCGTTTCAGGCACGCCTTCGCCCGCTTTTCCGGCGAGCCGCCGGCGTGGAACTGCGGCGGCCTGACGCAATGGCTGGCGGCGCCGCTGGCCGGCAACGGGAGGACCCAGCTCTACGCCTCGCTCCGGCGCAGCGTGATGCACACCGACGAGTCTTTCGCGGTGGAGGTCGGCGGAAAGGAACTCTGGCGGCAGACCGTCCTTATCGAGCGCGGCTGCGGCGGCAAACCCGTCGCCGTCGCCGAGTTCCCCGACGGCGGCTGCGCCATCGTCGGCCAGTACCCGGACATCCATTTCGTGCTCGACGGCCGGACGGGCAACCCCCTCGTCGCCACGCGCTTCCCGGACAAGGCCCTCGGCGGATGGACGGCGTACAGTTGCCCCGTGCTGTTCGACTTCAACGGCGACGGCGCGCTGGAGGCGCTCACGAGCGCCTGCAACTACACGCTGGCGGTGCTGACCCTCGACGGCCAGGCGCTATGGAACACGCCCTACCTCGACGGCGCGACCTCCCAGGTCGGGGTTCGCGTGAACGCGGGGCGGGTGGAGATCGGCGTGGCTGCGTATCGCGGCGGCTTCCGATGCCACGCCGGCAAGGACGGCGCCCTGCTCTGGTCCTTCAAGACGCCGCGCCGGGTGACCACGGACGTGGTCACGTGCGACATTGACGGCGACGGCGAAGAAGAATTCCTCTTCGGTTCGGCCAAGACCCTCTACGCCCTCGGAGCAAAAGAAAACACCCCCGCTGTCAAGTGGCAGTTGGATTTCCCTCAGAACGTCTTCGCGCCCGTGTGCGCCGACGTGGACGGCGACGGCGCCAGCGAGGTCCTCGCCCTTTGCGCGGACGGATACCTGTACTGTGTCGGCCCCGCCCCAGGCAAGTGAGCGGGCTTACTTCTTGACGGCGACGACGGCGTAATCGTCAATATATGGCGCGTTGCAATCAATCCACGCCGCAAGGCATTGCCAACTCGCGTCGTCCAGTTTCACACCGTGATGTCCCGCCAGAAGGATTTGCGTCAGCTTGCTCGCGCGCGACCCAAACGCCAGCGGCGGCAGCGTGTACGCGTAGATGCCGGCATGTTTGACGTACTTGCGCAGCGTGAAGTACGAGGCGCTCATGGGCACGCTCATCCAGGGACGGCGGCCGCCGGCGCGCAGGTCGAACGACTTCTTGACCCCCGGGTCGGGAAGCGCAAACTTCGCGGCGGCGGGCTTGGAACCATCGTGGCACGTAATGCAATGCTTGTCGAGGATGGGCTGGATGTGGCGCTCGAAGCCGATGGGCGTCGC
Organism: uncultured Planctomycetota bacterium; assembly: GCA_964409935.1. Lineage (GTDB taxonomy): Bacteria > Planctomycetota > Brocadiia > JAADGH01 > CAYPFP01 > CAYPFP01. Next base: position 10,953 of record CAYPFP010000077.1, on the reverse strand, counting down.
GCCCCAGGGCGGAGGCTGGATCGTTGAGGGCGGGCGGCGGGTCGCCATCGCCGGACGGTTCGACGGCGCGCGGCCCAGGGGTTCGTGGCAGCCGACGCAGGCGGTGGTCTCGCCCGGCTGGATGTTCGTCAGGCTGCGCATGACGTGCAGGGCGAGATGGTCCTTGTCGAGCACATGGAAGAAAAGAGACTTGTCGGCCGGCGCGCTGAAATAGGCCGAGCCGTCGGGTTCGATGGGGACGACGCCGAGCACGGCCTTGGTCTCGAAGCCGGAGTCGGGGCCGACCTGGATGGCGTAGGGGTTGGTGTGGATCTTGCGTTCGTGAGCCTCGCAGACGCGCAGGTATCGCGCCTGCCCTCGGACCTCCTCCGGCAGACCCTGGGCAATGTCGGTGACGATGAATGCGCCGTGGCCGGCTTTCCGGTGAAGGCGGGGCTGATCGCCGTCGGAGCGCGCGGCGGTTGCCGCGACGGCGGGGACTGAGCGCGGCCTCAGGGGGGCGGGGAACATGGCGGACAACTCGCGGTCGCGGTAGATCAGCTCCAGGCCGCCGTAGGTGTCGAGCAGGTACAGGCCGTAGGAGGTCGTGGCGCTCTCGGCGGTTTCGGAGGACCATGAAACGAGAAAATAGTTCTCGGAGAGCGGCCAGGGGCAGTCGTACCAGCCGGCCTTCGCCGTTATCGGGTCATTGGTCTCCACGTACTTCACGCGCGTCACGCGCTCCAGGCCGGCGGGATGGTCGCGCCCGTAGTTCAGGTCCACGACGCAGACCGGCCCCGCGCCGGTGTTGTGGTGGGCGGAACCGACGGCCACGACCTTGTTGGTCCCCGGTATCGGACGCGCCAGCGCAAAGTTGAGCGGGCCTGAAATGTTCGGATGCTTGCGCAGGTCGTTGCCGTACAGCAGACGCGGGTTCGTGCCGTCGGGCCGCACCGTCCACAGAAACTGGATCGGCGACCAGAACTTCATCATGTACTCCCACCGCGTGAACATGATGGAGCCGTCCGACATCAGAACGGGATCCCATTCGCCGTCTTTGGATACGGTCAGTTGCCGCACGTCCGAGCCGTCGGACGCCATGGTGTAGACGCAATAGACCAGCGCCCAGTCGCCGCACTGCACCAGGCCGCCCGCGCGGTTGGACATGAAGGCAATGCGGCCACCGGGCAGGTAGATGGGATCGGCGTTCTCGAACGCCTCGCACACAGGCGGAGAATTGAGGGGCGCGCCGGTAAGTTTGCGCAGGCCGGAACCGTCGAGGTTCATCTCATAGACCTGGAACTTCTCGCAGTAGCCATTGTCCACCAGAGCGGTCTTTTCCGAGAAGGGAACGCCGTCGGCGCGCTTGGGGCCGAAGCCGAAAAGCATGCGCCTGGCGTCGAAGGAGATGTCGGGCCTTCCAAAGACGCCGTCGGGGAAATGACCCGCCGTGAGACTGATCGGTTTCGCCTCCGGCGACAGTTCCGGAAGGATGCAGATTTCCCCGCCGGGCCTCGTGGCGGCGGCCAGCCGGCGGGCGCACTGGTGGCCGTAATGGGCGTGATGACGCCGCACGAAGACCAGACCGTTGCGCGGCAACAGAGGATTCATGAAGGCCAGACGACGCGCCGCCCAACGCGCGTCAACGTAAAGCTTGTGCCAGTCCTCCATCTTTGGGTGGGGCGCGCTGTCCGCCGAGAGCGCATTGTCCAGCAGCCTGTCGCGCTCGGCCTGAAGCGCGGCGAGTTCTTCCGCCGACTTGCGCAACGGCGCGGCGTCCATTCCGGCGAAATCCACGAGCAGCCGCCTGCCCCGCGCCAGGACCTGATCCACCGCCGGAAGCGCCTCCTGGAACGCCTTCTTCTCCGGATCGTCCCAGGCCATGAAGTTGGGCCGGCCGCGCAGGGCGTCCTGACGCGCCCAGTCGCGCTCAACGGCGTTGGTAGCCATCCAGGCCAGGCCGCGACCGGTGTTGAAGGCCTTGAGCGGCCGCTTGTCGGTGGAGTATATACTGACGTAGGAGACGACGGCGTTGGCGCCCTTGACCTTGATCGCCTTGAGTTCGAGCCTGTCCTTCGCGCAGGCCTCCTTGGGCAGGTCAAACACAAACGTCTTCGGCTCTCCGCGAGGCAGGTCCAGGTCGCCGTGGACGAGCAGACCGTTGGCTTCAAGACGTTGAACCCGTTGGGCCGTGCGCTCGGTCACGTAGGTGATGGCGACCTTGTAGGAGGCCGTGGGAACGAGATCGCCGTACAGGAGCACGACCTCCTTGTTGTCGAAGACGATGTTGCGGCCGGACAGGCCGCCGTCCGCCCCCCCAGGGGGCGGCGCGACCATGCTCTCGCTGAAGGTGTAGTTCTCGCCCTTGGCGACGTGCGGCTGCTCGGCGTCCACGCCGCAGTCGTCCTCCGCGACAAGGTACCAGCCGTTCGGGGGAAGGGAAGCGGGCGCCTGCGCGCCGGCGGGGAAGGCATACGACAAGGCGAGCACAAGAGCGCATACTTCCGCGAGGCGTCTCCGCATGGCGAATCCTCCCTTCGACACGCCATTTTGAACGGAAACCGCTCCGAACGCAAGGATTCTCCGCCTCGGAAGGGGCGGTCGGCGTTGTTTTCGCTTGACTTGCCACAGACCGTCGAGTACCATCGCACGCTATCCTTATCATGAAAAGATCGTGACAATGGCATCGCCTCTTCGTACCGCCATGGATTGTGGTCAATGCCCGCAGACCTGTCGAGTTTACTCATCTTTACCGTCGCCATCCTCTTCGCCATCACGATCCACGAGTTCGCCCACGCCTGGACGGCGAACTATTTCGGCGACCCCACGGCGCGCCTTGAGGGGCGCATCACGCTGAACCCGATCTCGCACCTCGATCCCCTGGGCGTCATCTGTTTCATCTTCGCGGGCTTCGGATGGGGCAAACCGGTGCCCGTAAACCCGTACAACCTGCGGCATCCGGTCCGCGACGACATGATCATCTCGGCTTCGGGGCCGATATCCAACCTGCTCGCGGCCCTGTGCTTCGGCGTGATCGTGCGGGTGGTGGGTTTCCAGCACGAGGCGGAGAGCGTTCAGGCCATCGTTTTCAAGCTGGCGTACACGGGGGTGAAGATCAACGTGGTGCTGGCGGTGTTCAACCTGATCCCGCTGCACCCGCTGGACGGGTCGCACGTGATGAGGGGGTTGCTGCCAAGCTCGCTGGCCCCGGCGTACGAATCGTTCAGCCAGGCCGGACCGATGGTCCTGCTCGGCCTCATCCTGCTGGGCCAGTTCGGAGGCGTGCCCATCCTCAGCTCCATCCTGGGGCCGCCCGTAAGTTTCCTGACGCGGCTCTTCACGGGTTTCTACGTTTTCTTTTGAGAGGCTGGAATTTGGCTCGCCCGAAGATTCTCAGCGGCATGCGCCCCACCGGCCCCCTGCACATCGGGCATCTGGTAGGCGCGCTGGACAACTGGAAGAAATACCAGACGGAATACGAGTGCTATTACATGGTGGCGGACTGGCACGCGCTCATGAGCGAGTACCACGATCCGAGCGCCATTCATGAATACTCAGTCACGATGGTGGCCGAGTGGATCGCGTGCGGGCTGGACCCCAAGGCGGGCACGATCTTTGTCCAGTCGCAGGCGCCGCAGCACGCCGAACTCCAACTGATCTTGTCAACCATCACGCCGATCTCGTGGGTCGAGCGCGTCCCGACGTACAAGGAACAGTTGAAGGAACTGGCCGCCAAAGACATCAACACGTACGGCTTCCTGGGATACCCCGTCCTCCAGGCCGCCGACATCCTGCTGTACCAGGCCGACGTCGTGCCGGTGGGCGAAGACCAGTTGCCGCACCTGGAGTTGACGCGCGAGATCGCGAGGCGGTTCAACAGCCTGTTCGGCGACACCTTCAAGGAACCGCAGGCCCGGCTGACCCGCGCGCCGCGGCTGCTGGGCCTGGACCGGCGCAAGATGTCCAAGAGCTACGGCAACGTAATCAACCTGGCCGACGATCCGGAGGCCGTCGCCAAGAGGATCATGACGGCAGTGACGGACCCGAAGCGCATCCGGTTCGCCGACCCCGGCCATCCCGACGAGTGCAACGTGTGCGAATACTGGCGCGTCTTCTTCCCCGATTTCGCGCAGGAGGCCAACGTGCGCTGCGCCCAGTCCAAGTGGGGCTGCACCGACTGCAAGCGGACCCTGGGCGGCAGGTTTGTCGAGATGCTGACGCCGATTCGCGAGAAACGCGCGGCCCTGCTCAAGGACGCGGCCGCCCTCAATGACATCCTGGCCGAGGGGCGCAGGAAGGCCGGCGAGGCGGCGGCGGCGACCATGGAAAAAGTGCACAAGGCGATAAAGTTCTGAGGGGCATCCGTCCCCGCAGAGACCGGGGGCGGCTCCGTGCGCTTCGCGTTTTGGTGAAGGAATCAGGCAGGCGCAACGTGGCGGAATACAAGGTCAACCTGGACATCTACAGCGGCCCTCTCGATCTGCTCCTCTATCTCATCGAGGAGGCCGAGGTGGACATCTACGACATCCCCATCTCGCGCGTCACCGAGCAGTACCTGGCCTATCTGGAAGTCTTGCAGTCGCTGGACATCAACCTGGCCGGCGACTTTCTGGTGATGGCCTCGACGCTGATGGAGATCAAGTCGCGCATGCTCCTGCCGCAGAGCGAACTGCCGCCCGAAGAGGCGGAGGAAGACCCGCGCCTGGAGCTGGTGCGGCAGTTGATCGAGTACAAGCGCTTCAAGGAGGCCGCGCGGGAACTGGGGGCGCAGGCGGCCGAGCGCGCCAAGCGGTTTGCGCGGGTGGGCGAGATCTGGGAGTCGGAGCCGAAGGACCGGCCCCTGGACAAGGAGGTCTCGCTCTGGGACCTCATCAAGGCCTTCGGCGAGATTCTGAAACAGACCACCCTCCAGACCACGGCGCGCGTCGTCTACGACGACACGCCCGTCGAGGTGTACATGGAGGAGATCCTGCACCGGCTGCGCACGAGCGAGAGCGTCGCCTTCTACGACTTCTTCCGCGACCGCGCCGACAAGGCGCGCATCATCGGCGTGTTCCTCGCCATGCTCGAACTCATCAAGCAGCGGACGATCAAGGCCGAGCAGTCGCAGTCGTTCGCGGAGATTCACATCAAGATTCGCACCGAGGAGGCCGAACCGGAGGCGCAGCCCGAGGCGTCCGCAAGCGAAACGGCCGCCGCCCCCATGCCCGCTCCGGCCCCCGCGTCCCCCGCCGATGAGGACGACGACGCGGAGGATGAGCTTGACAAGGAGTTGAAGGCGTTGGGCCTCGACGAGGAGGAGGCCGAAGAGGAACAGGCCGAGCCGAAGCCGCCGGACGAAGGGCAGACCGAAGCGGCAGAAGAGAAGGACGAACCCCAGGAAGACGAGAAAAAAGCGCCGTAAACTGCCGCCCTAAGCCTCCGCGTACAGCAGGTTGTTTCCGCGTTTGCCCTCGATCCGTATCACCCCCATCTTGCGCAGGCAGTAGGCCGCCTTCTGGGCCAGGTAACGCCGCACCTTCAGGGCCGCGGCCAGGTCCGAGGTCGCAAAGGGGCGGGGCATCTGCGCGGGAAGGAAGTCCAGAAAATCGGCCGGCCCGTTGAACATGCGCCGGCCCGCGACCTCGATCAACCTGCGATCGTGGTTCCACCATTTCCGGCCGCGCCGCGGGCGGTCGCGCTCGCGGCGGACGGCCTCCTCGCGGATGAACAGGACTTCGAGCGAGAAGTTGGGACGCAGGAACAGCTCGGGAATGCTCACCAGGTCGTGGAACAGGTCCACGGCGGACCCGCGTTTGGGCGACTTTTTCCGTCCCAGCGCCGTGCGGCCGTCGGCCGCGTAGCGCACGATCCATCTCTCCTGCGGGATCGGGAAGACCAAGCGCACGCGACGGCACTGGGTGAGCAGGGAGAGTTTCCGCTTGAGCGCGGCCAGGCCCGCCGTCTGAATCTCGATGAGCAGGTCCCCGCGGCGGATGTCAATGAGAAAACCGTCCACGCTCTGTTCGAGGCGGTCGCCCGGGCGGGCGTACCACCGCTTGAGGGCGGCGTGGAGGGAGCGCTCCCGCATCGTGCCAATGCCGGGGTCGGCGGGGTCTCGTCTTGGTTTCGGGATGCTCCTGGGCATTCAAAATTTGCGAAATTTACGCATTTCCTGTTGACTTCCTGACAATTCGCGATATAGTACACTAGATGAAATTCTGGTGGAAGGATTTGTCTGTAAAATCAGGGGAACGTATCGAGAAATGGAGACGGAGCCAAGCCGCGGCCTGCGCCGCACACTGAAGTGTCCAACACCATGACCTTCCGGCCCGCATGGGCGATACGGCCTCTGCGGGTTCATTCTTTTAACGGGCGATTTCAGTGGATGGTCAACTCGAACTTTTTGACTGTAAGATCAGGAAGGAACCCATGGTACCGACAAGAGTGTTCTTTACCAAAGGGATGGGCAGGCACAAGGACTACCTGCAGTCCTTCGAGCTGGCGCTGCGCGACGCAGGCATCGAGAAGTACAACATCGTGAGCGTGTCCAGCATCTTTCCGCCCAACTGCGACATCCTCTCGCGCGACCAGGGCGCGTCGCAACTCATGCCCGGACAGATCGTCTTCTGCGTCATGAGCCGCAACGCCACCAACGAACCCAGCCGCCTCATCGCCGCCTCCATCGGGCTGGCCGTTCCCGCCGAGACGCAGAACTACGGCTATCTCAGCGAGCACCACTCCTTCGGCGAGACCGACGAGAAGGCCGGCGACTACGCCGAAGACCTGGCGGCCACCATGCTGGCCTCGACGCTGGGCATCGAGTTCGACCCCAATCAGGACTATGACGAGCGCAAAGAGGCCTACAAGATGAGCGGCAAGATCATCAAGACCCGCAGCATCACGCAGTCTGCCCTCGGCGACAAGAACGGCCTGTGGACGACCGTGCTGGCCGCGGCCGTCTTCGTCCTGCCGAATCCCCTGAACGGCGGCGGGCCGAAGTAGTCCGCCCTTTCCCATCGGAGCGCCAAGAAGGAGACACAGAGTAAGACGCGATGCGTAAGACGTGATGACAAGCGCATTTCGCATTACGCTTCCAGACATGGTTACTCCGCGCCGCCTCCTGGCACTTCTGGTCTGCCTTGTCCTCTCCCTGCTCGGCCTGGTCTGGTTCTTCAAGGACACCGACTGGGCCAAGCTCACCGAGGCCCTGCGGAGAGGAAACTATCTCTATCTCATTCCGCCCCTTATTCTTACGCTCCTCACATACGGCCTGCGCGCCTACCGCTGGCAGATACTCATGAATCCCATCAAGCGAGTCCGGTGGATACACCTTCTGTCGGCCACGACCATCGGGTTCATGGCCAACTGCGTGCTGCCGGCGCGCGTGGGCGAGATTGTGCGCGCCACGGCCATCGGCCTGAAGGAGAACATGAGTCCGGCGACGGCGTTGACGACCGTGATCGTCGAGCGCATCTTCGACCTACTGGCCATCGGCGTGTTCGTCTTCATCGTGTTGATCCTGATCCCCGACGACGGGCCGTCGCCGGCGCCCGCCCCGTCTTCGGCGCAGGCGCAGACCGCCGCGCCCCAGGTCGCCGGCCCTGCCGCCTCGGCCGAGACGGCCCCCCGGACGTTCAGGGTCCGCGACCTGCGCAAGTGGGGATACGCGGTGGGCGGCGTGACGGTCGGCTGCTTCGTTTTCATCTTCCTGGTCAAGCTCTTCCCTTCGTTCGCGCTCTCGGTGGGCCGCGCGCCGCTTCGCCTGTTGCCGCAGGCGCTGGCGGACCGCGGGGCGCGCATCCTGATGGCCCTCATCGTCGGGCTGGAATCGCTGCAAAGCGTCACGCAGATCTTCGTCCTGGCCGCGCTCAGCGTCCTGCACTGGGGCCTGCAGGTCTTGGGGAACATGGCGCTGGGGTATTGCTTCGGGCTTCAACTCGGTTTTGCGGAGGCCAGCCTCATCTTCGTCATCACCGCCCTGGCGGTGGCGCTACCGCAGGGGCCGGGCTTCGTGGGGGTTTTCGATTACGCCACGCTGGTGGCCATGCAGCTTATCGGCGTCGGTTTGGCGACCGCCCAGAGCTACGCCATCGCGCTGCACTTCATCGCCGTTGTCCCGGTGACGCTCGTCGGTTTCGCGTTCCTGTGGTGGGAAGGCCTGTCGTTCCGGCAGGTGACGACGGCGAGGACGACGTCGTAGGAAAGTCTTGAGTTAGCGATTGGAATAACACATGCCCGACAATCGTCCCAACATTTTGATCTTCATGACGGACCAGGAACAGGCCGACGTCGTGCGGCCCGAACACCCGTGCATCACGCCCAACGCCACCCGCCTGGCCGAGCAGGGGCTTCTGTTCACCCGGTCCTACTGCCCGACGGCCCACTGCTGCCCCTCGCGCGCGACGTTCATGACGGGCCTCTACCCCTCGCGGCACGGCGTGTACAACAACGTGTCCACGCCGACGGCCATCCACCACGCGATCTATCCGGGGATACGGATGTTTTCCGAGGACCTGCGCGACTCCGGCTACCACCTCACCTACGCCGGCAAGTGGCACGCGACGGACGCCGAGAACCCCGCCGATCGCGGTTGGGAGGAACTGCTCGTTACCGGCGGCAAGGGCAGCTACATGCACACCAACTTCGAACGCTGGCAGAAGATCGGCCAGGAAATGGCCGCCGCGCCCGACCAGCCCCGCGCACGCGGCCAGGTCCTGCGGCCCGGATGGGGGCATTACCAGTTGTACAAGGCCCTGCCGGCGACCACGCCGAAGGGGTACGAAACCCACCACGACTACAAGGTCGCGCGCGCGGGCATCGAAGCCCTCCCCCGACTGGCCGCGAGCGGCAAACCCTGGACGCTCTTCCTCGGCCCCCACGGCCCGCACGACCCCTTCCACGTCTCCAAGAAATTCGTGGACATGTACGATCCGAAGAAGATCGAGCTGCCTGCGAGCTTCGCCGACACCCTGGAGGACAAACCCCGCATCTACCAACGCATGCGACAACAGTACTGGGGACAACTGACCGAGGACGAGGTCCGCGAGTCCATCGCCCATTACTGGGCCTACTGCACCATGGAAGACGCCATCCTCGGCGAGGTGCTGGCCGCCCTCGACGCCACGGGCCAGGCCGACAACACGCTCGTGCTCCTCATGTCGGACCACGGCGACTACTGCGGCGCGCACGGACTGTACTGCAAAGGCGTGCCCTCCTTCCGCGAGGCCGTCAACATCCCGACCATCGCGCGGTGGCCGGCGGGCATCAAGAATCCCGGCCGCATCGTGGACGAATTCATCACGATGGCCGACTTCGCCCCGACGTTCCTGGAACTGGCCGGCTGCAAGGTCCCCGGCGGCCTGACCGGCAGGAGCATGGTCGGATTCCTGAACGACGCCGCGCCGTCCGACTGGCCGGACGCCTATTACGGCCAGATGAACGGCGTGGAGTTGTATTACACCCAGCGCGTCGTGCAGACCAAAGAGCACAAGTACGTGTACAACGGGTTTGACTTCGACGAGATGTACGACCTGAAGCAGGATCCTTACGAGACCGTCAACCTGGCGTCGCCCGCGCGCGCCCCGCAGGTCCCGCTGCATGCGGAGTTTGCGCGCACCACGCGCGGGCATGAGCCGTGGCCGCGCCTGTCGCGCGAACTGGAGCAGGTCCGCCGCGAACTGCTGCGCAAGATGTGGCGCTTCGCGCGGCGCGAGAACGACTACATCTTCAACGGCTACGCGACCGTCGCCATGGCCCCGCACGGACCGGCGGACGCCCTGGCCGACGACTGAGCGCGGCAGCACGAGAGGAAAGACATGAAAGTATGCGTCGTCGGCGCGGGGAGCATAGGCGAACGGCATGCGCGGGTCTTTTCGAAACTGCCGGAAGTGGAGACCGTCGGCGTCGTGGAACCCCGCGCCGAGCGCGTTGCCGAGTTGAAGGAGCGGTATCCGAAGTTCCAGTTCCATGCGCGGCTGGAAGACGCCGCCGAAGGGGCTTACGGCGTGTGCGCGGTCTGCGCGCCGGCGCCCCTGCACCTGCCGATAGCCGCGGCGGCGCTTCAGCGGGGCATGCACGTCCTGATCGAAAAACCCCTCACGACGGACCTGGAGGGCGTGCCGGCGGTGGCGCGGCTGGCGGCCCAAAAACGGCTCACGGCGGGCGTGGCGCACGTCTACCGCTTCATACCGGAACTGGTCAGGCTGCGCGAAGAACTGCGCGCCGGCGCGATCGGAGAGGCCCGCTTCGCGCGCTTCACGAGCGGACAGCACTTCCCGACAATTCGGCCCGACTACAACAAGATCTACTTCGCCCGCCGCGAGATGGGCGGCGGCGTACTGCTGGACTTCGCCTGCCATTCGGCGGACTACTTCCAGTGGCTGTGCGGGCGTGCCGCCGAGGTCACCGGCGTCGCGGAGCGGCTGGCCCTGACCGACATCGAGACAGAGGACTTCGCCGAAATCCTCATGCGGTTCGAGTCCGGCGCGCGGGGCACGATCCAGGTGAACGCCTTCCAGCGCGACTACCTGCTCGAGATCCACGTCGGGGGGACGCGGGGCACGCTGCGGGCGCGCCTGGCCGCCGAAACCCGAAAAGTCCACGCCGAAAGCCGGTTCGCCTGGACGGTCGAACGCTGCGGAACAGACGGAAAATTCACGGAACTTTCCTCCAACGCCTACGAGCGCGACCACTTCTACAGCCTCCAGGCCCGGAACTTTGTGCGCGCCGTGGAAGGAAAAGAAGCCGTCGGCGCCACGCTCGCCGACGGCGCGGCGGCCGTGGCCGTGTGCCAGGCGGCGTATGCCAGCGCCGCGCAGAAACGGACCGTTCCGGTTCCGAAGGTCTGACAGCCAAGCCCCCGGCCAGTGGCATGCAAGGCCGCAATCCTGTATAATCACCGTGATTCGCAATCCTTCTCAAGAGGAGCATCTATGGAAACGGTTCGAGTCGGCTTTGTCGGGGCGGGCGGCGTGGCCAACTGGCTGCACTATC
>CAYPFP010000076.1:0-26236 GCA_964409935.1 uncultured Planctomycetota bacterium | reverse complement strand
TAAGTCGTTGCCGTTACTGAACCCTGAACCCCGAATACTGAACCCTTGCAACGAGGGCAAACAATGGAATACGAGGCCTGCATCGGTCTTGAGGTGCACGCCGAACTGGCGACGGACTCGAAGCTGTTTTGCGGATGCTCCACCACGTTCGGCGCCGAACCGAACACTCAGACCTGCCCCGTCTGCATCGGCATGCCCGGCGTGCTCCCCGTGATGAACCGGAAGGCCTTCGAGTTCGTCCTGAAGACGGCCCTGGCCTTTCACTGCCAGGTCCCGAAACGGCTCAACTTCGACCGCAAGAACTACTACTACCCCGACCTGCCGAAGAATTACCAGATCTCGCAGAACTACTACAATGTGGGAGTTGACGGCTTCGTCGAAATCCTGGTCGGCGACGCCGTCAAGCGCATCGGCATCCACAACGTTCACATCGAAGAGGACGCCGGGGCCAACAAGCACAGCGAGGACCCCCGCGAGAACTTCACCCTTGTGGACCTCAACCGCGCCGGCGTTCCCCTCGTCGAGATCGTCTCCGCGCCCGACATGCATTCGCCCGAAGAGGTGGACGCCTACATGCGCACGCTGCGCAACAGCCTGCTCTATCTCGGCGTGTCCGAGTGCAAGATGCAGGAGGGCGACCTGCGCTTCGAGGCCAGCGTTTCGGTGCGCGAGAAGGGCGCGGCCAAACTCGGCAGCCGCGTCGAGATGAAGAACCTCAACTCCATCACCGCCGTCGTCAAGGCCGTCCAGTACGAGATCGAACGCCAGACCGACTGCCTGCGGCGCAGCGAGAAGATCCCCCAGGAGACGCGCCTCTGGGACGAGGCCGCCGGCAAGACCGCCCGCATGCGCGCCAAGGAGCAGTCGCACGACTACCGCTACTTCCCCGAACCGGACCTCGTCCCCGTCGTCATCCCCGGCGAGTGGCTCGACGCCTTGAAGGCCGCCCTTCCCGAACTGCCCGTGCCTCGGCGCAGGAGATTCATAACCGATTATAACTTATCCGCTTACGACGCGGGCGTCCTGACCGACGACCGCGCCCTGGCCGATTACTTTGAGGCCGCCGTCAAGGCCGGCGCCACCCCCAAGGCCGTTGCGAACTGGGTGACCAACGAGGTCGCGCGCGAACTCAACACACGCAGCATCGCGCTGGCCCAATGGCGCGTCACTCCCGACATGCTCGCCGAACTGGTGCAGGCGGTGGAGTCGGGCAAGATCAGCACCGCCATCGGCCGCGAGGTGTTGACGCAGATGCAGGACACGGGCAAGTCCGCCGGCGCGATCATCGCCGAGAAGGGCCTCGCCCAGATATCCGACACCGGCGCGCTGGAGGCCATCGTGGACAAAATCCTCGCCGCCAATCCCAACGCCGTGGCCGATTTCAAGAAAGGCAAGAAGGAAGCGCGCGGGTTCCTCATCGGCCAGGTCATGCGCCAGACCAAGGGCAAGGCCAACGCGAAGGTCGTCGGCGAGGTGCTGGAGAAAAGACTGGAGGGGTGAGCGTTTGCGGGCGCAGGAGCGCGCCGACCTGTGCCTCTCGATTGGGCTTGAATCTGCATCGAGCAGGTGTTAGGTTGATTGTAAAGAAGGGCAGTTCTCTGCAAGGAGGCGTAGGCCATGCGGCAAGTCATTCTATATCCCGGCGAGGATGGATACTGGGTCGCCGAGTGTCCGAGCCTGCCGGGGTGCGTCAGCCAGGGCAAGACCAAAGAGGAGGCCATCGCCAATATCCGAGAGGCTATTGAGGGATATGTTGCTGCGCTCAAAGAGGATAACCTGCCTGTGCCCGAAGAACATTTTGAGGCCATCCTCATCGCGGTATGAGCAAACTACCACACATCTCGGGACGAACGTGCGTAGCCGCGCTCCAGAAAACAGGATTCTATCCAAGACGACAGACCGGCAGCCACGTCATTCTGCGCCGCGACAATCCCTTTTCCCAAGTCGTAGTTCCCGATCACAAGGAGCTTGACCGCGGCACCCTTCGTGCGATCATCCGGGCGGCGGGGCTGAGCGTCGAGGAGTTTATGCGTCTCCTGTGAATTCGTGGATAACGGACGGGTCTCAGGCATGGGTCTCGGTCCTGCTTCATGTACCGGCGCGCGGGTTCCTCATCGGCCAGGTCATGCGCCAGACCAAGGGCAAGGCCAACGCGAAGGTCGTCGGCGAGGTGCTGGAGAAGAAACTGGGGTGCTGACCGGCGGGCAGGCGTTCCTGTTCGCGGGTCTGCGCGGCCGAGAGGGGCGGTGAAAGGACTCTCGATGGAAGTGTTGGAGTATCTCAGCCGTCAGTCCCGATGGGTCCTGATGGCTGTCGCGCTACTGATGAATCTGCTTCTGGGCGCCGCTGATTTCGTGACGGGCGTGGAGCTTTCCTTCTCCATATTCTACCTGGCGCCGGTCGTCCTAGTCACCTGGTGCGCAGGGCGGCGTCTGGGCGTCCTGATGTCCGTAATCTGCGCCGCCACGTGGCTTTTCGCCGACGTGGAGGGCGGACATGTCTACTCGCATACCCTCATTCCTTACTGGAACGCTGCGGTAAGACTCGGTTTTTTCCTGACCGTCACTGTCTGTTTGTCCCTGCTGAAACAAGCGCTGGTTCGGGAGAGGGCGTTGTCAAGCCTGGATCATCTGACGCAGGTGGCCAACGCCAGGTCTTTCTACCAGTTGGCCGGCATGGAGATTGAGAGGGCGCGCCGGTCCATGCGCCCGTTGACGCTGGCCTATCTGGATGTGGATAATTTCAAGACGGTCAATGACCGGAGAGGCCACAAAGCCGGCGACGCGCTGTTGGCGTTGATTGGGAAGACGATCAAGAAGAGCATTCGGGGCATTGATGCTGCCGCTCGACTCGGAGGAGATGAATTTGCCGTCCTCTTTCCCGAGACCGGATGCGCCGAGGGCCAGGCGGCGGCCAACCGGCTTCAGGCGAATCTCTTGCGCGTGATGAAAGAGAACGACTGGCCGGTGACTTTCAGTATCGGGGCGGTCACGTTCAACCGCCCGCCCGAGTCGGTGGACGAGATGGTGAGACAGGCGGACGACCTGATGTACTCGGCGAAGAACGCCGGCAGGAACAGAGTCCTGCACGCGGTGGCCGGGCAATCAGGCGTTACCGCACAGGAACCGGGCGCGCCGAGCATGCGCCGGACTCAATCGGTATCGGGAGGAGACTAGTATGAGCGCGCGTTTCTCCGAAAGTGTTCGACGGTTCGCCCGGCTCTGCTTCATTTGTGTCGCGGCGGCGGCGGGGGTGTCGGCCTGCATCGCCACCGCGCCCCAGTACTCCGAGTCCGTCTCGCTTCAGGAGACGGTCCAAACCAACTCGCCCTACAAGTCGCTGAGCCTGGGCCTTGTGATGTCGGAGAACGCCCGCAAGTCCGTCGCCTACCAGACCGAGCGTCGCCGCCAGCAGGAGATGGCCGCGGGCTTCAGGGCCTCGCAATACTCCGCTGACCAGGACCCCAACTACGTCACCGACCAGTTGACTCAACTCCTCAAGAAGCGATTCAAGACCGTCATCGAGATCCCCGGCATTGCCGACGCCAAAACACACAACCTCGACATGACTTTGGTTCTGGACCTTCGCGTGAAACTGGGCGAGATGACCGGCCAGACCACTTCGGTCTATCTTGCCGGCATCTTCGCCGATCCCGCCGGCGGCGCGATCGAGACCCTTGCGGGGGAAGGAACGAGCGCCGTCCCCTATCCCGCTTTCATACCCCGATTCAAGGACGCCGCGAACGCGGCGTTGCGGCAGTTCACGACGAAGCTCGACACCGCCGCCGACCTGACGGCCTTTGCCGGGCGCGCGCCTTCGCCGTCGCCGGTTGCCGAGCCTAAGCGCACGGAGCCTGAGCCGCTGGGCAAGATCGCCGACCGCTGGGCCGTCGTCATCGGCATCAGCGACTACAAGTACGCCGACCCGAAGAGGCTTCCCAACCTCAAGTACGCGCACCGCGACGCGGAGGTCTTCGCCGCCTTCCTGAAGTCCGAGGCCGGTGGAGGATTCAGAGACGACCATGTCCTGCTCCTGACCAATGAGCAGGCCACCGCCCGCAACATCCGCGAAGCCCTCTTTGAGTTCCTCAAGCACACCGTCAAGGAGGACTTCGTCCTCATCTACTCCTCCGGCCACGGGATGCCCGACCCCGACAAGTCCTCGAACCTTTACCTGGTCGCCTACGACAGCGACCCCCGGAAGATCGCGGCCACCGGTTTTCCCATGTGGGACCTGGACACGGCCCTGCGCCGCACCATCGCGGCGGAGCGCGTCGTCGCCTTCGTGGACACCTGCCACTCGTCCGGGACGACCGAGGGCATCAAGGGCGTCAAGGTCGGCGACGAGTTCAACAAGTACTTTGAGAACCTGGCCAACACCAAGCCGGGGCGCGTCGTTTTCACCAGTTGCGAGGGCTACGAGGTCAGCCGCGAAGACGCCAAGTGGGGCGGCGGGCACGGCGTGTTCACGTGGGCGCTGCTCGAAGGACTGAGGGGCAAGGCCGACTCCGACGCCGACGGCATCGTGGCGCTGGGCGAGTTGCTGGATTACGTGGACGTCACCGTCCGCCGCGAGACGGCCAACGAGCAGCACCCCGCCAGGGCGGGCGTCCAGTTCGACCGCAAACTCCCCCTGGGCGTGGTAAAATAGTCATAAACAATCACGAGGGTGACGGCCATGTTCCGACTCGGTAAAGGCTGGGGGTTCGCGCTCCTGTTCCTTTTCTCCTCTCACGCCTCCGCCAACGACATCAAGTGGTCCTCGCTGATGCAGAAGGGCAAGCATCACGAGTTGATACGCGAAATCCAGCCTCGCGTGGACGCCGGACAGAAGGTCACCAGTTTTCAGTTCCTGCTCCTGGGCAGCGCCTATTACGAGGTCAGGCAATACGACAAGGCCCTCGCCACCGCCGAACTGATGGAAAAACAGGTCGCCGCCGGCGACGACAACTATCACGGGTCCGACCTGGCCGTCTATCCCCAGATATTCCGCGCCGCCGCCCGCCTGGACCAGGGCCTCTACGAAGACGCCGTCAAGGAGGCGCAGGTCGCCTATTCCAGGCTCAAACAGAACCAGTTCTTCTATCGGTCGCAACTCATCCAGATCTGCAACATCCTCGGCGTGGCCAACGCCTTTCTCGGGCGTACGGAGGAGGCCCGCAGGGCGCTGGAGGCCATAAGGGGCGTCAACCTGGCCATGAGCAACCTCGGCCCCGAAAAGTACATCGCCCTGGCCCGCATCCACATGGCCCTCAAGGAGTACGACAAGGCCCTGGCTTGCGTCAACGACAAGAAGGCCAACGTCAGTTTCGTCCTCAAGATATGGTACGACCCCGCCTTTCAGGACGTGCCCAAGTTCTTCATCCGCGCCAAGAGCCAGTACGAGACGGGCAATGTGAAGGAGGCCAAGAAGGGCTTTGACCAGCTTCTCAAACATCCCCAGATCGAACAGCTTGGGGGCATCAACTGGCTGGTCCTTTACGACCGTGCCCGCATCGCGCAGTCGGAGGGCAGCGCGCCGGAGGCCGTCGAGCTTCTGAAGAAGGCCGTCGAGATCGTCGAGCGGCAACGCGCCTCCATTGACACGGAGTCGGGCCGCATCGGTTTCGTGGGCGACAAGCAGGCCGTCTATCAACTGCTCGTCTCGCTGCTGCTCGCCGAAGGCCGCGACGCCGAGGCGTTCGAATACGTCGAGCGCGCCAAGGCGCGCGCTCTCGTGGACCTGCTTGCTTCGCAGGAGACGCTGACGGTGCGTACGGCCACGGCCGGCGACCCCCGCGCCACGCTCGATAAACTCCTCAAGGCCGAGTCGGACCTGGTGGCCTTCCTTCCGCCGGACAAAAAGGAAGGGCCGCAGATGCGAAGCGTCGTGCTTGACCTGAAGAACGAACTCCAGGCCCAGGCGCCGGAGCTTGCCTCGCTGGTCGCCGTGACCGGCGTCGCAACCCAGGAGATCCAGAACGCCCTGCAGCCCGGCGAAGCCCTGCTCGAATACTATTACACCGACAAGGAGTTGGCCGCCTTCGTCATGACCGCCGAGGGTCTGCGGGCCGTGAAGCTCGAACGCGCCGGCCTTGAGGAGAACGTCAACGACTTCAGGGCCGCCGTCGTCAACCCCGCGGCGGCGGACTACCGCGCGTCGGCTCAGCGGCTGTACCAGCAAGTCTTCCGTCCCCTGGCCGCCCTCGTGCAGGCGGAGAAGCTGGTCATCGTGCCGCACGGCGTTCTGCATTACGTGCCGTTCAACGCACTGTCTTCGGACAAGGGATACCTGATTGACCAATACACCATCCGCATCGAGCCGAGCGCCAGTGTTCTGAAATTCCTGACGACACGCGAGAAAAGCGGCGAGCCCTCAGCCCTGGTCCTGGGCAACCCCGATCTCGGAAATCCCAAGCTCGATCTCAAGTTCGCTCAGGACGAGGCGCAGGCCATCGCGCAGGTCCTCCCCAACGCCAAGGTGCTCCTGCGCGGCGAGGCCACCAAGAGCTTCGTCACCAGCCACGGCGAGCAGTTTGCCGTCCTCCACTTCGCGTCGCACGGTGTGTTCGACCTCAAGGAGCCTCTCAACTCGGCGCTGCTGCTGGCCAAGGACCCTCAGAGCGACGGGATGTTGCGCGTAGGCGACCTCTACAACCTCAAGCTCCGCGCCGACCTCGTCACCCTGAGCGCCTGCGAGACGGCGCTCGGCAAAGTGGCCAACGGCGACGACGTCGTCGGCTTCACGCGCGGCCTCCTCTACGCGGGGGCCAGCACCATCGTGTCGAGTCTCTGGAAAGTGGATGACCTGGCCACGCGCGACCTCATGGTCGCCTTCTACACGGACTTGCCGAAGCTGGGCAAGCAGGAGTCCCTGCGCCAGGCGCAGTTGAGCGTCAGGAAACAGCGCGAACATCCCTTCTTCTGGGCGGCCTTTGTGCTCACGGGCAATGCCCGATGAGCCGCAGAAGGACGTGAACATGCAGGCGCGAATCAAAGTCTTCATGCTGTGTCTGGTCTTCGCCATCCACTTGCCGGCCGGAGCGCAGGACGGCGTGGACTGGTCTGCCATCGGCAGACAAATCGCCGCCACGCTCGTGGCCAAGGCCGAGCTGTCCGGCCCGCGCACCGTCGCCGTCATCCCCTTCAGTGCGGACGCCCAGGGCGTCTTCTACCTCGGCGACCTACTGGCGCGCCGCGTCGAGGCGGGGCTGGTGGGACAGCCGAACATACAGGTCGTCACGCGCCGCGAACTGGACAAGCTGTTGCAGGAGAAGAACTTAGGATTCTCGGACCTGGCGGCTCAGGACCGCCAGAACGATGTCATGGCCCTGCTGAAGGCCGACTTGCTGCTCGTGGGCAGAACGACCCCCGCCGGCGACTCCGTCCATGTGGACTGCCAGCTTGTGGACGCCGCCGGCAAGGTCTTGTCCACCGCCGCCATCCGCGGCGGCCTGCCCCTCAACGCGGAGGTGCGCGGACTGCTGCGCTGGCAGCAGCGGCCCTCCGGCGGATCGGCGGCGCAGGCCGCCGTGGCCGAACTGTGCCTGGACTACTCCTTCGACGTGCGCACGGGCGCGCTGTGGCGCCAGTTGCGCGACGATGCCGTCGTGCGCACGGGGGAAAAATTCTGGCTGCGCGTCCGGCCCCAGAGCGACTGTTACGTCTACCTGCTCCTCTTCGATTCGGCGGGAAAGGCGGAGGTACTCTTCCCTCATCCACAGATTCACCGCTCGAACCGGCTTCGCGGCGGCGTCCTCTACATCCTGCCCTCGGCGACGGTGGGCTACAAACTGGTCCCCCCCCGCGGCGTGGAACACCTCTGGCTCGTCGCAAGCTATGAACCGCTCACGGAGCTTGGCAATCTGATTCAGCGGTTGCGTTCGGGCGGCGACGCCGACGCGGTGAGCCGGCACATCCGCACCGAGGTCCAGCAGGTCGCCACTCGCGGTCTGCCCGGGCCGGAGCCATCCCAGCCGTCGCCGGGCCAACCCGCCGTGCAAGGGCCGCCGCCCGTCTCGCTCCGGGGCATCGCGCTGGAGGGCGAAGTGGCCGGAGAGGACTCGCCTCCCGCCCTCTTGCAGTGCAACGGCGGCACGTCGGCCCTCGTGAAGCTCTCCATCCGCCATGAATGACCGCCCCGCCGCGTCGCCAACAAAAAGCTTTACATGCGGCGCTGCATTGGTATGATATAATGAATTCGGAATTGCGCGTTCAGCGCAATTCGCCGTTCTTGGATGTTTGCCGGCGCCGAGGTTCAGACGCCGCGGAGGCCCTTCGATGATTCACTATACGTGCGACTTGTGCGGCAGAGAACTTTGCGTGGAAGACGACGTCCGATACGTCGTGAAGATTGAGGTCTACCCGGTCTGCGGCCAGGTCACCGAGGAAGAAGAGGAGTTCGAGGAAGACCACCTTTCGGCGCTGAGCGAGTCCTTGGCCGACAAGGGCGCGCCGGAAGGCGAAGGCTGCGACGCGTTTCGCGAGTTCCGCTTCGACCTCTGCCCCGCCTGTCACAGCCGCTACCTGGAGGACCCGCTCTTCCGCAAGATCTTGCGAAGGATGGGGTTTTCGTCGAATTGACGCCGTCCCTTTGCGCCTCCTTCGGCATGCGCCGCCTCGCGGCGCGCCGGGGATATCCCATCCAATCTTGGGTCAAGAGTCTGCAACATGGGAATGACGATCACTGAAAAAATCATCGCCGCGCACTGCGGCGAAAAAGAGGTCCACCCCGGCCAGTTCGCCTACGCGAAGGTGGACGTCTGTCTGGGCAATGACATCACCGCCCCCATCGCCATCGAGGAGTTCGAGCGCGCCGGCCTGTCCAGGGTCTTCGACCCCGCCCGCATCGTGCTCGTGCCCGACCACTTCACCCCCAACAAGGACATCGCCTCGGCCCACCAGGCCAAGATGCTCCGCCTCTTCGCCCAGAAACACCGGCTGGCCCACTACTTCGAGATCGGCCGCATGGGCATCGAGCACGCCCTGTTGCCCGAAAAGGGCCTCGTCCTTCCCGGCGATCTCGTCATCGGCGCCGACTCGCACACCTGCACCTACGGCGCGGTGGGCGCCTTCGCCACCGGCGTCGGCAGCACCGACCTGGCCGCCTGCATGGGCCTGGGCACCGTCTGGCTCAAGGTCCCGCAGACCATCAAGTTCGTCTACAAAGGCCGGCGCAAGGAATGGGTCTCCGGCAAGGACCTCATTCTCCACACCATCGGCGACATCGGCGTGGACGGCGCGCTCTACAAGGCCATGGAGTTCACGGGCGACGCCATCTCCGAACTGCCGATGGACGACCGCCTCGCCATGTGCAACATGGCCATCGAGGCCGGCGCCAAGAACGGCATCATCGCCCCCGACGGCGTGACCAAGGATTACATCGAGGACCGCGCCCAGCGCGAGTACAAGTTTTACTCGAGCGACCGCGACGCCCACTACGCCCAGATCAAGGAGTACGACGTCGGCGCCATCGAGCCGCAGGTCGCCCTCCCCGACCTGCCCGAAAACGCCAGGCCCGTCAGCCAGGTCAAAGACGTGCGGATTGATCAGGTCGTCATCGGCTCATGCACCAACGGGCGCATGTCCGACCTGCGCGTGGCCGCCCAACTCCTGCGCGGGCGCAAGGTGGCCCCGGCGGTTCGCTGCATCATCATCCCCGCCACACAGGCCATCTACCGCCAGGCCCTCAAGGAGGGCCTCATTGACGTCTTTATTGACGCCGAGGCCGCCGTCTCCACCCCCACGTGCGGGCCGTGCCTGGGCGGGCACATGGGCATTCTGGCCGAAGGCGAGCGCGCCCTGGCCACCACCAACCGGAACTTCGTCGGGCGCATGGGCCACCGCAAGAGCGAGGTCTACCTGTGCGGACCGGCTGTGGCGGCGGCCTCCGCCGTCATCGGCAAGATCGTCCATCCCGACGAGGTGACAGGCAAATGACCGCGCCCCTACAAGGAAAAACCATGAAAGGCCGATGCTGGCTCTTTGGCGACGACGTCAATACCGATCTCATCATCCCCGCGCGCTACCTGAACACGACCGACCCGGCGGTCCTCGCCGCCCACTGCATGGAAGACGCCGACCCGGAGTTCGTCAAGAAAATCTCCGCCGGCGACATCATCGTCGGAGGCGACAACTTCGGCTGCGGGTCCTCGCGCGAGCACGCCCCCATCGCCATCAAGGCCGCGAAGCTCTCGTGCGTGATCGCCAAGACCTTCGCCCGCATCTTCTTCCGCAACGCCATCAACATCGGCCTGCCCATCTTCGAGTCGCCGCAGGCCGTCGCCGACGCCAAACAAGGCGACCAGATCGAGGTGGACATGCAGCACGGCGCGATCCGCAACCTGACCCAGGGCAAGAGCTATCGCATCGAACCGTACCCGCCCCAGATGCAGGAGATCATCGCCGCCGGCGGGTTGATGCCCTTTGTCGCCAGGAAGGCCGCCGGACGCGCCTCCTGACGAACATCCCCGGTGCCGGCCCCTGCGTTGAGAGTCGGGCGTCCCAAACCGAAGATATAGCCCCGTGCAAAAGCAGAAAAACACAACGCTCACTCCGCTGTCGTTGCGCTCGAAGCTGGCCACCCACGTCGTCGGTTCCCGCATCATCGTGCGCCAACGCGCCGCCTCGACGATGGACCTGGCGGCCGATTTCCTCTCGCGCGGCTACCCCGAAGGCACGGTGGTCTTCGCGTTGGAGCAGTCGGCCGGCCGCGGCCGTTTCGGCGCGCGCTGGTGGTCGCCGCCGGGGGCCGGGCTTCTGTTTTCCGTCGCCCTCTCGCCGAAAAGCCCCCGCGAGTCGGCCGCCCTGCTCACGTTCATGGGCGCGGTCTGCGTCGCGGAGGTGCTGCGCAGGGCGCACGGTCTCGACGCCCGCATCCGCTGGCCCAACGACGTCGTGGTGGGCGGGCGCAAGATCGCCGGCGTCCTCGTCGAGATGAAGCGCCTGGGCCGCCTGCGTCCCATCGCCGTGTTGGGCATCGGGCTGAATCTCAACATCCGGCGCCAGGACCTGCCGCACGCCCTGTCGGCCGCCGCGACGTCCGTGCTCGCCGAGACCCGGCGCCGCCACGACCCGCTTCGCGCCGCGCGCGCCCTCCTGCGCGGTCTGGACAGGTGGTACGCCCGGCTTCACGACGAGGGGGCGCAGCCCCTGTTGCGGAAATGGTGTCGGCTGTCTTCTACCCTCGGCAAGCGCGTCCTGTTGAACGAACGCGGACGGGCGCATCGCGGCGTCGTCATGCGCATCACGCCCGCCGGCGAGCTTGTCGTTCGCCTCGACACCGGCCCCACCCGCGCCTTCCGCGCCGAGCGCACGCGCCTGGTCTCGGAAGAGGACGGATCGGCCGTCGCGGCCGCCGCGCCTTTCGGGGCGCAATAGTCCGGCTTAAAGACAAACGGGGCGACAGGCAAGAAACCTGCCGCCCCGTCGTTTTGGATCGCGCCGCCGTTCACGCCGCGCTGTAGAGCTTCTTCATGTCCGCCAGGGTTATCGGCTTGTAGTCGCCGGCATGATTGGCCGTGCCGAAGTCCACCATCTTGGACTTCATCACGTCGTAGATTCCCTTGCGGCCTTCGCCGAGGTACTTGCGCTGATCGAATTCCTTGGCGTTCAACGCCAGGTACTTGCGGATGTAGCCGGTGAAGGCCAGGCGGCCGTCGGTGTCCACGTTGATCTTGCGGATGCCGAGCTTGACCGCCTCCTGGATGCTCTCCATCGGCACGCCCATCGTCTTGTCCAGCTTGCCGCCGTACTGATTGATGAGGTCCACAAGTTCCTGCGGCACGCTCGACGAGCCGTGCATGACCAGGGCCGTCTTCGGGATGTTCTTGTGGCACTTCTCGACGATGTCCATGGCCAGCACGGGGGCGGCCTTGAACTTGTAGGCCCCGTGCGAGGTGCCGATGGCCACGGCCAGCGCGTCCACGCCCGTCTTGGCCACGAACTCGGCGGCCTGGTCCGGGTCGGTCAACAGGACGTGGTCGGTCTGGGTCTCGTCCTCGATGCCGCCCAGGGTGCCGAGCTCGCCTTCGACGCTCACGCCGAACTTGTGCGCGTAGTCCACGACCTCCTTGGTCACGCGGATGTTGTCCTCAAAGCTGCGGGCCGGATGCTTGCCGGTCGGCGTCTTGACGGCGTAGTCAATGGAGCCGTCAATCATCACCGAGGTGAAGCCCAACTCGATCGCCGCCTTGCACGTCTTGAGATCCGGACCGTGGTCCAGGTGCATGGCCAGAGGGGTGTCGGGGTTTTCCTCAAGGGCCGCCAGCATCAGATGCTTGATGTACACGAAGCTCGTGTACTCCAGCGCGCCCTTCGAGGCCTGAAGGATCACCGGAGACTTCGTCTCCTTGGCGGCCTTCATGATGGCCTGAATCTGCTCCATGTTGTTGACGTTGTATGCGCCAACACCATAACCCTTCTTCGTCGCCTCGTCCAGAATCTGCTTCATCGGCACCAAAGGCATAGTTCCATCCTCCTAGAAAAGGATGCCGCGTTCTGGGCATCCATCAGTGGAAAGTACTTTACCCCTTTTTTGACCGAGAGTCAACGCACAAAACGAACGAACCGCCGATGCGCGCCGACAAACGCAGATAAGACAAAGGCAACCCGGCCTTTGTCCTGAATCTTATCGGCGTTCATCTGCGCTCATCGGCGGTTCTATTCTCTTGTTCTTGCGTCGTTGGCCGTCAGTCGTAATGGCCGTGCCGGCGCGCCGTGCGCACCATGACGCGCATGTTCTCTTCCGGCACGTCGCGCGGGACCATGTCGCCGGTGTTGAAGATGTATCCCCCGCCCGGCTTGCCGGTCTGCATGACGCGCTCCGTCTCCTGCGCCACCTCCTGCGGAGACCCGTTCATGAGATACTTCACCTGGTCAATGTTGCCGATGAGGGCGATCCTTGACCCCTTCGCCTTCTTGACCTCGGCCAAGTCCGCCTCCGGCCCCATGCTCAGGATGTCCGGCTTCATCTCCGCCGTCTTCTCCAGATACGGCAGCCGAATCTCGCTGTTGTGAAGGATCGTGATTCCCCCGCCCTTCCGGTATGCGTCCACGAGGCGTTTGCACGGCTCGAAGGCGAACTCCGAGTACTGCTTCAGGGAGACCAGGTTGCTCATCGCGTTGCAGTCGCCGAGCCAAAGCGCATGCGCGCCGGCCTTGAGTTGGGCCAGCCCCCACATGGTCTGAAGCTCAACGAAGAATTCGCACGTGTCGCGCAGCAGTTGCGGGTCGGAGAACATGAGCATCATCGTCTCCTGCAGGCCGTACAGAAGTCCCGCCGACGAGTAAGGCCCCGCCGTGCGCCCCGTCACAAGGACGCGGTCGCCGAAGTGTTCGCGAATCCGGCGTATGGCCTCCAGGTGGACCGGCATCCGCCCGTCTTTCTTCGGGTCCGGCATCTTCAGGGCCTTCAGCGTCGCCGCCTCGGCGGGCAGATAGCCGCACGTCGCGCGCAGGATGTCGCCTTCGCCCTTGCACCCCACGCCCAGCGGCTCGAACTCGATGCAGTCGTCAATCTGCAGCCACGCCCAGTCGTAGTCGAACTCCTCGATGGCCGCGATCCAGCACCCGGCCAGTCGGTCCGGATCGAGGATGACCTCGTTGTAGGCGCCCTTTCCGTGCCACTTGACGTCGAACTCCTCGCTGCACGCGACAACGGGAACGCGCGACGGCCGGCCCAGATTGATGATGGCGCGCACGTCCTTCAGGAGTCCTTCGTAGGCCATAGTCCTCTCCCTTTTCCTGACCGTCCTGGATCGCGACGACGTTTCAGCGGCGATCACGATTATAGTCAGCCGACCCCGCCCGTCAAGAAAAATGGTTGACCGTTTTGCGCGGCGGTGCTAGACTTCGCATGGACGCAAGGAGTTCGCGCCGCGCGCGGACTCCCTGCGCTTCGGGAACGACCTCATCGAAAGGAGCGCATGCCGCATGAGTCATCTTTACCGCAAGCCACTGAGGGAAGGTTACAACGAGATCATCGCCCCCGGCAATGCCGACATCAAGCTGATCGAGTTCGGCGTCTTGAACCTCAGGGCGGGAAGCAGTTACACGATCCCCGCCGAGGCCAAGGAGTCCTGCGGCGTGATTCTGAGCGGGCGCTGCACCGTCAAGGGCAAGGGCTTCGCCTATGAAAACGTGGGCGGCCGCCGCTCGGTCTTCGACGGCAAGGCCACCAGCTTCTACCTGCCCGCCAAGGTCGGCGCGACGGTGACGGGAACCGAGAACGTGAGCATCGGCCTGGCCCGGTCGCCCTCGGACCTCAAGTCGGCCGCGGCCCTCGTCACGCCCGACATGGTCGGCATCCGCAACGTCGGCCGCCACAACTGGCGCCGCGTCTGCCACGACATCCTGCCCGGCCCCTTCAAGGCCAAACACCTCGTCGTGGGCGAGACCTTCAACCCCCCCGGCAACTGGTCCAGCGTTCCGCCCCACTGCCACGAAAAAGACAATCTGCCCGTCGAGTCGCTCCAGGAGGAGGTCTACTTCTTCAAGCTCTCGCCGGCGCAGGGGTTCGGCCTGCAGCGAATGTATACCGACGACCGCTCGCTGGACGTGTGCTACACCATCGAGGACAACGACACCGTCGTTCTGCCGCGCGGCTATCATCCGGTGGCCGCCGCGCCGGGCTATCGCCTGTATTACCTGTGGATCCTGGCCGGCCCCCGCCGCGCCATGGTCCCCCGCGACGACCCTGCCCACGCCTGGCTCAAGAACTGCGAGCCTATTGTGGACGAGGTCGCCGGTTGATGGATAAGGGCGCGCGCATGCTTGCGGGCGCTCGGTCTTCTGCTTCGCGAGTCCTCGCGGAGGTCGGACAATGACGGGACCACAAGCTGTCAGGCAACTTATCCTTCAGATCGTCGAGAAGATCAGGAGGGAATACAGACCGAGCAAGATTATCCTCTTCGGCTCTTACGCCTACGGCGTGCCCCGCCCCGACAGCGACATTGATCTGCTGATCATAAAAGACACGCCGGAAAGGCCCATAGATCGAAGAGTTGCGGTTCGCAGGATCGTCTCCGACCCCAAGCGCCTGGTTCCTTTCGAGCCGGTCGTCTTGACCCCCGCCGAGGTTGAGCAACGTCTCAAGATGGGCGATCAGTTCCTGCGCGAAATAATGGAACGGGGAGAGGTCCTGCATGCCGCATGAAGAGTCGCGCTACCCCCGCGACTGGTTCAGCATAGGAGACAAGGAACTGCAGCGGGCGCGCGCCCTGCTCAAGAACAATGACTTGGACGGCGCAGGCTTCAACATCCAGCAAGCGGTCGAAAAGTATCTCAAGGGCTACCTGCTCACGAAGGGATGGAAGCTCAAACGGTTGCATGATCTTGAGGTCCTTCTCAACGAAGCGGTCGTCCATGATCCGTCGTTCGAGGGATTCAGAGAGGCTTGTCAGAAGATCACGGACTATTACGTTGAGGGACGATATCCATTTCTGGTTCCCTCGGAGCTGTCGCAAGGCGAGATAATGTCCTCGCTGAACCGCGCAGAGGCGCTTATGGCAAAGATTCGACTGGCGGTTCAGTGATTCGGGGCTTTCTGGTTCTCCGTGTCTTCGGAAGAAATCGTTCCGAACGGGTCTTCTTATTTCGCAAAGGGAGGTTCAATCATGGCCGGGAAACCGCAAGACATGATGCGCGTGGGCATTGTTCACTTCATGGCCTTCCCGGAGGTCCTCAAGGGCGAGGGGCCGATCCGCGAGTCGCTTCAGGCCATTTGCGACGACAAGTACTTCGAGGCCGTGGAAGTGACCACCATCAAGGACAAGGACGTCCGTAGACACTCCATCAAGGCGGTAAAGGATGCCGGACTCACCGTCGGCTTCGGCGCGCAGCCCGTCTGCCTGGTCAACAAGCTCAACCTGGGCGCCCTCGACGAGGCCGAACGCAAGAAGGCCGTCGAGATGCTCAACCACGCCGTTGACGAGGCCTACGAGTGGGAGGCTGTCGGCCTGGCCGTCCTGAGCGGCCCCGACCCCGGCCCCGAAAAGCGCGACGAGGCCAAGCGCGCCCTCGTGCTCTCCCTCGATGAGTTGTGCGCTCACTCGCGCCTCAAGGGCAAGATGCCCATCCTTCTGGAGACCTTCGACCGCAAGCCCTTCGGCAAGAACTGCCTCATCGGCCCGACCGTCGAGGCCGTGCAGATCGCCGAGAAGGTCGTGGCCACCTCGCCCAACTTCGGCCTCATGATTGACCTGAGCCACCTGCCCCTTCAGGACGAGGACGCCAAGACGGCCATCACGACCGCCGGCAAATTCCTCAAGCACGTCCACATCGGCAACTGTGTCATGAAGAACCCGCAGCATCCCGCTTACGGCGACGGGCACCCGCGCTTCGACGCGCCCGACGGCGAGAACGGCCCTCTCGAACTGGCCGAGTTCCTGAGCGTTCTCAAGGAGGTCGCCTACCTCGACCACAAGAAGCGCCCCGTGGTCAGCTTCGAGGTCAAGCCCTACGGCGACGAGACCTCGGCCGACGTCATCAAGGCCTCGCAGGAGGTCCTCGACGAGGCGTGGGAACTTCTCGACTAGGGCCGACGCGAGGATATAGAGCGATGCCATCTGCCCCAGAGACATCCAGACACGGAGATAGCAGACCGGAAGGGCTTCTCTTGTCTCTGTGCCTCGGCGTCTCCGTGGCGATCACGCTTGTATCCGGCCCCGCCTTGTCTCAACCCGCTGCCCCAACCGCCAAGGCCCGCGAAAACGCCGCCGACAACTACATCGCCGCCGCCGCCATTTTCAAACCCGACGGCGAGGCGCAGACCGACGCGGCCGCCGTGCTCAGGAACGGATGGGTCGGCAATCACCCCCGCATCGAGGAGGCCCTCATCCAGAATGAGCAGGCCTTCATGGAGTTGCGCGAGGGCATACGGAAGTCTTCATGCGCCATGCCCGAAGTCGAGGGCTTCGACACGCCCCTGCCGTTCCTGGCCGCTTTTCGCGCCATGGCGCGGCTGCTCCTGGCCGAAGGGCGCTTCTTCGAAGCCAGGCAGGATTTCGAGCAGGCCTACCGCAATTTCTGCGATGTCGTGAAGTTCGGGGAGGACGTGGAGAGAAACGGCGTCCTCATCCATTTTCTCGTCGGCCTTGCCATCAAGAACATGGCGCTGGGCGTCATTCAGCAGACGCTCAAGACCCCCGATGCCCCCGCCGAAGTCTACGCCGCCGCCGCAAGACGGCTCGAAACCCTCGAAACGACCGAGGTCACGTTGGCCCAGGCGCTCCAGGCCGAGTTTGCCTGCTGCGACAGAGGCGTCCGCCAGGTTGTCCTCAAGGCGCACGCGAAGATACTTCAGCGGATGGGCGTCTACGCCTTCCACTGTCCGCCGTTCTCGCTGCTCTGGGGGCAGGTCGTGGGAATGGCACAAGGGGTTCACCGCGCGTCCGGGGAGGCCGCTTTACCGGGGGCGTTGATCGTCTGGCTCCTGTATCCGCCCTGCCTGGAGACCTCGCTGGCCAACATCAAGACCTACGCCGCGGCGGCCATCGCGCGGGCTGAACTGCCGTATCCGGACGCCGCGAAGATGCGCCTGACGCTTCCGAATGACCCGGTCTCTCGGATGCTCCTGCCGGCCTTCGACAGGGTGGGGTTCATGTGCGCGCGGTACCGCGCCCAGGCCGCTCTGGCCCGCACCATGCTCGCCCTCGCCGCGCACAAGAAACGCTCCGGCGCGTATCCCCCCGCGCTGGACTCGCTCGGGATCAAGCCGCCGATTGACGCCTTCTCCGGCAAACCGTTACACTATAGGCGCCTGGGCGACGGGTTCATCCTTTACAGCATCGGGCCTGACGGCGTGGACGATAACGGCGAGGTCCTCTGCCCCGATATGCTGAAGGAAGATACCAAGGGGGATATCGTGTGCAAGGCGGGCCGGTAGAGAACGCCGGCAGAGACGTCCAGGGAACCGCAGCCCTGGTTTGAGCGTCTAAGTACGGGGTGTAACCGTCATGACCTCTGAAGCCGTGACCGACGCCGAACTGGTCAGGAAGTGTCAGGAAGGCGAATGGCGGGCCTATAACGAGCTTGTGGCCCGCCATCAGGACCGCCTCTTCAACCTGATCTACCGGTACGTCGGGAACTGGGAGGACGCGCGCGACCTCTGTCAGGAGGTCTTCGTCAAGGCCTTCCGGGCGATCGCCCAGTTCAGGGGCGACGCGCAGTTCGGCACCTGGTTGCACCAGATCGGCGTCAACACCTTGATCAGTTGGCGACGTTCCAAGCAGGCCCACGCGACGGCGTCTCTGCAAGGCAGCGGAGACGGCGCGTCGGACGAGAAGGCCGCCAGCGACCCCGTGGACAAGGCCCCCCGGCCGGACGAGGTCGCCGGCCAGCGGGAGCGCGAACGGCTCGTGCAGGAGGCGATCTCCGCCTTGGATGACGAACAGCGCATCCTGGTCGTTCTTCGCGACATTGAGGGGCGGAACTACGAGCAGATCGCGCGCGCGCTGGGGTGTCCGCGGGGCACGGTGAAGTCGCGCCTGCACCGCGCCCGCCTGACTCTGCGCGATAGACTCCGTTCGCTCTTTGCCGACGAAACGGAAAGGGATCGCCCGGCGGGGCGCGCGGGGGACTCAACCGCTGCGGCCGGGGCCGTCTAGGGCCGCGACTTGCAGCAGGAGGATAGAGGCGAATGAAGTGCGAGGAAGTCCAGGACATACTCTCCGAATATCTTGACGGCGAGATCTCCGAGCCGTGGCGCAGGGAATGGGTGGCGAAGCACCTGGCTTCGTGCCCGTCGTGCCAGGCGCTGCTCGCAGACCTGAAACGCACCAAGGACCTCGTCCGATCTCTGCCCGCCTCCAAGGCCCCCAAGGAATTGGCCGCTCGGATTGCGCGGGAGGTCGAGCAACTCGCCGGCCCTTCCGCCGTGTCGGCCGAGGCGGTCGCAGCGTCACAGATCGAGATCCTTCGGGTTCCCCTATACCGCCGTCTGGCGCCCGTGTTGATGGCGGCGGCCGCCGGCGGGTTGATCCTGTTCGTGATGCTGCAGACCAGTTCGCTCCAGCGGGAGGACGCCTCCGGCGTCGTGCGGGAGGTCGCCGTTGCCCAGCGCAAACCCGCCGTGCGACTCGCTGAAGCCCCGTCGGCCGCGATGGCGGACCGCGACTTGGCCCTCGATAAAGCGCAGGGAAAAGGCGCGGCAACCGGCCCGCCTGCCGCACCGCCGCCGCACGTCGTCGCCCAGCCGGCCCCGCCCCAGAAGGAAGCCCAAGAACCCGCGACGCTGGATGAGCGCCTGCCTCCAATGCTCGCCAAGGAGTTCGCCGGCGCTAGACCTGCCGACGCCCTGGCGGCAAAGTCTCCGGCCGCTACCCCCTCTGCCCCGCCCGCCGCGGCCACTCCCGCCCCTGTACCCGGCGAAGCGGCCGAGAGGAAGGCGGCCGCCGTCGAGCCGGCCCCCGCCGAGGCACGGCCTGCTCCGGCCGAACCCGCCCGCCAGGAAGAGGTCGGCGTCGCGGTGCGCGATGTCGAGAAGACTGTCATCCCTCCCGCTGTGGAAGCGGCCAATGTCATCAAGGGCATGGTGGAGCGCCAGACGCTGCTCCTGCGCGCCGAAGACGTGCCGGCGGCCACAGCGGAGGTGCGGGTCATCCTGGCCCAGTTCGGCGCGCAGTTGAGCCGGGACTACTACGAAGGCGGCAAGCTGGAGGACGCCGGCAGGCGGATCCGCGCCCAGGTGCCCGGCGCGCGCTACCAGGCCTTGCTGACGGAACTGCAAAAGAAAAACTACCTTTCGGCCGACCGCGCGCGGGCCTCGGCGAAACCCGCCAGAGAAAAGGCCGCGCCTGCCCTGAACGAGTCCCGTAAAGGGCCTGCCGCGCCCGGCCTCATGCCGGAGACGATTGACCTGACCATCAAGTTCCAGGCTTATTGACGTTGCGCCCTTCCTTCAGGAGCCGCGATCGTGAACCGCACACCCGCAGGCACGACCAAAGTCTATCTGGCGCGGCAGCGGCTCGAAGCCGAGATGATCAAGGCCATTCTGCAGGACGGGGGCCTCTCGGCAACCGTGCACAACGAAGGCATGGAGGCGGCGGGCATTCCGCAACAGTTCGTCGGCTTTGTCGTCTGTGTTCCCGACGAGCAGGCCGATGAAGCCCGCGCCCTCCTGCAACGTCCCGGCGGCGCCGACTGGACCTGTCCCAACTGCGCCGAAAAGATTGACGGCGTCTTCGACGCCTGCTGGAAATGCGGCCAGGAGCGGGGCGAGGCCTGAAGCCCCTTCCGGCTATCGAAGGTCGCCTGCCTCTTCTCTGCGTCACAGATGACGCTCTCCGGCAAGAGTAGAAAATCACCGCCGCCGCCCCGAATGCCCTTCCCTCTGATTGTCGCTTCCTACGACCATACTTGACATTACGCCCAATCCGGATGCAACCCAAGACGGGCGCAGGCATACTCTATCTCGTCATGGTATGAGCTTTGCTTCTCCGTCGGGGGTCTGGACGATGTCTTGCGGCCTCACATCTAGGCAACGGGTTCGACGTCACGCAGGCCCCTATTGGCAGGGACCGGATATGCGCCGGTACGGATTATTCCTGGATCGCGAGGATGCAGGCCGTAAGCTGGCGGACGAGATGGCGCGCCGTAAGTGGCCGGATTCGGCGGTCTTTGGCATAGCGCGCGGGGGCGTGGCCGTGGCGGCTCAGGTGGCCATGCGGCTCTCGGCGCCTCTGCGCGCGGCGGTCCCGCGCAAGCTGCCGATCCCCGACAACCCCGAAGCGGGCTTCGGCGCGGTGATGGGCGACGGCACGCTCGTGCTGAACGACCGCCTGGTCGAAGACGTGGGACTGTCGGCCGATGAGATCGAGCAGATCGCCAGGACCGTGCGCGCCGAGGTGCTCCGGCGGGAGCGGGAGTACGACGTGGGCGCCCCGCCCCTCGTCCTGAAGGGGAAAACCGTCATCCTGACCGACGACGGCCTTGCGACGGGGTATACTATGATAGCCGCCGTCCAGTGGCTCAGGAAGGAGTCGCCGGACAAGATCGTCGTGGCGGTGCCCGTCAGCCCCGTCGGCAGTCTGGAGCGCGTGAAGCAATACGCCGACGAGGCGGTCTGTCTGGTTGCACAGGATACGCTCTCTTTCGCCGTCGCCAGTTTCTACCGCGACTTTCACGAGATGACCGACGACGAGGTCAAGGACTATCTTCTCGCGGTGCTTTCACACGAGCGCAGGCGCGCCAGGCGGCGGCAGGCCGAATGACCGCCGCGCGCCCGGCGCCGGCAGTTATCAGGAACCGCCGGTATGGTGAAGATCAAGGACGTTACCGTTCAGGGCGTCCAGAGGCTTTCGCTGTGGGATCGCCTGTACCTCCCCGCGATCCTGGGGGGAATGTGGCTCACCCTCAAGCACCTTCTCAGGCCGCAGAAGTTCACGATACGGTATCCGGAAGAAAAGTGGGTTCCGTTCCCGCACTATCGCGGTCTGCACCGCCTCACGCGGGACACCAAGGGGCGCGTGAAGTGCGTGGCCTGTTACATGTGCGCGACGGCCTGTCCGGCCCGGTGCATCTACATCGAGGCGGGCGCCTCGCCGTGGCCGGACCGCGAGAAGTACCCGGTCGTCTTCGAGATTGACGAACTGCGCTGCATCTACTGCCGCTTCTGCGAGGAGGCATGTCCCGAAGACGCCATCGAGCTTACGGAAATCTACGACTACTCCAGTTACACCCGCGAGGAGATGATCCTCGACAAGGAGAAACTCCTCGCCATCTGGGACTTGACGTACAACCGCAAGCTCTACGGACGGACGCCCGGCGGCGTCGCGAAGGCCGCGCCGCCGTCCGCCGTTTCCTAGGAGAGGAAGGAAGGTCAGCGTGTCGGAGGTCATCCTGATCGGCGCCAAGGTCAAGGTCACGCAGTGCGTGGAGCTTGCGCCGGCGTCCTTCAAGATCGTCGTCACGGGAACGCTGTACGCCCGCGACCGCTTTCCGACCATCAGCGCCTTTGCCGGCGGGGAACGGGGCCGCTACTGGGTGGAGCGCGTCTACATCGAGAAGGCCGATGGCGAGCGCTGCGGCATCCTGCTGGATCAGAATACCGTGTTGGAACGCGTTGAGTGAGTTGGTCATTGTTCAGAGGAGGGATTGGTTATGGCAGAGGCAAGAGATTTGTGGGCGGGCGTGAACAAGCCGGCGGACCCGGCCAACCTGGTGGACCTGGAGAAGAAGCACGTGCCGGTCATTGACGCGCCGGCCTCGGCCGCCAAGGGGCAGCCGATCACGGTGACCATCGAGGTCGGCAAGCTCATGGCCCACCCGAACGAACCGGCGCATTTCATCGAGTTTGCGGACCTCTACATTGACCATCTTTACCTGGCGCGGGCCGACTTCTCCCCCGGCAAGGTGAACCCCAAGATCACCTTGAACATTATCCTCAACCAGGGCGGGACGCTGCGCGCCTTTGCCCGCTGCAACATCCACGGCGTGTGGGAAGGCGACAAGGAGATTACGGTGAAGTGAAACGGACGCGCATCGCCGTCCGTTGGAAAGGTTGGGCTATGAAGACTCCGCACGCCTTTCGGTTTCTGAACCCGGGCTGGTGGCTCGTCCACCTGATCGGCATCGCGGCGGTCTACGCCCTCGGCCATTTTCTCTGGCCGTAGGGCGGGAGGTTGGCCATGCTTCGTCACTTTCTGGTCGGCAAACCGGCGTGGTGGGTACTGCACATCATCGCCGTCATCGCGGTCTTTTACCTGGGCCACCGTTTCCATTTTCCGTAGCCGCGCGCCGGGCGAAGACCGGGAGCCTGGGGATCGAGGGAGTTCGAACATGCCGGGTTTGAGGAAAGCGCTGATCGCGGCCGCGTTTCTCATCGCGCTCGGCGCGGCCATGCTCCACATGCGCATTCATCCGGTCTACGAAGCCGGCCACGCCGGCGGCCCGCACGCCGCCGGCCATGAGGCCGCCGTCTTCAGCCTGGAGAACCTCTTCGCCAACGCGATCTGTCTTGTGGACGTGGTCGTCGTGACGGCGCTTTTTTGCTCGGCGCGCACGGCGCCCCTGGCCTACCTGCTTAACGGCATGTTCGTCATCTTCGGGACGATCTTCATGGTTCATTTCGGGATCGCAGACATCCTGGTAAAATTCCGGGAGCACGGCCCGACCGTCCAGGATTGGCTGTTGAAGAGCACCCTGGCCGACGTCGTCATTCTGTGGGCCGACTTCCTCATCGGCAAGGCGATCTACGAATCGTATGGCGTCCAACCCGCTGCGGATCCGGCATGATCTGGACGGCCGGACGGAGCGATGGCTCCAAGGAGGCAGGCGTGGCCAAACGCAACGAGACGGACCTCAAGAACCTCAAACTCGCTCTCGAAAAAAAGGAGATCATGATTCACCAGTACGAGAGCCAGATACAGGCCTTCGAGGACCCGCAGATCAACATGCTCCTCGAAGGGTTTCTCCACAACGAACGGGCGAACAAGGCCGTCATCCAGGAGTGGATCGAGCGATGATCGGCGCGACACATGGGGGTCGCCGGTCCGGAGCTTCCGGCCGGCGCGGCTAGGGGGAGGAGCGACATGCGCGAGGGATACAAGACAATCCTGGAATTCCTGGAAAACGATATCAAGCTGGAACGCGAACAGGAGGCGTTCTTCAAGAAGCTGGCGGACGTATCCGTGGAGGCCGACGTCAAGGCGGGGTTTGAGAAGCTCATGCGCGTCGCGCGCGGCCACGCCGAAGGGCTGGAGGCCGTCATCCGCCAGATCGAGTGCGACGAGCACCGCGTCACCTTCTACTGCCCGGTCTGCGGGTGGGTCGTGGACTTCGGCGTGAACCCGTACGTCGGGAACGAGGCGCGCTGCACGCGGTGCTGCCAGAGATTTGCGCTGGTCGAGAAAGGCGGCGACTTCGGCCTTGCCGCCGTTGCCGTCTAGGCCCGGCCCTCGCCCCACTTGTTGAAAGGCGCGTTCATATGACCCCCGCAGCGGGCAAGAAGGGCCGCAAAGAGATCAAACGCCGCGTCGAACCGGTGTTCGAACACTGCTCCGAATGCGAGTACAAGGGCAGTTTTCACGTCCTGTTGCAGCGCGTTTCCGGGCAAGGGCCCTGCAACGTCAAGCTCCGCCTGAAATGTCCGAACTGCGAGCAGGTTTACGACGTGGGTTTGCATGCCGCGCTCAAGTGATGTTTGAGGGGGCACAGCCGCCGCGCTTCGGTTGGAGCGGCCTCGCCTGCGCCCTCGAATGGTGAAGGATGAACGCCGCCGGCTTTTACGCCCTCATGGCCCTGCTGGTCCTGTCCTGTTACCTCGCCTGGCGCGGGCGCGGGGGCGGCGCGACGCTGTTCTGGTCCGCCGTCATCTTCCTCAGCATCGCCGTGGCCGCCATCTTCTACACCTGGGAACTGACGCAGATCAAGAGCCTGCTCTTCTACCTGTTCAGCACGCTCGCGCTTTTCTGCGCCTTCTTCGTCATCACCACCATAAACCCCGTCCGCGCCGCGTGCTGGCTCGTGGGCAGCCTGCTGAACATCGCCTTCCTTTTCGTCCTCCTGGAAGCCGAGTTCGTCGCCGCCGTCCAGGTCCTCATATACGCCGGCGCCATCGTGGTGATGTACCTCTTCATGGTGATGATGATAGATTTCCACAAAGCCCTCGACCTCACCCTGACGCGCCTGTCGGTGCCCGTCGTCGCCGCCCTGGTGATCCTGTTGGGCGCCGAGATGGGATACCTGCTCGCCCGAGGCGGCTTCGCCCCCCCTCCCGAAGCGCAGCCCTCCGGCCCCGGCAACGTCGAGTCCCTCGGCGCCGCCATGTTTACGGACTACATCCTGCCGTTCGAGATCGTCTCCATCGCGCTCCTGGTGGCCCTCGTCGGGGCCGTCGTGATCGTCAAGCGAAGGTATGCGGAATAAGGGAAAGACATGGTCTACCTCGATCAATACCTGGTCTTCGGCGCCCTGCTCTTTCTGATCGGGCTGGCGGGGTTTCTCTCGCGCCGCAACGTCTTCGTCATGCTCATGTCGCTCGAACTGATGCTCAACGCCGTCAACGTGAACTTCATCGCCTTCGCCAAACACATGGGCGACATCGGCGGACAGATGATGGTCTTGTTCATCATCTCCATCGCCGCCGCCGACGCCGCCGTCGCCTTCGCCATCATCATCGCCCTGTACCGCCTCAAAGGCACGACCAGCGTCGAGGCCCTGAGGGCCTTGCGCGGGTAGCCGCGGCGGTGCCGGGACGCGCCGGCCGCGCGCGCCGGGCGTTGGACATTGGCCTTTTGCGAGTCGAAGGATGACCGAGCTGGTCCTGAATCTGGCCGCCCTCGTGGTGCTCGCCCCGCTGGCAGGCGCGGCGGCCCTCGGCCTTTTCGGCCGGCGCGCCTTCAGCCGACGCTGCGGCGAGTTCGGCTCCCTCATGGTCGGCTTGTCTTTTCTCTGCTCGCTCGCGGTTTTGGCGGCCCTGCTCAACCTCCCGGAGGAGCAGCGCGCGCGCGTCGTCATCCTCTACGAGTGGATGGCCGTCGGCGCGTTCCCGACGGCGGCGTTCACGGTGGACATCGCCCTGCGCGTGGACATTCTCTCCGCCGTCGTCAGCCTCATCATCGCCTTCGTCGCCCTCCTCATCCACGTCTATTCCATCGGCTACATGCGCGGCGACGAAGGCAAGGTCCGCTTCTTCGCCTTCCTGAATCTCTTCACGGCGGCCATGCTCCTGCTCGTCATGGCCGACAACCTCCTGGTGCTCTTCATCGGCTGGGAGGGCGTCGGCTTCTGCTCGTACATCCTCATCGGCTTCTGGTACCACAAGACCTCCGCCGCCGACGCCGGCAAAAAGGCCTTCATCGTCACGCGTCTCGGCGACGCCTTTTTCCTACTGGGCGTCCTGGCCGTGTACGGCGTCTTCGGCACCTTCGAGATCGGCAGGATTGCCGAGATCATCCGCGGCAACCTGCCCGTCACGCCCTGGTTCGCCGCGGAGGCCCTGCCCGCCCGCGAGGCCCTGGCCGCCGCGACGCCCCTGTTCGGGGCCTCGCTCGTCACGCTGATCACCTTGGGCTTTTTCTGCGGCGCCGCCGGCAAGTCGGCCCAGATCCCCCTTCACGTCTGGCTGCCCGACGCCATGGAAGGCCCCATCCCCGTCAGCGCCCTCATCCACGCCGCCACGATGGTCACCGCCGGCGTATACCTCATCGCCCGATGGAACTTCCTCTTCGTCCTGGCCCCCTTCACGCTCGCCGCCGTCGGCGTCATCGGCGCGGTGACGGCCCTTTTCGCCGCCACCATGGCCCTCACCCAGTACGACA
>CAYPFP010000075.1:16568-26403 GCA_964409935.1 uncultured Planctomycetota bacterium | reverse complement strand
TTCGCGCACACGCCGGAAGGTTGACCTCAAATATCGTGCCGAACAGTATTGGGACAGACGGTATTTGCGCAAAGACATTTGTTGCCGTTCTCATGATGCCGGAGTCTATCCCCCACCGCATTCCAGGTCAAGTAAAATACCGTCCGTCTCCCATTTCGTTGAGCGGCCAGACGCCTGATTGCGCGCGCTCTGCGGGAGGGCTTCAGGGTGGGGAAGGGATATGGGGTGTTGGGGATGCGCCTCAGCCGGTCGTCAACGCGCGTCCCAGAGACACTCCTTTGAGCCTTCCTTCGGTGTGACGATCTCGTCTACGGTGAAATCCCTCACGCCGCCGTCGAGCATGAGGCAGTTGACCCTGCCGCCGTGTCGGGGCATCGGGCGCATGGGGTCGTCCCGATAGAACTCATCGGCGCGCGTAGCGCGGCAGATGGGGGAGGCGTCCCCCGCTTCTTCCTTCCACTGTTCAGAACCGAGGTCTCTGGTGGCGGCGGTCACCTTGCCGGTGTCGAGGGCGTAGATTGTGTCGCCGGCGCTGCGCACCTCGCCG
This sequence comes from uncultured Planctomycetota bacterium, assembly GCA_964409935.1. Classification (GTDB taxonomy): domain Bacteria; phylum Planctomycetota; class Brocadiia; order JAADGH01; family CAYPFP01; genus CAYPFP01. The sequence continues at coordinate 25,856 of CAYPFP010000075.1, read as the reverse complement.
GTCCTGGCGTAGTTCTGTTTCACGGCCTTGGGGTTCTGGTTGTTGCGGAAGGTGCGGTAATTCACGGCGTAACCGATGCGGGCCGATTTTTTCGAGGGGCACTGGAAGGCGCTGTCCCGCTCGCGCGCCGGCAGGAAGGAGGCTAGGGCCTGGTCCCACCGGACGACGTCGCCGGCGGAAGTTCCCCAGCACCATTGGGCCGGCGGCACGATGTCGCCGTTGTCGCTGGCGTACTGCTGCACAGCCTTGCCGATGAGGCTGAGGTGGTAGACGCACGCCGCCTGATGGGAGCGCTGCCAGGCTCGGACGAAAAAGGGCCGGGCCAGGAAGAAGAGGGCGGCCAGGATCACCACCAGGACCAGCGCGCTCAACAGCGTGATACCGCGTTGACCGTCCATGAGTCTGCTCATCATCGCCTCCCTGAAACCCAGGCGCATGTTGTGCGCCTGTCTCAACGCCTAATTCTCGGCCGCGCCGAACTTGCGCAGTTCTTCGTAGGCAGGCAGGTCCATCGTGGTCGGTTTGGCCAGGTAGTTGCGGCCCAGCAGGTCCTTCTGGGCGGCTCGGTTGATCTCCTCGACCAGGGCCGGGCCGCGTATGCCCATCGTCACTTCAACGGTCCCGTCGGAGAAGTACTGGGTGTTCAGGGTCTCGGCCCCGCGCAGCACGCCCTCGACCCTGGACTTGATGACGTCGTTCTTGAGGGCGAAGTCCTCGACGGTGGAGTCCGACGTGATCTGGACGCCCTGGATCGTCTCCAGGAGTTTGCGCTGGGCGTCAACCGTGGCGGCGCGCTCGGCGGTCAGGCGTTCGCGGGCGCCGAAATAGAGGCTGTACTTCAGCTCGTCAATGGTGACGACGGCGCCCTCGAAGATGGGGACCCTTTGTTCGAGGACGCGGTCCAGGTCGCTGATGCCGGCCTCGGCGATGACCTCGACGGCGCCGTCGGGCAACACGGTGGCCGGGCGCACGGCGGCGGCGCCCACAAACGCCGCCAGCCGGGCGTAGGCGTCGTCCTTGCCGACCAGCCAGTCTGCGACGGTCATCTCCGGGGCGACCTTTGCGCGCAGGATGCGGCCCGACAGCGTCTCGCGGGCGTTCCGGGCAGCCTCGTCGCTTGTCTTGCCGACGCCGCGCGCCCGCACGACGTAGATCTGCGTCTCATCGCGGTACACGGGGATGGGTTTGTAGCGACCGGTGGGCACGCCGGCCCCCGTGGCCTTGAGCACCGTCTTGCTCCATTCGGAAACGCGCGTCATTTTCCTGGCGCCGACGACGGCGGACCTGCCGGCGTCGCCGCGGCTCTCGACCGACACGACCCCTTCCATCACCGCCACCGAGGACTCCCCTCCGCCGTTGGAGGCCGTGATGGCGAACGTGGTGCCCTCGATGCCCGCCATGCTTGTGGACGTGCCGATGCTCACCTTGCCCTGGGGCACGTTTTTCAGCCGGCCGAGCAGGGCGCCGCCCAGGAGCGTAAGCGACGGCGGGGGCTTTGAGGCCCCCTGCTCGGCGGGTTTGGGAGGCGGCGTCCCGATCCTCAACTCCGAATTTTCCTGGAGCGCCACCGTGTTACCTTCGCCCAGTTTCAACAGGACGCTGGCCGCAGGGCCGGTGCGGACGGTGTCGCCGTTCTTCAAGACCATTTCCAGCGAGGCGGGCACAACCTGTCCGTCGGTCAGGAGGACCTTGACGTCGCCCGTCATCTTCATGATGACGGCGGGCTGCGGCGTCTGGCCAAGCGCTGCGAGCGGGCTGAGAAGTGCGATGAGCAGACCGGCGGATACCCATGTTTGCGGGAGTTTCATAGCTTTGCGCCTCCGCGTATTCAGAAACCCATCCCCGGAATGCAAGGCTTCGTTACTGATTCTCTCACGCCAAGCCGTGCTTGGCAAGCTTTAACCGCAGGCCTTCCCGGCTGATGTCCAGCAGGGCCGCCGCTTTGGTCTTGTTGCCCGCGGCGGCGGGCAGGGCTTCTTTGATCATGCGGCGCTCGATCGAGGCCAGCAGCACGTCGAGTTTTCCGCGGGCGCTCCCGCCCTGGGCGTCCGGCGGCATGCCGGTAATCTCCGGCGACAGGGAGCGATGATCCACCAGCCCGTCCTGGTCGGCGAGCACCACGCACCGGTGCACGACATTTTTCAACTCGCGCACGTTTCCGGGCCAGGCGTGGGCCAGCAGAAGCTCCTCGGCGTCGCGCGAAAAGGCGTAGACGGCCTTGCCCGTCTCCTGGGCGAACATCTTCAGGAAATGGTGAGCCAGCGGCAAGATGTCCTCCTTGCGCTCGCGCAGGGGCGGCAGATGGATTTCGATGACGTTGAGACGGTAGTACAACTCCTCGCGGAACTCGGACTTGGCGATGGCCTCGCGGAGGTTTTTGTTGGTGGCGGCGATGATGCGGATGTCCACCTTGACCGGCGCATGCCCGCCGACGCGCGTGAACTCCCGTTCCTGCAAGGCGCGCAGCAGCTTGGCCTGCGTGGTCGGCGGCATGTCGCCCACCTCGTCGAGGAAGAACGTCCCGCCGTGGGCGGCTTCCAGTTTCCCGATGCGGCTTTCGACGCCCGTCGCCACGCCCTTCTCGATGCCGAAGAGTTCGGTCTCCATCAGCGCGTCCGGCACGGCGGCGCAGTTCAGGGCCACGAAAGGCTTCAGGGCGCGAACGCTGTTGTAGTGGATCGCCTTGGCGAACATCTCCTTGCCCGTCCCGCTCTCGCCGGTGATCAACACGCCGGCGTTGGAATCCTTGATCTTCTGGGCCAGGGCGATGCTCTCCTTCATCCGCGGGCTGGTCGAGATGATGGCGTCGAAGGGATGCGTCCTGTTGAGTTCCTGGCGGAGGACGACGTTCTCGGCCTCCAGGTGCGACTGGTGGCTGCTCAAACGCCGGTACTCCAGGGACAGTTCCCGCCGCGCATCGCGGAGCTCGTCGCACAGGCGGGTGGTCTCGATGCCGGCGGCGGCCATGACGGCGCAGCCGGCCACGAAGTCCAGGTCGTCCTGGCTGAACTTGGTTTCGGGGCGGGCGCACCACTGGATGACGCCGATGGCGGTCTCGGCCTTGTTCTTCGCCGGCGAGATCAGGGGCGCGCAGATGACGGAACCGCGCGGGTCTTGCGCTGGAGGGCGAGGGGCGGCTTGGGGGGGGACGGCGTTGGGCGTCTGGTCGGAAAGCTCCGCCCGGCGGGTGGTCAAGGCGTGGGCAGCCAGGGCCTCGTGAAGCCCCGCCGGCCCGGCGCCTTCGCCCGACAGGCCGACGAATTTCCTCACTTCCAACCTGTCCGTGGCGGCGTTCAGGAGCGCTATCATCCCATGCTGCGCCTGGGGCAGGGCTTCCGCCTGGAGGTTCAGTATCCGTTCCAGGAAGGCGTCGAGATTCGGGGCCGTTGCCGCCTGGTGTCCGATTTCGCGCAAGGCGCGCAGGCGTTCGCGGAGCCTTTGGGCCTCGTTCTCGCGCTGAAAGGCAGACGGCCCGACGAAAAGGAGGGGGTCCAGAGAGTCCCGGCTGGCCACGATCGCGAGGGGGAGAGGCGGCTTGGCCGTGTCGGAACGCCAGGGGGGGGATGCCTCCCGCACGGCCTGAATGGCGGGGGGCGCAGGGGCTTCGGCGGGTTGGCCGCGCTCGCGGTAGGTGATCTTTCGCCCGCCGATCTCGATGCACGCTCCGTCTTTGAGCGCAGACTGTATCACGCGCTTGCCGTTGACAAAGGTGCCGTGCCGGCTGTGCAGGTCGCGGATGAAGCAACCGGCGCGGGTCTTCCATATCCTGGCGTGTCTGGGAGAGACGTCGAGACCGGAGAGCGCCACGTCGGCGTCGACGCCCCGGCCGATAACGAGGCTGCTGCCAATCTCGAACTCACGCGTCTGCTGCGGACCGTCATGGACGAGGATCTTCGGCATGGCGCTTCATCCTAAACCCAGATGAAATGCAGAGGTGCACGCGCCAGATCACAAACGAATAACCTGCGCTCCTGAGAAGAGGGCCTGAGCCACCTGCGCGGCGTTTGCCGCGGCGCCGGCGGCCAGGCGAGGGCGCAGTCCGAGGAAGTCCAACGACTCCGCCGAAACGAGGACCTCGGCGCCGCCGTCCGCGAGCTTCTTGAGCGTCTGCAACACCTCGGAGCCTTCGCAGGCCAGCGCGACGCCGCTGTTCAGCAGCACGACCTTTGCCGGTCTCCGGCCGTCTTCGGCGGCGGCCTGAAGCAGATGAATCAGGATGGCGCGAGCCAAACGGCGGTTGTCCTCTCCGACGCCCTCGCCAGTGATGACCAGCACCGAACCGACTGCCGGCGGGGGCGCCGGACGGGCCGCGTGCGCAGCCGGCTCTTCTCTGGGGGTTTCGGCGCGAGGAGGCTTTTCCTCGGCCTCTTCCGGCTTCTCCGGAGGCGGATTCCCCTTGACGATTTTCAGGCGGACCGCGCCGGCGGTCTGGCTGACGACTTCGGCCTGGTGTTTCTTGAAGGCGGCGAAATGCAGGATGTCCTCCATGGCAGGGCCGGCGTCCACGAGCACGTCCAGGGCCATGTCATCCGCGGCGGCCAAAGCCTTCTTGACCCGCACCACGGGTTCGGGCGGGGCCAGTCCGCGCAAGTCCAATTTCTGATGCATGATAACCCCCTTCCTGTATCGCCGCGCGGCGGCTCTTGTCTTTCCGTCAGGGATTGCACGTCCCGCACGGTCTCAGGCCGTCCTCCGTGGCTTCCTTACGTGTGGAGTAGTCCACGATCTTGGTCCGGGGCTGATTTTTCAGCAGAGGACATGCCGCCTTGTGAAAGACCTGTTTGCCGCGGATGGCCGCGAAGGGCGCCGGCTCATGGGCGACGGGGACCGGTTCGGGCTCGGGCGGCTTGGGTTTGGGCGCCTCAACGACGCGCTTCGGCTCCTCGGTCCTCAGGATCAGCGACATCGGGAACGTCCCGTCTCCGCCCTTGCCGAGAATAGTTATGGCTTCGGGCGTTTCCCGCATGATCTTGCCCTCGATGCGGTCTCCGGTCGTCAGGACCAGCACGATGGGTTTGTTGACGTTCGCCGTCTCCCGCTCCTCCTGCTCCAGCTTCGCCTTCTTGGAGCGCCCCGCGCAGCCGAGGGCCACAAGGAGCATCAGGCTCAACACCAGAATCTTCTTCACGCGGAAGTCCTCCAAGAAAGCCGACCACGGAGCCACGGAGTAATGCTTCAGTACGCCTTGGCGAAGATGACGCGCACTTCGGAGTCGGCGCCGCAGACGATGCATTTTCCGGCCTCTTTCTTCGCGTCCAGGGGGATGTTGCGCGCCGTGGCCTTGGTCTCCTCCTTGATCTTCGCCTCGCAGGCGCCCGAACCGCACCAGTGCGAGAGAAGGTAGCCGGCGTCGGCCTCGGCCTTCTGCTTGAACTCGTCGTACGAGTCCACGACCGACGTATGCTCCTGCGTGAACTTCAGAGACGCCGCGAGCATGTCCTTCTGCATCTGATCCAGCAGGCCGAAGACGCGTTCGGCGATGCCGGCCTGGGGCGCAAAGTCCTTTGTGCGCAGGTCGCGCCTCACAACGACGGCCTGGTTCTTTGCGACGTCTCTGGGTCCGACCTCGATGCGCACGGGCACGCCTTTGAGTTCCCATTCATTGAACTTCCAGCCGGGGCTGTACTGTTCGCGGGCATCGAGCTTGACGCGGGCCTTCTCGCCGAGTTCTTTCTCCAGGCGACCGGCCACGTCGAGCACGGCGTGCTTTTCGTCGTCCTTGCGCCAGATGGGCACGATGACGACCTGGATGGGGGCGATGCGCGGCGGCACCGCCAGGCCGTTGTCGTCGCCGTGCACCATGATCATGGCCCCGATGAGACGGCTGCTGGCGCCCCAACTCGTGGTGTAGACGTGCTGCAACTGGCCCTTGTCGTCCTGGAACTGGACGTTGAAGGCCTTGGCGAAGTTCTGGGAGAAATAGTGCGACGTGCCGGCCTGGAGCGCCTTGCGGTCCTTCATCATCGCTTCGATGGAGTAGGTGCGGGCGGCGCCGGCGAACTTCTCGCTCTCGGTTTTCTGGCCGGCGACGACGTGCACGGCCAGGAACTCCTCCGCAAAGGTCTTGTAGACGCCCAACATCTTCATCGTCTCTTCGACGGCCTCCTGCTCGGTGGCGTGGGCGGTGTGGCCTTCCTGCCACAGGAATTCCGTGGTGCGCAGGAAGAGGCGCGGCCTCATCTCCCAGCGCACGATGTTGGCCCACTGGTTGATGAGGAAGGGCAGGTCGCGGTGGGATTGAATCCACTTGCTGGCCATGCTCCAGATGATGGTCTCGGAGGTGGGACGCACGTAGAGGGGCTCCTCCAGCTTCTGGCCGCCGCCGTGGGTGACCACGGCGCACTCCGGCGCGAAGCCCTCCACGTGCTCGGCCTCCTTCTTCATGAAACTTTCGGGGATGAAAAGCGGGAAATAGGCGTTCTCGTGGCCCGTGTCCTTGATCATCTTGTCCAGACCGGCCTGAATTCGTTCCCAGATGGCGTAGCCGTAAGGCCGAATGACCATGCAGCCCTTGACGGGGGCGTAATCGGCCAGGCCGGCCTGGGCCACAACATCGGTGTACCAGCGCGAGAAATCCTCGCTTTGCTTGACGATCTTTTCGGGCAAGAGAGACCTCCAGGAGTTTGAGGAGCGCGACGGTCCCGCATCGGGAGACAGGACGTCCTATTGCATGGTAAGAATTCTAAGTGCTCCGGGCCGGGATTTCAAGCGAACTTTGGGCGGCGGGCGGCTCAGCCGGCCTTCGCATAGGCCTCAACAGCGTCGAGCAGGCGGGGCAGGATGCCGTGCCGGATCGCGGGATTGCGCCAGTCGTGGAACTGCTGGAGCACGGCGGCGATCTTCGGGTCGTTCAGGCGTGCGACCTGCTGGTTCAGACCGGCGACCAGCGGGCCGCCGTAGGCGTCCACGAAGCCGAGGCGCTCCTGCCAGGGGCGCAGGTCCGCCAGCAGCCGCCGCATGGCAGGGCGAGGGTCGGCGCTGGAGTCCATCGCGGCCTTGAGTTCCGCCATACCGGCTCGCACGTCGAGGTTCATCGCCAAATCCGTCAGAAAGCGGTCCGGACTGCCGAACAGAAGCCCCGAGGCGGGGCCGGCGGCGTGCGGCCTGCCGACCTCGGCGCGGATGTCACGGGCGCAGACCCTCTGGCGCTGCGGGTCCGCGGCGGCGATGGCGGCCCAGGCTTCGGCGATCTTCGCTCCGCAGCGGGGCATCAGTTGTTCGGCAAACGCGGCGAGGTCCGGCGCGACGGAAGGCCCTTTGAGGGCGTAGTGTGAGACAAGGTACGTGTGCGGGAGTTGAAGCGCGTGGGACTGCGCGTTGGCCATGAAGCCGCACGGGAACGCCGCCGGCGTGTAGGGCTTCATGCGCTCCGCGATAAGCCCGGGGTCGCAATTGGTCAAGGGGAAGGTCGGCTCGCCCTCGATAAGGCCGTAGGGAAAATACCACCGCTTCGAGACCAGGCCGAGCGCCTCGGTGGCCTCCAAGTGGTGGTTCCAACTGGCGAAGACGCGCCAAGGTTCGGCGATATGCTTCCGCATCTGGGCGAGCGTCGTCGAGAAGGTCTCGGTGTTCATCTGGACGCGCGGCGGCGGGTCGCCCGGCTTCCAGCGGTCGGCTTCGGCCCAGAAACGGTTGTAGCACTCCCAGCCGAAGAGCATCCAGTAGACTATTTCGGCGCGGGGATTCAGGCCGCGGAACGCACCGGCCTGCGCGGCCATGAGCGCGACGAACTCGTCGCTCGTCGAGCCGATCCAGCCGCCCGGGTCGCTGTCAATGACGACCAGGGCGTCGGCGCGGCTGATGGGGCGGAACTGCCGGCGGCGCCCCGCGACCAGAAGCTCCACAGACGCGCGGTCGGCGGGGTCGAGCTTGCGCTCGCAGGCGAAGTAGGGCCGGTCCTCAAAGGCGTAGGCGGAGGACTTCTCGTTCCCGATGGTGTTGGGACAGGAGACGATGCCGACCTTCATGCCCATGTCGTTCTGGGCCATGCGGATGACGCCGCCGATTTTTTCCAGGAAGGCCAGGTCGCTGGCGTTCGGGTCGGGGGGCATGCTGTCCAGCATGGGCCAGATCATGAGAAAGTCGTAGCCCAGCGAGCGCAGCCCCTGGAGGTAACTGCGCCAGTCGTCCGGCGTCCACGTCCGCGCCGCGTAGGGGTGTTTGTACGACCAATGCATGTGGACGTACATGCCGAGCATGATGCGGTCCTCTCGCCTATGGCTTTACAAGCACAGTGTTGCGGGCGTTGCCCGCGCCCTGCATATCCTTGTCAAAATGGAAGAGCAGGACCGTGTCGGCGTCCTCCGCGAAAGGCTGCGACGGCGGCGCGAAGTCCTGCGCGTAGCGCATGACCTTCGAGATGCGGAATTCGTCGTACGTGCCCGACCAGGGACCGAGGGCCAGCGCGCCGTCGCCCTGGCGCTTCGGGATGACGAGGGGGCCGCGCTGGTACCGATTGGGGTCGGGCAGTTCGCCGACGTTGACGCCGTTGCGATAGATGACGTACAGCGGGGGATCGAGCCGCCACGCGCAGGCCAAATGGTTCCACTGTCCGGCGTCGAAGGAGGCGTATGCCTCGGCGCGTGTGATCCATCCGAAACCGCTGTTCTCCCAGACCGGATGAAATTGCAGCCACGTGTAGAAACTGTCGTTCCCAAGGCGTTGCGGCTGGTGGCGGTAGGTGAAGTTGAACGGCGGGGCGGTCCACAGGGGCGCGGGCTCTCTCTCCGGCAGCCATCGGCTGGCCCAGTCGGGGCGGAAGAAGAACTCGATCGTGCCCTCGGGGAACGGCAACTGCTTGAGCGCATCGCACTGGGCCTGGTAGCTCTTGCCCGTGATGCGCAGACCCCGGCCGAAACGGCCCTCGACGAGGCCCTCCTCCCGAGGCGGCGTCCATTCGGGTTCGGGCGTTGCCTTCTTGATGCCCGGCGGGACGAAGAAGCGCGACGCCTCGCCAAACGAGACCACGGGCGGCACGTCCTGGAGTTGCACATAGCTCGCCGCGCCGGGGATGAAGGACCACAACCCAGGTTGCGCTTCGGTGATGGCAATCCGGCCCGCGGCGTTCTTCGTCTCCTCCCGCTCCTTGCCGGAGGGGTCGAAGAGCCGGATCGGGTGGCTGACCCTCAAAGCAAAAGACCTCTGCGTTTCGGGCACACGGAAGTAGTAGGGCTTGTTGCGGGTAAGGGGATAGCCGAGGTGGTCGCGATGGCCCAGGTACGTGCCCTCCGGCATGTGGAGCACGAGCTTGTCCACATTCGACCCGATGACGAGGAAACGATTGCGTCC